>JBBSGG010000026.1:0-43068 GCA_038254305.1 Pyrinomonadales bacterium
ATTCTGATGAGCCACTTCTTCGAAATGAACCGCCGATAGAGATTGGTGCCGGTCCGCAATTACCGCTGACATATCCACTTCGCCAACGTAGTGAAGTTTTCGTCCCAAGTACGCGAACGGGACGACGTGCAGAATTCGCTGATCCTGAAGTAACGCGCATCAAAAGGCAAAGAAGCAATCTTACACACAAGTTAGTTCTGCAAAAGTTGGATGAATATTTACGTGGATTGGGGGCATTGCCTCTGGAAAATGAACATATCGACGCATTTGCCCGAATACCACAAGACGGTTCGTTTATTTTTGAGGTTAAGAGTGTCACCCCCGAAAATCTTCTCAGTCAGACAAGAAAAGGCTTGAGCCAACTTTATGAATACCGCTTTCGATATCAGGACGAAATCGGATATGACGTGAAACTTTGCTTAGTTTATCCAGCCGAACCAACAGACATAACTTGGCTTCAAGATTATTTGTGTACAGATCGAGACATAGGTGTGTGTTGGTTTTCAGAAGCTGGACAACTTCAATACTCGGCGGCTTGCGAAGAAATGGTAAGGCCTCTTCTTCAATAGATAATTTTTATAGTTCGCTGGGTGTGATCACTCAACGTCTTCTAAAATCAACAAAACAGCTCCGAAGTGAAGTACTATCATTCGCAGGAAAACATAAACGTTAACGCAAGCCTCTACGACATTCGTGAACATTTTCAAGGCCGCAACGACAAGGGACGAATGAACGCCAGGAGTACGGACGCTCATTACACCGAACTCATCGCCAACCTGCGGCAAAAACTAAACTTACTCGCCGCCAAGATCGCACCGAAAGTTTACGAACACGGCTTCCTCAAAAAATAAGCACGCGGGCGTTCGGGAGACCGAATCGAAAACTTGGCGAAAACTTATGGGTCACGAAAACTTAGGGTCAGACCTGCGATATTAAGATTTTCTTGCGGCTTTGGTGCGACCGTGAGAAAGAGCGGAACATTCAACGTAGCGCAATCGCCCTCGCTGACGCGCGGGCTTGTGCACTTGATCCGGCGACCGCAGTTCGCATCGGCGTATCCGGCCGCTCCTGTCACCGCAGGGGCGGTGACGGGCGCGGGAGCGGTTGTGGAATTCCCTGTTGACGTGGGAGCGGCTTGTTTAACGCAAATTACGGCGCCGGCTGATCGGAAAGTGCGCGTTTTTGGTCGATTTTGGTGTTTTTACGGGTGGCTTTTTCGGCGGTGCCGCACGTTGGTCGGTGCTGCGTTGGGAAACACGTTTCGGGGCGACGTTTATTAGGCTGCGCGTGAGTGATCCTTGGGCGGCTGGCGGTGCTGCGCTGCGGAAGCTGCGGTGGGCGGCGGCTAACGGCTGGTGCGTCGATGATCGCGGAAACCGGGTTTTGATCTTGTTCGCTCATAGCAGGTAAGTGGTGTTAAACACCGAGCTCACGTATTGAGTAAACCTTATACTCAAAGCGTATTCGCAGCGTACGGTCGCGCCCACCGGTTTTTGCTCAAACCACACATTCAAAACGCTTTACCGCGATTGGCACATCGTTTGCGATATCTATCTTCGAGTCCGGCCAATAAGGCCGCAAAGGAGGAAGCAGCGATGATCGAACGTGAAGATCGAAGATATGACAATGACGATGAGCGGATAACAAAACGCACGATCGACGGCGTGAGCGTCCTCGAAAAGGAAACGCACAGCGTTATCAAGCTGGTCGGCGGCCGTTACGTTGAAGCAGTCTCGAAACGCGAGCCGCGGCTCGTAGTCATCGACGACGCAGCCTCGCAGCCGCGTTCGCTGATCACCCGCGACCGCAGTCACGTCGCCGGCCTCAATGCATTCATCAGCGGCGCATTCCGCTCGCCCGCCACTTCGAAATAAGATAGGCCCCGGAAACCCGAGGCCTCTCAAATCACCTTAAATTCAAATATTTAACGGTCGCCGATCGGGACGTATTTCTGATCGCGAAGGCCTATGTATTCCGCACGCGGGCGGATCAGTTTGTTGTTGCCGTATTGCTCGAGAATGTGGCCGGCCCAGCCGGAAATGCGGCTGATGGCAAAGATCGGCGTGTAGATATCGAGCGGGATGCCCATCAGGTAATAGGTCGATGCCGAATAGAAATCGACGTTCGGGAACATTCCCTTTTTCTCGAGCATGAATTTCTCGATCTTCTGCGACATTTCGTACCACTTCATCTCGCCCTTTTTCTCAGCCATCTGCTTCGAGAATTTGCGCAGCCAAGTAGCGCGCGGGTCTTCCGTTTTGTAAACAGCGTGCCCGATGCCCATGATCTTGCGTTTTTCGTCGAGTGCTTTTTCGAGCCACGAATCGATCTTTGCCGGGTCGTCGATCTCGATCAGCATCTTCATTACGTTCGTATTAGCACCGCCGTGCAGCGGGCCCGCAAGAGCCGCAATGCCGGCAGTTACGGCTCCGTACATATCAGCCAGCGTTCCGGCGACGACACGGGTCGTGAATGTCGATGCGTTCAATTCATGATCGGCGTGAAGGATAAGCGCAATGTCGAACATCTTCGCTTCGTCCGCGTCGGGCTTTTCACCGCGAAGCATGTACAGGAAATTCTCGGCAATGCCGAGATTCGTATCCGGGGCGACTACTTCTTTGCCGTTGCGAATGCGGTCCCACGCCGCGGCCAGCATGCCGATCTGGCCGGTGATCTTTATCGCAGCCTTCATCGCAGGTTCGCGGTCGGTCCCGTGGCCTTCCTTATCGTAGAAATCGAGCGCGGAGACCGATGTACGCAGAACATCCATCGGATCGGCGTCCTTCGGAAATCGCTTTATCATCTCGATAACTTCGGCCGGTGCCTGGTAGTTGGCTCGCAGCTTCGTCTCGAATTCGGAAAGCTCGTTCGATTTCGGCAAACGACCGTTCCATAACAGAAATATGACCTCTTCAAACGTCGAATTCTCAGCCAGATCGTGAATGTTATAGCCCTGATAGATCAGAATACCTTCTTCACCATTGACGTCGCCGATCGCGCTCTGCGCTGCTACCACACCGCGTAACCCTGCTGAAGCGGCGCCCGATTCTGTTGCTGTACTCATTGTTTTGGTCCCGTAATAACGTAAGTCTGCCTACCGATCCAATTTTATCTAACCGAGGATAGAGAAACAAGCGGGTGCCCGATATATCTTTGCAAATCGCTGCCGCAAAAATCGGACTTAACGAAATAAAAGGCCCGCCGATCCGAACCGATCAGCGGGCCCCATTTACGAAGAATACGTCCTTTTACCGGATCTGCGTTAAGTACGAAGAGCGAATACGAAGCTGCTGGCTGCGGTTGAGTTTGATATTTTTGCCATGATCGACCACTGCGGAACCGACGCCGACAGCTGCGCCAACGCCGGCGCCCACTGCTGCACCAACCGGACCCGCCGTGATCGCACCGATACCCGCGCCTGCTCCAGTGGCGACACCGACCTTGATGCTGTCTTCCTTTACTGAGCTTTTGCCGATCGCGGCGCCTTCGGTATCGACGCGCCGGACATTATCGCCTTTCACAGGCAGAACCTCGGTCAATATCGCATTAAAATTGCTCCAGCGATTCTCGGAAACGACGATCCGGTCGAATGAAAGCAGCATTTCCGAACGTCTCTGGATGCGGCCCGGCCGCTGGACTCTTTCGACTCGGCCTTCTATCATCGCGCCGCTAACTTCCGCCGGCGAAACCACCTTCGCCGTAAATTTGTCGCCCGCGCGGGCACGGTCGGTTCCGAGTTCGTCCTGAAGCTCGATTATGAGCTCGGTATCGCGCGGCAACGTGATCACGTCGTCATTCATTGGCCGAGGATCAGTGGCTTGCTGAACCGCGGATACTTGCGGTGCGTCGCTGTCGGAAGCCTGGCCCGCTGCGGCAGGTACTTCTGCGGCCGGCGATGCGGCAACCGCCTGCGGCGTTTCGTTGACAGTTGCTTCGGCAGCGGGGGCAGCGGCTGTCGGAACCGAAACCGGAGCACTCGCGACAGGAGTGTCACGCGGGGCATTCCCGCGAATCGTCAAATTGTTCGGGATCGCGGCCTCGAACGCGCTCTTTGTATAACCTCGGTCGTAGCCGGATTCGAATCCTTGCTGGTAGCCGTCACGATAGTCTTCGATCATGCCGTATTCCTTGTTGAAGGCACGATCGGCCCTTGCATAATCATCGTGGCGGGAAAAATTCTTCTCGGCACTATCAAGCAGATCGCGGTAACCCGCCATATATCCATCTGAATATCCGGTTCGATAGCCGCGCTGAAGAGCGGCATTCGAATCCTGAGCACTTGCGGTGTTCATCGGAAAAGTGAGGAGTGATATCAGGCCGATCGAAAATATAAGGGCTAAACTGACTAAACCTCGTGTTAGCTTCATTTTTGACTCCTTTAAATTAGGTGATTTGTAGAACAAGAAATGATTTGTCCGCTATGAGTTATACACTACTGCTTAAGCGTCTACAAGAAGTATTTTCCACAGGTCACCGAAAAGTGCTTAAGATTTCCCGGCGTAAAAAAGCAGCGGGCCAGAAGTCCCCGCTGCCATTAGGTCGTACCTAGGGGATGAACAACGCTAGAAACTTTTTCTAAAGAGATAAGAGGCTCGGATGAAAAACGTTCGACTGTTTCGCTCGAACCGCGGCTCGAACTGCCCGGTCAGCGGGCTAAAACCGTTGTAATTGAAATTGTCGTTGTACCCGACGTAGAAAGCCGTTCCCGGATTGGGGTTCCATCCGAAGAGAAACTGGCCGCTCGCATTCGCGTTAAGCGTGTCGTAATCCCAGCGGGCACGGACGAACGTAAAACGCGTAAACTGATACGTCGAACGCAGCGTGAAGATATTCGTGTCGTATGCCGTTCGGCCCGTATCGTGCCGCTTGAGGCTGCTTTTTGTGTAGTCGAGTGAGATGCGCAACGGATCGATCGGCTTGTATTCGCCGCCGACGTTCAAATCAAACTGATAACCCTGGCCGGGATCCAGGCTCGGCGCTGACGGAAGATCAGGGTAGTTTGCCGTATTCGGATTGGCTTGGAACAGATATAGCAGGCGAATATATTCCGCGTATTCAGGACTGTTGAGGTACTGCTGGAACGCGGCGCTCGAACGCGGGAATCGCGGGCCGGCGCCGAAATCGTAGTCAAAAGAATTGAAGATCGAGCCCACAAAACCGTAAAGCGAGAGCTGCTTGCTTACCGTTTTGTTGAAATTGATGCTGAAATACGGCTGTCGTGCGGATCGCGAAGGTGCACCGACGAAGGCTCCGGCTTGATCCGCGTTGCGACGCGGGCCGAACTCATTCTCGTAGATCTTTTCCCATTGGAGTCCGGCTTCGCCGTGAATGAAAAGGTTATTCTGAAGCGAAACGTTGACATTGCCGCCAATCAGAGCCTGCTGCATTCGACCGTTCCAATCGAGGCCATAGCGTGCGAACTGACTGAAATTGGCCCGGATTATCAAAGCCTTCGGACGCGATTTGGTACTGAATCGGTTTGCGAAGAAGAATTTGTTCGAATCTGTACGTTTAGTAAATCCCGCGTCCGCTCGATAGTCCCGCGTTCGGCCCGAAGCTTCCGCGAACCACCCGCGTAGATCGGTCGTGTGATCCAGGCTCCAGTAGTATCCAAATCCGTTTCCGGTGCGGTAATCAGCTCGGTTGTTATCCGGGTCATAAAAGAATTTCCGCGAATGAGTGGCGAGGGCCTGAAATGTCATCACCGTCTTCGGATCGAGCTTGAACGTCCCGTCGAAGCCGCCGGTGAAGTTACGATTTTTTGGAAATACGCGCGCCGTCGCAAAAAAGCCGATGTTGTTTTCCTTTCCGAAGTCGCGCTTCACGCGTGCAACGCCAAAAAGTGCGTTCTTGTCGAGAAATTCTTCGATGCCGCACCGACGCGGAGGTCGTCCCTGGGCCGTATCGAACTGTCGTGCTCGCTCGCATGATAACAGTTCGCCACGCTCGTCTTCCGAGTAATTTCCGGGTGCATTGTCCGAGGCAGCGAGAAAGCCGAACGAGTTGCGCCCGATCTTTCCGGTCAGCTTTGCCGCGAAATCCGGATCGACGATCGTCCGTGAATAAAAAGGCTGTAGCGGCGTCTCAAAGATCTCTTTTCCTTCGAGAAAAAAGGGCCGCTTTTCGCTGAAGAATATTGGAAAACGCTGATTGGCGGACACGACCGGGGCGTCGGCCTCGATCTCCGCAAAATCCGGATTGAACGCCGCGTCGAGGGTTACGTTCGGCGAAAGAGTGTATTTGAGATTGACACTGAGATCTTCTTTTATCGGGTCGTTCACAAACCTGCCCGGATCTTGAAGACCGATCGGATTGAAGATCGGATCGAACCGTCCGAATTGAGAAAACCTCGAGTTGGAAAGAGTTCGCTTTCGAATTCCGCTTTCGGAAACGGTTATGCTGGGCGCGATCTCAAGGGTACGTTCGTACTTGATCCCGTCGAGGCCGGTAATGCGTCCGTGTTTGATCAGAAAGCCAGAAATATTCCGATCGTCCGGCAACCATTGGTCGAATTCATCGTTAAGACGGTCGATATTTCGGGCAACATTAAATCCCCAGAATTTTCCTTTTCCAGCAGCGTAGCGAAGCGATTTAAACGGAATCTTTACTTCAACCGACCAGCCCCAGTCTTCGATTACGCCCTTCGACTCCATTACGATATCGACGGAAAAATCGGCGCCCTTTCCTTCCGTGTAAATGCCGTCCTGCTGAACACCGAGCGGGTTGAAACCGAGAACGTACGCGCGGCGGCGGTCATTGTAAGTATCGAGCCACATCCGGACGTTGTCTTCGCCGAAAACCTCGTCACGTTTCGCAACGGTCGCCCGAATCTTGTCCTTTTCGTCCCAGCATTTGAAAGCGACGTAGAGATTTTTCTCGTCGTACATTACCAGAACTTCAGTGGGTTTCGACGCAGGAATATTGTCGCCCGGGCTGGTTTGATAGAAATCCTTGAAAACGGCCGCGTCTTTCCAGGCGGCTTCATCCGGCCGGCCGTCGATAACGATGGCGGCAGCAAATTTCGGCACGGTTACAGCGTGTGATTTTTCCGGCGGCAGTTCGATGCCCGCCATCTTGACCGTTCCCACCTCGTCGTTTGTGATCGGCGATGCCTTCGTTTCTATCTTGTTACTTTTTAACGCCGCGATCTGGGTCTTTTTACTCGCCTGCCCGTAAGCAAAAGATACGACGAGCAACGAAATGCAGAGCAGCGGATATAACTTTTTCATGGCACGACCTTCAGTTTAGATGCGACGAACGGATTGAGGATTTGTGTTCCGTAATTAATGACCAAAACGCGATTTCAGTCAGAATGTTTCAAAACTTTTCACATAACACGAATCTTTTTCATAAAAACACTAGTAATTTGAGAGGAGCGACGAGTTTCGGACGGTTAGTCTCCCGTCCGAAAAATGGAAGTTAGAGCGCGGGGAGCCACTACCGAGTTGCCAAAGATGGTCGCCGGATTCTTTAAGCTCGACGCCGTCGCTCTCGACTTCGATATTTGAGGCAATAGTCATATTTGCGTTGGCAGGAATCGTCAACGTGACATGGCCGTCTTTAGCTTTTGAAGCGATCTTCCGAAAGGAACCCTCGAGAAAAAGCTCGCCGTCCCCGATCGTGGAATCTATGTCGCCATTAAATCCTAGGATGCGCACCTCCGCATCTCCAGAAAGAAGTTTCAGGCTGCCCTCGACGTCACGCACGTTTATCGATTCGTCTTCTCCATTAAGTTCGATGTCACCGGTCACGCCTTCGAGGCGGATCTCCTCATCGGTCATCACTTTGATATTGGATTTTTTTGGAACGAAGATATCGATGTGAACCCGCGACTGGCCAACGCCCGGAAACGCCCCTGAATGCGATCGTTGCAAATTTGGGACGCGGAGAGTTACCGACGAGTCGCCGGCGCTCTCCTCGACCGTGACCGGCGCGTGGTCACGGCTTCCGGAAAACTCAGTCAGTACGTATTGAACCTCCTGTTTGTCCCAGCTACTGATGCTGACAGCGCAGCCTTTTGCGTCAATAGTTACTTTCGGCGAGCTTTTTACTTTGAACGTATTGCCTTTTTTTTGGATCGTCGGTGCGTTGCCCTGCCAGCGGATCTCGTCCATCGCGACTGCGACTCTCGGAAGCACCGATGAGCGGATCTCATCCTGTATTTTTCTGGGGTCGATATCGACTTTGATATTCGAAAGATCGATCTTCGCAATCGCAGGGGCAATATTCGCGATTTCCTTTTGTGCTTCTTTCATTGCGTCCTTCGTCGCCCGGTCGGAATCGCGCATGGCTCGTGCGGCATCACGTTCGATCTTTAACTTGTCCACTTTGGGCATTGCCGAATTTTCATCGTCCCAGTCTTCGTCTCCGGCTTTGGCCTGCTGCAGAAGATTTGTCGCAGGGCTGATCGGACGGCCGTCGCTTCGGTGGTTGATCTCGAGCGGCCCGTTGACACTATTTAATTTGATCTGAATTCGTCCGTCACCGAGTCGGCCGTGCAAGTCGCGTCCGATATATTTGCCCTTTCGCACAGGAAGTCCAAAGCCATTAGAGATCTCACCGTTCAACGAATCCGCCTTGATCGTCGCGTTCGAATCGGACGGTATAACCAGGCTGACGCTGCCGTTCACCGTGCTGAGCGCGATGCGGCCTGCATTATCGAGCCGATCAAAATCCGCTATCACTTTCCCGTTAACCGTAGACAGCTCCGAAGTTCCGCTAAGGTTCGTCGCCGAAACATCACCATTCACGGCCGAGATCTTTGTGTAATTAGTAAAATTGGAGACCGTCACGGAACCGTTAACGGTTTGTACTTCGTTAAGGACCGCATTACGTGGAACCATCAGGTGAAACTGGACTTCGATCCGCCGATTGTTTTTCCACGCTCCGCCGCGGTCACGTTTCCAACTTCCGTAATCAGCCTCGACGCTCAAATAATCGGGACGGGCGTCAACCTTTATATCAACGTCTGCAAGAGTTTCCCTGCTGTCGCCGATCTTGGTCGCCTCAAGCTTAACTTCCCCGCGGTCCCAAGCTTCGACGACGATCGAGCCGTTGACATTTGAAACGCTGATCCGGCCGTTAGCTGAAAGCGGATATGTCTGCTCGAATTTTTCCGTTTCATCTTGTTTGGTAAGAAACACCGCCGATTTCTCGGCCGCGAAATTCGAAACCGCCGGCCTCGGATCGGTGCCGTTGGTTGAGAGTAGAAGCCCTGCGAAAACAATTGAATATAACCAGCTCATAAGTGCGTCTCCAGATCAGAATAACTGACGGGTCTTCCCGTATCTGTAAGTGAAACACCACAGGGAATAGCTTTATGACAACTATTTCTACACGATCGAGCCGCGAAAGCGTATTGGCGATCTGTGGTAGACGTATTGTCTTCCATACGGTCGCGATGACCGTCAGCGTGGATAATCGACCCCGTCAGCGTTGATAATCGACCTATGATAGACTTTTTTCGGACTACCGGCTCAGAAAACTCATTCCAACATAGCCCGACCGTTTCAGCATCAGACACTTTTACAACTGCTTTATGGTCTGGTAGTTTAGAGGGTTTGATCGGGGCTTAATTCGGAGATTGTGATGGACTTAAAAAATACGCGGCTTCACATACTGCGTGGAGCGGAAGACCTTAGTTCGCGGGCTAAGACAGGCGTTTCTCTGCATTGTCACACACAGCATTCGAAGGAAATGCTGGATTTCGTTCCGCACTACGCCGAAAAACTCCCGATCATTGCTCAATTCTGGCGGCGCGAACGCGACAAATACGTCAAGAAAGAGGGCAAAGGCATTGATTTTGCTACCGCTCACTGGTCGCCGCCGCTCACTCCTCAGGGCGTTTACGATATAGAAAAAGACCAGATCAATAGGTCCGGGCTGAAAGCGATCGTCTCGCTTACGGACCACGACAGTATCGACTCGTCGCGTGAGGTAAACGAGATTGGGAGTGTTGCTCCACCGATATCGCTTGAATGGACAGTTCCCTACGATTACGGATTTTTCCATGTCGGCGTGCACAACCTTCCGCCCAACCGCGCCGCGGAACTCACGGGGTCACTCCTCGAATTCACGTTCAACAAGGAAAACCACGGCGACGCGAAACTTCAGGAAACGTTCGCGATGCTGAACGAGATACCGCAGGTGCTCGTCATTCTGAATCACCCGCTGTGGGACATCGAGATCGTGGGACGCGAGCGCCATGACAGGCTTTTGAAGAGTTTTCTGCGGACGCACGGACGTTGGATCCATGCTTTCGAGATCAACGGTTTTCGTTCGTGGTCGGAAAATAAGGCCGTGATCGAAATGGCGGAATCGCTTGGGATACCGATCGCGACCGGGGGCGATCGTCATGGTTGTAAGCCGAACACGGTTCTGAACCTTACGAATGCCGAAACGTTCGAAGAGTTTGCTGACGAGATCCGGGTCGGACGCCGTAGCGAAGTCGTTCTGATGCCGGAGTACGAACAGCCCCTTCATTCGCGCCAACTGCAATCTTTTGCCGAGATATTAAAAAATTATCCGGATTTTCCTGAAGGGCGACAGCGCTGGTTCGACCGCGTCCATTTTGACGTCGGCGATGGCCATGGCGTGCGGCCGCTATCAGTCCATTGGGATTTCGGCGGACCAACCTGGCTTAGATGGGCGATCTGGACCCTGGGCATTTTTGGAAGTCCCGCGGTGAGACCGATATTCCGACTGGCTCGAAAAAAGGCAGACCGCGTTCCTTATCACGTCGATGAAGCAGTCTTCGAAGTTCTTGACCGCGACGACATTATCGGAAGCCTAAGCTCGGATGCTGCCTGAGTACGATAGCAACTTATTTTGATCGAGGCGGCCGCAAACCGCCTCTTTGGTTTTTATTTGGTTCGAATGCCTTTAAACAGATCGATCCGCACAGCGTTTTTCCCGGATTCATATCTCGAGGTAAACGGCGCCGCCATGACTTGCCGCCGGCTGACCGAGTACGCGCAGCGGAATGAATTTCCGCTTTTGTGTGTCCACGCTGACAAGCAGACGCGTGCGTGGCAGGAAGGCAGCATTTCGTATCTATCGCTGAAACGTTCGCCGGTCTCGATCAAACTCGACGAAGACCTCGCGTACGATCCTTTGTTTCAACGCCACACAAACAAAGTTCTTCGGGAGATTCTGAAATTCAAGCCGGACGTTTTGCATATCACCGGCCTGAACGACATAAGCATCGTCGGCGCATATCTCGGATGGAAGCTTCAATTGCCTCTTGTCGGATCATGGCATACGAATATCCACGAATTTGCGGCCAGCAGGCTCGCGAAGATGTTCAGATTTCTTCCTGATCCATTACTTTCAAAAATGACTGGATTTGCGGAGCGCAAAATAATGGACGGTGCGGTTCTTTATTACAAGATACCGAAGGTCGTCTTATCGCCCAATCAAGAGTTGATAGACAAGCTCGGCAAAGGAACCCGGCGCGTGTCAAGACTGATGAGCCGCGGCGTCGATGCCCAGAAATTCTCGCCCGAAAAAAGAACCGTAACTGACGGCGTCTTTCGACTCGGCTTCGTTGGACGCTTGCGAGCCGAGAAGAACGTCCGAATGCTCGTCGACCTTGAAAAAGAATTGCTGGTCGCCGGAATGCAGAACTTCAAATTCCTCATCGTCGGCGAAGGGACCGAGCTCGGTTTCCTGGAAAAGAATTTGAAAAACGCTGAATTCACCGGCTTTCTCGACGGCGACGATCTCGCGGCTGCATATGCGAACATGGACCTTTTTGTTTTCCCCTCAGAAACCGACGCCTTCGGTAACGTCACACAGGAAGCTAACGCATCCGGTGTTCCGGCGATCGTTACGGATATCGGCGGACCAAAATTTATCGTCCGTCACGGCGAAACCGGCTTCATCGCAAAAGACCTTAGCGAATTCACGCGTTATACTATTCATTTGATGAAGGACGGCGGTATTCTGGATCGAATGAAACGCGCTGCCCGCTCTAATGCAATGTCGCGATCATGGGACGCGGTATTCGAAAGTGTGTATGACGCATATCACGAAGCGGTCGCGATCGAAGAGGATCAAAAGCGAGCCGAGGCCGCAGGGCAATAATTCCGCAAATGAGCGAGCCCACGGGAGGTCCCCCCGACAGTCTAAGGATGAACGACATCACCTATGAAGAGGCACAGTTGATCGTGCCGTCAAACACGCTTAGCGATGCACTACGGCGCATCTGGAACGACCCTAAGCAGTTTGTAAGATCCTGGAACTACAAAGGCGCCGTCCTTAGCGGATGCCTGCGGGCGCCGATCTTTTTCGTGACATATTTGATCGGTCGCGAAAGCATTAAGCTTGCGGCCGGTGCGGCGACGCTGCAGTTCATTTTCCGTTTTCTTTTTGCCGGAATCGGCGGGACGATGATCCAGTCCTTCCGGAGGGTCGAGCCAGCGTGGAAGGCACTGCTGGCGATACTGCTTATACTTCCGATTGTTAGCCACCTTTTCGAATTCGCTCTGCAGGCGAGTTTCGCTTACGCAACGTCGACTCAGGATCACACGGACGAAGCAATCCTCCGATCGATCACAGTTTCGATAATTTCCGCATTATTTACTTTGTTCGCAATGCGACGAAACGTGATGATCGTCGGTGATGAAGACAGCAAATCGCTTTTGCATGACATTTCGCGACTGCCTTTTGTCGTGTTCGACTTCGTCGCCTTTATCCCGAATGAGATAGCCTCGATGCTGCGTCAGGGTGCCTACTTGGCAGCTGCTCTCGCATTTGCCGGATTCGCACTTTTCTCGGAAGTCATGCTTTGGGCAGTGACGAACCGTGCTTTCTGGACATTTAGCGGCGGGCGTTCATACACGCTTCTCAAATACTGGGGCTTCGACGGCATCATCGTTCTACTTCTAACAGTATTACTATCGTTCTATGTTCATAATCGCGGCCTCGCCCGCGGGCAAGTCTAAGTTGCCCGAACCAAAGTTAAAATCCGTTCACATAACGAATTATTACCACAAGAATTCAGGTGGTATCAGTACATCGTACAACAATTTAATGGCTGCAGCAGAACGTCACAAACGCTACGTTCGGCTGATCGTTCCAGGCGCGGTTGAAGCAGTAGAAGAAGTAAATCCGTTCGCCAGAATCTATTACGTTCCGGCAAAATACTCACCCGTTTTTGATAAGCGGTATCGGATCATAATGCCGTGGCAGTACATGATGCAGAATTCGCTAATCCGCAAGATCCTGCTCACGGAAATGCCTGACCTTGTCGAGGTAACGGACAAATACACGCTCAGCCTGATCGGCCCGATGGTACGAAAGAAAGGATTTCAACAGCTAGGGCGGCCCGCACTTGTCCATTTTTCGTGCGAGCGAATGGACGACAATATTGGCTCGTTCCTGACGGAAGGAAAGTTCGGAAGGTGGGCGGCCCGCCGTATCATCGGCAACTACACGATGCCGAGCTTCGATTATCACATTGCAAACTCGACCTATACGGCGCAAGAATTTATTGATTCGCTTTCGCGTGAAACGAATCCGCAGGCTTCGTTGACGTTTCGCAATTGGTGCTGGCGCTTCTTTGCCGCGCCGCGTGTAGATTACCGCGAACGAATTTTTGTCGCTCCGCGAGGTGTCGATGCAAATTTGTTTACGCCTGAGCGGCGTTCCGCCGTTGTCAAAAAAGAAATGCGCGAGCGAGCCGGAATTCCTGACGACGCGGTTCTATTACTTTACGCCGGCCGAATTTCCCCGGAGAAGAATATCGAGCTGCTTGTTGAGCTGATGAAGGAGCTCGCCAAAGACCCGTCACACGATTTCCGCTTGCTGATCGCAGGTGCCGGGCCGCAAAGCGAATGGCTGACGCACGAAGGCGAAAAATCCACACCGGGAAGGATAATACAGCTCGGCCATTTGGAAAAGCAGCTTCTCGCCGATTATTACGCAAACGCAGACGTTTTCGTCCATCCAAATCCAAAGGAACCTTTCGGCATTGCGCCGCTCGAAGCAATGGCCTCGGGCGTTCCGACGGTCGCACCGAATGGCGGCGGGATATTGTCATATGCAACGAACGAAAATGCATGGCTCGTCGAACCTAATTGCGCGGCGTTCGCCGAAGCCGTTCGCGATGTAATAGAGAATACCGTAAAACGTGATGCGAAGGTCGCCGCTGCGATCACGACCGCTCGCGAAAATACGCGCGAACGCTCTACCGATAACCTGTTCGCAACTTACGATAGGATCTACGAAGATTTTAAGAGTCGTGAGGATCTTTTCACGGATATCGACGCCGCAAAAACTTTCGATTTTGCAAAAGAAATTCTTGCTCGGAAGAATAGAGGACACGGAAGCGAATAACCATAGTTTTATTGTGGGGAGTTGTTCATCCGCCGCTCTCCCGTAAAGATCATTAAATGCTGGAACTCGTTTTCGCAAACTTAAAGGTCCGCCCGTTTCGAACGCTGATCAGCGTTGTCGGAGTTGCTCTCGGTGTCGTGCTCGTTCTGCTGTTCACCGGCCTCGCTCGGGGCATGACGAACGACATGGCTCGACGGGCTGCGAATTGGAAGGCCGAGATCGTATTCACCCGTCCCGGAGCGATGGACACAACCAGTGCCGCGACACCGCTGAGCACTGCCTACGCCGCGAAACTTCTCGAGATCGAAGGCGTGCAGTCGACCGTGCCGGTGATCAGGTATATTACGCCGAGCACAAAAGGGCGTTGGGGAATACAGCAGCTCGACGGCGTCGATTGGGCTCCATTTGCCAGCATGAACGAGATGCAGCTTCTCGACGGTCGAGCTCCGGCGGCAGACGACGAAGTCATCCTAGACAAACGGCAGATGCGTGATGATAAGTTGAAGGTCGGGGATAGAATCGAACTTTTCGGCGGCAAACAGTACAACGTCGTCGGCGTATTTTCTCCGCCATCAGGTGCCCGCATCAAGATGTCTTTGAAAGCTATGCAGGACGCACTCGAGACCGACAAGTGTTCGTACATTCTCGTTAAGCTGAAAGACGGCTACGACCCCGACGCCGTAGCCGCCCGCATCAACGAGGTGCTGCCGGGCAATAAGGTAAATCTGACACGCGATCTGATAATCGACGCCCAAGAAAGAATACCCGCGCTCAAGACATTTCTTCGCATTCTCGTTGGGCTCGGTGCATTCGTCAGTACCATATTCGTCCTGCTCTCGATGTACACGACGGTAACGGAACGGCGGAAGGAGATCGGAATTCTAAAATCCCTGGGCGCGTCAAGCGGATTTATTATCAGAGCGATCGAAGGCGAAGCACTGTTAATAGGCGTGCTTGGTGTGCTATTGGGATTGGTCGTTTCCGCGGTCGCATCCTTTGGTATCAGCCGAGTATTCGAGCTCGCGTTTGAATTCAACGCCGGTTGGCTGGCTACAGCGATAGCGATAGCGATCGGCGGAAGTCTCTTCGGCGCACTTTATCCGGCGTGGCGTGCAGCTACGATCGACCCGGTTGAGGTAATGGCGAACGAATAAGAAGGCAGAATTCAGAAGTGGTCAACAAGTCGCTGCAACTTGCGGCTCTGAAAGGAAAAGATTCTTATAGTCGGTTTACACTTCGGTGGCTGCCGACATGTGCTCGTCGACGACCTTGCGAAGTTCGTCGATATCGACGGGTTTTTCCATCACATAATCGAATCCGAAATCGGATGACGATTCGACGTACTGATCGCAAAACGCCGTAACGGCGACGATGGGAATATCCCGGCAATTATCGAGTGCACGGATCAGCGTCGCGGAGGTGATACCGTTCATGATCGGCATCGCGATGTCCATGAGGACGAGATCAGGGCAATCCTTTTCGGCGGCGAGCAGGGCTTCGTAGCCGTCGCGGGCTTCCACCACTTCGTAGCCGAAGGACTCGAGCATGAACCGCATCATCTGGCGGGTGTCCGCATAGTCTTCGGCGAGCAGAACTTTTTTTGCCATCCCTTGTCTCCCCCCGCAAGCCGACCCGGCTCGCGTCTGTTTAAAATAGACTATCGAGAGCGTCAGTTCAAGAGGAATTGCGGGTCCCGCTGCGGCACGTTATTTGCTGTTAATTGAAGCACTGACGAACATTCGGCGTTCAAACGGACGCCCTGGAGGTATTGGTAATGTCGAGAAAAGTACTGGTAGCTGAAGACCAAAAAGAAATACGGACGATAATGCGAATACTGCTCGAGCACAACGGATTTTCGGTTATCGAGGCGGAAGACGGTTACGAGGCAGTGGAGAAGGCGGTTCGGGAGCGTCCGGATCTTGTATTAATGGACTTGGCGATGCCGGTGCTCGACGGACTGAATTCTACCCGCGCGATACGTCAGCACGAGGAACTTGCCGATCTTCCGATCGTCGCCCTTACAGCATATGGCGATTTTTATGACAGCCGCGCCCGCGATGCCGGTTGTACGGATGTCTTACAAAAACCGATCGATTTCTCGCGGCTCAAACCGCTTGTTCAGCAGTATCTGAGCTAGAACCTAACCTTCCACACTTTGCTGTGTGCAAATGGCCTCGCATTTATTTGCGGGGCCTTTTTTGTCGCGAAACGGTTGGCGCGCTTCTTCCGGAACGGCTCGCCTTGCGCTTCGGGGCGAAACGGTGTTTAATTAATGTTTGCCCTGATAGGCAAAACGCACGCAGAAGTCGTGGCGATCTCAGCCGAAAGGAGGTGAGTAACAAAAATGGCATTTATCAACGTAAACAATAATGAATCGATCGAAAGCGCGCTGCGTCGCTTTAAGCGAAAAGTGATCAGCGAAGAAATAATTAAAGACCTGAAAAAGCACGCTCACTTCATTCCGCCGGGACAAAAAGCTAAGCTCAAATCGGTGAATGCGCGAAAGCGTAACCGCAGACGCTTTCGCCAGCAGAGGCCGATGAATAACTCACCCCGACCGGGTGGTTTCAACTCGGGACGGTAGTGAAAGGTGAAAAACTAAAAGGTGGAGAGGTGAAATTCGTTTCGCTTTTCCGCCTTTTTTGATTTTTAGCATAGCCCGACGGTCAGGGAGGGCCGGATCGAAAGTGGAAAGGCTAAAGATCGAGGATCTTCTTCACTTCCCGTTCTCCTTTCGGCTTTATCATTCGGGAACCAGCCTCTTACGGTTAGGCTTTCCGCCGATTTATGAACAGACCTCGGATCTTAATTACAAACGACGACGGCTACCACTCGGAAGGCATTATTGCGCTTGAAGCGGCGATGTGCGATCTCGGCGAGGTTTTCGTCGTTGCACCAGCATCGGAGCAGAGCGGAGCGTCGCATAGTTTGACGCTCGGGCGGCCACTTCGCATTCGTCAGATCGATGCCAATCACTGGACGGTAGACGGTACACCGACCGACTGCGTAACGCTGGCGGTCAACCATATCTTGTCGGACGACATCCGTCCAAACATCTGCGTCTCCGGCATCAATCACGGCGCCAATCTCGGCGACGACGCGACGTATTCGGGAACGGTCGCCGGCGCCATGGAATCGACGATCCTCGGCGTTCCGGGAATTGCGTTCAGCCTGGTCGCGACGCGAAGCCACGACTTTACCGAATCGGCGAAGGTAGCTGCCGAGGTTACGGCGAAAGCGCTGGCGGAAAGCATTCCGGACGGTACGCTGCTCAACGTAAATGTCCCGAAAGGCGAACCGAATGGAATTCGCGTCACGTCCCAGGGCTTCAAAGCGGCCCGGCCCGTGATCAGCGAACACACCGATCCCCGCGGCAAGCCGTATTATTGGATCGGCGAGCTACGCGACGGTTTTCATCCCGGAGCAGGCACTGATTTTGAAGCCATCGCCGCCGGATTCGTTTCCCTCACGCCGATGCGCAGCGACCTCACGCATTACCACGCGATCCAAGCGATGAAGAATTGGGAAAGATAGAAGGGCGAAAGTCTGATCGTAAGGGAGGGCCAGTGCGAAAGGTGAGTGAATAGCCCTTCCTTAGGGTCAGGCTTCTGCCGAAGAGAAATGGTTGATGCTTACGAAATTCCAAGGCGGCGAATGGTCGAAAACCTTCGCTACACATACAAGATCGCTGACCGGCGCGTGCTCGAGGCAATGAACCGCGCGCCGCGTCACCGATTCGTGCCGGAGGCTCTCGCTTCTCAGGCGTACAAGGACAACGCGCTACCGATCGCGGGCGGGCAAACGATATCGCAGCCTTTCATTGTCGCGCGAATGTCAGAGCTGCTCGCGCTCACGGGTCGCGAACGTGTGCTCGAGATCGGCGGCGGCTCGGGTTACCAAACTGCAATTCTCTCAATGCTCGCACGTAAGGTTTATTCGATCGAACGGCTCGCCGCTCTCGCAGTCGAATCAAAGCAGCGCCTGCCGCAACTTGGCTACCGCAACGTTTCCTTTCGCTGCGATGACGGAACGAATGGCTGGAGCGTCTACGCTCCGTTCGATGCGATCCTCGTTGCCGCCGGCGGTCCGGCACTTCCCGAACCGCTGATCCAGCAACTCGAGGTCGGCGGCAGACTCGTCATTCCGGTCGGGGAAGACCAAAAAACTCAAACACTCGTGCGAGTGACCCGCACGGCATCAGGCTATGATCGCGAAAACTGCGGCTCGTGCGTGTTCGTGCCCCTAATTGGGAAACACGGATGGGCGGGCAAAATAGAATAGGTTGCGGATTCTGCTTCGTGTTTCTTATCGACTTTACGTGGTTTTCGTGATGAGAAACGCTAAAGACTGGAATCCCGAAATCACATGGAAGAAGTTGAAAAAAGGGCACCGAAACTATAATTTGGGCGGTCCCGGTTACTTTTTACCTCACTTTTACTTTTTACTTTATTCGAATGGAATCACTCATCGATCTTCTCCATCAAGTTAAAGATTTTCTGAATCCAAAATTCCTGATCGAATACATGCTCGTGTTTTTAGGCGGGTATGTTTATTTAGGGCTGGCGTTTGTTGTGTTCGCGGAGACTGGGCTCGCGGTCGGATTTTTTCTGCCCGGCGATTCCCTGCTGGTAGTGTCAGGATTGTTCGCGGCGGCGGGCAAGCTGAATCTCGCATTCGTTTTGCTCTCGTTCTTTCTCGGGTCGGTGATCGGCGACAGTACCGGTTTTTGGACCGGACGTGCGATGGGAAAGACGCTTTTCAATCGCGAATCGTCGTGGATCTTCAAACCGAGTCGCGTCCAAAAGGCCAAAGCCTTCTTCGAAAAATACGGAGTGAAAACTGTGGTGCTCGCTCGATTCGTGCCGGTCGTTCGCACGTTCGCTCCGCTGGTTGTCGGGGCGACTGGCATGCGGTACGCCCGGTTCTTGCCGTTCAGTGTGCTCGGCGGACTACTCTGGATATGCGGCATGGTTTTCGCTGGCTACTTCCTCGGCGGCGTTATCGAACGCGCCTTCGGCGTTCGTCTGGAAGATCACATCGAAACGCTCGTGATCGTCGTTGTCGCCATTTCATTGCTTCCGCCAGTCATCGAATTCATCAAACACCGCCGAGACCAAAAATCCGATACGTAGCGCAGCCGTCGGTAAACCGGACCTGACGCACGTCGGGGTAATTCCGGCTGTCCCGTCAGGAATAATTTACGACACGCCATTCACAATTCACGATTCACGATTCCCATTCTGGCACGTCGGTTGCAGTCATCATGGACGACTGACGGAGAATCATAAAACAATGAATACGACTAAGGGATTTCGGCATTTCGGGATGCTGATGATGATATTGTCGCTGATCTCGATTTCCGGGCTGGCGCAAAAAAAGACCGGCCAACCGGGGGCGAGGGCTGTGCTCTGGGAGCCGGTCAACGGTGAGCGCGATCTGCTTCTCGGGCCGGGGGGTGCGGAGATGAAGCCAGACCTGAGGAAAGTGACTTTTGTAAAGGAACACACGAACGGGCACAACAAGAAGTATGAGATCAAGGATGCTTCCGGCCGTACTTGGATAGCTAAGCTCGGAACCGAGGCCCAGCCCGAGACCTCAGCTGTACGAATTCTATACGGTCTCGGCTATAAAACGGAGATCAACTATCTCGTGCCTCACCTAACGATTCCGGGCATAGGAAGATTTGAGAACGTGCGTCTCGAAGCGCGGCCCAAGGATGTAAAGCGGCTGGACGAGTGGAAATGGCGCGATAATCCGTTTATCGGAAGTAATGAGTTGCAGGGTCTCAAAATCATGATGGTGTTTTTTACCAATTATGATCTCCTCGATCTGCAGAACAAGGTCATCGAGGTGCATAACAACGGAACCGTCGAGGACCAATACATCATCAGCGATCTCGGTGCCACTTTCGGCAAGCTGGGAAATAACAACCTGCCCGTGCTTTTTAGGCTCGGCCGCAAGTCCAATGACCCGGCGACCTGGAACGAAGCCGGCTTTATCAGCAAGGTTAAGCGTAATGGCTATATAGATTTCGATTTTAAGGGCAAAAGCCGCGACCTGATGAACGACATCACTGTCGAACAAGGCAGATGGCTAGCCGACCGCTTGATGCAGCTTACAGACCGGCAGATAACTGACGCGTTCCGCGCGGCAAATTACGAACCGGATTGGGTCGAGATCATGAAGATCGGCTTTAAGGGACGTGTGAAGGAACTCGATGAAGCGACGCGCATGACGCGAGTTTCTGTTGCCGGTTTGACTAAACCCACAGGGTAATTTACACTCGGTGATTGACTGTCGGGGCGTGGCTCAGTCTGGTAGAGCGCTCGGTTCGGGGCCGAGAGGTCGGAGGTTCGAATCCTCTCGCCCCGACCATCAAGATCAAAAACGGCTGCTGTAAAAGGCGGCCGTTTTTTTGTGCCTTTCTTAACCACTGCATAAGAATAAATCGTCGAAGGCAACATTTAGGAGTTGATTTTTTCTGCTTTATTTGCGAAGTACTTTACTATTGGAGCGCGACGGAACACGGCCGCAAAGCTCCACACAAACCTTTTATAAAACCGAAACCTATATGATTAGATTGGAATAAAACGCAGTAGGAATTTCGGAACACCGTTCGCTGGATCATAACGCGTAAACCCTTAAAGATCTCGGCGGCAGAATTGCGTCAGACGTTGCCAACGTTAAACGCTCCGGCTTGGCGTTTTCGTCCGCCCAAGTAGATTGCGAACGTCGACAGAAACGCGAGTCCCGCAGCGATAGTCACGCCGTAGAAGGCAACCGTGTAGTCCCCTTTGCTCGCAGCGGCGAGCTTCCCAGTGATCACCGAACCGAGATAGCCTCCGAAGGTTTCGATCATCGTCAGAGCACCGAGAATTTTACCGATGTCGCGAAGGCCGAAGCTCTCGACAGCGAGCAGCTGAACAAGCACGAAGGTGCCGCCATACCCCAAGCCGAAAGGAACAAGAAATACGAAAATCGTCGACGGCGTTAGAAACCCGAGCAGCATGACCGTTGACAAAAACATCAGCCCGCAGCACGCCATGATGACGATGCGCGTTGGGAACTTATCGCACAGCCAGCCAAAAACAAATTTGCCGCACAACGACATCGCGAAAAGCACGCTCTGCGCAAAACTTGCCGTTTCGCGAGACAGGCCGACTGTGTTTTGCAGATATAGAATGAACTGCTGGCTGATAGTGAAGATCGGATAGAAGATAAGGACGGCGCATAATGCGACAATCCAGAACATGGGCGAGCGAAGCGCCTCTGTAAATGTCAAACCTGTCAACGGCTGTTTCGCTTCGCCAGCCTGGGCTTCACTCACGTCTTCGCCGTCGAAATTCAATCCGCTATCCGATGCTCGGTCCCGGACGAGAAAAAGTATCGCGGGCAAAAGCAGCAGCCATACTGTCAGACTGAGCAGCTGCATCGCGGTTCGCCATCCGTAACTTGCGATCAGCGGCGTAGCGATCAGCGGCACCAGCACGCCGCCCAAGCTGGTACCCGCAAGCAGAATGCCCATCGCTGTGCCGCGTTTGCGGCGAAACCAATTCGAGATCAGAACCGTCTGGATCGTCACGCCGACGAGCCCGAGCGACAGGCCAAGTGCGGAATGCGAAATGTAGATGTCAGATGGTGAACTTGCGATCGAATAAAACACAAGCGCGCCGCCTAAGACTACGCAGCCGCCCGCCATCAGCCAGCGCAGGCCAAGGCGTCTGATGAACCACCCAAAAAAGAACGACGAAATTCCGGCGAGCAGAAACGTCAGTCCGGCTCCATAACCGGTAACCGCGTCTTTTGTTTCGATGCTGACCGTCCCGAGGCGAAGGAGATCTTCCTGGATCGGTTTATAAAAAACCGGGAGGCCGCCGATCGAGAGTCCATTGCTAATTAGAAGGGCAAACGTCGCGATCGCAACGATGATCCAACCGAAGAAAAAGCGCGAACGTTTTGGTTGGGGCATATTGCGGCTGGGGTGCGGGCTACGAGCGTAATAATTCTGCAAAAAATCAAAAAACCAGAAACTTGGCTACGCTCTTGCCTTGTGCGGGCTTCAGATGTGTGGTCGTTTTACTTACTGGTTACTTGTGACTTTCGCCTGCTGCCTTGCATCTTGGCAATTCTAACTTCCATCGTCCCGATCACTCGTCCACTTCGTATGTCGCGACGCTCGTCGGCGTTTCGAAGCAGCGAACCTTTTGCACGCGAACACGTTCGTCGGCGACACGAGTGTTGAGATATTCGAGGATGAAGCGTGCAAGATTTTCAGCCGACGGATTTAATTCTTCATCAAAAGGCGGCAGCTCGTTGATATTGCGGTGATCGAGATATTTAACGACCTCGTCGGCGGCCGATTTCAGATCGCCGAAATCGATCAGCAGGCCGATGTTGTTGAGTTCTGCACCGCGGGCGTAGATCTCGATCTTGTAATTGTGACCGTGCAGATTTTCGCATTTGCCTTTGTATCCCCGCAGCTGGTGGGCGGATGAAAAATTCCGCTCGATCATCACTTCGAAAAAAGGTGGCATAACGCTTGTAGTATAACGATGCTCGCAATGAATGTCAGTTCGCGTGTTTTGACGGGCGGAATCGCATGAACAACTGCCAGCCGCCGTGGGTCGTCCCGCCATAGAACGGAGCGATCGCGGCCGAGTTCGTGTTCAGCCGTCGCCATTGCGCCGATGCAGACGTCGATGCCTTTGTCTTTTACGATGTCGCGAAGATACCCGATCGAGTACGCACCGACCCGGAAATTGCCTTCGGACGCGGAGCGGACAGCACGAGTTCGTGAGCGTCCTTCTGCACATTCTCGAGCCGGCCAAAGACCGCGTTCGCATTCTTGCTAGTCTTCCGGCGTGCGGGCGTGCAACCTACAGCGACCTGACATACGCGGCGAGAGCGGCGATCTGCGGGGCGCTCAGCTTCTTGCCGAACGCCGGCATGTCGGGCCGGCCGTTTCGGATCACATGCGTGATCTTAGCGCTGCTAAAACCTTGAACTTCTTCGCCGGCCAGGTCACTCGCTTCGAGCTTTCGGCCGAGCGCGTTTTGCGAACGGCCATCGGATCCGTGACAGCGTGCGCAATTTTGAACGTAGAGCTCCCGTGCCGACGGCTTATCCAGATTGCCGGCCGAAACGGCGCCAAAACGGCTGCCGCTCGACGCGAATGCAAAAATACCGATTCCGGTGACGGCCAAAAAGGCACAGAACCTTAACTTCGTTTTCATAAGTACTTCGATGCATCATGAGCCGCGATTTTTGCCTCGGTTCTATCGTCTAAATGGCGTGGCAAGCAGATGGCCATCATAAATGAAATAGGCCTTCGACGCGGCCTCGTCGACCCACAGCGCCTGGCTGTTGAACTGTATCTTCGGGAGCTTGAGCACCGGCGTCATCTTGAACGTTCGCGTGCTGTAGATACCGATGACAGTCTGGTTCTTCAGATAATTCGGGATAGCTGCCCAAAATTCGAATGCTCCGCTCGCCGGCTGGAGTGAGCGCCAATGCTGCTGGCCTAGCGGACGCATGTCGCCCGTCGCCGGCTGAATGACTCCTGTTTCAGGGTTTAACCAGTAATAGGTTCCTTCGCCACTGCCGGACGAATAAGAATCGTCGTATTCTTCGCGCCCGTTTTGCACCCCGATCAGAAAGCGGTCGACTGAAGCGACATATGCGATCGGTGAGGCGTATTCGGCTTCCTTGCCCGCGATCTTGAGCTCGCGCCCGGTGATGAGATTCACGCGAACCATTCCACTCGGCAATTCGTCACCGACAGACTTATCCGCGATGGCCCATTTTCCGTTCGTTGAAACGACGGGAGACGTGTATCCGCCTTTGCCGATCTGTACGGCTTTGCCGGCTACGATCTTGAACAAACCTTCGCCCGATCCGCGGATCTCGGCAGCACCGGTTCGAGCCTTCCACTGACCCTCGGCGCCGGCAGGCACGATCGAGTCCTTCAGCGGAATGTATTCTGCGTCCGCCGGCTGCGGAACGATATCGCCCAAGGATCCGCCGGACAACTGCCGCCACGAGACGTGGTCGAATTTACGCTTTTCCTGGAGCTCGTAGATCTTACTATCGGGTCCGGCTTCGACCGGCGTTTCGCTGTCATCCTGATCTGCGGCCGCATCGATCTCGCGTTCGATATTCTTTTCTCGTACCTTGTCCGCGATCAGCACGCGAAAGTCGCTGCCGTTTTTCCAGATGGCCTGAGCGGCGAGGTTTTCATCCGCCAGAACTATCTCGAGTCCCGGAACGTCTTTTTCCAGCCAGTAATGCAACCTAGCTTTTTGCTGTTTGAGATCGTCAATGATCGCGTCAAGACCGGCGGCAAACTCGGATGGTTTCGACGTCCGGAAGTAGACTCTGCGACCGCCGTATTTGCTAAGCATCACGAGTTCTTTAGACTCGCAGGCTCCACCCGCATCGCAAGACAGAAAAGGCGGCAGCTCGTCGACGTTGTGACGCGCCAGGTATGATTTCAGCTCATCGAACTCGCCCGGTTCGAGGGCTCGTTCGTGGTATCGCGAAGTATCCTCTTCCCAACTAAAAACTGCTTTGTCCTTATAGATACGGACGAAGCTGTCACCGTAGGCGTAGATGCCGAGCAGGTCGACATTCGCAATGACCTCTTTCTGAAGACGCTTTTCGCCGTCGGCCCAGTCGTTCGTCTTCGTCTCTGAGTAAAAGCCTCCGTACTCGCCGAAGGGCACTGCGTTTCGCTGATCGCCGACACTGGAAAACAGATCCCCCATTGCCGCAACCATACCTATCGAACTCGAGCTTCCGGCAAATGCGACTGTCGCGCCGAGAATTTTGGCTTCGTTCGAATGGAGCGAAAGAACGATGCGGCGCGCCTCGGGCGAATCTTCGCTTTCCAGATATCGTTCGGCAGCGAGTGAAAGTTGTTTGTCGGTGCTCTGTAACAGCGAAGCGACCGTACCGACCGGCAGGCGCGCCCGAATGAGGCGGCCGCAGGCGAGCATAGACTTTTTCGCCTCAATGTCCCGGTCCGCGAGGATCTCGGCGTATTCGGAATCAGATTCATCCAAGCATGCTGCAAAACCGGCCGCTGTTGGTCCCCCGTTTCGCACGTCGGAGACATCTGATCCCTGCGTCTCGCGAAGCTGTTTTCGGTTCGCAAGCAGCTTGATGACGGTGCCCGCACTTGCCTTTCCGGCTTTCAGATCGCCCAGCAGGAAAGCATATATGAATCGACTTTTCCAGTTGTTGACTGCGCTCCGCAGTACCTCGGCAAGCGAAGGATCACTCTTTTCCAGTTCGCCGATACGCGTGATCACAGCACTTGCAAGTTCGTCTGTTACCTCATCCGTGTTCGAGAGCAACCGGTCGCCGAGCAGCGATTTCATGTCCTGCCGCCCGCTGTAAAGGTCCGAACGGCCGACCGCGACATTCGCCGCTACATTACGGAGCGCAATGGTCCGCTCAAGCCCGCTGTTCTCCACGGGGTCACCGTCCTCGTCGACCGCAGCCGTCTGTTCGGGAGCTTTGGGGGCCGCTTCTTTCATCGCCGCTTCCATCGCCGACTGGTACTCCCGATATGCAGCAGCGCGAGATTCGAGAGCATCGACCTGCTCCGGAATACTGAAACCGTTGCATTTCATTATCGCGGCGATGACCGTGTATCGCTGATAGCTTTCGATCTGGTTAAAGACGCGCCGCAACGCTCCGGCCGCACGAATATCGGCCTGTTTGCCGAGAGCCTCGATCGCGGCGCTTCGATACGGATACGTGTCCGCCATTCGAAAACCGCTACCCCTAGTTGAGTTCGTGATCATGTTACTGCTCACGACCGCATCGGGCGGCAACGGAATATTGACCGCGCTACCGGCACTGTTCGTGTTCGTCGCGGCCATTGGCAAAACCATTTGACGCGCCGAAACTTTTTCATCGAGAACGGCGAGCAGGCCGGAGACGCTTTCCGGCAGCTTTACTTCTTTCAAAGCCTGAACTACGCGTAGGCGCGTACCGTCGATATCACGAGCCCATTTTGGATCTTCGAGCCACGGAAGCAGGGCACGGACGACCTCAGGCCGACCTGCGTCGATCATCAGGGAGAGATTGCGGACGACGGCGGCGCGGACAGCCGGATTTTTGCTGGCGACAAGCTCGATCATCTTGTCGGCATATTTCCCCGGCGGCGAGTAATACATCAGGGTCGTCAAGCCGGTATAACTTCGGCCCTGCACTCGCAGGTCGCCCAGCGTTTCGTCTTCGAAGAGCGAGAAATACCAATCGTCGCGGCCGGACCAATCCTTTTCCTTTAGCAGGGCGTCGAGCGCCAGGTCGCGCTGGCCGCCAGTGGCGGAGCGGTTTTCGACGACGGCTTTGAGTTCGTCCCGATAACGGTCAACGTCGCCCATGGAATTCTCGTCAAGAGCGTGCCGGTACAGAGCCCATTTCGCCAGTACCTGTGCGGTCGGCTGAGCGTTGTCGCCATAGAGTTTGTTTACGACGTTGTGCGCCCGTTCCCAATCGTAGCGGCCGAGCGAAAGCAGATCGTCCTGATTGGTAACGTATTCGTTCGCGTCGCTGATAGCGTCGGAACCTCTAGCAAGATCGGCCGTGAAGTACGGGCTGTTGTATTTCAACCATTCTTTGATAGCCGTCCGCGTTGCCCGGTTCTCAGGATCATTACCAAGGCTGTCGTACGCTTCTTTTGCCGCTTCAGCTCCACGCTCGGAGCCTTTAAAGATCTTTATGTATTCGGTGATGCTCGACGGCTCTTTTTTTATTTCAGCGAGCATGCGTTCGGTGGCACGCTCGGACGGATAAATATTGTATCCGAGGTCGCGGTAGCTCTCGCTCTGGTGCTTCCAGTAATCCAGCAGATCCTCGATCGGGGCATCGTCACGCGGTGGATTTTTCCTGTCGTAGAAGGCGGGATCGCGAACGCCCCGCGGCGGCGGCGAAAGCGGATTCGGCGGTGGCGGTGCCGGCAGATCGAGAAGTGCATTTAGGATGTATTATTTTGCGCGTGAGGAACGCACAAACACGAAAGGAAATACGACTAGAAGCGACAAACAGAATACAACGGCGGTAATAAAACGTTTCATTTTGCAGGAAATCGGTCCCTCTCTAGATAGCCTATTTACCGCCGGAATGCAATGCGTTTTTGATACAGCCGCTAGTATCGCCGGTATTCGTATTCGACAAGCTTAGTGACGGTTATAGGTTCGCCGTTCTTGATCGCGGGTTCGAACCTGATCTTTCGCGCGGCGGCGATCGCCCGGTCATCGAATTCGTCGCAGCCCGATGGAATGACGATCTCGGCCGCCGTCACTTTCGCAGACTTGTCAAAGGTTACGCGCACACGCGCCAAAGCCTCGCTTTGCCGGCAATAACCCGGAGCGGCGGGCGGCTTGTTGATCACCTTAAGCGGCCGGTCTCTTGACTGTTCAGGAATGACATTCGGGTTCTGCGCGTAGGCCCCGGCTGACAGAAATAGAAGGACGATAAGCGAAACCATGTAATTTATTTTCATATTTATCTGAACGGCAAATGCGTCAAAAATTGCGGATCACTGGGCGCCCTTGGTGAACAGCTCTCAGGTTACCCGGCCGCAGCCGCGCCCGGTTCTGTCAAGGCGGCGGTCTCCGCGGCTTCCGACTCGAAGATCGCGGCGACTTCTTTTAAGTCACTGGTGATGCGCATTCGCGGGAGGCTTTGGAGAAAATCCCGGCCGTAGCCTTTTGTGCGAAGCCGCGGATCGAGGATGGCGATCACGCCGCGGTCCGTGCGGCTGCGGATCAGCCGGCCAATTCCCTGTTTAAGCGAGATCACTGCCTGCGGCACGCTATAGTCGAAGAACGGTTTTCCGCCATTTTCCTCGATAAAACGCGAACGTGCCGCGACGACCGGATCGGTAGGCACGGCGAACGGCAGTTTGTCGATGATGACGCAGGATAGCTGCTCGCCTTGAACATCGACGCCCTGCCAGAAGCTGGTTGTCGCAAAAAGCACGGCGTTTGGCGTTTCGCGAAAGCGTTCGAGCAAACCTGTCTTAGACATAGAGCCCTGTACAAAGCACGGGAAATTCACACGCGACGAAACCAATTCAAAAAGCGCGTTCATCGACGAATTGCTGGTCGCGAGCACGAATGCCCGTCCATCGGTCACCTGAAGAAGCTTGACGATCTCGCCTGCGGCCAGCTGCGTGAATTCCGGCGAGCGCGGATCGGGCATCGCTTTCGGCAGATACATTATCGCTTGCTTTTCGTAGTCGAAGGACGACTCAGCGACGAATCCGGTCGTCCTTCCGGTGTCGAGGCCGAGGCGTTCGCGAACGAAATTAAAGCTGCCGCTGCTCGAAAGTGTTGCCGACGTAAGAATGCATGTTTCCACCTTGTCAAAGAGCTTATCGCGCAATAGCTCGGACACATCGACCGGCGAGCCGCGTAGAAACATTCCCTTGCCACGGCGTTCGATCCAGTAGACATAATTCTTCTCGCCCTGTGTGACGATAAAATCGAGATCGAAACGCGCCTGACGGACGCGTCGGACGAGACTGTCGGCCTCGGGCATCTGTTCGGAAAAGGCTTCGATGGACGTTTCGAGAAGCGACAAAGCTCCATCGAGTGCGAAATGGGCTTCGCCCAGCGGCGTCGGCTGCTGGGCACCATCACGCGTGCGGACGGAAAAGAGATCGAGGCGTAGCGGAAATCTACCGTCATTGCGCGCCTGCGAAAATTTCATCCAGAACTGATCGGCAAAGCCGACGATGCGGGCCGCGATCTTCGTGATCTCACGCGTCGCCATCGGATCGGTGATCGGCAGCGTATCGGAATCTCGGACAAGCTCGTCGAGCTGGAAATTGGACACCTGTACGCCAAAATAATCGGCTGCGATGTCCTCGATCAGGTGGGCTTCGTCAAAGATCACAGCGGCGTAATCGGGCAGCACCTTGCCGAACTGATTACCGCGAACATTGAGATCTGCGAAGAAAAGATGATGATTGACGATCACGATATCGGCCGCTTCGGCACTCGTCCGCATCCGAGTGATGAAACACGGCTCAAAATCGGGGCACTTCTGACCGATGCAAGTCTCGGATTTGGCGTTGATCCGACTCCAAAAGGATAGATTCTCGGGCAGCGATGTCAGCTCGCGTCGGTCGCCGGTGGCAGTTTCGAGTGTCCAGCGTCGAACTTCGTCGAAGTGGTCCATCTCGTCGAGCCCTGCTAGTATCGGCTGGTGCTCGGCTTTATTGACGCGGTAAAGGCACGCGTAATTCGAACGGCCCTTCATGTACGCGGCCTGAAACTTTCGCGGAAGGATCTTTTTCAGAAAAGGAATGTCCTTTTCCATTAACTGCTCCTGTAGATTTTTGGTGCCGGTCGAAATGATGATCCGCTTGTTGCGGCCCAGAGCGGCTGCGATCGCCGGTATCAGATAGGCGAGCGTCTTGCCAGTGCCGGTGCCGGCTTCGACGATCAGGTGCTTTTTTTCCTCGAACGCCTTCGCCACGGCGTTTGCCATAGCGATCTGGCCGTCGCGGTATTCATACTTTTCGTGGTGCTTAGAGATCAGGCCGTCGTGGCCAAATACTTTTTCTATCAGATCGTCGGGCATTTGAGGTTTGCGGGGAAAAGGTCCGTTGTCTTAATTCTATTAGGATTTCAGGGAACCGTCGATGCAGCGTACACGGACGCGGCTTTTTTCGACGGCTTTTGCAAAAATTTTCCGTCATTTCGTCACTAAAGTAACAGCGGAAACTTTTAAGATTGACCGTAACTAATACTTATGTTATTAATAATGTCTCATAAACCGTCCGTTCATCCTTAGTAATCATTCACAGGGTAAAAAATTGTTTCTTTTACTGACCCGGAGCAGGTGAGCCGCTTTCCATTATTCTAGGCATCTTACCGGGACCTTATTCTAATTGTATTTCAAAGCTTTATTCCGTCCTTATTTGTATATTTGTAAGGTTGTAACTCTCGTCGGCCGCCTTGAAACAGCGGCTAATTTCCGTTTAAGCTTTAGGAGGGCTTGTAAATGCAGAAAAGTTCAAAGCCGGGGGCTCGTCTGAGCCTGCTGCTTAGTTTAGTAGTTTTGGGAGTGGTGGCGGCCTTGATGCTGCTTCCGGCCCAATTCCGCTCCGAAGCGGAACACCAGAAAACGGGTGACGGTCTTTTTCCAAGGACTGTCAGCCAGGACGACGGACTCCCCAAAATGTGGGATATCCGCGAAGAAAAAACGGACATCGCGGTCGCGGCCATAACAAAATTCCGTGAGTCGCTCGGCAAACAGGAGTCGGCAGTCGATGCCGTCCGTGACGGTTTTACGCGCGGCGAGGAAGCTCTTAAGAGCCGACTGCCGAACGCGAAGATCGAATACAACACCGATATACGCATTCCCGAAGTCATCACGCCGGACGTTTTCAAACCGCGTATCGAATATCTTTCCGAGCCCTCTGCCTTAAAGCGTTCAGAAATTCTTCGTAATTTCGTTAAAGAGAACAACAGCCTCGTCGGCGTGGAGATCGAACAGATCAACGCGCTAAAGGTGGCCGCCGATTACACCAATCCGGACGGTAATCTTTCCTTTGCACACCTTGAGCAGGAGATCAACGGGATTCCCGTTTTCCGCGGCGAGGTAAAGGCAGGGTTTACCAAGGACGGACGCATCATTCGCGTCATCAATAACCTTGCTCCGGGATTGAACTACGAATCACTCTCGAGCAATTTCGGCGATCCGCTTGATGCCGTTAAAGTCGCGGGCACGCATATTAAACATGAGTTCGCGGCCGACGGCCTTGCACGCAATGCCGTGCAATCTAAGGGAAACGCAGTAGTCTTTGGCCAGGGCGACTGGGCGACAACAGCTGAAAAAATGTACTTCCCGACCGAGCCCGGCGTAGCCGTTCCGGCTTGGCGCGTACTTATCTGGCAGCCGGTCAATGCATACTACGTGATCGTCGATGCGGCCGACGGCAATGTGCTTTGGCACAAGAACATCTCCGACGACCAGGCTTCGAGCAGCACCTATCAGGTCTACCGCAATCCTACCGCTTATGTTGACGTCGCCGACAGCCCTGCTCCTTTATCACCCGGACCGAATGATCCGACTCTCGGAACCCAAGGCGCGATCATAGCCCGCTCAAACGTCACACTCGTGGGCAATGAGGGTTCCAATAGCTTCAATAACAACGGCTGGATCACCGACGGAGCAAACATTACCGACGGTAACGCGGTTGAAGCGGGTATCGACCGTGACGGTACGAACGGCGTCGACGCTCCGCAACCCGGAGCGCCTAACCGGGTTTTCGATTCACTGTGGAACCCGGCGCCAGGTAATCCGGCTCCCGGCGATGATCCGTTGACGCCTGTCGCCCAGCGCGGTGCCGTCATTCAGATGTTTTATGCGATGAACCGCTACCACGACGAACTGTACAAGCGTGGTTTCACGGAACAGGCACGTAACTTCCAAGCCCTCAATTTTGGACGCGGCGGCGTAGAAGCTGACCGTGTATCCGCGGAAGGCCAGGATTCGTCCGGCACGAATAATGCAAACTTTGCCACCCCGGCCGACGGCGGGCGCGGACGCATGCAGATGTATATTTGGACAGGTCCGACGCCCAACTACGATGGAACCGCCGACGCGGAGGTCATCTATCATGAAGTAACGCACGGAACGTCGAACCGACTCCATGGAAATGGCAGCGGACTTGGTGGAATGGGTGGCATGATGGGTGAAGGTTGGTCTGACTGGTACGCTGAAACGATGCTTGCCGAGCCGACCGATTCGATCAACGGCATCTATACGACCGGCGGCTACGCCACATATCTCATCACGGCCGGCTTCACAGGTAACTATTATTACGGTATCCGCCGCTTTCCGCGGGCTCCGAAAACGGTTACGGGCGGTCCGGCTCGCGCGGCTTGCGGAAACGCACCTTGCCCGCATAATCCGCTCTCGTTCCGTCACCTTAATTCAGGTTGCGATACCGAGATCGGGACGACAACCGCAGCCAATATCAGCGCGTTTGCACGCGGCCCGATCGGTACGACCGGCTCCTGCTCGCAGGTACACAATGCCGGCGAAGTGTGGAGCAGCGCTCTTTGGGAGGTACGCACCAAGTTCGTGCAGCGGCTCGGTTTCGCCGCCGGGACGACGCGTGTTCTTCAGGTCGTCACGGACGGTATGAAGCTGGCTCCGCTTAACCCGACATTCCTTCAGGAGCGCGATGCGATCATTGCTGGGGCCAGCGCTCTGCCGGCTGCCCCTGAAGCGGCAGCGGACGTTCTGGACGTACGTGAAGGCTTCCGTATACGAGGAATGGGTTTCTCGGCAAGCGTTCAGACCGCATCGCCTGCAGCCGTTACCGAAGCATTTGATTCGCCGGATCTCACGGCAAGCACTGCGACCGTGACCTCCGGTAATAACCTTCTGGAGCCGAATGAGTGCAATACGCTGAACGTTCCGATCACGAATAATTCAGCAAATGCGGCAACGGGTATCACTGCGGTACTCTCATCGACTACACCGGGTATCACGGTAACCCAGGCAAGTTCGGCTTATCCCGATATGGCAGGCGGTGCCGGTCCGATAAATAACACGACGCCGTTCCAGGTGTCGATAGCAAATACGGTCGCCTGTTTTACTACCGCGAACTTTACCCTTACGGTGACGTATACCGGCGGCGGCGGCGGTTCGCCGGCAACCTTTAACTTCTCGCTGCCCGTTGGGCTTCCGGGAACGAACTATATATTCACATCGGCGACCGGAACTATTCCGACCGGCGGAACGCTGGTAGCTGGAAGTCAGGCGGACGATGCTGCCGTGGCGGTTACTCTGCCTGCCGGATGGAATTCTACAGTTTATGGTACCTCTGTGACCTCGCTAAGCGCGAGCACGAACGGCACGCTTACGGCAAACGGTGCCGCCAGCACGGCCTTTTCCAACACCGCCCTTCTCGCTGCTGTGGGCGGAACGAACCCGACGATGTTCCCATATTGGGACGACCTAGATCTGCGGACGACTACGACAACCGACGGCGGTATATTCGCAAACACCGTTGGCGTAGCACCGAATCGGCAGTTCTATATCGAATGGAAAGCCAATCACTTCCAGGATCCTGCCGGAACGGCGGGGACGCACTTTGCGGTCGTTCTGACCGAGGGGTCGGACGCCGTAAGGTATATCTACGACACGACCGGCGTTGGTGCGAATCTGAACGGAGCAAGCGCGACGGTCGGCATACAGAAGTCTTCTGCGGCCACCTCGCCTTTCACGCAGTTCTCATTCAATACGGCGAGCTTGTCGGCAGGATTGCAGCTCAACGGTACTCGACCCGCCGGCGTATGCACTCCGGGCTCGGGAACTTGCGGGAATGTTCCCTCGAAGATCAGGTCTGATTTCGACGGCGACCGCAAGACCGATCAGGCTGTGTTCCGCCCGAGCACGGGAACCTGGTATCTCAACCGCTCGACCGCCGGATTTGGTGCATTCAATTTCGGCACCAACGGCGACCAGTTGATACCCGGAGACTACGACGGCGACGGCAAGACCGACGTTGCCGTGTTCCGCCCGAGCAACGTAGACGGCGTTGTCGATGTTCATATCCTGAACAGCAACGGCTTTACCTACTCGGCATACACCTGGGGCAATGTCGGAGACATTCCGGTGTTTGCCGATTACGACAACGATGGTAAGACCGACGCAGCCATCTTCCGCCCGTCCAATAATGCATGGTATGTCCGTGACATCAACGGAAATGCACGTGCGTTCCTGTTCGGTTCGGCCGGCGACATTCCTTTGACCGGCGACTTTAACGGCAATGGAACGTCCGACGTGGCTGTATTCAGGCCGTCAAACGGAACATGGTACTACGCCGAGTCAACGGGGAACCCGAGCACGACGTTTACCGCTATACCGTTTGGCTCTGCGGGCGACAAACCGGTTCCCGCTGATTATGACGGCGACGGCAAGGACGACATTGCCGTTTACCGTCCCAGCACCGGAACCTGGTATATCCGAAAGAGCTCCGATAACTCGGTGACCATCACCCAGTTCGGTATCGCTTCGGACGTTCCCGTACCGGGTGACTATGACGGCGACGGCAAGTACGATATCGCGGTATTCCGCAGCGGTGTATGGTACATGCTGGGATCGACTTCCGGATTCACGGTCTTTAATTTCGGCTCGTCCGGCGACCGCGCCGTACCCGCCGCTTACATTCCGTAATTCGGTAACCAAAAAATGAAGAGCGGTTCCTAACGGGCCCGCTCTTCATAAACCCTTTGGATCAAGAGCGTTCGGACATTGTTCGGACGCTCTTTTCGATGCTGGCCCGACGGCACAGTGGCGCCGTGTTAAACCGATTGACTTTCAACGCGGCAGAACATATTTTCTATCAATCACCTTTGTTGGACTTTTGGCGTTCGCCGATCGTCAAAGTATCGAACATCGGTCCTCATACTTTGGGAGAATTAAATGATCAAAGGCGTTTTCACCAGGCGGCTCTACCTCAAGCTCTCGGCGACCGCCGCCGTGTTTGTTCTAGGTTTGATTATGATCGGCGGCTTTGTCCCGCAGGTCGAGAAGGTCGCCGCGTCGGCAAGTGGCCCAAGCCCGTCCTACACCGGAGCTCCGGGCGAATCGAACTGCACGGCATGCCACACAACATTTCCGGCCAACAGCGGCACCGGCAACATCACGGTTACCGGAATGCCGGCGAATTACCGGCCTGGACAGCAGATACCGCTGACTGTAAAAGTCAGCCAGTCAGACGGCGTGCTTTACGGGTTTGAATTGACATCTCTCGACCCGCAGGGCCGCAACGCGGGCACATTCACGTTGCCGGGCGGCACACCACCGACGCTGCAGGTCGTCGACGGCTTTGTCGGCGGCAATCTTCGAAATTACATCGAACATACGATCGACGGCATTACGCCGACGCAGTTCGGGTCGAAATCCTGGACATTCACATGGACCGCTCCGGCGCGACGTGTCGGAAAGATCGGATTCTTCGCGGCCGGCAACGCCGCCGACAGTGACGGTACGCCTTCTAACGACCGAATTTACACGACAGCCAAATCTTCACTGTCAGGTACGGCGATCTCCAGCTTTGACGGCGACGGCATCAGCGAAAGTGCTGTCTTCCGTCCGTCGAACGGAGCATGGTTCAGCCTGAACAGCACTGACGGGAATGTGCAAGGCGTCCTCTTCGGCTCGTCGGGCGACAAGATCGCACCCGGAGATTACGACGGTGACGGGAAGACCGACCGGGCAGTATTTCGCCCATCCGATGGCGTCTGGTATATATCGATGAGCAGCGGCGCGACGACATATACGCAGTTCGGAGCCAACGGTGACCTTCCCGTCACGGGCGATTACGACGGCGATCTCAAATCCGACATTGCGGTCTACAGGCCGTCGACGGGCGATTGGTACATCCTGCTCAGCGGCGGCGGCTTTACGGTCACTCATTTTGGAGCGGTGGGCGACCGTACCGCACAGGGCGATTTTGACGGCGACGGCAAGACCGATATTGCCGTTTTCCGTCCTTCGACCGGCGCGTGGTATATCCAGCGGAGTACAGACGGATTCACGGGCCTGCAGTTCGGCGCAAGCGGCGACCAGCCTGTGCAGGGCGATTACGACGGCGATGGTAAGACGGACGTCGCGGTATATCGCCCTTCGAACGGCGGCTGGTATCTGCTGACGTCATCAGGCGGTTTTCGCGGCACCACCTTCGGTCTCTCGACCGATCGGCCGGCCCCCGCAGATTACGACGGCGATGGGAAGACGGACATCGCGATATTCCGTCCGGCGGCCGGCGCGTGGTATATCTCGCGAAGTTCCGATAACGCAGTTTCGATCTTTACGTTCGGCGCGAACGGAGACATTCCGGTCGCGGCCGGATATCTAGCCGAGTAAGACGAGACATTAACGAAAGAAAGCCCGCCCGTACTTCACATACGAGGCGGGCTTTTACTGGAAGAAACACGAATGAGACGCCATTGGCTTACGGGCTAGAGGCCCGACTGCCTACGGTTTGATAACCGGAACCGCTACCTGCTGAACCGCGGGCACCGTTGCCGGAGCCGTAGGATTTGCCGGAAGCAGAACACTGGGCTCGTCCGAGTTCGACGAAGGATTGCCAAGCGGCACCGGCTGCAGGACCGATCCGGAAGTTCTCACGCCGGACTGTCCGCCGACCGTATTAAAATCCGGACGGCTGATACGCGGGGTTATGAAGAAAAGGATCTCGTTAGTGTTACGGTCAGTTCCCTTTCGTTTGAACAGGTTGCCGAGAAGCGGAACCTTGGACAGGCCCGGCGTGCGGTCCTGACTTTCACGCTCGTCGTCAAAAAGTACGCCGCCGACGACTGTGGTTCCGCCATCCGGTACCACAACCTGTGTCTCCATGATCTGGCTGTTGATGGCCGGAGCAGCTCCGCCGCTTACGATCGAGGTCGAAGCATTCTCTGCGAGTACGTCGAGAAGAACGGTCCCCACATCTGTGATCTGCGGTGTGATCTCTAGCTTGAGCGGAACGTCAACATACGTCGTCGTTACGATCGGTACACCGCCAGAACCGGTTGATGGCTGGATCGTCGATATCGGGATCTGCGTTTTACTCTCGATGCGTGCCTTGCGGTTATTAAGCGTTGTCACGCGCGGTGTCGCAATGATCTTGGCTTCACCCTTCTTTTCACCCGCGCTGATCAGCAGGTTGATCGTTGCCGTACCGAAGAGGCCGGTCGTCAAGCCAATGACAGTGTTCGGTATGTGCGACAGAAGGCTTCCGTCGGGGCCGGTATTCGGAAGGTTTCCCGGAAGCGTCAGGCCAGTTGGCGGAATATTGTTGCCGAGCGTCCCGCCCTGTGCGCCGCTGCCGCGAGGGCCAACGACCAAGCCCGAAAGCTGGACGCCGACATCACGGCTGAAGCTGCGTGTCGCGACGACGATGCGGGCTTCGATCTCGACTTGGGGTTCGGGCTGGTCGAGGATAGAAATAAGCTGGCGGATCGCGTCGATGTTCTCACGAACGTCGGTTACGATGAGTGAGTTGCTGCGGCCGTCAACCTCGATCGAACCGCGGCGGGACAGACGACGCTGGATGATCGGAAGGAGGCCCTCGCCGGCGACACCGGATGCTGCAGCCTGTGAGTTTGACGCTACTGCCGCGGGAGCGAACGCGTTGCCGCCGGTCGGTGACGTCGAAACGCCGGACGACGCCTGGCCGCGAGCGATCGAGCCCTTAGCACGTGCATAATTGAGACGGATGAATTCCGTATAGAGCGGCGAACTGTCGAGCTGGTTGTCCTGCTGCTGACGAAAGGTTTCGCCTTCGGCTGCGAGCAGTTTCGAATCCGCCACCCGAAGAATCGTTCCGTTCACCTGCACGCCCAAGTCCTGCGAACGAAGCACGGAGTCAAGAGCGATGTTCCAGGGAACATCCGAGACATTGACAGTGACCGGCACAGACTTGACCGATTTATCGATCACGAAATTGATGCCGTACTGTTCGGTAATGTAGTTAAGGATATCGCGTATATCTGCGTTTACGACGTTGAGATTGATCGGCTCGCCGCGGAATCCGGGGTCACCGTACATACGTCCCTGGGATTGGACGTCAGTTCTCTGAGCCGCCACCGCCAGGCAAAGTATGCTTACGATCAATAATGCGATCGCGACCTTGATGGCGTAACCGCTGAGTTTTTGAAGAGAATTCATGTTTCCTCCGTTGCAAAGTTCGTCCGGTCCCGCCGCAGCGGAGAACGGTTCTTACTAAAAATCGGTGTCAGAAAGTTTAGACGACATCTGCGGGGCAAATTGCCCGAGACTGTCCTTGCCTATTGTTTTTTCGCGACCTTCACGGCTTTCGCGGAATCCTTTTTGGGTTTGCTGGCTGCCGTATCTTTCGGCGTGGTGCGGTTCATTTCGTCGAGTGGCGAAATGATCGGGGCTGCCGCTACGCTGGGTATGCCGTTCAGTTTCTTCGGAGTGGGCTGTTCGTTGGCCTTGGCTTCCATCTGCACCGGTGCGGTGCCCTGGATCTGTTCGCGGTCGGTGTATTGCCGCAGCGGTTTGTTCTCGACCGACGACGTGAATTTACCTTGGCCCACCTTGGTCACCCGGCGGAAGATGAGACGGTTTTCTTCTACCGCTACAAGCTGGCCGTCAAAGAACTTGTCGCCCGGATAGATCGTGTACGAAAGCTTGATCGGCGTCGCCTCGATCATCGCGGCATAACCGCGGGGTGTGCGGAATATGCCGGTCACTGACATTTCATCGATCGTAAGCACGCTGGTCACTTTCGGGAGCGGGCTGCCGGCTGCGGCGGCGCTTTCGCGAAGGCCTTTGTAAAATTCGATACGGCGTTCGATCGGCGGGATGCCGTAGTCGGCTACTGCACCGCCCGCACCGGATCCACCCTTCCGCGTTCCGGAAGCGGGAGCGCTCGTATCGCGAGGACGCGACCAGCCGGGCTTTGTGAATGGGTCACGCTGTGCCGCGGTTTCGAAGAGTTGTCCGGAAGCGAGGACCGTCGCGGCTGCGAAGATGCCCATTCCCAGAACTCGTAAGGTTTTCGATTTGTTAATCATGTCGTTTTCTCTCAGGAGCTTCACTGCTCTATCGGATAAAGTTGCGGTTATTTCGCGGGAACCGGCGGTGCGGGGGCTGGAGCTCCGGGTGTGCCGGGTTTGGCTGCGGCCGGAGCGGTCAATGCGTTGGAATCGGCATAGTAAGCCGTCAACAGAAACTGCGCGTGGATGGTCTTGGCCTCGCTCTGTTTCTCGAGCTGATTGACCTTAAAGTCCGAGATCGAGACGATACGCGGAAGTCGGGCCATCTTGTCGAAGAACGAGCGTAGATTGTTAAAGTTACTGTCCACTTCGACCTCGACCGGCTTGGCCATTATCGTATCCTGGGTCGACTCGTCACGCGGAGAGAACCGCATCACGATCAGTTTCGATTCCCGAGCGTTATCCTGCAGACCTTGAAGCACGTTGGTGATCTCACGCTGTTCGGGCAAAAGCACCTTCAGCTCTTCGTATTCTGATGCCTTGCTGGCGTACAGAGCACGAAATTCGCTTATACGCTGTGTGGCGACGCGTGCGGCCTCGTTCTTGGCCTGGAGCGCGGCGACCTGATCATTGAGGTCAGCCACTTCCTGACGGGTCGTGCTGGTCACGAAATACCACACACCCGAGTAGATCAGAGCGGCTATGCCGACCATCAGCATGAGCTGGAAATGCCATTGAAGATTCTTGATTTTCTCTATCATTGTAGTGTCCTTCTTTTTCGGAGGGCGTCGAGGTGATCGATCGATCGATCGGGATTAGTTTTTGGCGACCTGAACAGGTGCAGCGGGATTGGCAGGTGCGGTTGCTATCGTGACCGGGGTTCCGGTCAAGCCGCTGGAACCGGATGCCTTTGACGGCGTATACGCGGTCTTGACGGTAAAGCTGACGAGGTTGACCTTGGCCGCGGCGCTTGCCGGATTTGTGACACTCTGGTTCTGGACCTCTTCACGCTTGGTCTCGATGTTCAGGTTCGAGAAAAGTCCGTTCGAAAATTCCAGACTGCGTCCGAACTGCGTGACGACCGATTCGTCGGGGGAATTCCCGCGGATCTCGATCTGATCGCCTTTCTGCTCGATGCTCTGCAGGTAGAGTCCGGGCGTAGACGCGATGCGTTCACGCATTGCTTCGAGTACCGCACTCGGGCCGCGCTGGTCGTCGCGAAGCTTCTTGATCGCCGAGATGCGTCCGTCGATCGACTTTATCTTGTCTTCGAGGTCTTTCTGTTCCTTCATTACAACTTCCAGCTCGGTAGCGATCTGCTGTTGTTCCTGAAGGTCCTTTTCGGCCTTCGACTTTGCCATCGTAGTGCTGATAACGTCCCAGCCGATGACCGCTACGAGGAGCAGGCTGACCGCGATCGTCGTCAAAAGGAGGCGAGATTCCGGGCTGCTAACCGTGCGGTCAACCGCAACCACAGCGCCGCCCTGGCGTTCGGTAACTGAATTTAATAGGTTGATCTTGATCATTGTGGTTAAACTCCCCTCATTGCCAGTCCAACGGCGACGGCCATCTCGGGCATGATTTCACTGAGGTAATCGGGATCGAACTTGCGGGCATCGACCTTGATGTTTCTGAACGGATCGAGCAATTCAACGGGCAGTTCGAGCCGTGCGGAAAGATCCTGTGCGAGACCGGCGAGCTTGGAACCGCCGCCGGAGATCAGGATCTTTTGTACTACGGTGTGATTGTCTTCCGTTGTCGCACGGTAAAAGTCGAAAGTCTTTTGAATCTCCATCGCGACGATCTCCGTAACGTTATTCATCAGCGGTTCGATCGATTTTTCTTCAATGCCTTCGACGGCGTGGCTAACGCCGCGTTTGACGGCTTCGGCCTGCTGATAGCTGAGGCCGAGCCTCCGCTGGAGAACGTCCGTGAACTGTCCGCCGCCTACCGTGATGTCACGTGTGAAAAGCGAACGCGTCCCCTTGACTATATTCACATTCATGGTCGCCGCTCCGATATTGAGCAGGGTAACGACTTGCGAATCGTCCGGATTGTAATTAAGTTCGTAGCAGTTCTGCAGCGCGAATGTGTCGACGTCGATCGCGACCGGTTCCTTGCCGGCGAGCTGTATCGCCTGCCGGACATTGTCGATTCGCTCGCGTTTGCACGCCGCGATCAGGACATGGGTCGAATCGGGATTCTGTGCGGTGATCTGGTAATCGAGACTGACATCGGCGAGATCGTAAGGAATGTGTTCTTCGGCATGCCAGTCGATCGACTCCTCGAGCTCATCCTGACTCATCTGCGGCAGCACGATGTTCTTGATGATCACGGAATGACCGCTGACGCCGGCAACGACCTTTTCGGCGTTGACCTGATGATTGCTGCAAACGCTCTGGATGACGTCCGCAACTGTATTGAGCTCCATGATCTGGCCGTCGATGATCGTATTGTCAGGCAGGTTTTCGTAGCCAAGGCTAACAAGGCTAAGACTGTTTGTTTTTCCTTCGAGTTCGACCATCTTGATCGAGCTCGAACCGATGTCCAGTCCTGCGACGCCTTTCTTTTTACCGAACCGCATTGTTTTCTCTCCTTAATAAACTCTTACGCAAGAGTTGTAGATATCTCGAGTTTTCTTGAAAAACCAAAAACGTATCGGGGATTTGGCAATTGTAGAAGTGATTTTGCCACCTTCGGAAGCGACAGCTTGGCGGGATGTAAAGACAGCGAGGTCAGCTGTGTAGCGGTGCCAGGCACCCTTTCCGTTTCAGGGGTTTCTCGCGGCTTATAGGGCGAGTTAGATTGTTTTTCAGAAAACTCTTCGCATCGGGTGGCGATAGGTGACCGATACAGGAAGTACCGGACAGGAACTAAATTACATCAAGCGTAAACACATGTCAACTATTTTTTACAATGTTTAACGCAGAATGATTTGGATGTCGTCAGATTGACCGAAGGCGCAGAAGTCAACGCCAATCAGCTTGTAACCTTCTGCGGTACTGTTTGATGAGACTAGAAGGGTAATTCCGTATTTCTAGTTGCCTGACGTACGTTCGCGCCAGCTTTGGGTTGGACCGCCGGCGTCACGTCGTTCCATTGTAATAGCGCCGGGTGACGGGCAGATGAGAGCACAGAGATTGCAGCCGACGCATTCTTCTTCGATCACTCGCGGGTAGCGGACACCGTCGACCTCATGGAATTCGAAGCTCTGATGGGCCCCGTCCTCGCACGCGACGTAGCAGAGGTTGCAGCGGATGCAGAGTTCATTGTTGACGTGGGCTTTGACGTCGTAATTAAGATCAAGATTTCCCCAATCGGTGACGCGGCCGACAGATTTGCCGACGATGTCATTGATCGAAGCGAAGCCTTTCTCGTCAAGATAATTGTTCAGCCCGTCGATCATGTCTTCAACGATGCGGTAGCCGTAATGCATGACGGCCGTGCAGACCTGCACGTTCCCCGCCCCGAGCAGCAGAAACTCAACCGCGTCTCGCCAGTTGTTAATGCCGCCGATCCCCGAGATAGGAATGCTGAATTCGGGATCACGGGCGAGTTCCGAAACCATATTTAGTGCGATCGGCTTTACCGCCGTGCCGCAGTAGCCGCCATGCGCAGCCATGCCGTTGACATTCGGATATGGGATCATCGTTTCGATATCGACGCCCATCACCGAGTTGATCGTGTTGATGAGCGAAACCGCGTCGGCTCCGCCTTTCATAGCGGCGCGTCCCGGCGGGACGATATTTGTGACGTTGGGCGTGAGCTTGACGATCACCGGCAGCGTCGAAACTTCCTTCACCCATTCGGTGACCATGCATGTGTATTCGGGAACCTGGCCCATCGCCGCGCCCATTCCGCGTTCGCTCATGCCGTGCGGGCAGCCGAAGTTCAGTTCAAAACCGTCTGCACCGGTGTCCTGAGATTTCTTGACGATCTCATGCCACGCCTCGCGCTGCGACTCGACCATCAGGCTGACGATCACGGCATTCTTCGGGTACTTCTTTTTGCAATCGTAGATCTCTTTGAGATTTACGTCGAGCGGGCGGTCGGTGATCAGCTCAATGTTGTTCAAGCCAAGCAGCCGAGTCGGCCCGCTGTCCAAACCCGCGAGCCGCGACGAGACATTGACGATCGGTTCGCCCAAAGTCTTCCAAACCGCCCCGCCCCAACCCGCGTCAAAAGCCCGCTCCACCATCGACCCCATATTCGTCGGCGGAGCCGA
>JBBSGG010000027.1:0-42974 GCA_038254305.1 Pyrinomonadales bacterium
GCGAACGGCCGGAAAGATTCACGATATTTGATCTTTAGATTCATCGTCGCCTGGGTGTCCGCCCGGCGGGGGTCTCCGAGTATCGAACGGGCTCCAAGAGCACGCGGTCCGAACTCCATCCTGCCGCTGAAAAACCCGACAACCTTTCCGTCGGCGAGGTAAGCGGCAATCTGCGCGGAACGTTCAGGCGATTTTTCTACCTGCCGGAAGGGAAGACCTTGGCGGTCAAGAAACGCGCGCACTTGATGCGACGAGTATGCCGGCCCGATATACGATCCGCTTTGGGCGTCGCGGCCATCGACGCTTATCTTTCTTTTGGCGCCGAATTTATGGTGAGCCACCAGCAATGCCGCACCAAGCGAACCTCCCGCGTCGCCTGCCGCGGGCTGGATCCAAATACGGTCGAATATTTTTTCGCGGAGCAGCAATCCATTGGCGACGCAATTGAGTGCGACGCCTCCTGCCATTACCAAATCGCATTGGCCGGTCAGGCTTCGAAGGTGATGTGCCGTTTTCATCACGGCTTCCTCGGTAACAATCTGTATCGAAGCCGCCAGATCCATTTCGCGAGACGTGATGCGGCTCTCGGGGGCGCGTTCCGGACCGCCAAAAAGATCGGCGAAGTTTTTGTTTGTCATCCGGTCCGAATCGAGATATCCGAAATATTCGGTGTCGAGACGAAACGACCCGTCATCACGTATATCAATCAGCTTTTTACGGATGATATCCGCGTAAATTGGTTTGCCGTAGGGTGCCAGGCCCATCAACTTGTATTCACCGGAATTTACTTTAAAGCCGCAAAAATAAGTAAAAGCACTGTAAAGGAGCCCAAGGGAATGCGGATAGTCGATCTCCTTCAACAGCTTCATCCGCGACCCTTCGCCTACGCCGAGCGTTGTGGTCGCCCATTCGCCGACGCCGTCGAATGTGAGAATCGCGGCTTCCTCGAACGGCGACGGGTAGAAGGCCGAAGCGGCGTGCGACGCGTGATGTTCGGTGAAGTAGATCTTGACGTCGGTTTGCAACGTTTCGCGGATGAATTTCTGAATGAACAACTTGTTACCCAGAACTGAGCGACTCGCTTTGATCCACTGGTCCTCGCTTTCAGGAGCGGCGTAAATGATCGATTTTATAACGCGGTCAAGCGTCATCAACGGATGATCGTAAAAGACGACGGCATCGAGCTCGTCGGCTTCGATAAACGCCTCTCCCAAACAATAGTTGATCGCGTTTTTCGGGAAACGCGGATCATGTTTCTTTCGCGAAAATCTTTCTTCCTGGGCGGCTGCAATTATCACGCCGCCGCGAACGATCGCGGCAGCAGAGTCGTGATAGAACGCCGAAATCCCCAAGATCGTTTCGTTCATATTGCGGACGCTCCTTCGGCTGACGCCATGAAAGATCGGACGCTTTTCGCTAACGATTCCGCGAGAAGCTGATGGTGGGCCGGCGTAGGATGAATGTCCGTCGGAAAACGGAATACACGTCGCTCCGACTTCGGGACCGTAAGATAATCCGGAAGTGGGTCGTGAACGGTTACATTCGGCAAACCTGCGAGTTCGGCAAAACGTTCGCGATACGCGTGCGGATCCGCGGTCTCTTCGACGTAATGATAGATCGGAACCGGCATGATCACGGCGGCCCGTGAGATCTCTTTCGTCCAAACGTCGAAGATCGCACGCATCAAAAGCCACTCGCTTGAGCCCGCATCGTCGTATTCGGGAAGTGGTTGATATCCAGAAATGCGCTGAGCGAGATCTTTCACCGGATTACCCATTTTGTTTACAAGTGACCGAAGCCACAGCATGCGTCCGCCTTGATCGACGAATTCGCGCTCCGATTCCGGCAGGTCATCGAGAGCGACTGGTTCCTTCGGGACCGGAACGCCTTTAAGATCGAGTTCGTTTGCGTCGTTCAATTCAAAGTACGGTTTTGCGAACAAGACCTGCTCGCCACTCGCCTTAGCTGATAGCCGGTGACGAGCGGCAACACGTCGTATGTTTTCCACCTGAGATGCGATCACGACCAGGTCATACTCGTATTCACGCGCGATCTCATGCCAGACGAGATAGTGTTGATCGGTCCCGGTGCCCGGCAAGCCGAAGTTGTAAACCTCGACTCTTGGCAAAAGTGTTTCGAGTACGTCGCCGAAACGATGCTTATTACTAACGGCGTCGCCTGCGGTGAACGAGTCACCGAACAGAAGTATTCGAAACATGCCTTCCAATTTTTGCTTTTCAAATTCACGCTCGCTGCGAAAACCCGCAGCATTTGTTCGAAGCAGATATCCACCGCTTTCGTGTTCGATCCGCGTTTTTAAATTTGGAATGAATGTATAACCGATCACCGGATGGTGCTGAAAGATTTGTATTTCCATTCAATAACCAGCGAACACACTTGCGGGAAAACGGAATCAAATAGTACGCAAAGAGTCGGGTGTTTATATGGCAAAGTATAGATAAAAGGCGGCTGTTCCTCAAGTTCGCGAGTTTTAATATGTCGTGAGACAGCTTTCGGGCGTCGAAATATCAACCGCGAAATGATATTCTAAGTGGTTTAGATATGAAGAAAGTTGGATTTGTGAGTCTCGGGTGCCCGAAGAATCTCGTCGACAGCGAGGTTATGATGGGCCAACTCGCTGAGGCCGGGTACGAAATTACAAATGATGCCGCCGAAGCGGATACAGTCGTCGTGAATACGTGCGGCTTTATTGAATCGGCGAAGCAGGAATCGATCGAAGCGATCCTGGAAGCTACGCGTCTGAAATCCCACGGCCATGTGACACGTCTAATCGTCGCCGGCTGTCTTGTCGAACGTTATCGCGACGATCTAGTGAAGGAGTTGCACGAAGTCGACGCTTTCATCGGCACGTCGCAGGTCGGCGATATCCTAAGCGCGGCTGACGAAACTTTCGATGCCCGGAATCTCGCTCTTTCGCCGATCGGCCACAAGACGTCGACGTATCTGTACGATTTCGACACGCCGCGAATGCGTGCAACCGATTCGCATACCGCTTTTATAAAAATCGCTGAAGGCTGTGATCGCCCGTGTGCTTTTTGCTCGATTCCCGGAATGCGAGGATCGTTTCGTTCGCGTCGCTTCGGTTCCGTGATCGAAGAGGCGAGAAATCTCGCAAGGCAAGGCGTCAAAGAACTCGTTTTGATCGCACAGGATTCTTCACGATACGGCGAGGACCTCGGCGAGGTCGATGCTCTTGCGGCCTTGATCCGCGCACTGGGCGAGATCGAAGACATTGAATGGGTGCGCGTGATGTACGCTTATCCGACGCACATTTCCGACGTCTTTCTCGCCGCGATCGCGGAGACGCCGAAAGCGGTGAAGTATCTCGACATGCCGCTGCAGCATGCGTCGCGAAATGTCTTAAAGCTGATGAAACGCGGCGGCAACCGCGACTCGCTCGAAAAGTTGATCCGGCGCGTCCGCCAGCGTGTTCCCGGCATCGCGATCCGCACGACATTTATCACAGGCTTTCCGGGGGAGACGGACCAAGATTTTGAAGAATTGATCGCATTCGTGCAAAACTGCCGATTCGATAATCTCGGCGTTTTCGCCTATTCCGACGAAGAGGGAACTCCGGCGTTCGATCTTCCGAATAAGGTCGATCCGAAGATCGCGAAACAGCGCCGCAATCGGCTAATGAAGGAACAAGCGAAGATAAGCAAGCAGCTTAACAAAGCAAAGATCGGCAACACGTACAAAGTACTCTTCGAAGGCCTTTCGCAGGAATCCGACCTGCTGTTTCAGGGCCGTCTTGAGGGACAAACGCAGGAGATCGACGGTTATATTCTGATAAACGATATGCCCGAAGATTTCGATCCGGTCGTCGGTTCGATCTATGACGTAAAGATAACCGAGGCACACGATTACGACCTCGTCGGCGCGATCGTTTAATTCCTGACGTTTCGAGGCCAGTGGAATAAGAACCATAACCCGGTTCAAGCCGGGCTCGACAGAAGGGCCTGTCTGGCGGTCTGCCGCATAATACACAATAACGAGCAAAACAGAAAAGATATCTCGACGTGCATTTGACCGGGTATCATGCCCTAGTACAGGTATCGAATAGAATTAGCTACTCGCGTTTGCGGGATAGGTAATTTGTGTGCCCGTTGCGACTGCAAATGCCGTCATTTTATGCGGGCGGTTATGTTTCAAATCGTAAATGTCTTCGACTAAGACGCCGCGAACGAGCAGAGCGTCCCCGATTAGCGACCGGTGACATCGCCACGGAACGGCCTCGGCGCACATGATTGCGACCTGCATGTCGGCGGCGACTTCGATCAGGTTCTGAACGGCGGCGGCAAACGCCGGCGTCTGCATATAGTCGGCGTAACCGCGGAACGAAGCGTTTCGCCATGCGATGTTCACGGAATCTTTAGTTGTGTGGCGAAGGCCGCCGAGTTCGGAAACATGGCGGTACTCGATCGACGCGGCGGCAAGTGGTACCGGCAATTCATCTTTGTTAAATTGAGGATTATGCCGCGACCGGGGAACGGTTCGCACGTCAGCTAGCATTTCGACGGCGTTCGCCTGAAGTATCTGAATAAATTCCTCGATCGACCGCGTCGAATGTCCAATCGTAAGAATAATGATCCCAGCCGGCATAGATATCTAAGGGTTTTCCGAGTCGATCGAATATCTGAATTCGTAAAAATGAACGCCGTTTTCGATATTTATCGTCATCCGACCGCTAATGCCGGTGAGGTCGCCGGTGCCGGAATCGGGCACTACCGCAATTTCAAGCGAAGGCATTCCGCGATTCATTATTCCGGTGTGCATGAGCGCAAACGTACCGCGTCGCACGTCGAGCGTGCCGTTAACCCGCTCCATCGCCACATAACCCGCTGAGCCATCGACACCGCCTCCTACAGCGAGCATGTGTCCTGATCCCGTGGCTTCGAGATCGCCTTTGTAAACCTTGTCGAGAGCCATGCGGCCGACCGACGGATCACCGACATTTTCGTCCGCCTGCGGCAGCATTTTCACTTCGAACGTTCCGTTAGCTGTTTCCATATGCAATCTGTCCACTAAGTCGATACCTCAACGAAATTTTGACTATACTCCATCACGGAACCGAAGCGAGAAACGGCTGTAGCCGATGGCTGGAGATTATTAAAAGAAAAAAGGCCAAGGCGATTGCCCGGGCCCTTGGCTTTTGATCGGATGACCGCGATTTACCGGTTCAGGTCGGTATAGAAAGCGTTTTTCCAATTGTCACCTTCTTTCATGTCGAAGGACGCCACCCAGAGATGCGGCTGATTCGGCTTGCCGTCACACGTGCCCTTGACGTCGGCTTTATAGGTGACCAACGCGACATCTTTGCCTAGCGAAACGCCTTTCGGGTCGCTGAAAGTATAATCGAGTCCCTCGCATTTCGGTTCGGACCACGCTTTTATCGACGCGGCCTTGTCCTTGCGCCCGGTGCCCGAGACATACATGAAATCGTTCGTCATCATGCTGTCGACGGCTTTCGCGTCACGCTTTTTCCATGCGTCCCATGCCTGTGTCTCGACCGCGATCAGAGAATCGGTAAGCGAGTCGGGCTTTGCCGCATCGGTCGGCTTCGATTCTTCCGTTTTGTCCGCAGGGGAACCAGCAGCGGCTTTCGCCGGTGATGCATTCGGATCGGTAACCGGATTTTCGGCGTAAAGCACGTTTTTCCACTTGTCGCCATCGCGTAGGTAAACACTTGACGCCCACACCTCTGCAGGTACCTGCTTTCCGTCACACGTTCCGTCCTGTGCGGCTTTGAACGTCAGCACGGCAACATCGGAACCGAGCATTCTCATCTGCTGGTCGGACCACGAATAGCTCTTGATGTCGCATTTCGCGTCCGTCATCGATTTTACGGCCGCTGCCTTGTCCTGCCGCCCCGTTTTGGCGAAGCCGACATATTTATCGGACAGGATCTCGCCGAAGGTCTCGGGCGTATGATTCTTCCAGGCTTCCCAGCCTTGTTTTTCGACGGCAAAAAGCGCGTCTTGAGTCGGGGCCGCCGCGGTTGTCTTGGCTGCATTTGCGTTCATGTTGGCGGAAGCGGACATGTTGGAATTGCTCACCGTCGTATTCGCTGCGGGCTGACATGCCCCAAAGGCAAGTGTCGCTGCGGCCATCAGTAGAATAGGTTTGATATTCATCATAAAAGGGTCTCCTAAAGGTTTGGGGGTAAGAAAAAGCCTAAGTTTTCTCGATACAAAACGCCTTCGAGCACTTCGATTATTGTGTGGAGTGCGTAATTGATACCACCGCTCAAATACTAAGTCAAGTATCAGTCATCCAAGTAAGAACGACCTGCGTGAACTGCCGGAAGATAGATCGATTCGACGGTGGTGTTACCCCACTTATCTTTATTCTAGAAAGCCGGTTCCTCGTAAATGCCGTACACATCTCTTAATGCCACGCAGATCTCTTCGACGGTGGCGTAGGCGGCGACGGATCCTATTATTGAGGGCATGGTGTTTTCGTCTATTTGGGCGGCTTTTTTCAGGCGGGCAAGGGCGTTTGAAACGGCACCATTGTCGCGGGTTGATTTTACGAGTTCTAGGCGTTCGAGCTGGTGGGCGCGGACGGTTTCGTCGATTTGGAGGATGTCGATCTTTGAGACCTCGTCTTCGATGACGTATTTGTTGACGCCGACGATGGTCTGCTCGTGGCGTTCGACGGCCTTTTGATACTGGTAGGCTGATTCTTGGATCTCACGTTGTGGGAATCCGGCCTCGACCGCTTCTACCATTCCGCCGAAACCGTCGATCTTTTCGAAATAATCGTAACAGCCGTCAACCATCTTTTGCGTGAGTGATTCGACGTAGTAGCTGCCGCCGAGCGGGTCGACCGTGTTCGCTACACCTGTCTCCTCAGCGATGATCTGCTGCGTGCGGAGCGAGATGAGCGCGGCCTCGTTGCTGGGCAAAGCGAGAGCCTCGTCGTACGAATCGGTGTGAAGGGAATTCGTTCCGCCGAGCACGCCGGCGAGTGCCTGGATCGCAACGCGGGCGATGTTATTGAGCGGCTGTTGTACGGTGAGCGAAACGCCGGCCGTCTGAGTGTGAAAACGCATCTGCATCGTCCGCGGATTTTTTGCACCGAAGCGTTTTTTCATCGTCTCGGCCCAGATGACGCGGGCGGCACGGTATTTGGCGATCTCTTCGAAAAAGTCGTTGTGCGCGTTGAAGAAGAATGAGATACGCGGGACGAATTCGTCGATGTCCATACCGCGGTCGACGCCGTATTGCACGTATTCGACTCCGTCACGCAATGTGAAGGCCAGTTCCTGCAACGCGGTGGCACCGGCCTCGCGAATGTGGTATCCCGAAACCGAGATCGGGTTGTATTTCGGGACGTGTTTGGTCGTGTACTCGAACGTGTCGATGACCAGCTTCATCGCCGGTTTGATCGGGTAGATCCATTCTTTCTGGGCGATGTATTCTTTCAGGATGTCGTTCTGCAGCGTTCCCGAGATCTTGTTGAAGTCAGCCTTTTGCTTATCGGCAACGACCAAATACATCGCGAGAAAGATCGGTGCCGGAGCGTTGATCGTCTGCGAAACTGTCACGCCGTCGAGCGGGATTTCATCGAATAGCACCTCGAAATCCGCAAGCGACGAAACCGCGACGCCGCATTTCCCAACCTCGCCTTCGCTTAGCGGCGAATCGGCGTCGAGGCCCATCAAGGCCGGAAGATCGTACGCGACACTCAATCCCGTCTGGCCCTGTGCCATCAGATATTTGAAACGGCGATTCGTCTCCTCGGGCGAGGAAAATCCAGCGAACTGCCGCATCGTCCACAGCTTTCCTCGATAACCCGTCGGGTGAATGCCACGTTTGTAGGGGAACTCCCCCGGAAAGCCGATCTCGCTTACATTCTCGGTATCGGCCTCGGTGTAAAGTCGCTCGACTTGCTCGAGACTCACGCCTTCGAAAGCCTTTTTCCGTTCTGGACTTTTATCGGTTACTTTTTTGAGAGTTTCCTCCTCCCAACGTTCGACGGCGCCCCTTGATGCTGACAATTCTTCTTTGATCTCTGGTGTCATAATGGATTGTTATCGGTACATTCGCTGTAATTTTAGCATATTACGTCCAGCGTCACGGTCCGTAGCTGGGGGCCTTAACGTCGCCGACCCGTGTTTTACTCTGCGAACAATGTCATCATCAAAGCACCCAAGATTATCGCTCTTTGATCATCCTGAGCTTGTAAAGTTTTCCCGGTTCGCGGCACGCTTTTGGATAAACAAAGACGCCATCACGGGCCGCCGAATTGCGGCTCTTGCCGCGGCGACCCGAGCTGCGGACTGGGTTTGTACTCCGAGCGCAAAAAAGCAGCCGGCGGCGGCCGGAAGGAAGAAAGTGATGTGTTTCGTAGATATGTCCAACGATCAAAACGTTGCATAGCTGCGGCAATCTACTTACAATCATGTGATGCATTTGCGACGATCAGCCTATCTCCTAGCCGTCTTCTCGCTCGCTTTTGTTGCCGCTTCCTGCGGCGGACATGGCAACACCAACTCGGCGGGAACAATGGCTACTCCTACTGACAATACCGAAGCCTCCAACAGCGTTAAGTCAAATTCCGAAGAGCTCGGAAATCTTGTAAATATGCCGTACGAGTCGGACGACGTCGTATGGAAGCAAGATTCCGCGGGCAAGCGGCTAGTTGCCGTCCTGCTGCTTTCTCCGGCCGACTCGGCACGCTTGATAGCGGACGCGGAAAAGATTAAACCGGGACAACCCGCAACGGTTTCCACCGAAACCTGGTTTCCGGCCGAATTGATCGCGAAGGGTGGTTTGAGCGGCGATGACGATCTCAAAGGTATAGCGTACTCGGCGAGCGACTTTCTTCGCGATCCATACAAGAATGGGCGAATCACCCGTATCGAAGGCACCGATTACTTCATTATGGAAGTCGATCAGGGCAGCCAGTAGCGCTTCAATTTTCTATAAAGAGTAGATAGATCGATACCGAGCAATCTGGCTGCGGCTGCCTTGTCGTCTCCGCATGATGCGAGCGTTTCAAGAATGTACTTTTGTTCGATGTCGTAGAGCGTCGGCGGATGCGAACGATTTTGACCTTCTGGTGCATGTGGCGCACTGCGAAGCCGTTGCGGAAGACTGTCAACATCGATCTCGTCTCCGCTCAGGATAAACGCTCGTTCGACCACGTTTTCGAGTTCTCGGACGTTGCCGGGCCATTCGTGCGACAGGAGGATCGACATTGCCTGCTCAGTGATGGTCTTTATCCCTACGTTTTGCGCTCGAGCGTTCTTCGCAGCAAAATGCCGGGCGAGAAGCGGAATGTCGCCGTGCCGCTGTCGGAGGGGAGGAACGGCGATTTCTACTACATTCAATCTGTAAAACAGATCCTTGCGAAACCGGCCTTCGGCAACCTCATCTTCAAGGCTGCGATTCGTTGCGGCGACGATCCGCGCATCGAACTCAATAGCGATCGACAAACCTACCGGCGTCACCTCGCGTTCCTGAAGAGCCCGCAAGAGTTTGACCTGCAAGGCGAAAGGCATTTCCCCGATCTCATCGAGAAATATTGTTCCACCCTCCGCAGACCGGAACAACCCTTTTTTGTCGGCCCCGGCGCCGGTGAACGAGCCCTTGACGTGTCCGAATAATTCGCTTTCCAATAGCGATTCCGAAAGAGCGCCGCAGTTGACCGCAAGAAACGGTTTTCCGGCCCGGCCACTGTTCACATGTATCGATTTAGCAATCAGCTCCTTTCCCGTGCCGCTTTCGCCTTCGACCACGACGCTTGCTTCCGTCGGGCCAACTTTCTTTACCAGTCCAAGCAACCGCTTCAACTCTGGGTCGTCGCCGATTATCTCGATCGCCGCGGAACGCTGGTAAAGTTCGCGACGCAGCGCTCGATTTTCGCGAAACAAATCACGCTGCCGAATCGCATTGTGCACGGTCTGCAAAAGATCTTCATTTACGAATGGCTTAATAATGTAGTCGTAAGCACCTCTGCGCAGAGCAGCCACGGCCGAATCAACTGACGAATACGCGGTCATTATTACGACGATCGAACGTTGATCGAAAGTATTGATCCGATCGAGAAGATCGAGGCCGCTCATTCCCGCCATCTTGATGTCGGTGATTGTGATCGCGATGTCGTTCTGCCGAATTATAGTCAGCGCAGACTCAGAGCTATCCGCTGTAAAGACATCGTAGCCTGCATCGGTCATTAACCGACGAAGGATCGATCTCATTAGGTCTTCGTCCTCGACGATCAAAACGCGGTGCTTGGGCATAGAAATGCAGGTAAAATACCCGGCTAGTTTATCACGGGTTTTATCGTAGGCCGGATTTCGTGATAGCATCACAAGTACTTTCTCCGACGACCTCGATGCCTTTTCCGAAGAGTTCCAGCGCCGTTTTACTGACACTTTCGCTCTTCGTCGCGGGTGCCGCTCAACAGACGAATCCGGTAGACCGCCAGGTCGCAAACCCGATTACGGACACGCCGAATATCAATCCGATATCGACTCAGCAGGACATCTCCGCGCCGAAGGTAAAAAAGGGAACCTTCGAACAAGAAGGCGGCGACGGCGAGGTCGTCGTGTACTCCGACAGGCAAACGGTTGAAGGCGAAGAAGGTAAGCGCATACTTACGCATATAGGCAATGTCGACGTGCATTTCGGGATCTATCGTTTCCAGGCAGACAAGATCACTATCTACGAAGCGGACAACAAGATGGTCGCCGAAGGCAGCGTCGTTTTCGACCAAGGTGATGATCAGCGAATAACCGGTGCTCGAGCCGTTTGGAACTACAAGACGAAACTCGGCACTTTCGAAGATTCGACCGGATTTACAAACCAAACCAACGACGGAACCGTTATTTATTTTACAGCGGAAAAAGTGGAACGCGTGTCTCTTACCGAAGTCGTGGTGACGAAAGGCAAGTTCACGGCGTGCGACGAGGCTGTTCCAAAATGGTCGTTCACCGCAGACGAAGCACGCATAAAAGTTAACGATCGTATAAAGCTGAAGAACGCCAAATTTCGTATTAAGGACGTCGCGGTGCTGCCGCTTCCGTACGCGTCGATTCCTATAAAGGAACGCGACCGCGCTTCAGGTTTTCTGACGCCAACGATAGGATTTTCCGGCAATAAAGGCGTCCGGTTGTCGACGGCATATTTTCAAACGCTTGGCCGTTCCGCCGACGTGACCATTCGGGGCGATATTTACTCATCACGCGGTCTGGGTTACGGGTTAGACTTTCGCACGCGTGCAAACTCGCGTTCGTATTTTAATTTCGGTTTTTACGCGGTGAAAGACCGCGTTCTCGGCGCTCACACGGACGCCGACCATCCGGACCAGGGCGGTTCGATCGTGTACGCCGAAGGAGTTCATTATTTTCAGAACGGGTTTACGGCTGCTGCCGATGTCCGCATTACATCGAACCTTGCCTTTCGACAGGTGTTTTCGGACGGGATCCAGCAAATCATCTCGCCGATCGAAGTCTCGCAGGTATTCGTTAACAAAAGCTGGGATAATTACACATTAAATTTGCTGGCACGATCGCAAGTGATATCGATCCCGAACGTGCGCGTGAAGACCCGCAATCTTCCGAGCATCAATTTCGATAAACGGCCGTCGATCGTTTCATTCTTAAAGCCACTTTATTTTTCGTTCAAGTCCAGTATCGAGGGCGTTTCGCGGCGGGAGGAAGTCGATGACATCGCCGCGTACCGTGCATTAACCGGAAGCGATCCGATCGTCACGCCTGTGCTTGGTCAGCGCCTGGACCTGTATCCGCAGGTGACGCTGCCGATCAGCACCAAATATTTTAATTTTACCGCGTCGGCCTCTGTGCGCGCGACCTATTACTCTAATTCCTTGAACGCTTTAAGGCAGGTGATCGGCCGCGACGTGATCCGAAAATACGGCGAGTTTCAGTTCGACGTTAGGCCAGTCGCGCTGGCGAAGAATTATTTTGGAAAGAGAAACGCCTTCAAGTTTCGCCATGTAATCGAGCCGTTTTTGACATATAGATTTGTCAAGGGTGTCGATAATTTTAATAAAATAATCCGGTTCGATTATGTTGATACGATCACTGATACCAACGAGATCGAATTCGGCGTGACTAACCGCATCTTCACACGCAAATACGCCGAAGCCGTTACCGATGAAGCGCAAAAACGACTTAGCCTGCTTCCGGCGGATGCGAAAAGGCCGCTCTCCGTACAGCCATACGAGATCTTCACTTTGACAATTCGCGGCAAATATTTTTTCGACAGGACGTTCGGCGGAGCTCTCACCGCCGGTCAACGTAATCAGATCGAACCGATAACGGCGCTGAGTTTTTATACCTTCGGCGGTGTGCCGCGCCGCTTTTCGCCGTTAAATATCGACGCAACGTACCGTCCACAAAAAACAATATTTTTCAACACGCGAATGGACGTTGGAATGCACGGTGACGGACTCCGCGACATTTCGGCCTCGGTCGGCTACGACACACCGCTGCTGAAAATATTTCAGACGTTTTATTACACGCGAGCCGTAACGCTGATCCCGTCGCTTGCGCAATACGCCAACGCAAACGGAAAAGAGGCAGGCACGCTACGAGGTTCGCAGTGGAGCCCGTCGATCTTCGTCGGAAATCGCGAACACGGACTGTACGCCGGCACGTCCGTCTTCTTTGATTTCGAGAATCGCCGTGCCCGCCGCCTCTCACCGCTTATCAGCTCTCTCTATACCGTCGGCTATGCCTACGATTGCTGCTCACTCGCCTTGCAGTACTACACCTTCAACGTCGGCGCTCGAAACGAAAACCGCGTCGTTTTTTCGTTCCGTCTCAACGGCATCGGCTCCTTCGGGACCGAACAATTCGGGCAGGGATTGCGTTGATACTATTCCGTCAGAGGAAAACGTAAAAGGGAAACAGCAATGTGCCGTTTCCCTTTTTTCGTATCGATGAGATGTTCCTATTTATCCGAAATTGTCGCTGCTGCTGTCTTGTTTTCGCCTTGGTTGCTGACGAATGTGAGCCAATCGGCTTCGAATGGAGCCGGACGTTCCGCCCGGATGATCTTAAAAAATTCTTCCTGCAATTTCTGGGTTACTGGCCCGCGTTTTCCCAGACCGACAGTGATGCGGTCGACCGAACGGATGGGCGTGATCTCTGCGGCGGTACCGGTGAAGAAGAGCTCGTCCGCAAGATATAAAGCGGATCGCTGGATGCTCGTCTCAAGCACTTCGATGCCGCGTTCCTTGGCGATCTGAATAACCGAATCGCGCGTGATACCGGGCAGGATCGACGCTCCCAGCGGCGGCGTGATTAGTTTGCCGTTGTTGACCAGAAATATGTTCTCGCCGGAGCCTTCGGAAACGTAGCCGCGGTCGTCGAGAGCGATGCCTTCGGAAAATCCGCCGAGGATCGCTTCCATTTTGATGAGCTGCGAATTCATATAATTCGCACCGGCTTTCGCCATCGCGGGCATGGAATTGGACGTAATCCGTGTCCAGCTTGAAACGCAGACGTCGATGCCTGATTCAAGAGCTTCTTCGCCGAGATATTTGCCCCATTGCCAAGTAGCGATGTACGTGTCGATCGGAATTCCGAAAGGGTTGACTCCGAAAGCGGGCTTATCTTCATCAAGGCCGCGTATAATAACCGGTCGAATGTAACATTCGCCTAGTCCGCTCTTGCTGACAAGTTCGACTGTTCCGTCGATAAGCTGTTCGCGGGTAAAGCCGGATTCCATTCGGTAGATCTTTGCCGAATTCAACAAACGCTGGATGTGGTCGGACAATCGGAAAACAGCAGGGCCGCTCTCGGTGTTGTAGCATCTAACGCCTTCGAACACACTCGAACCGTAATGCACTACGTGCGACATCACGTGAATTCGCGCGGCGTCCCAGTCAATTATCTGACCGTTTTTCCAAACCTTGGGCGAGACCTTCATCGTTGCCACGTCTTTTGTTGCCATAATCCAATAGTTTCCTATCTATATTTATAAAAAGCTGCAAATTCCGAGTAAATATCGTCTAACGGCTATCGGCCCTTTCGGTCAGTATTATACCAAATTCGATCGACCAACACGCTTTTGCTTATGACACTATAACTTTCACAAAAAAAAGCGGGGAACGTTCCCCGCAACTAATATCGAATCACGAATCGGTTAAAGGAACGATAACCGCGGCGCCGTATCGTCAAGCCGTGATGAAAACGAAACCCCGTCAGGCGTCGTCACGGTAACGATAATCGGCTGATCGCCCGCCCCTAGAAGTTCGGGCGGAAGCGGAAAATCGACCGTATATACTCCCGGCTCCACAAGCACGCCGCCGGTTATAACCTGCGTTCCAGGGATAGTGACCGAGCCGATTCTGATCTTAAATGCCCCTGCGGCGACGTTTGCCACTCCCGTGAGGCGGAGCCTGAGAACAGTAGGAACGAGTTTGCCTCCGCGCAGCCGCACCGTTCTAACAGTGAAAGGTTCACCGGTCAGAACGCGGTTCGTAGCGTTAAATGCCTGTGCTCGTCCGCCGGGTCCGGGCTGCGGAAGGAAAGTGAATATGTCAGGGCGGGCCGGCACGATAGTGATCGTCGTGCGCGAAACCACACCGTTATCGTTGATAACCAGCGGATAGCTCGTCCCCGCCGAAACGCTTGAGATGAAAGGCGGAACAACAAAGAAGATCTCGTATCGATTAACCGAACGACTTACCGATTTGATACCTGACGCAAGTCCGTTGATTGACACGGTTACACCGCTCAACTCAATAGGCAATGTGAAGCTTCGAGAAAGTGAACCAACGGCCGTTCGAGCGACCACAGGCCGATCAATGCGCGGCGCGTAAGTAACGGAGGCAAGCATACCGGGCGACAGGCCCTGTACCGCCGGGGGCGTTTGCGGAGTCGGCGTAGGAGTCGGGCTCGGCGTTGGCGTGGGTGAAGGTGCCGGAGTAGGCGTTGGCGTTGGCGTTGGCGTAGGAGTCGGGGTCGCAGTCGGCGACGGAGTAGGAACCGGCAAAGAGGAAACGGGGATCGCGCTTGCGCCGGTAGCGAAATCAAAGGTCGCCGCGGCCTCGCCGGTAACTAACGGTTGATAAAGATAATATACTTCTGAAAGCAGATCGGAATTTCCGGTGCCAAGTTCCGTCAGAGCAAGGTTGAAGACGACGCGGCTTTCCGAGTCGCTGGGTATTGGTTGTGTGGACGCCAGAAATGTATTCGAGATCGGCAGCTTGGTAAGCCGCTTGAATGTCAACGGAGCGTTTCGCGCCACGATCGGAAGCGAATATATCTGAATAGGGCGTGTCGGATCGTTGTTGAGCCCGTCCGCGGCTGTTGTGGGGATCGTGCCGTCGGGTTTGATATTTAGCCGAGTCTCCAAAACGATCCGCGAAGGCGTTCCGTTAGCGTCGTTATCCGTAAATCCCGGATAATGAGCGACATCGCCGCCGGTTGCGACCGTGTCGGCATCGCTTCTTGGGCCCAGCTGGTCGAATGTGTTCGTCGTAACGTTATACAGAAATAGTGCGAAACCCGGCAAATTTGCTCCCGGCGTAGCGGGTTCAAGATCGGCGTACGAATCGAATGCGATGTAATCGCCGTCGCGGCTCATCCGGCGTCCGAGATCCAGAATATTCACCGGACTGCCGGCCGGCGTCGGGGTCGTGACGGTCACCTGTTTCTTGACGGTCGCGGACGTGACATTCCCGCCGACAAGATCGGCGTAGAAGATCTCTTCATTCCTGTTCGGATCAGCATTGTTACCGCCCGTCATACCGACAATCGGATTGTCTCCGCTGCTTGAAAAAGCAACTCGGCCGCCGCTTCCTGAGATCGTAGGATTTTTGTTATATATCGGATTGCCGACCGGCCCGCGGAGTGTCCTCGTGATCTGGGCGAGCGTCGCCGATGCTCGAACGTATGTGAATATCTCATCGTTGACGTCGGTATTACCGACCGCCGCGACCAAATTGCGGGTCGAAACGAAGGCGATGACAGTGCCGTCGTCATTAATCGACGCGTCATGATTATCGTCGGCAACGTTCGCCGTGTTGGTTGTGGTGGCCGGTTGCGGCACGCGGCTGGCTACCGAGTTGGTCACACGCGTAAAAGCTCCGCCCGCCAGATTTGTTACCGGCAGCTCTTCACCGCTTCGCAGGTCGGCGGGTGCGACGGCGGGAACGGCGTATAACCACATCTCCAGATTGCCGTCGAGCGTAAGCCGATTTGCACCTGCAGAATCCGTAAATGAATTCCCGTCAAAGCTTCCGGGATTCGTCGCATCCGGCATGGCGACCGTCGAGGTCGTTGCATTTGACGCGAACGCGATCCATCGTCCGTCGTGGCTGATAACCGGCCGCTTATTCGCGATCTCGACCTTGATGTTCGTCGACACCGGCAGAACCGCCCGGTCGATCACGACACTTTTTGTATCGGTGATCTGAAATATCCGCCTTTGTGCGTAATCAAAGACAAAGATCTCAGTATTGAAATCCGAATTTCGCGGATTATCAGTAGCGATATTGCCCCGTGATTCGAACACGACGAGCCTGCCGTCACCACTGACGCCGCCCGCGAATGACTCTTCCGTCGACGAAGTAAATTGGCCGATGATCGAATCGACCTGGGCCGAGGCGCAAACGGGCAGGGCGACAAGCGCGGTTAAGACAAAAAGAAAAAGAACGCGAAAATTCACAAATTCCTCCAGGGAAATAAAAAAAGCAAATGGTGCCTGCGGGTCTCGGCAAAGCAAATAGGATCAGCTGTATACAAAAAGCTTCATTTTAAAGAGAAAAATTGGGTTCTGCAAGCAACTGACATGAAAACGGCTGTCGTTATCGGAAAAACATAGTCTATGATGCCGCGCGGCGACCCGCGGGTTGTCATTTCACAAAACAGTTATATCAGCTAAGATAAGGGTTTGAAACGCCTATCGACCCCTTGAATGACCGACCCTTTGCAGATAATGATCGTTGCGGGCGAAGCGTCCGGCGATCTTCACGGCGCAAAGCTTGTCACCGCTCTCCGCGATGAGATCACGCCAAGTCAGGCCGAATTCTTCGGATGCGCCGGTCCGCGTATGCGTGAGGCAGGAGTGGAGGCGATCGTTCAAGCCGATAGTTTAGCTATCGTCGGCCTGCCGGAGATCGCGAAGGCACTCCCTGTTTTCTTGAAAGCATTCGGGGCCTTAAAGAGGAGCGCGCTAGGCAGGCGGCCGGACGTCGTAATACTGGTAGACTTTCCGGAGTTCAACCTCAAGCTCGCAAGATCGCTAAAGCGGATCGGCTGCCGGGTCGTGTATTATATTTCGCCGCAGCTTTGGGCGTGGCGAAAATACCGCATCGGGACGATCCGCAACGATGTCGATCTGCTGATAACGATCCTTCCGTTCGAAAAAGCCTGGTATGCGGAACAGGGGCTCGATCATGTCGAATTCGTCGGCAGTCCGCTGGCGAAAGAGGTACATGCGGAAACGTCGAAAGCGGCATTCCTCGAGGAGTTCGAATCGGACCCATCGCGGCCGATTGTCGCTCTACTGCCCGGCAGTCGCCGCAAAGAGATCGATAAGATCTTTCCGATAATGCTGGCCGCCGCGGCGAGGATCTCCAAAGATCAGCCCGAGATCCAATTTATCGCGGCTCTCGGTTCACCGGCGACAAGATCGCAAGCTGCCCAGTTGATCGATCGTCTCAAAACGACAGGCAATGCGCCCTCGGATCTGATCATAATCGAAGGACGAACCTACGACGCGTTGAATGCCTCTGACGCGGCCGCGGTGACGAGCGGAACGGCCACGCTGGAAGCCGGAATATTGGGAACGCCGATGGCGATCGTCTACAAGACGTCGAGGCTCAATTACAAGCTGATGCGCCCGCTGATCTCGGTCCCGCATTTCGGACTGATAAACCTGATCGCTGAGAAACGTATCGCAAAGGAACTGATCCAGGACGAATTCACCCCAGAGACGCTTGCCGATGAGATTCTCAGGATTTTAGCGCCGGAAGAGAACGCAAAGATGCGCGGCGAACTCCGGACGGCCGCTGAAAAACTGGGTCGTGGCGGAGCTTCGAAACGAGCCGCACAAGCGATCCTCGGCCTGCTCGGCCGGTAGATCGGCGGGGCGGGACAAAAATCAGATCCTCGCCCGATGTTCCGCACAGATCGGACCTTTCGCGTTTTCGAACAAGTCGATCAGAAACGCGAAATTGGATCAAGCGCGAAAATCACGTATCAAAACTGGCAAAAATGCGATCAAATCGTGCACGTATGCGATCGGAAAAGACCCGTTTGCCCGTTAAACATGAGGCTGCTGCGTCGACAAGGATTTTCACGGTCGCTTTCGCGTTGCAATAGTGGTCGGCGTCATCGTCGCTCCGGCGGCGACCGGATCAAAGGATTTCGTATTCTGGGCGCCGGCCCGCAACGTGAAAATTGTCGATAATACTAAAAAGGACAAAACCGTCGTTAAAGCCAAAATTCCTGCTCTTCCTTTTCCGCCCGCTATTAACGATCTTTGATCTTCGCGAGCTCGGCTTGCAACTCTTTAACTTTTTTGTTCAGCCGTTCGAGCCCTTTGACATAGGCGTTCTGGCGTTTGTATTCATCAAGTGGTTGGATCGGCGTGCCCCACCAGACGCCGGGGCGGACGATCTTGCCGGGGAGAATTCCGGCCTGCGAGCCGATGATCGCTCCACTTTGAACGTGGGCGTGGTCGCCCATTCCGACCTGACCCCCGATGACGCAGTCGTCTTCGATGACGGTGCTGCCGGAGATTCCCGTTTGTGCGGCGATGACCACACGCTTGCCGATCTCCACATTGTGGGCGATCTGCACTAGGTTATCGATCTTGGTGCCCTCGCCGACGCGAGTTTCGCCGAGAGATCCACGGTCGATGCACGTGTTCGCCCCGATCTCGACATTGTCCTCGATCACGACCTTGCCGATCTGCGGGAATTTCACATAACCGTTCGCACTGTCGCGGACGAAGCCGAACCCGTCGGCACCGATAACAGCTCCGGCGTGAATCACGCAGTTTTCGCCGATCGCGACGCCGTCGTAAATAACACAGTTAGGAAAGATGATCGTCGAGCGTCCGATCTCGACATTCGCGCCGATGCGAACGCCCTCGTGTATTTCGGCATCTTTACTTACTCGGGAATTCTCGCCGATGCAAACGAACGCTCCGATAAATCGTGCCTCGACATCCGCTTTTTCGGAAATAAAAGCTGAAGGATTTCGGCCGCTCATTGCTTTCGCCGGCATAACAGCGCCCGCGGCGACAGCGAACGCCAACTTCGGATCGTGTGCGATAAGCAGCGTTATCGAGGTCGCAGACTCGGCGGGGAATTTTTGCGAGACAACCACGCAAGAGGCTGCTGTAGGCGGCAATTCCCGGGCTTCGTCGTAGAAGGCCAGATCGCCCGCTTTTGCTCGCGCAATATCGGCAGCGGAGGTGATCTCCACTTCACCATCACCGCGCAGTTCGGCTCCGACCAGACGAGCTATGTCTTTTGCTTTCATTCGATGAATTTATATTTTTTACGGGAAAATGTCAGTGCTGCGGATCGAAACGTTGACGTTCGGCGGCATCGACAGCCGTTTGCAGGAATATTTCCATACCTTTTATCTGTATAGCATTTGCAAGCTCGAGGCGCTTGAGCACTGATGCCGAATCGCTGTCTAGAAAATCGAGGTCGGCCAAGTCGATCGAAACTGAGTGCCCACTCTCGACGTGCATTTCCGCGGCGATCTTTTCTAACAGAAGAGCATCCTCGAGCAGCATCTCTCCTTCTACGACGAGCGTTATGGCTCCGCTTTTCGAATCCGATCGTTGTGTAATGCTCGTCGGCATCGTTTGTGGATAGGCGCCCTATAATGCGTCTTCTAACCGCTCAGGTTTCGATTTAGTCCACGGCAGATCTTTTGAGCGGCGGGGCATACGCATTGTCAGAAAAACGCCCGCAAACACGAGTGCTGCCGCGATGATAAACGTAAAGCCTACGCCCTCGCCAAGAAATATTACCGCAAGCAAAAATCCGATTACCGGTTGAAGGTAAACGAATACCGCGACCACCGATGCGTCCACGCGAGCCAGAGCCCAGGCGTTTAATAAATAAGGCGTGGCTGTCGCAAACACGGCGATGTAGGCGATCAAAAACCAGATGAAGATCGGAACGCTCTGAATATCGATAGAAGAAACCGAAAAGGCGCCCAGCGGCACGCAGATGAGACTCGCGAAAATAAATATCCACATTATCGACCGGAACGCGCCGTTCCGAGTCACGACCGATTTCGAAGTGGCGACGTAGATTCCATACGACAGGGAATTGAGAACGATCATTATGTCGCCGATAGTTGTTTGCGACGAGAACGAAGCGTTGCGTGGATCGAGCAAAATAATTATGCCGATCGCGGCGAGAATGATGCCGCCGATCTTCGCGGGGCGGAGGCGTTCGGTACCAGCCGCGGCTCCCACGGCGATAGCAAAGATCGGAATAGTCACCGCAAGGAGCGACGTATTCGAAGCTTTCGTGAGCGATAATCCGCCGACGAAAAGCAACTGATTGAAAACAACGCCGAAGAGACTGAATATTGCGAGGCGGAGATAATCGGAACTATGCTGAAGCCAAATGCGCTTTCGGTATAACTGAAATAAAAACAGCACGAGCGCAGTGATACCGACGCGAAAGCCGACAAGAGCTATCGGCGGAATGCTTCCGAGAACTATCTTGCCGACGACGGGCAGCGAACCAAAAAAAGCCTGTACGCCGAGAAGGGCTGCGTACGGGCCAGATCTAGATCCGGTATTGTTCATCAAGGGAAAGCTTTCTCGCGAAAGGTTGTGGCCCGGCGATCTCAAACAAGCATCAGCATCGGATTTTCGAGAAGCTGCTTGAAGGTCTGCAGGAATTTCGCACCGGTCGCTCCATCGATCACCCGATGGTCGCAGGACATCGTCACGCTCATGATGTTGCGGACGACGACCTCTCCGTCGCGGACGACGGGCATCGCAGTAGCGGCACCGATGGCGAGAATTCCTGCTTCGGGCGGGTTGATGATCGCCGTGAACTCTTTTATTCCCATCATCCCGAGATTGCTGATCGAGAAAGTCGCTCCGGTGTACTGTTCCGGCTGAAGCTTTTTGGCTTTCGCCTTTTCGGCAAGATCGCGTATTTCGGCTCCGATCTCGGCAAATCCTTTGAGATTAGCGCCGCGTATGACAGGCGTGATCAAGCCCTCGTCGATCGCGACGGCGACGCCGATATCGGCTCGTTCGTAAAATCGGATAGTTTTGTCCTGATAAGACGCGTTGACGAACGGATGCCTGATGAGCGACATCGCGACGACCTTGACGATGATGTCGTTGACGCTGATCTTCACGCCTTCGTCAAGTGCGGCGTTGATCTGCTTTCGCAGAGCGAGCGCGTTGTCCATCTCGATCTCGACCGTGAGATAAAATGTCGGGATCGGGCCGATCGATTCGGCGAGGCGGCCGGCAATCACCTGCCGCATTTTCGACGTGTTCTCGTCGCGGAAAGGCGACGCACCAACGACGGCGGACGGTGTGAAAGGCTTTACGGCCGGCTTTTCGGACTGCAGCATTGCGGCTTCGATATCGCGCTTGATGATCCGCCCGTTCGGACCGGAACCCGAAATGGAACGTAGGTCGACGCCGTTATCGACGGCCATACGGCTTGCGATAGGCGATACGATCATGCGGCCGTTCGATTCATTTTTCCGCGATGCCGATGCAGTTGAAGCCGTTGGCTCCACGGGGTTCTCGGCCGTTTCAGATGCCGGTTCATCCGGTGCTGAGGGCGTTGCACCGGCGGGAGCCGGATCAGGCTGCTCCATCGAAACAATGCCGTTCGAAGCCGACGCAGCGGATTCTTTCGGCTTTTCGGCGCTGCCTCCGTTCGATCTCGACTCTCCAAGTAACGCAGATATATCTTCGCCCTTGTCGCCGATGATCGCGATCGCTTCGCCGAGAGCCGCCGTTTCACCGCCTGTTTTCAGGATCTTCAAAAGTGTGCCGCCGGAAAGAGCAGTCATTTCCATCGTCGCTTTATCAGTGTCCACTTCGGCGAGCGTCTCATTTGCTTCGAAGGTGTCGCCTTCGTTTTTCACCCAGCGTGAGATCTGTCCCTCTTCCATCGTAGGCGACAGTTTCGGCATTAAGAATTTTTCGGCCATAAATCAGTAGTATTCGTCTCGCGTCTCAGTTTTGCGAACCGGAATTCTTTGCGGCGATCATTCGCAGGCGTTCTTCACGGGTCTTCTTCGGTTCGTTATAACCCTTTTCGCCATACGGCTCGAGCTTTTCAAGCCACAGATCTTCGAGCGTTTCAAGATCGGCCACGTAATCGTAATTTGCGTCCTCACGCGGAAAAAGTTCCTCCAAAACCTCGAATCGGAATTTTGCCGCGCCATGCTGGCGCCAATCGGCCTCGAGAGCTTTATTCGTATGAGCACCGGCGAATAACTGGAAGCGAATGCGGTTGAACATCGCGTTCAGATCGAGCGAGGAGCCGACGAAGATCTTGCCGTTGACGGTATCCACGATCTGGAAAACACCCATCGGCCGCCGGGATGCTTTATATGCTAATTTTGCCGCCTTCTTGTCCATATAAAAGGGCAGAGCCCGACCGTGCGGGTCAGTAGTTCGAGTTTGACATCCAGTCCTTCATTCTGGCAGCGCTGCTGCTTAGAGATAACAAACTTCCTTAACCGCCGCGACGATTTTCGCGACACTCGGAAGAGCGAGTTCTTCGAGATTCTTCGCGTACGGCATCGGAGCCTCTGCGGTCGAAAGTCGTTTGATCGGGGCATCGAGATAGTCGAAGGCTCCATCCATCACCTGATAGGTGATCTCGGCGCCGACACTTGCGAATGCGTGCGACTCTTCGGCGATCACGAGGCGATTTGTTTTCTTAACCGAGTTGATGATCGTGTCGATGTCGAGCGGCTTAATCGTTCGCGGATCGATGACCTCGACCGACACGTCGAAATCCTGTTGGATCTGTTCGGCGGCCTGCAGAGCGAGCGGGACGGTCATTGAGCGTGCGACGATCGTGCAGTCCGTGCCTTCTCTTTTCACATCGGCGACGCCGAGCGGTACGATGAAGTCGTCGCCCTCCGGAACTTCGCCCTTGAGGCCGTACATGCGTTCCTGCTCAAGAAAAACGATCGGGTTATCATCGCGTATCGCGGACTTCAGCAATCCCTTCGCGTCCGCCGCGGTCGACGGCATAACTACCTTGAGGCCGGGGAAGTTCGCGTAAAAAGCTTCGAGCGCCTGCGAGTGCTGTGAGGAGACCTGATATGCCGAACCGTTCGGGCCGCGAAAGACGATCGGCACCTTAAACTGCCCGCCCGACATGTAGAGCATCTTCGCCGCGTGGTTAATTATCTGATCGGACGCGAGAATAGAAAAGTTCCACGTCATGAACTCGATCACCGGCCGAAGGCCAGCCATGGCCGCGCCGACACCGATCGCCGCGAAACCAAGTTCCGTGATCGGAGTATCAACGACGCGCTTGTCACCGAATTCCTTCCACAAACCGCGGGTCACTTTATAAGCTCCGTCGTATTCGGCAACCTCTTCGCCCATGACGAAAACATTTTCGTCTCTTATTATTTCTTCACGCAAGGCCTGATTCAGAGCATCACGAATTGTTAAAACTGCCATATGGATAAATGAGAAACTCGTTTAGATGCGAAATCTTTTTCGCCTTCGAGATTCAGCGGTTCGCCCGCCCGCTAAGCCACGGGCGAAATTACGCATAAACATCCGTCAACAACTCGCCTTCTTGCGGAAACGGGCTTTCGTCGGCGAATTTGACCGCTTTATCGACTGCGGCGATCGCTTCCAGTTCGACGGCCTCGAAATCCTTGTCGCCGAGCACTTTCGATTCCTTCAGGCTGTCCTTGAACAGCACTATCGGATCGCGTTCCTGATATTTTTTGATCTCGTCGCGTGTTCGGTAGTTTCCGGGATCGGACATCGAATGACCCATGAATCGGTATGCTCGTATTTCGAGCAGCGTCGGCATTGAGTCCTTGCGTGCCCGTTCGATCGCACGAAGCGTTGCGTCGCGAACAGCCATCACATCCATTCCGTCGACGAATTCGTTAGAGATCCCGTATGCGTCACCCTTCTTAGCGACACTGCTTACGCTCATCGCACGCGCTTGCGACGTTCCCATTCCGTATTGATTATTTTCGCAAATGTAGATACATGGAAGTTTCCACAGCGCGGCCATGTTCAGCGATTCATGAAATATGCCTTGATTGACGGCCGCCTCGCCGAAGAAGCAGAGTGTGACCTGGCCCGTTTCTTTGTACTTCGCCGCGTAAGCCATTCCAGTTCCGACGCCGATCTGACCGCCGACGATGCCGTGGCCGCCGTAGAATTCGTGTTCCTTTGAGAACATGTGCATCGAACCGCCTTTCCCTTTAACGACGCCGCCTTCTTTGCCGTAAAGCTCGGCCATCACTGCCTCGGGCGTCATGCCCTTGATGATCGCCTGAACATGATCGCGATATGCGGTTATGACCATGTCATCGGAATCGAGCGCCATCATCGAACCTACCGCGATCGCTTCCTGGCCAATGTATAAATGACAAAATCCGCCGATCTTGCCCATCCGGTAAACTTCGGCGCACTTTTCTTCGAAATGCCGTCCGAGAACCATCTGGTAGAGCATTTTGCGAAGCAGGCCGGCGTCTGTTCTTTTTATCGATTCGAGCTGCGAACTGCGGCGCTTTTGGTATTCGGCTTTTGCCAGTTCAACAACGTCTTGGTCTTCATTGCCGTTCTTGCCCCCTGCGGCTTTTGAGCCATTCGTCGTGGCGGGTGCGGTCGCCGAATCGGCATCTTGGCGGGTTTCTGTCTTTGGCAAAATTAAATCCTCCGCCGCATCGCGGCCAAAAAATCGAAGTCGTTCTCCAAACTCCTAATTATAAGCGACCGTTAGCGGTAAGGCAAAGCATCGGGCCCGTGGCGAAACCCATAACTGTTGGTGAAAATCAGCGTATAAAGTTAAGATTGGACTGGCAGATGAACACCCGCATTTTCAACATCATCGTTTTCGCACTATTTCTGGTCGTTAGTGTTTCGGCACAAGATCCTGCGAAATGGTCGCTAACGATCCCGCGTGCGGGCGGAGCGGACACGCCGGCGGGCGATGTCTTCGTCGTCAAATTGAGGGTACAGATAGAAACCGGATGGCACCTTTACGGACTGGATCAGCCTGCCGGCGGACCGATTGCGACAACGATAAAAGTCTCCGACGGCGTTCATTTCCAGATCGCAGGCGAGATCAATTCACCCCAGCCAAAGAGCGGCGCGGATCCGAACTTCACTTCTGATGGTAAGCCGCTTGAAACAAAGTATTTTGTAGAGAACGCGGAGTTTTCGGTGCCGGTAAAAGCACTGGACAATGTTGCGCCGCGAGGCATTTCTTTTGACGTCCGGTTTCAGCTTTGCAACGACACTTTTTGCCTTCCGCCGAAAACAGTACGAGTATCAGAAGCCGGAAGCGAGGATGTAAAGAAGAGCGGAATTAGTTCGGCACCTGCCGTCTCTGGAGCCGCTATCGCCGCGAACTCGTCTGTAAACCCGAACGAACCGGTGCGGAGTGACATCTGGGGCTTTATTTGGCTGGCGGCAACCCTCGGAGCCTTGTCACTGCTTACGCCGTGCGTTTTTCCGATGATACCGATCACGGTGTCGTACTTTACGAATCACTCGTCCGGCAGCAGAACAAAGTCGATCCGCCTGGCCGCCGTTTATTCGTTTGGCATAATCGCGACATTCACCATTGTCGGGATGCTGCTCGCGATATTTGTCGGGGCGGCGGGCATAAATCTTTTCGCCGCAAATCCCTGGATCAATCTACTTATCACCGCCATATTCCTCGTTTTCGCGTTCAATCTGTTCGGCGCGTACGAGATCAATGTTCCGACACGTCTGCTAACGCGGCTGGACCAGATCACACGCACGCAGGAAGGCGAGGGAAGCGGCGTGATCGGCGCGCTGTTGATGGGCCTGACATTTACGCTGACATCGTTTACGTGTACGTCGCCGTTCGTCGGGACGATCCTCGTATCGGCGTCGCAGGGCGAATGGCGGCGGCCGCTCGTCGGCATGCTCGTTTTCTCGGCGGTGTTCGCACTGCCGTTTTTCATCCTTGCGCTCGTGCCGCAGTGGATCGCTCAGCTTCCGCGGGCCGGCGGATGGATGAACTCAGTCAAGGTTGCGATGGGCTTTTTGGAAATTGCCGCCGCAATGAAGTTTATCTCGAACGTCGATCTGGTTTGGAAATGGGGAATCTTTACACGCAGCGTCGTCCTCGCGATATGGATAGCGATCGGCGTGATCATGTCGCTGTATCTTCTAGGAAAATTTCAACTTGCGCATGATTCAAAACCTGAGCGGATCGGAGCGTTTCGGCTTGCATCCGCGATCGTAAGTTTAGCGATCAGTTTCTATTTGATCACCGGTTTGTTCGGAGCGAAACTTGGCGAGCTCGAAGCGTTCCTTCCGCCGGAATTGGATGCTTCGGCTCACAATTCGTTCGGTGGCGCTTCGAGCGAACCTGCGTGGATCGTTAACGATTATCCGGCCGCACTGGCAAAAGCAAAGGCGGAAGACAAACGCGTTTTCATCGACTTTACGGGCTACACTTGTACCAACTGCCGTTGGATGGAAGCGAACATTTTCCCCAAAACGGAAGTTGCAGCCGCGATGAACAGGTTCGTTCTTGCACGGCTTTACACCGACGGCGAAGGTGAGCTGTACGAGAAACAGCAGCAGATGGAACAGACGATGTTCGGCACCGTCGCCTTGCCGTTTTACGCGATAGTCGACGGGGACGGAAAGGCTGTTGCGACGTTCCCGGGACTCACGCGGAACGCGGCGGACTTCGTCACATTTTTGAACCGAGCATCCTCAAATTAAGGAACAACCGCGATGAAAAAAGTAAGAGTCCAAAATTTGGTTTCGGGGCTTCGCGAAATTCCGGAAATGGATTTTTCGTGTCAGGGCGTTTACGATTTCCTGAGCTCAAATCCTGTCGATGTTGCGACTATCGATCGGTACTTTTTTTGGAGCGAACGCTGTTACACGAGAAACCTGATCTACAAGGACGAGCGCTTTGAGATGATGGCGATCTGCTGGGACAAAGGTCAGGTGTCGCGCGTTCATAATCACGCGGATCAACTGTGTTGGATGACCGTTCCAGTCGGAAAACTGCGGGGACAGAATTTTGCGATCGAGTCGATCGACGAATCTCGCGGGCATTGCAAGCTTCGTGAAACGGACATCTTCGATCTGTCCGATTGCCTTGCCGCGAAAGTTGAATTGGAAGAACCCGTCCATCAAATTTTGAACCTTCCGGAGTTCGACGAGCGTGCCGTCAGTATTCATATCTATTCCAAACCTTACAGCAGTTGTCTTTCTTATTGCCGCGAGACCGACACTTTCAAGGAAGTGCCGCTTTTTTACACCAGCATCGACGGCAATCTCTGCGACGGCATTTCGCTTTGATCGCTGACCGATCCTCCCGCCGCGATCGATGAACAGATCCGATAAATATTACCGAGCGGCATTGGCTTTGATAGCTTTTGTCTACGTGCTGCTCAGGTTTCAGGGGCTGACAGATTCGTGTCTGTGGTTTGACGAAATATTCGGTGTGCACGCCGCTGAGCATTCGTTCGGCGAGATGCTTTGGTTTGTCGCGCAGGACCTGATACATCCGCCGCTGTTTTATGTTTTGCTGAAGGGCTGGATCGCGACGGGCGGCGAAAGCCTTTTTTGGCTGCGGTCGTTTTCGGTTTTCTTTTCGCTCGCCGCACTCGCACCGTTTTTGCTGCTGTGTAAGGAACTAAAGCTTAGCTATCCGGCCCGGATCACCGCTCTGGTTTTCCTTGCCACGAACGGTTCCCTGATCAAATACGCGCAGGAAGCGCGTATGTACGGGCTTTTGTTTTTTCTTTCACTGGTTTCGACATGGCTGTTCGCACGGTTCTTTTTTCGCGGAAAGAACGTCTGGATCCTCACTCTCGTTAACATTCTTCTCGTCTACACGCACTATTTCGGTTGGTTGGTTGTCGCATCCGAGATCGCTGCAATACTTATCTTTCAGCGCATGAAGATCCGGAATGTTTTGATAATGGGAGTGGTTGCTGCCGCGTGCTATGTGCCTTGGTTTTGGGCGATTGCTCACGCCGTTGCCGACGGCTCAAACGTGACGCAAAACATCGGGTGGATCGAGCGGCCCGGAGCCGCGGCTTTCCTCGATCTTATTTTCGATCTCGTCGAGCCATTTTATGTTCAGGCATCGAATCTCGATCCGTCCACGATATTTATCGTCTCGATTCCAATTATTTTAGTGGTTGCCGTAGCGAAGCTGGATTATTTGGCCAATTGGAAAAAGAAAGAAGAGAAGCTCACACTACTGCTGTTATCGGTCTTTGCGGTCTTGCCGATCGTCTCAGCTTTCGTATTGAGCTGGGTCCTGCCGGTTTCGATATGGGGTTCGCGCCATTTGATAATTGTTTTTGCGCCGATGGCGATCGTCATCGGAATCCTTATAGATGAGATTTCAAAACCTGTTTTAAAGGCGATCTTGATCGGCGCTCTGGTTTTCTTTTTTCTTATCGCATTTACTCTGAAAATGATTCGTGCGCCGCAGGAACAGATCTGGTGCGCTTGGGAGCAGCAGGCAAGATCGATCTCACCCGACGAGCTGCAAACGGTCTACGTTTTCGAAGATCTTACCGCGTACCATTTTTGGTTTGCTACCCGCGACGAGCCAAATATACGGATAGTGAAGGTCAACGACGTTCCGGAAATGAGTGAAGACAAAGCTTACTTTCTGCCGCGCGGTTTCGACGGCGTGAGATCCATTGCACCGAATGAAATTAGCGGCGACAGATTTCTCGTCGCTTTTCGGGATATGAAGTTTGATGAGCGACATCCGCCGCTGAATTTCCTGATCGAGAAAGGCTACAAAATATCCGACCCGGCGGTCATCGATGCGGGCGGCCTAAAGGCGATCTTAGTTTCCGCCAGTAAATAAACCGACCGGCTATTTACGTTTCCAGCGAACGCCGTTCTTTGTATCCTCGAGCAGTATACCGCGCTCCGCAAGCAAGTCACGAATTTCGTCCGATCGGCCAAAATTTCGCTGCCTTCGAGCTTCCTGACGTTCCTCGACGAGAGCTTCGATCTCGCTATCCAAGCCTCGCGTATCAAATGCGCCAAAAATACCGAGTACAGAGTCGAACTTAACGACGGCGGCGAGTACCGCGTTACGATCGTCCGCAAGAAGTCTTCCGTCCGCCATCACGACGTTTATCTCACGGACGAGATTATGAATCGCGGCGAGCGCAGCGGCTGTGTTAAAGTCGTCGTCCATCGCTGCTTCGAACTCGCTTAGCGAGGTCGTGATCGCTGCCGCGACCGCGGAGTCGCTGCCTTCGCCAGTTCGCGCGTCGCCGAGGAGCGAACGGAAATTACGCAATCGCTCCACCGTCGATTCCGCTCCCTGCAAACCTTCGAACGTGAAATTTAGTTGCTTTGAGTAGGGAACCGAGAGCAGCAAATACCTGATCGCAAGCGGCGAGTAGCCTTGATCGCGGAGATCGCGAAACGTAAAAAAATTTCCTTTCGATTTCGACATCGTGACATCGTCGATCTTGAGAAATTCGCTGTGTATCCAGTATTTCGCGAACAGCTTTCCGGTCGCGCCTTCGCTCTGTGCGATCTCGTTTTCGTGATGCGGAAATTGCAGGTCCATTCCGCCGGCGTGCAGGTCGAATGTTTCGCCGAGATACTTCATCGACATCGCCGAGCACTCGATGTGCCAGCCCGGACGGCCGCGGCCGAACGGTGCGTCCCAGCCTGGTTCTTCGCCTTCCCCGACCAGCTTCCACAAAGCGAAATCGCGGGCGTCTTCCTTGTCGTATTTGTCGGTATCAATTCGTTCGCTGCCGCCGGCCTTGTTGCCGGAAAAGCTGATTTTTGATAGCTTGCCGTATTCGGGAAAGGCGGTGATACGGTAATAGATCGAACCCTCGGATTCGTACGCGTGGCCGTTTTCGAGCAGTTTGGCGATGATGTCGATCATCTCGCCGATGTGGTGCGTCGCGTGCGGCGTCACCTCGGGGCGCTCATTCCCGAGCGCGTCAAAATCTTCCCAAAAATACTGCACAAACGGTGCGGTGAAATCGTCAATGCTTATGTTCTGCTTTGCCGCCTCGTTGATGATGCGGTCGTCGATGTCGGTCAGGTTGAAAACGTGCTTGACCTCGAAACCCTTGAACTTCAAATAGCGCCGAAGAACGTCGCCAAAAATGAACGTGCGAAAGTTGCCGATGTGCGCAAAATTCCAAACCGTCGGCCCGCATATATACATCCGGACCTTTCCGTCTTCGAGCGGGCGAAACTCTTCGAGCTGCCGGCTTAATGTGTTGTGAAATCTAAGCATAAGCGAATCGACGTGTTGATCGAAGTATTTTAGCGTAATCGCCGATGAAATTCAGAAAGCGGCTCCGATGGGTTTACTTCTTGTAGGTTGCGGCCCAAGGTCACAAATCTCCTTCAAGGTAATGCGCGCGTGCTTCGTCCGAAAACAAAAATTCGCGGCTGTAAAATTTTAGCGGATAATCTTTGTCATATTTTTCGACGCCCTCATTCGCTTTAACACACAGCGACGACCCGTTCGCGTTTTTCAAATAGTCCTCCAACGTCCGCATCCAAAAGATTGTTAGCGTCTCGTGATAGGGCATTTCATTGCCTAGATCGACAGCGAAACCGACCGTGAGTAATTTGAAGATACCGTCACGCATTTTCGCGGTAGCGGTTTCAAAATCGTGATGGGTCAAATAGTAGAGCCCCACGGTCAAATGCTCGGCGTGTCGCCAGGCGTCGCGAGCTATCGTAGCAGACTCGAATTTTTCGACCAGCTCGATAATTTCTTTTTCCGCTGCATATTTACTCATAACTATTTGCTCTATCCTATTCGATTGCATAGAATCGAATTTCGGTCATGAAATTCAGTAAATAATGGAAGGTCGAACCCTATGAGCTCTTTTTCCGATGTCAAAACGCTCCGCGAAAACGCGCGAAACGAGATCCAGGACGGCGCCGTCACGCGGGATTACACGCTCGATAAAGATGAGGCGATCCGCGCCCTGAATGAAGCCCTTGCGACCGAGATCGTCTGCGTTCTTCGCTACCGTTTTCATTACTTCATGGCGTCCGGCATTCATAAAGAAGGCGCCGCCGCCGAATTTCTCGAGCACTCTAACGAAGAGCTGCGGCATGCGGACATGATCGCCGAGCGGATCAAGCAGCTTGGCGGAAAGCCGGAAATGAACCCGGCGATCCTGACCTCGCGAAGCCACGCCGAGTACGTCGAGGGCACGTCGCTTGAGGATATGCTCAAGGAAGACCTCGTTGCCGAACGCATCGCCATCCAGTCGTACCGCGAGATGGTCACGTTCTTCGGCACGGCCGATCCGACGTCGCGCCGGCTGATGGAAGAGATCCTCGCCGTCGAAGAAGAGCATGCCGACGATATCGCCGATCTGCTCTACGCCGTCGAGCCGGACAACGTGGACAACGTCACCAAGCTTTACAACAAGGACGAGGTCGTCGGGAAATCGGACGCCGGACAAAAAGTAAAAAGCGAAAACGCCTAGTTCGCATTATTTGTGATTGCAGGGACAGGACTGGGTTCTGTCCTTTGCAGTTTAAAGTGGTCCACGATCTGGTCGGCAACGCTGCCCGGCCAAATTGACGCGTTGTCGATCGACAGTGAATAGCCGTATAATTGGTTGCGGAGGCAGGATTCGAACCTGCAGTCTTCGGCTTATGAGGCCGGGATTTTATCCATTTAAACTACTCCGCCGTGATGAGTGCGAAAACCGGATTTCGGATTGCGCAAGGGCGCAGTAAATCGTTGCCCCTTGATCCAGGGTTGAATTCATTATCTCCATTGTCGAGCTTTAGATCTAGATGAGGGAAAGTGCGAAAAACGCAACTCGCAATCGGTCAGGCCGCGATTTCTACTTCCACGTCTTCCGTTTCGTCCATGAAAAGATACTTCTTCCATTCCGGACGCGACTCGGCGTAATGGCAAAGCAGCACGTGGTCGAGGCCGAGGCGAAGCAGCTTTTGCGATGTCAGCAGCGGCATTCTCGCCTGCTCGGGCGTGCGGTTTCCCTTACGCTGGTTACACTTTACGCAGGCGGTGACCAGATTCTGCGGAGTGCTTTCTCCGCCCTGGGCACGCGGCAGGATGTGATCAAGCGTGAGGTCCTTGGCATGCTTGTGTTCGGCGCAGTACTGGCAGCGGTAACGGTCGCGGATGTAGATTCGAGCACGCTTCATCGTCGTTTCGCGGTTGTTTCGCCGCACGTGCACGTAATGACGCAGGCGAACCACCGACGGCACCGGGAAGGTCGTCGAAGGTGAATGAAGAACATTGTCGCCGTCGTTTTCCTCGACGAAGATCGCGCCGCGAAACCACAGGCAGACAGCTCGAGCCACGCCGACCGTGCCGAGGGGCTCGTAAGAAAAGTTCAAAAGTAAAACTCGTCCTGTAAGCAAATTTCATTCCTCCTATTTATAGATTAAATGTAATGTAAAATGCCCGATCTTGGCAAGCACTATATCTTGTTGCGCAACCTCGCGGTAAGGCTATATCTCGAGGGTTGGTTTAGTCGTTACGCTGCCGCTAGGCGGTGAGAGGCTTAGCGACTGGCTATATACCCGAACTGTCATGCACTCCGACTCAGAAAGCTCTCAAGTTGCTCTTGCCCTACACATGTCAAAAACGTGTGTCAAGCATTTTGAGAAAAAAGCTTTGGATTTAGCTTTTTAGAAATGCCGGTAACCACTCCGCGGCAAAATGCTGAGCCCGTCTTTCGCTGTAACTTTCACTACACCAATGTTCGCGGTGACCTCGCCGATGCGATGAACCGCAGGTAATCCCGGTACCGAAATTTCCTTCGCCCGTGAGGTGAATAAGAGCTCAAAATCTTCGCCGCCCGAAATAGCCATCCCGATAACCCGGTCATGCGAGATCGAAAGACTCGTAAGACCGGCGTCAGTGGGAATTCTATCCCCGATGATATCTGCCCCGACACCGCTTGCGTCGCACAGGTGATACAAGTCCGACGACAGGCCATCGCTGATGTCGATCATGGAGGTCGCAAGGTCATTCTCAGCTAGATACGCGGAAACCGCGAGCCGTGGTGCCGGCCGAATCTGGCGCTCGATGAGCCGTTTACGCTTCTCGTTGGCTTCGGCAAAGCGTACTCCGGATTCGAGCAGCATAAGCCCGCCCGCTGCGCCGCCGAGTTCGCCGGTAACAAAAATTGAGTCGCCGGGTTTTGCCCCAGACCGCAGTATCGCCTTTCCCTTGACCGTTTGGCCGCCGACGATCGAATCGAAGATAAGCCGTTCCGGCGTGCGCGAAATATCGCCGCCGACCAGCTCGACGCCGTGATGCTGCGCGACTGTGTTCCAGCCTTCGTAAAATCGGTCTAAAAAATCGGTATTCCAGACCCTGACCGGCAAACCGATCGAAAGCATCGACCACACCGGCTTTCCGCCCATCGCCGCGATATCGGAGAGGGAAACGGCGAGTACTTTCGAGCCGAGGACCTCGGGCGATGTCCAGTCCAGGCGGAAATCGACGTCCTCGACGAGCATATCAGCCGTGATGACCATGTCAGTCACGGCGTCTTTCGGAAGCACGGCGCAGTCGTCGCCAACGCGACTTAGTCCGTATTGTTTCTTAATGTCATTTATGAATTCGAACTCACTTCGCATCGGAAAGTAGTTGACACAAACATATTAAATACATACAATAACGGCGATATACCGATAAAGAACTTTAACACACTCGCAAATCCATGGGACAAGCAGCGGTCGTGATACCCGAGAAAATTTATTTCAAGATCGGCGAGGTTTGCGAGCTCGTCGGCGTTCAGGCGCATGTGCTGCGTTATTGGGAAACGGAATTTTCGATGCTCGCCCCGCAAAAGAATCGCTCGGGGCAGAGAAGCTATCGCCGCCGTGACGTCGAGATAGCGCTTCGTATCAAGCAGCTTCTTTACGATGAGATGTTCACGATCGCCGGCGCAAAGAAAAAGTTGCAGGTCGAGCTTCGTGAAAATACGAAACTGAAGATCGTCCAGCCGGAAATTAAAGCGGCGTCTGAATATCTTCGTCCCGTCGATTCGCCGTCGCTATTTGACGACGAGCTCGAACTAACCGATCGACCGGGCCGGCAACCCGATGACCGCGAGTCTGAGGCATTGAGTCCGGAGCGGCAAGAAGCGCTGAAAACCCTCGCCACGCACTTGCTCGAACTCCGCGAGATGCTTCGCAGCAGCCGGTACGGACGCTGAACGTTTGTACCTTCGGAAGCTTGAGGTTGACATTCCCGTCTCGCAAAACTAATCTTAAAACTCGAATTTCGGGACGTAGCGCAGTCTGGTAGCGCGTTCGCTTGGGGTGCGAGAGGTCGCAAGTTCAAATCTTGTCGTCCCGACCATTAATGAGAAAGGCTGTTCAAGTTTGAGCTTGAACAGCCTTATTTCATTTGCGTTATCCGGCGAATTTTACGGTCGAACCGTCAAGAAAACGGTTTGGCCGCGTCGGGTTATTAGTAAGAGAACGGGTTTCGAACCAGTCCCTTCGAGGGACGATTGCACGTCTTCGACGCTCTTTACCGGTTTGCGGTTGACCTCGAGAATAACATCGCCGCGGGAAATCCCGGCTTCGGCCGCAGCGCCCGAAGGGTCTACCTCCGTTACTACCAGGCCCTCCGTTCCCGGATCTAGTTCGAGCTGTTTTTCGATCTGCGGAGTCACTGGTTGAAGCGTGAGTCCGAGCTTGCCGTTCTCGCCGCGTTTGTCGGTACCTGGCGCCGGATCTGCCGGACCTTCCTTTGTAGTCGCCGAGTCAAAATTAAATTCTTCGAGCGTCGCCGTGATTTCCTGCTGACTGCCGCCCCGAAGGATAGTTAGCTTGATCTCGGTTCCGGGTAGGCTTCCCGCGACCTTGTTTCGAAGGACATTGCTGTCTTCGATCTTTTCGCCATTGACCGCGATGATTATGTCGCCGCGTTTCAATCCTGCCTTTTCGGCGGCACTGCCGGCTTTGACATTGCTCACGAGGACGCCGGAGCGGTCGCTCAGATCGAGAGCTTTAGCCGTGTCGTCCGTAATATTCTGAATATTCACGCCGAGCATACCGCGATGGACCTTGCCGTCTTTCAGCAGCTGTTCCATCACGGATTTGGCCATATTCGAAGGGATCGAAAAACCGATGCCGATATTACCGCCGCTCGGGCCACCGGAGAGTATCTGCGAATTGATGCCGATCAGTTCGGCGTTGAGATTGACGAGAGCTCCGCCGGAATTTCCTCGGTTTATCGGGGCGTCCGTCTGAAGAAAATCTTCAAAGCTCGAACCGTCGCTGAGACCGGTTCTGCGGCCTTTCGCGGAGATGATGCCGGCCGTGACGGACTGGCCGATGCCGAGCGGATTTCCGATGGCAAGCACGATGTCGCCTACACGGACGCTGTCGGAATTTCCAAGTGTGAGAAACGGAAGATTTGTTGCTTCGATCTTCAGAACAGCGAGATCGCTCGGTTTGTCCGAACCGACGACCTTCGCTTCAAAGGTTTTGTCGTCGCTCATCTGTACGGTGATCTTATCTGCGCCTTCGACCACGTGATTATTGGTAAGGATCGTGCCGTCGGCCGTGACGACCACCCCTGAGCCGAGCCCGCGTTCGAGCCTCGGCTGCGGATTGGCCCGTTGCCCGGGCATTCCGAAATTCTTGAAAAAATCGTCGGGTGTCTGCTCTTGCGCGTCAGGACGCGAGCCGCTGTTTTTGTGATCGGCCTCGATGCGGACGACCGCAACTGACGTTCTCTCGACCACATCAGCGTATGAGGTTCGAACGCCGTCAACAACGAGGGGCGCGGCGGGCGCCGCCGGTTGATTCGGCGCGGGAATATCGGTGTTACCGAAAACACCGGTTTTGCAGCCGGAAAAAGCCGCAGCAACTGCAAGGACGGCGATCAAAACGTACTTCTTATTGGACATCAAAATCACTCCCATTAAACTTGGAAACTCGACAAAATTTTAGCACAAGGTAATTCATACGAAACTCACCCGCTTGAGGTTCGAAAAAAAATACACGCGTTTTCTCAAAAATGATCAGGCAGCCATCACCTTGGGCGATTCGTCGTGAAAGATATAAGCCAACGATTTGTATATTAGTTTGGCGCAGAGAAACGCCGGCGAATCGTAATTTTCGGCGTATGAGTATTCGACGAGGTCCATGCCCACGATGCGCTTGCGTTCAGCGATCTTGCGAATAAGCGTAAGGGTTTCATACCACCCGAGGCCGCCCGGTTCCGGCGTACCGGTCGTCGGCACGAGGCTCGGATCGAGGCCGTCGATATCGATGGTGAGATAGACGTTGTCGGTCAAAGAGTCGACCGCGGAATCGATCCAGTCCGTACGGCCGACGATATCTTTCGCCCAAAAGATCTTCGTCGGAATACCCGAAGCTATCAGCCGCGCCTCGTCCGCCGAGATCGAGCGAATGCCGACCTGTACCGACGGGATCCGCAGATCTTTCACGACACGCGCCATTATCGACGCATGCGAATGCGGCGTGCCGTCATAGGTGTCACGCAGATCGGCGTGCGCATCTATCTGCAATACGCTGAGGTCGTGATATCTCTCGGCGTGGGCGCGAATGACAGGAGCCGAGACCGAATGCTCGCCTCCGATCATACATAGAAACTTGTCAGATTTAAGAAGCTCGCGGGTTTCATTGTAAAGATCGCTCATCATAGCCTCGGGTGTTGCCCGCGGCTTGAACTCGTGAAGCGTGTGGATGCCGAGCCTATAAACCTCAGAATCCGTCTCTTCCTCGTAAAGTTCCATGTTTCGCGAAGCTTCGATGATGGCCATCGCGCCGGCACCGGTTCCGGTACCGTACGAAACTGTGCCTTCATATGAAACCGGCCAAACCAGTATCCTGGACGAATCGAATTTGCTGAACTCGGGTTCGTCGATCCCGCCGAAATTTACAGGAAGATTCGAGCTCTCAGACATAAATACAGCCGAAAATTCCAGATTCCGAATTGAGAAACACGTAATCCGGAATCTGGAATTTGAACTATTTAGGGAACATCGACCGTCAGGTCCTTTCCTGCAAAGCTGAAGCTCGGACGTTTGCGGCCTTTCATGAATTTCGCGGCGGTCTGCGAAAGCGCTGTTATGACCATCGGAAGAGCGATCGAAGGATCAGCCGGAACGTAGGCTGTCGTTGCTCCTCGTGAAAGCTTGCCGAACATCCCGGTATGGTTGCCGCCGAACGACGGTGTGCGGGTCTCGAGCGGCACCGAATCGGTCGTCATCGAGATAGCGTATTTGTGTCCGCGAGCGGAGGTGCGCGTGATATACGATGAGATCTCGGCCATATTTACCATACTCTGGCTGCAGGTGCTTCCGAGTGTGATGATGCCGGAATTGCGCGTCTTCTGCGCGATCTGCATCATTTCCATGGTGTCGAGCGTGGTGTCGAACGTAAAAAGGGCTTTCTTTTCAAACCTCGCACGGGCGATGCCGACCGAAAGCTCGGAGTTAAGCATATCGGGGCAAAAAACGGGAATACGAGATTTGAATGACGCGGTCATAATGCCGTCTTCGTGAGCGATCTCTGCGAGTTCGCGCCCCATGAGATGAAGAAACTCACGCATCGAGTACGAACGGCTGTGATCGAGCTGATTAATGACGCTGCCGATCCATTCATCCGCCTCTTGATATTCCTCGCGATTGGCGAGAATGTCACCGATCCTCATTACGTCCGAGCTTTCCAGCTCTTCGTCAAGCATGCTCGGATGAGCCTGGTAATGGTTGCGGCCCAGTGTTTCGTGAATGTCATGAAAGAGCACGCTACCCGACATTACTATCACGTCAACGAAACGGTTCTTTATGACATACGCCAGCAGGCGGCGCATTCCAGACGGGATAAGATTTCCCGATCCGCAAAGATAGATCGTTGAATTGTCATCGAGCATGTCCAGCCAGATGCGATGTGCTTCCGCTAGTTGCTTTGCGCCGAAACCGGCTCCCTCCATTTTCTCCAACAGCCCTGCGACGGAGCGGTCCCTGTCGATCGGAACCGGTCTTGTCGGGACCGTCAAGAATTTCGAAGCCTTTGATTTCTGTTTAGCGACCATTATTTTCTCCAGATGTGATATTTGCCTATAACTTACTGCTGGTTCACGCGGCTTAGACCGCCGAACCGTTCGGCGTCAGATATGTGTAACTGTCGGCCTGATTTTCGTAAAATTCGATAAGCTGAGTGCCTTCCTTCGTCGACAAACGCCCTTCCTTGATCCTTTTCATGATTGCACGCCGGAACTGATCGTGAAGCTGCGAAGCCTCGAACCGAACGGTCAAAAGGGCATCGCTTAATGTTGCCCCATAAATAACCTGTTTTATGATATGACCGTCCTCGCCGATGAAAATGTGGGCCTCGTGGGGAACGCCGAAAAGATTATGGTTGTTCCCCATCACCTCCTGGTAGGCGCCGACCAGCATCATCGCTAGATAATACGGCTCATCGCGGACTAACTTATGCAGCTCGAGCACGGACTTTACGTCGTGCAGATCCACGAATTTGTCGACAATACCGTCGGAATCGCAGGTTATATCGCATAGCGTAGCATATTCGGTGGGCTTTTTGTTGAGTTTATGAATTGGGATAATCGGGAACAACTGCTCCAACGCCCAATTGTCCGGCATCGAACGGAAAACCGAGAAATTGGCAAGATATTTGGCGCAAAGCAGACGTCGAAGCTCGTCGAATTCCTCAGCAACATATTTCTTAAGCTGGGCAAACTGGTCCGCTTTTTCGCAAACGTCCCAGAAGAGAACTTCGCCCTTTCCTTTGTCTTCGAGCGAGATCAGCCCCAGATTGAACATCGTGAAAAGCTCGTCACGGTTTTCTAAGGCGTCGTGATAATACTCACGGTAATTCTTGCCGTTGATCGTCTCGCGAAGGTCATGCAGCTCGCGGACGATCTGCGGATCTTCCTTATCGATCGTCATCGGCGTTATGTCTTCGACGACGGTTTCGATCTCATCCTGAACATTCGTGACGAGGATGGCGTGATATGCCGAAAGATAGCGGCCGGATTCCTGGATGATCGTCGGATGTTGAACGTTTTCGTCATCACATACCGTCTTGATCATGTAGATGACGTCGTTGGCAAACTCCTGGGCGTTGTAATTCGCCGACGATTCGAACGAAGTGCGCGAACCGTCGTAGTCGACCGCCATGCCGCCGCCGACGTCGAGATATTTAATCGGAATTCCCATTTGGCTGATCTTCGCGTACGTCCGCGCCGCTTCTTTCATCGCGTTCTTGATCCGCTTGATGTCGGTAAGCTGCGAACCGATATGAAAATGGAGCAGTTTGAGCATGTCGAGCCGGCCGGCTTCCTGTAGCTGCCGGATCACGTCGAGTATCTCGGTTGTTGTCAGGCCGAACTTTGCCGCCTCACCGCCCGACTTTTCCCATTTGCCGGAACCCTTTGAATAAAGCTTTACGCGGACGCCGACCATCGGCAAAGCAACGTCCGGATTTTCCGCCGTGAATTCCTCGACAAGACTCAAGGTGTGCCCGAGCTCGCTGAGCTTTTCGATAACGATAACAACATTCTTGCCGGCACCAGCGCCGGCAAACGCCAGCTTGACGAAGTCGCGGTCCTTAAAGCCGTTAAGCACGAGCAGGCTGTCTTTCGACTGTTCAAGTGCCAGCGCAGCGTATAACTCGGCTTTCGAACCGGCCTCAAGGCCGAAATTATATCGCGAGCCTTCACGAAGATATTCTTCGATCACCGAGCGGTTCTGATTGACCTTCATCGGATAGACGCAAAGATGGTCGCCGTCGTAATCGAATTCCTTGATAGCTTTCTTGAAGGCGCTTTGCAGTTTGCGGATCTGCCCGAACAGAAGTTGAGGGAAGCGGAGCAGCACCGGCGTATTGATACCGCGCTTGCTAAGGTCGTCGATTATCTCTTTAACATCCGCCGAAAGATTGTCGTTTTCCGGAGCGAAAACCACCAGATGGCCTTTCTTATTAACCCCGAAATAATCGGCACCCCAGTTGGCAATGCCATATGTTTCGATCGTCTGCTCTATGACTGAACTCAAATTATTGCCGCTCCTTATAATTATTAAGGCCGATCCCGTGCACCGCAAAAACCTTAAGCATAATAAAATTCCGTCAAAAAAGAAACAGTGCCCGTTTTCATTGGTCGAAACGTCGGTCGTCCTAGGCCTGACATATGTGGCACACGCGTTGCAATAAGTCTCCGCGAACGCCGCCCTACTTTCGAAAGGTGGAGCCCCAACCTTAATGATAACGACAGTTACAGCGGCTTGGATAAAGGCTTATCAACAAGAATGGCAAAAAATGGTGTCAAAATCTGTCACTCTGACCGATAAGAACGGGGACTAACACTGTGAACAAGAAAGAAAATCAAAAAGGCTTTTCGCTGGTCGAACTTCTTATAGTCGTCGTTGTTGTGGGAATAATAGCGGCGATCGCTGTGCCGGCTCTGCAAAAGGCCCGCGCGGCGGCCGAGAATAGCACGACCGTTTCCACGATGCGTACGATCAATTCTGCGGAGGCGAGTTTCTACTCGCAAAAGGGAAGATTCGGCCGCCTTACAGAAATCCAGTCACTAATGAATAACGGTCTGGGCACCACGGCCGGCGACCGCGTGGTCCGCGGCCAGTACACGTTTGAAATGACTCCGCTTATCCCAACCGACCTTGAGCTTAAAGATCAATTTACGATCACCGCTACGCGCGGCAACACTACTGAAGTCTACAAATACGAATTGAGCCAAAGTGGTGTGATCGTTCAGATCCTTCCCGTGACCACCGTTCCCCTCGGCAACTAGCGGCCAACCTCTCCCAGCATCACCAACATGAATGTTTTCGAAGATCTGATCGAAGAACTTAAGCAGGAAAACCTGCTTGAGGACACGGTCATTGAAATAAAAACTGAACCGACTGCGGCAGCGCTCGCGGCCGGAGCACCCGTTGCGGCCCCCGCTTTTGCTTCAGCCGCCGAAAACCAGCTCTCCGAGGCCCCCGGCGTCGATTTCAAAACGACATTTGGAAATCTCGGCGACAAAGATTCGAGTACCGACGACGCGGAGTTCTATCGAAAAAGAGCGGTCGATGAGGTTTCGGGCCTGCAGATGGTTGAGCACATGATCTCGGCGATCGAACGCGAACACATGAAGATCGTGCCGAAGATATACGACGACCTTACAGTGAAGAGAGCCCTGCACAATTTTCTGCGATTGCAGGAAGCACCGCTCTCGCCCGAACATCTCGAAGCAGAAGGCGGCCTGCTGCTCGAGACGGAAGCGTGGTGCACCGCCCTTGCAGTTCGAGACGAAGCGATCTCCGTAGGAAACATTCGGCGCTTTTGTGAAAATTCGCGTCCGGTTCTCAGCTCGCAGGCATTGCTAGCACTCGCGAGATTCTATCGAGTTTCTCCATTTTCGGAACCAGTCCGCGCGAAGTTCGATTTTGTGATGACGAAGCTCTTTACTCGTGATACCGAGATCGAAAAGCGAAGGTCGATTTTCAGCCCTGCGGAAACAGCGGGCCACATTAAAGATCTCTATAATAACTGGTCCAGCCTCGCGCTTTATGACAACGTTTCCGATGCCTCGAGCGTTTCGGGTGCCGTCGAAACCTTCAACGCCTTCGTCGCCGAAGCTGAGATCGCATTCGAATTCGACGCCCTGATATCGAGCGATTTTTTCGATCGCACGCGCCTTTTCAAGGAACGATGCGCGGAACTCTGCTTTGTCCCCGAGGTGACCGCGGCGGCGATAGAATGCAACGTTCGCATCGGGAACCGATGCGTGGACATGCTGATGGCTGAAAAAGCCAAGATCGGCGCGGTCCTGGTTGAGGAAAAATACGCATATAATTACGACACTCTCATTTCCACAGCGGCCAGCAAAACTCTCGGCGTAGTAAAAGTGATAAGCCAGGAATACGAGCCGGAGGTCGAAACCGAATTAAAGGTTGAACCCGAGCCTGCCGTTGCCAATAGGCCCGAAAAGCAAACATCGCCGTCGAAGCAAAGCGTTCAGGCGCAATCAAGCGACGGAACATTCTTCGGTGTAAATAAATGGCTCCTTGCCGCCACTCTTGTATTTATCGTGATCAGCGTTGGCATATATTTTTGGGCCGATAACTATGCTGCAACTCAATCTGCCGGAGATGTTGCGGTGGATGTCGATATCTCCGATCTAAAAGCCGATCTAAAGCTCGCACGTGCCAGCAGTGAAACTCTTTACGCTATCGTGCAGCCTAATTGGGAAAGCATGACACCCGATGAACAGAATATCGTCCTCACCAAGACTCAGGCGCTTGCCGCTAGCCGTGGACTGAAGCAAGTGAATCTCATGAATGCAAAGGGCCGGACGGTGGGACTTGCATCTGCTTCTAAGTCTGAAGTGATCAAGCAATAAATTATTCTAAATTGTTTTGAAAACGAGGATGTCTAGAAGGCGTCCTCTTTTCGATTGCCGGCAGCTTTAGAGGCGGATCCCGGAAGTCGCGTTGTTTTTGTTTCTTGGCCTTACAAATTCGTAGCTTTATCCTGACGAGATAACATTATTGTAATTGGTGCATTTTGCTAATCTGGTAAAACGTAGGCAAAAATGACCCTTTCACGCCAGGCACGTTGATTGCAAAGTCCCATTGCATTTGCCGCACAAATGCCATTATTTTTGATGATTATTTGAGAGGAGATTTATGAACGTAAAAAATGTGCTTCACTTCGCATCCGACCAGGAAGTGAGGTTTGTATCGGTGCGGTTCACCGACCTGCCGGGTTCGTGGCACC
>JBBSGG010000028.1:0-42896 GCA_038254305.1 Pyrinomonadales bacterium
CTTTTTTCTTTGTGCAAACGTGGTCTATCTCGCGTATCGCGTCACCGCTTGCTGAAAGGGCTTGGTAGCAGGCGGAATGTCGGCTATGGCGATCGGGCTCACGCCTGTCAGGAGATCCTTCGAGGTATGGCCGTACAACGCCCGATTGGCATCGTCGTCAGGGCTGATCACAGCGCCGGATAAGGAAATGCCGGCGAAGAGTCCTTTACTTCGCGAATAGGAAAGTATTTGTGCCTGTAGCTGAGCATCCGTCGCGGCCTTAGCGGTTCTGCCGATCGGCCCGGCCGCCGCCGAAGCTTCGCCGCCGATCTCGAATTTATCTTCGAGAAGATTCTTCAAACTATCGTCTGTCATAAAAAGCATAACAACATCAGTCGACGAGCCGCCGATCTGAAAGCCGATGCTCGCGCCGCCGAGCTTAAAGAAAGCCGGTGCGCCCCAACCGCCCTGCACACGGCGGCTGATCAGACCCTTGCCTGCTTGGCCGCCAAGGATAAACGCACCTTTGAGGACGTTCGGAAATACGGCGACAGCTTTAGCGCGCTGCAAGAGATCGGCCGGTATAGATTTGTCGCGGATCGACATGATCTCGTCGAGCGCCTTGGTCGCTTTTTGTGCGGTCTTTGCAGCCTGGCTTATTTCTTTCGCATCGCGTTTCTGCGCAGACGCGGTAGCCGCAAAGACGACAGACATCAAGCAAAATAAGATCCCGACATTACGAAATATTTTCATCATGTAAAAACACCTCCCAAGAACATATATAAGTATATTACCGCAGAGTGTGACCACGCGTCAGCTTGAACGGTTGTCGTACGCGTTCTTGACCAAAATGATCTCGGCGGCGATGCTGACAGCGATCTCTTCGGGGGTGCGGCTATTGATGTGCAGTCCGATCGGCGTGTGAATTCGGTCGAGTTTCTCGGCGGGGAAGCCTTCGTCCTTCAATTCTCGAAACAGCATCGCCATTTTGGCCTTCGAGCCAAGGACACCGAAATACTTGAACTCATTTTCGATCAAGCCGCGGATCACCGCTGCGTCGGATTTGTAACCAAGTGTCATAACCACGACATAGGTATTAGCCCCGGAGCGAATGTGGCGTGCGATGGTTTCGTAGCTGTCGATGATCTCGATGCGATCGGCGAATTTGTTTTTCTCGATCGTGTTCAACTTGGGACGGTCGTCAAAAAGGGAAACAAAGAAATCCATCTTCGACATCAGGTCTGACAGTGCGAGAGCACAATGACCGCCGCCGATGATGCAAAGATCGTTTTTGACCCCGAGACGTTCGGTATAGACGAATTCTGTTTCAGAGACCTTTTCGAATTTAAAACCGTCTTGCGGTTCATTGTCGTTCGAACGGGCAACGGTGAATGACTTTGCCGACAGATTTAGCTTATCGCGTCGATTTTTCTTTAACGCATCGATCGTGGAACGAGTTGCTTTTGCGTCCGACGTTCGCAATAACATGCAGATCACGGTCTGCTTGCCCGAACAGATCATTCCCGAAGAATCAGAGACGTTCGTTCGATGGACCTGATCTATTAGTTCCGCGGTAAGTGTCGCGCGCTCGATTCTGCTAAGGATCGCGCGACTTTGCTCGACGAGGTTTACTTCCATCACACCGCCGCCGATACTGCCGATCAACTCACCGCCGGATGAGATGGCCATTTTATAGCCCTGACGACCCGGACTGCTGCCCGAACTTTCGGCAACGACCAGGAGCATCACATTTTGCTTTTGTTCTAATCGTTCGGCGATGAATCGCCAGAGTTCGAGTTCTTTTCGCACGAAAGAATTCTATCTCAGAAATAGGATTTGCACCGCAGAGACAGGGAGGCGCGAAGAGAATCTGATAGTTGTAAATTGAAGATTGCGGATTAGTTATCGAACCTTTTATCCATTTTCAGGTCTCCGTTCTCGATTTCTCAGCGCCTCGGCCGTCAAAGTTCTCAGAATATAGATTCATCAACACTTTCTCGGGGGTGAATGGAGCGTCAAATTTTGGTGAGCAGTCCGTGAATGCCTTAACCGCGTTTCTGATCGCAAAATATGCGCCGATACCGTACATCAACGGCGGTTCTCCGACGGCTTTCGAGTTGAAGATGGCGAGGTTTTTTCGCGTCGTTTCGAGCGGCAGGATCGAGATATCTTTCGGCACCGAGTAAATGTCCGGCACTTTGTAGGTTGAGAGTGCGTTCGAGCGAAGTTTGCCGTGTTCATCGTAAACGATCTCTTCCATCGTCATCCAGCCGAGGCCCTGAACGATACCGCCCTCGATCTGTCCGTAGTCGACCGAGGTGTTCATCGAGGAACCGAAATCGTGACAGCATTTAACATAGTCGACTTCGTAACGTCCGCGAAGACAATCAACGGTTACGCCGACAATTGCCATCCCGTAAACGTGATATGAGAACGGATGCCCCTTGGCGACACCCCAATCGAAATTGATGCCCGGCGTGGCGTAATGAGCATGTTCGCTAAGGCTCACGCGTTCCATGTGAGCTTCATTCACAAGTCGGATCCAATCAAAATCCGTCGCCTCACCTTTCCGATAGACGAATCCATTGTTGAATGTTATGTCCTCGATCGATTCTGCCTCGACAAGATCTTTTGCGATCGCATAAAGCCTTTCGCGGATCGCTTCGCACGCTAACTGTGTCGCCTTGCCGTTGAGATCGGCGGCGGCGGAGGCGGCGGTCGGCGACGTATTCGCGATGCGGAGCGTGTTGGTCGTGTGAACCTTTACGCGTTCAGGCGGCAGCGAGAAAACTTCGGCAGCAACCTGGGCGATCTTTGTATTGACGCCCTGTCCCATCTCAACCGCACCGGTCGAAACGGCAACGCTCCCGTCGGTGTAAACGTGCACCAGCGAACGCGCCTGATTCATCGGTGTCTTGGTGAACGAAATTCCGAAACAGACCGGCATCGTCGCGACGCCTTTTTTAAAATACTTAGAATTGGTGTTGAACTCGTCCGCCTCATTCTGCAATTGTGCGAAGTCGTATTTCGTATCGCCCTGCGTCCATGTGGTACCCGCATCGCTTTCGGCTTTTTGCCCGTAAGGGAATTCTTCGCCGTCTTTTATTAGATTATTTTGCTGGATGTCCGAAGCTTTCACGCCGACCTTTTCTGCGGCGTCTGCGATCGCCGACTCGATGACGAACATTCCCTGCGGCCCGCCGAATCCGCGAAACGCTGTGTTGGGCGGTAAATTTGTTCGGCAACAATATGCGGCGGCGGTCACGTTTGGAACAAAGTAGGAATTCGTGCAGTGAAACAGAGTGCGTTCGAGCACTGCCGCGGACAGGTCGCAAGACGCGCCGGCATTTTGAAAGAAGGTAGTTTCGTAAGCAATGATCTTTAGGTTGGTGTCGAAACCGATCTTGTAATCGGCCGAGTACGGATGCCGCTTGCCGGTCATCCGCATATCTTCCATCCGGTGAAGAGCGTATTTGACGGGACGTTTTGTTAATTGGCATGCCACGGCGCACACTGCAGCCCACGCGTTGGCCTGGTCTTCCTTACCGCCGAATCCGCCGCCGAGCCGCTGAACATCGACCTCGATCTGATGCATCGGCAGCGCCGTCACTTTTGCGACCGCGCGCTGCACGGCCGTCGGGCCTTGCGTCGATGAATACACCTTTACCCCGCCGTTTTCGGTTGGAACGGCGTATGCTCCCTGCGTTTCGATGTACAGATGTTCCTGTCCGTTGATGTCGACACGGCCTTCGAGTACATGCGTGCAGTCGTTGAAGGCATTTGCGGTATCGCCCATCTTAAACCTTTTTACGGGGACGATTAGGTCACCGTTGGCGGCCGCAACACGGGCCTCGGTGACAGGCGGGAGTTCTTCGATCTCGGCGGTTATTTTCCTCGCTGCCTTGCGTGCGAGATCCTCGGATTCCGCTACGACGATCGCGATCGGCATGCCCTGAAAATGGACTCCGTCATCGGCAAGGAGCGGCTCATCGGGAATTACTCCGCCGATCTGATTTTCGCCGATCAGGTCTTTTGCCGTAATGACCTTGAAAACACCTTCTGACTTTTCAGCTTTGGTGGTGTCAACGCCTTTAAGTTTCCCGTGAGCAACGGGCGAATCATAAACGCATGCGTAAAGCGTCCCGCGAACCTCAGGAATGTCGTCGAGATAAACAGACTCACCGCGGACGTGGGATTTTGAATCGAGGTTTTTCATTCTGAAGACTCGGAACCGAACAATTCAACAAAATGAGCCGTGAAAAGCTGCCGCAGCAGCAGGCGTTTGTAGGCTTCGCCGCCCCGAACATCCGAGATCGGCGAGATCTCCGCCTGCATTATTGTGTTGGCGTCGGCAATGGTTTGAGCGTTTACGGGTTGGCCGACGAGGAACGCTGATGTTTCTTTTAGATAGAACGGAATGGGTGCGACTCCGCCTGCGGCAATGTCGGCGGCGGTGATCGTGTAGTCTAATTTGTTAGCCGATGACGCGGCCGCGGCCGTTCCGGGTTCCGATAAGACGGGCGGGAGCCATCCGGGACCAGGAAGTGCTTCGACGGTGAGCGAGATCGCGGTATTGACCGTCGCGATGTCGAGGTATGTGCGTTTGCAGACCTTTTCGAAGTTGAAGCGGAAGTCACTCGCTGGCTTGCGGAAACGGATCGACGAGATGTATTCGTCGGACGACTTCGCGAGCTGCTTGTATCCGAGGTAGAGATCCTTCAGTGGCAGCTTGCGTGTTTCGCCCTTACTATCGTGCGGGCTTCTGCAAAGATCGATCTCAGCGTTCAGCGCGAGGAACCAGACTGTCATGTCGCCGATAGGCGAGGCGTTGACGAAGTTGCCGGCGAGAGTCGCCATGTTGCGGATCGGCGTCGACGAGACGAGTTTTAGGTGCTTGTACAAGTCGGGGAAGATCGACTGTATTACGGGCGATTCGAGCAGGTCAGTGACGGTGACGGATGCACCGATCTCGATATACTCGCCTGCTTCACGAATGCCGCGAAGGCTTTCATCGTAAAATAGATTTTGGGCGGCAGTCTCGGCCATCGCGTCCGGGCGTTGGACGTAAACGTCGGTACCGCCGGAGACGAAAGGGGCGGTCTGCCTTGTACGCTCACCCAGCTGCGTTTGAGCTCGATTCGCTGCGGCGCGGAGCTCCGTCAAACGTGTCCGAATGCCGGTGAAATATTCGGGGACGATCAGGTTGTCGATTGCTTTTCGTAAGCCATCACCGCTATCAGGTTTTTGTGATGCAGCGGCCAATTTCTCATTAATGCAGCGGGCCGCACGTTCGATGGATTTATAGCCGGTGCAGCGGCAGATGTTTCCATCAATCGCGGAGACGGCCATGTCGGGCGTTTTAGGCGTGGCGTCTAGGCAGAAACCCGTCAGCGACATCACGAATCCGACCGTGCAGAACCCGCATTGCGTCCCCGAATTGTCGACCATCGCTTGCTGGACTGGTGTCATCGAACCATGGTCGGGGTTGATTCCTTCGACCGAGACAATATGCTTGCCGGCGGCGTTCGCCAGCGGCATAAGGCATGAGGTCATTGTGCGGTATCGGACTTTTTCATTTATTAACTCGCCGACGAGGATCGTGCAGGCTCCGCAATCGCCCTCGCGGCAGCCGATCTTTGTGCCTTTGAGGTTTTGTCGGTAGCGAACGAAATCGAGAACAGTCGTCCCGCGGGCGATCTCGGTCGCAATTTCGCGGTCGTTGAGGATAAATTCGATCATAGAAGTTCGAACCACGTCTCCGGAGAACGTGGTTCTTCAAGGACGTTTAGAACTTGCGTATTAAAATGACGCCGGCGGTTATTAATAAAATTCCGCCGCCGCGGGCGATGCTGATCTCTTTTATCGGGACACCTAAAAGGCCGTAGTGGTCGATTACGAGTGTGACGATCATCTGCCCCGCGATTATTAAGCTAAAGGTCATCGCGACGCCAAGCCGCGGAACTAGAAGAACCGTCGAAGTGACGAAAAACGCCCCCAAAAATCCGCCGATCCATGCTATCGGCGGGGCATTTTTCGCGGCGGAGATATTGCCGATCGGCGTTCCGGACGCGACCGTAAAGATCAAAAGTCCGAGCGTGCCGATAACGAATGAAATAAAAGCCGCCAGCAAAGGACTGTCCACTACGGCGGCCATTTTATTATTCGTCGCGGCCTGCGTCGGCATCATCGCACCGGCGACGATAGCGAGCAGAATGTATAGATAGATATTCGACATCAACTAGAGAATGCGTGAGTGCTAATACTCGGTCTTGTCCGGCTTCGCCTTCCAATTGTCGAATACCTTTTGTGATTCTTCGCGGAGAATGGTAACCATTTTCAATTCACGCTGGTCGTTTGGTTTTTCCAGTTCGTTGTAAAAGTGCTCGTCATCAAAACCAGCAGCGGCGGCGTCTTCGCGATGCCCGGCGATGAAAAGCGCAGACGCACGCGCCCAGCAGATCGCCCCAAGGCACATGGGACAAGGCTCGCATGACGTATAAACGCTGCAGCCGTCGAGTTCGAACGTGCCTAGGCGGACGCATGCATTACGGATCGCAACGATCTCGGCGTGTGCGGTGGGATCGTTCGACGACGTGACGCTGTTGCAGCCTTCGCCCACGATCTCGCCGTTCTTGACGACGACACAGCCGAACGGACCACCGACGTTATCATCAACGCCTCGCTGCGCAAGAGCGATCGCGCGGCGCATAAATTTTTCGTCTGTTTCGGAGAAAAGCATTATTGTGCCACGGCCGGCTTCACTTTGATCTCGAATAGTTTTTTCCAATCTTTGCCTGTGACGAAAATACGGTCGTGGTCCGCGTCGTAAGCGATGCCGTTTAGAGTATTTTCGGTATCGCGCGCCACATCGTCCGGGGATATGCCCTGCAGATCGATCCAGCCAAGAGTCTTTCCGCTCGCAGGATCGATACGAACGATATAGTTCGGCTTGCCTAGTATTTGCGGATCTTCGGAGTGCCAGATGTTCGCCCAGATCTCGCCTTTGATGTATTCGAGCTCGTTGATCTGATAGAGCGGCTTGCCGTCTTCGCGGTTCACGACGATCATTCTAACCGGCTTGAACGTCTCGGGGTCCATTACGCGAATGACGTGCGTCTTATCGGTCATGAAAAGATTTGTGCCGTCAGTAGTCATTCCCCAGCCTTCACCCTGATACGGCAGCTCTCGGATCAGGGTGAAGTCATTCGCGTCGAAAACGCGACAGACGCCCTCGCGCCAAGTGAGCTGATAGATTTTGCCATTTATCAGCGAAATACCTTCACCGAAACTCTCAGGCGGCAGATCAGATTTTTGCACGACCTTTCCGGTTCGTAGGTCGACCTTTCGAAGAGTCGATTGACCTTCTTCTCCGGTGCTTTCATAGAGAAAGCCGTCGTGGTAAAAGAGGCCTTCGGTAAATGCCTTGGGATCGTGCGGATAGGTGTTTACAACCTCATAAGTCCATACCGGCAGGGGCGCGGCGATAGTTTTTGAGCCGCTGTTGTTATTCACGGGGTTTGCGCCTTTATTGCCGGACGCACCCGAGCACGAAGCAGCGGCAACGACCAGCAGTATCAAAAAACAAATTCGCATAGATTGGGTCGAGGAAAAGCCGGAAGTTGCGTGCCCAAGCGCTACTTTTGAAGTGCCTTATTGATAGCCCCGCGAAGATCTTCAGCTCCGGAACGATGGAGTTTTACGCCATTTATATAGATGGTCGGGGTCCATGAAACGCCGTAGGAAAGCCCGTCGGCCATGTCTTTACGAACTTCCGCGGCGAGCTTTTCGCCGTTCAAGTCTAGCTCAAACTGTTTTAGATTTAAACCGAGACGGGCGGCATATTTCTTGAGCGACGCATCGTCGAGAGCATTCTGATTCGCGTAAAGAATATCGATATATTCAAAGAATTTTCCCTGCGCGCGTGCGGCGTTCGCGGCAAGCGCCGCCCTAAAAGCGTGATCGTGCAGCTCGGTGAGCGGATAGTCGCGGACGACGAATCTAACCTTTCCGGGAAACTCGGCGATCGTGCGTTTGAGAATAGGGTGCGTAGCGGAACAAGCCGAACATTGGAAATCGCTGAACATGACGACTGTCACCGGGGCATCCAGCGGACCTGTCGCGGGGTCGTCGTCGACTGATATCTTCTGGATATAATCGGGCGGTTGTTTCAGCAGGATCTTCGCGTTGTATTTGGCGAAGAGCTTTTTCTTCAAAGCATCTTCGAGCCCGACTCGCTCCTCGTCGGTGTATGCGCGCATTTTGTCCGTGACCTCGGTTGCCAAAACGCTGCTCGCGTCTATGCTGAGAGCTTTCGCTTCCTCTGCGACTAGTACGGACATCATCGACGCTTCCAGATCGGCACGCAGGTTCAAATAGATATCGAATTCGCGATCGTTAAGCTGAGCGGCGTTCTTTGTCTCAAACTCCTGAACCGTGATCGATTCCGATCCGATCGTCACAAGCGTCTCGAAGGGCTTCAAGCCGGCGGCGTTAACGTCTTTGACGGTGGTTACTTTATATTTTTCGCGAAGCGCTCCGATGTAATCGTCGATCGCTTTCTGGGAAGCCGCGCGTTTGAGGAATTGAATGATTTCCGGCCGGGTTTCTTCGAGAGTCCGTCCGCCGAGATCTGCGCGGTTCAGATCGTATATCGACTGAATTTCCTTCGCCGTCGGCTCGGCAACCTTTGTATGGACCGGCGCAAGAAGCGCTTCAGGTTTGACGGAACGAGTCTTTGCTTCGTCCTCTAGCAGCATCTCCGCCGTCATCTGCTCAAGCTGTTGACTACGGAAATCGGCAGCCAACTGTTTTTGTTTTGCGTACAGATTCTCGCCCTCGACCGAAAGGCTGGCGGCGGTGAAATTCTTGCCGGCGGCAGTCGCAAGTATTGCGTCCGGTGCCTGTGCGGGGACTTGGACAGCAAACAAGATAGTGAGAAAAAAGAGAGAAACCTTCATGATCGATAGGAATGTGCAGATGAATTCTATCAGATTAGTCTGCGCGACGAGCGCGCATCGGACTCGGGACTTAGATGTTGGAAATTCGCAATTGGTTTTTCCAGACTAGCAGGTGGAGATCGTTGATCGGAGCGTTAAAGAATCGATGCCGGGCGACTTGCGAAAGCCGCCCGGTCAAATAGAGCTAAGCAGACGCCTTAGAGACTTCCTGAACCACTTCGGCAGTTTTGCGCTGATCGGCGTTGTTGGCTATATCGGCTTGCGAGACAATACCGCAGCAGCCGCCTGATTCGTCGACGACGGCAATGCGGCGGATCTGGTTAGTTTCCATAACACTACAGCATTCCTCGACCGTTGTTTTGGGCGTCACCGTTACTACCGTGTCGGTCATCACGTCGCCGGCTGTGAGGTCGAGCGGGTTCTTGCCTTCGGCTACTGATCGAATGACAATATCGCGGTCGGTTATTACACCGACCGGTTTTCCTCCGTCTTTCTCGACGACCGGGATACATCCGCAGTCGTTTTCGGCCATCATCTTTGCGACACTTTTGAGGCTGGAATCGGTGTTGCAGCACGCCGGGCTCTGCGTCATTATTTCATTAACGAACATATTAGTATCTCCTTTAGTGCTTTCGGCTAGCTGAGCCGCTTAAAAAACTGTCGACGACTTGATCGTATGCATTCATAGCAAACGGATCCAAATTCGCCCTATATTTATACAAGACGCAAAAGGCATACCAATCGCAAGGCAAAGACGTGAACAGTAAATTGACTCAAAATTTCTACCTCCGCGACGACACGCTGGAGATCGCGCGCGAACTGCTCGGAAAATTGCTGGTCGTCCCGACGGATAGTGGTGAGCGGGTCGCGGGAATGATCGTCGAGACGGAAGCGTATATGGGAACCGCCGATAAAGCGGCACACAGTTTCGGCGGGCGTCGAACGCCGCGCAACGAGGTCACATATTTGGCGGGCGGACACATTTACGTCTTTTTTGTTTACGGAATGTATTTTCAACTGAACTTCGTAACAGGCGAGGAAAATTCGCCGCATGCCGTGCTAATCCGCGCGATCCAGCCTGTCGAAGGCATCGAGATCATGCGCGAACGACGCGGTTTGATGGCAGACAAAAATCTGACGTCCGGGCCGGGCAAGCTTTGCATAGCTCTCGCGATCGATCGTAGCCTCAACGCGGAACTTATCACGGGCCACCGCATCTGGGTCGAGGAATTCCGGAAAGTAAAGCGCGTAGATATAACTACCGGGCCGCGCGTCGGAATAAATTATGCCGAAGAATTTATCGAGATGCCGTGGAGATTTTGGATCGCGGACAATCCTTACGTGGGTTCGCGGAAATAACCGGAAAGTCGGCCGCCGGCATTTTATCTTGCGGAAGTGCATTCGGCAAACGATGGGGCGCACGATCTCTCACGAAGAATTCCACCGTGTACCATTCGTTTGACCAGTATTACGTAGTTATCAGCCTTCGGGCGAGATCGCACCTTAACGTCTTGAAAGCCGCATTTTCATTCCGTATTTCGGACGCAATGTAATCATCGGCTGCAGGGCGATCTTTTGTGACGGATCGAGCGTGAGCTGCCAATTTCGCGCGATCGCGCCAAGCACGAGGATGCCTTCGGTCCACGCGAATGATTCGCCGATACAGCGACGAACTCCGCCGCCGAACGGGAAGTAGATATTTTTCTGCGAAACTTCCTTGACCGTGATCGCCTCCCAACGCTCGGGAATAAAATCGTCCGGGCAATCCCAGAATCGGCCGTCGCGATGCGTTACATAAGGGCTTATCAAGACCAGACCGCCTTTCGGAACGGTATATCCGCCGAGCGATAATTCCTCTGCTGCAAGGCGGCCAACGGCCCATGCAGGGGGAAAAAGCCGCATCGATTCTGCAATGACACGCTCGGTGAATTTCAAATGTGGCAGGTCGTCCATCGTCGGCTCGCGACCAGCAAGCACATGGTCGAGCTCAGCGTGAAGTTTAGTTTCCGCCTCCGGGTTTTGCGATAGCAGATACCATGTAAAGGTCAGTAAATTCGCCGTCGTTTCATGTCCGGCCAGGAAAAGCGTCAGCGCCTCGTCCCGGACCTGTTCGTCGGTCATTACGGAACCGTCGTCCTCGTCCTGCGCCAGCAGGAGCATTGAAAGAAGGTCCTCGTTGTTTTGGCCTGAACGCCGACGTTCGTCAATGATCCCGTAGATGACCGAGTTCAGCGTGTTGCGGGCATGATGAAAGCGCCGTGACTGCGGGAGCGGCAGCTTTTGCAGCCATTCGGAGAAGGGAAGAAGAAGAAAATTGAAGAGCTCGGTCACGCTGGTCATTGCTTTGCCAACCGAATCGGCATCGTCTTCCACTCTAGCTCCGAACAACGTTTTTCCGACGATCTGAAGGGTCAGGTACATCATCGCGCGGTCAACGTCGAGGGTCGTCCCGTCGACCCATTTGCCTGACGTTTTTTCGGCGAACTCTACCATTGACCGAGCATATTCGGCGATGCGGGAGCGATGGAAGGCCGGCTGAATCATCCGGCGCTGCCGCAGGTGAAACGCACCTTCGCTGGTGAGAAGGCCTTCACCTAGAAGGTTTTTCGCTCGCTGCAGAGCGCGTCCTTTAATAAATTTCTCGGCCTGTAAAACAAATACTTCGCGGATCAAGTCCGGGTCATTTAGAAAAAACGCCGGCTGCCGCCCGAGGCGGAACGCCGCAACATCGCCCAGTTTCGAAAGGCGCGTTAAAAAGCCCGTCGGGTCTTTTCGAAACGAGCGGAAATGTCCACCGATGAGATCGGTCGGGACGGTCGGCGGGATTTCAGGCGAACTGCGGGCTTTCATATCTGCGAGAGCGAGGCCACATATGCGAGAGTAAGGCTCGCGGACGCTGCAGGCAAGCGTAGTATGTCATCTTGCGTTAGCCTGGTGACCGAAGCGTGCGGTGGCGACCAATATTTGGTATTTTGAGACTTATGAGTGAAGCGAAAGCGAAGAAAGTAAAACCCGACATCCGGGCGATAACGCGGCTAGTTCCGAAGAGCGGCAATCTTGTTCAGGGACAATCCGAATTGCCGATCGATCCGCAGCTCGCGGCGGAATCTGCTCGGGTGATCGCCGCCAGCCAGAATCATTACGGCGGCAGCGAGGGCGACGCCGGACTTCGTAGGGTCGTCGCCGAAAAAATAGCGCGATATAATGGCATCACGGTCGATCCGGAAGCGCGGCCGTTCGAATTGATGGTCACCACCGGCGGCACGGGCGCTTTGATCGCCATTGCGCAAAGCTATCTCCGCGACAGTTCGGCACTCGTTTTCGAGCCGTATTATCCATATCACAAACGTATCCTTGAGGAATTTGGAGCAAAGACCGCAACGTTCGCGCTCGATTCCGAATTAAAATTCGAAGGCGAAGATTTGCTCACGCGGTGCAGAGAGCTGAAGGACCGCAGCGATTATCCATTGAAGGCGATCATCATCTGCACGCCGGCTAATCCGAGCGGAAAGGTCATGACCCAAACTGAACTAGACGCCGTGGCGGCGGTGGCGCAGGAACTCGACCTTCTCGTCATTTCCGACGAGGTTTACGAGCATTACGTGACCGGCGAAAATCCGCATACTCCTATCGCCTCGCTGCCAGGAATGTGGGACCGGACACTAACCGTAAATTCATTTTCAAAATCGTGGAATATCTCCGGTTGGCGGCTTGGATATGCTTACGGCAAAGGTGAATTGATCGCCCCGATAAACAACGCAGCGAATGTAATTTATGTTTGCCCCGCCACTCCGCTGCAGGCCGCACTTTCCAAAGTTTTAATGGCGAACGAGAATTACTACCCGCAACTACGTGACAAATTTGACGCTAAACGCCGCACGTTTTCAGAAGGGCTCGTGGATCTCGGATTCAAGATCTACGATTCAGGATCGGCATTCTATCTCTGGGCACGCATTCCGGAACAGTATTCCGATGCGATCTCATTCAACGAGATGTTGATGGAAAAGGCGGGCGTTGGCGTTACGCCGGGAGCTGCTTTTGCCGACACCGACGTTTGGGACTCGTACGTCCGTATCTGCATCGCCCGCGGGGATGATGTACTGGACGGCGCGATGGAGAAGCTTCAAGCCGCACTTCGATAAACCGATCAAAAACAAGTATTTGCAATCGAGACGAATTTAGTACTCTCGCGATGGCCGTATTCTTCGCCGTACCAGCGTACCAGGTTTCGCGTTTCTGTTTCGTAGTCAGACCTTGTTCGGGTTGGAAACCGTTGCCGCCATTGCGTGCAGCTCCGTTTTCGCACGATACGCCGTACCGATGAACGCAATATCGGAGCAAAGATCGACGGGTTCAAAGCTTCGTTGAGATGATCGGAGATGAACGGGCGGAACAAATGCGGCCGCACATCCTCGTTGAATCTCCAAAAGCCGCCGGCGACCTCAGCGGCATGCGGCCGTCGCAGACCACCGAGTTGTACGTCCGCTGTCAGTCCTTCGTAGAATTTCATTCCCGCATAATTCGCAGCGAGATCGCCATTCGAAAAAACACCGCTAACAAGCATGCCGAAATATGTACGTTCGGCCGTGATGCCCTGCTTTATTGCCTTGAGCGTCGCCGCTTCCTCTGTCTGACCGCTCTTTATCGCTTCCCGCCGCGTCCCGAAATAACCGAAACCCTGCTGAAAGAAATGGGCGATCTTGTCCGTGCCGAAGCTGGATCCGTATAGATTGACCGTTGGGCTAATAGTCACGTAATCGGTCGGGACCAGTACGAATATCGAATCCCTATAGCTTGTCCTATAGCGAGCCGGCTGCCCTCGAAACTTGTGTGAATTCATCCACGTCTGCGAGCGCGTAAAGGGAATGATTCCACTGCCTAACCGTTGGAATACTTCGCGTGCGAGCGCGGCGTCAGATCGAAGATAAACAAGCTTATGACGCTCGTTGTCGACCGAGCCACAAACTCCTTTTCGATCCCTTTGATCAATACAGTGCTGCCGAACCTCGATCTCCGCGTTTAGCTTTCGGATGGCAGTACGAATATTGCCCTCGACATACTCGGAGACTTCCTCGCCTATATCAGCGAGGGGCACCGGCGGCAAGTTGTATTGATCGGTTTCGAAGGCGGAGACCGCAGCCGTTCCGCTTATCGCGGAGACCAGAAGACAGGCCGCCAGATATTTCCTTGCGGTCAATAGCATAGCTGACATATTTCGAATAATTGCTGCGTTCCGGTTGAGATTAGCACGCTAAGATGCTAACACTAAAATAACATTCCGCGGCACAACCTACGCCTCGGATACAGCAAAATACTAATGCACTACCACTTGATCGGAATTTGCGGAACCGCTATGGCGAGTCTCGCGGGAATGCTGCAGGCGCGCGGCCACAAGGTCACGGGATCGGACCAGAATGTTTATCCGCCGATGTCGATGCAACTCGAAGCGCTCGGCATTGAAATATTAAACGGATACGCGTCGACGAACGCGGACATCGGCGCGGACTGCGTGGTGGTCGGCAATGCTATCTCACGCGGCAATCCTGAACTTGAAGAGATATTAGATCGCAAGCTCGTGTACCGCTCGCAAGCTGAGATCGTACAGGAAGAATTCATCCGTGGACGGCGCTCGCTTGTGGTCGCGGGAACGCACGGCAAGACCACAACTACGAGCATCGCCGCGTGGATTTGCGAGGTCGGCGGGCTCGATCCCGGTTTTCTCGTCGGCGGAATTGTGCAAAACTTCGGGTCGAGCTTTCGCGTGACTAAAAGCGATCATTTTGTGATCGAAGGGGACGAATACGACACGGCGTATTTCGACAAAAAGCCGAAATTCATGCACTACATGCCCGAGATCGCGATCGTCAATAACGTCGAATTCGACCACGCCGACATCTACCCCGACCTCGATGCCATAAAGTTCGAATTCTCACGGCTGATGAATCTCGTTCCCGGAAACGGCCGTTTGATCGTTGGTATTGATTCGCCCGTTGCCGCTGAAGTGCTCGATGATATGCAAGGCAAGATCTTTACCACCGTCGAAACGTTCGGCTTGTCGGGTGAAGCAAAGTGGCAGGCGCGCTATATCGATTTCTCGGGCGACACAACGCGATTCACCGTCTTTAAAGACGGGCATTTTTGGAGCGAATTCGAAACGAACCTGATTGGCGAATTCAACGTCCGAAACTCTCTTGCTGTTATCATCGCTGCGGACGCCTGGGGAATTTCGAAGGAGAAGATTCAGGAAGCGTTTCGCACGTTCAAGTCTGTGAAACGCCGAGTCGAGGTTCGTGGTGTCGTGCGCGGCGTGACCGTTATCGACGACTTTGCACATCATCCGACGGCAGTCGAAGAAACACTCAAAGCCCTGCGGATGAAGTACGAGGGCAAGCGTCTGATAGCCGTTTTCGAGCCGCGTTCGTGGTCCTCTCGGCTGGCCATCTTTCAAGAGCCGTACGGCAAGGCGTTTTCTTACGCGGATTATGTAATAATCGCCGGCGTTTATAACACCTCGAAGGCGAGCGAACTCGGCAAAGTACTGGACACCGACGAACTTGTAAAGGGCATTATGCTACAGGGCAAACCGGCGATGAGTTTTCCCGATGCCGAAGCTATCCTCGAACATCTCGTCCCGCAATTAAAGGACGGCGATGTCGTCGCGATCATGTCTAACGGCGGCTTCGGCGGCATCCACGATAAGCTACTCGATATATTAAACGCCGAATAAATCGGTCGTGCGGCCCTCAATCCATCTTTCCGTTGAAATTCAATACGTTGAGAATCACGCTATCAATAAGCTGGGTTCTGGTGATTCCTTCGGGGACGCCATTCACGACTATCGAGAACGCGATAGGTTCGCCGCCGGCTGTCGTGAAATATCCGGAGAGTGCGGAAACCTGATCGATGGTGCCCGTCTTTCCGCGGAGATTGCCCGCGCCGATCGTGCCCTTGAATCGATTGCGGAGCGTGCCATCGACGCCCGCGATCGACAGGGAATCGCGCCATGCTTGCGCATACCGACTTTGTTTCGCCATATATGTATAGAGCTGCACGACCGCTGCGGGCGTAATTAGGTCGTGGCGCGAAAGCCCGCTGCCATCATGCTGCACGATGCCGTCGGCCGGAATGCCGATCGAGATTAGAAACTTCTTTACGACGCCAAGGCCGAGTCGCATGCTTTCGCCCAATTCGCCGTTCATCCGCCCGGCTTTTTCGCCGAGCGTTCGTAGAATTGTTTCGGTGTACATATTCTGGCTTGGCTTCATTGTCTTGGCGGCGATCACGCCGAGCGGCGGAGATTCAAGCTTTGCTATCTCGACATCGGCAGGCGGCGGACACGTGGGACAGGCCGCGGCCGATTTGATGTTAATGGTCCGATTCCTTCCGGTTACAGCGATGCCCTTTGCCAACAGCCGCTGGCGGAGAAGATCGAGAAAAAGCTCGCTCGGATGCGTTACTGCATATGCATCCTTGAATTCATTGTCGCCTGGGGGCATTGTACCGGTTACTTCGACCACGTTCTGATTCAGAAGCTTTACGACACTTAGATCGCGCGGCCCCGGACGTGTGACACAGCGGTTAACAATACGCACGACCGAGTTCGCCGGAAGAACTCCGATGCTGCAGGGGAAACCCGACGTTCCAGGCCGCACGGAAATGTCGATCGAATTGTCGTTAATCGGCAGAGCAGAAACCTCGGTGCCGTAATAGGTTTGCAGGTCGTCCCATTCCCAGGTGCCGGGCAAAGCGTCGCCAGAGAAAAAGCTTTCGTCTCCGACGAGATCCCCTTCGACGCGTTTGACGCCCGCGACCGCGATGGCGTCGACGAGCTTGTCGATTCCGAAATACGGATTATTGACCTTTGGAAACAACGGGTCGAACGCAGTCGAGATCGAAACGTCGCCGCTGCCCACGATTCGCATTTCGCCATGCAAGACGCCCCCCATATCCGGCCCAGCGGCCGACCTTACGGACGTAACGAATCTAAAATCCGGTGTCAGTCTTTCCATGGCGGCGGCAATGGTAAAATTCTTCATGTTCGACGCGGGCATTACGTACTTCTCCGCATTCTGTTCGAAAACGACCTTGCCGGAATTCAACGAAACGATCTTGACGCCTACAGTTCCCCGGCGCACCTCGGGCGCCGCGAGTCGAGACTGGATGCGTGATTGCAATTCCGCAAGCGTCTGCAAGACAGGCGTTGGCGTGGGCAGCGGGATAGCTGTCGGCGCACTCGTTTGACCCTTTGCCGGTGCCGGCGTCCGAGACGGCTCCACGGCAGGTTTAGTATTCTGAGCAAGTGAAGAGCCGGTGAGAACGAAGGCCAAGATTCCGATCGATCCGTACTTGATTAGCAATTTTTTCATCGGAGCGAGTTTACTCGAAAGCGAGCCAGTTACGAAAGTCGCGTACAATCGGGACCTAGATAGTAAAAAGAATGGCGCCCGTGAGGGACGCCACCGCAAGGTGTCTCAAAGATTTAATGTTAACTTATTTACAGCGTGAATAGCCGCAATCGCGACAATAGTCGCATCCGGAAGCGTGTTCGAGCTGGCCCCGGCATTCCGGACAATCGCCGATAAGCTCGGACATTCCTGAACGCTCGACATGGGAGGACGCGCCGCTTGATTGCTTTGCGATCTGCCTCCCGGATTGCGGCAAATTCTGTAGACGGCGATCGACGACCTGAAGACATTCAGCGACCGCCTGTTCCGGCGACGTCAAAAGACGCTCGTTAAACCACACGGCGTGTGTTCCGGTAACTTTGTTGAGGCTTCGCGAAACTTCACGTACCTCGAAACCGCCGCGCAGCATTTTCGAGGCGAGCAGGCCGACACCCGCACTGATCGGTCCCGCGACGAAGACTTCCAGGATGCGTTCGCCATCATGATTAACAGTTACATAAAGGTTTTGGTTTTCGAACGGAATGCGCCATGTCGAACCCTGAAGCTCACGCGGCCGTTCAACGCGCTCGGTTCGCAGGTCAGAACCGCCTGCGGTAGCGGACGGTTGGAGTCCAGCGATCGAACCCCGGGTATCGTTCGGGAACGTTGAATCACCCACTAGCGCCTGCGATTCCGACACGGCGGTTTTCATCGCGTTCAGGACCTGATTCTGTCGGCTGCCGTCGCGATAGTAGCTGACGGCTTTGCACCCAAGTTTCCGGGCGAGGTGATAGAGAGCGTCGACAGATTCGATGGTGTCATCATTTGCTCCATTGCACGTTTTCGAGATCGAGTTATCGACGTGTTTCTGAGCGGCCGCCAGCACCTCGACGTGCTGAAAGGACTTGATCTCCATCGCCGAAATGAATTCCCGTGGAAGATCGTCCTGATGCTCGACCACATACTCCGCGGCTGCTTTTATCGATTCTTCGTCGGTCTGGTCGACCTCGATTCCGAGCGCCTCGGCCGCGGACGTGTGTACATAGGTTCGCGTTCCGAGAGTGTCCTGTCGAACGTATGCCCACGAGAAATTAGGCTCGATGCCGGAGGATGTCTCGGCGACCAGTGAGATCGTGCCGGTCGGAGCTACAGTTGTTACTTCATAATTGCGCGGAGTGAGCGGAACGTCGCGTGAAATACCGACATTGTCGTAAAGGAAGCGTGCGTAGTGGTCCCCGTTCGCCTCGAGCTCTGGAAAAACACCTTTTTCCGCGCCAAGGGCTAGCGATGCAATCCACGCTTCGCGACGGATAAATCCCATTACTTTTTCCATCAGCTCGATCGATTCAGATGACCCGTAGGTTATCTCTAGAGCGAGGCAAAGGTCCGCGAAACCCATGATCCCGAGGCCGACCGGCCTCGTGCGTTTTACCACATCGTCGATCTCCGGAAGCGGGAAGTGTCCGGCGTCGACCACGTTATCGAGAAATCGCGTAGAAAGATGCGTAATTCCCGCGAGACGGTCCCATTCGATGCATTCAACAACGTTCGTGCCATCGCCGACCGTCTTATAGAATTTAGCGACGTCGATCGAACCGAGATTACACGAATTATTAAAGTGAAGCTGCTGCTCGCCGCAGGGATTGCACGCATAAATCGGGCCCATCGACGACATCATGTGATTGTGCCTATTCACCTCATCGATAAAAATAATTCCCGGCTCGGCGTATTTATGGGCAGAGGCGATGATTCGGTTCCATATATCGGAGGCATAAACCATGCCCGGCAATGGCGGCTGTTCGATAGTACATTCGGAAAGATCGGAGGTTTCGAACGCCAGCTTGTCAGCGAAGACCGCCGTTGAGCCGCCGGGCCGGCGATATACAACATAATCGCTCCCGGTCGCAGCGTCGAAGATCGATTGGTTCCACGGTTCGCCGTTAAACTCGGTCTGAAACCACGTTCCGCTGTCAACCGCTTCCATAAAAAGATCGGTAACAGTAACGGAAATGTTGAAATTCGTGAGGCTGCTCTGATCGTTCTTGGCATGAATAAAGCGGAGAATGTCGGGATGCGATACGCTCAGTATGCCCATGTTGGCACCGCGGCGGACGCCGCCCTGTTTGACGACCTCTGTCGTCTGGTTGACGATGTTCATAAAGCTAACGGGACCCGAGGCGACGCCACGTGTAGAATTGACCATCGAACCGGCTGGACGCAGGAACTCGTACGTCATCCCGGTTCCGCCGCCGGTCTGGTGAATGATCGCGACGTTCTTCGCATGTTCCATGATTCCTTCGATCGAATCGGGAACATTCAGGACGAAACAAGCTGCAAGTTGGCCCTTAGGCTTGCCGGCATTGACGAGGCACGGAGTGTTCGGGATGAACTCACGATCAAGCATTACCGCGACCATTTCGTTGTAGAAGAGTTTTTGCTTTTCAGGATCGGTTTCCGCGCGCGAGACGTGCCTGACGACCCGCCGCACAATGTCCGGCCACCTCTCAAGAGCGTCGCCGTTCTCGTCCTTTAGCGCATAGCGTTTTGCGACGACCTTCTCGGCATTCCAGCCGAGCGGCCGATACGCGCGGCCGGCGGCGACAGCGGCCGAAGAAACGTCGTTCGTTCCCGATTTAGCTGCGTATGAGCCTGAACCTGCAGATTTGAGACTCATGTTTGGTTTTTCTCCTCGAAAAGTCGGACTATCGCTTAATACTATTTTAACATCTGAGATAGCATCGAAGAAGTTTCTTAACGTTAATTTTGGATTAGTTTGGGCTTGAGCTCGGCGGAAAAATCTCGTTCTCAAGTGGCGTCATCCTATGCCAAGTCTGCGATCGTTGTCAAGGATTTTCTACCACATATTGTGTTTGAATGAGGTAACACAAATACTTACCTGCCGAGGTACTTTCTATCGAAATTCTAATTTGACAGACGGTCCCGGAAATTTCGAAACTGAGAGTAATGGATAAACTGATCTCTGGAACCGCCGCGGGCGGTACAATCAGGGTACTCGCGGCGGTCACGACAGACCTCACTACCGAGGCCGTTCGTCGGCATCAGACATCGCCGACGGTTACAGCTGCGCTTGGCCGCGTGTTAACCGGTACACTCATGCTCGGGGCAACGTTGAAGGACTTTGACCGGCTGACCGTGAAGATCGATTGCGACGGGCCTGTCGGCGGAATCACCGCGGAGGCAACGCCGGAAGGAAACGTGCGCGGTTACGTAAAAAATCCTGATGCCGAGTTGTTGGTTCGCGACGACGGCAAATTCGATGTCAAGGGAGTTGTAGGTAACGGTACGTTTTACGTCATTCGCGAATCAGGTTTCGACCTTGGCTTGTATCACGAGCCCTACGTCGGGTCGGTGCCGCTAGTTTCGGGCGAGATCGCCGAAGACTTCGCATTCTATCTTGCAAAATCCGAGCAGATACCTTCGGCGGTGATGCTTGGCGTTTTGTTGGGAAACACGGATCCCTTTGTGATGGCTTCGGGCGGCGTGATGGTGCAAATGATGCCCGGAGCAAACGAGCACATAATCTCGATAATCGAGGATACGATCGCACGCGCACCGCACCTGACCACCGTGATAAACGAAGGCGGAACGCCGGAAGATCTTTTACGGTTCGCCCTGGGTTCGATAGATTTCGAAGTGATGGATAAGCGTCACGTCGAATTCGCATGTAATTGTTCGATGGAGCGAGCTATCACGATGATTGCAGCTCTTGGACGCGACGAAGTTGTCTCGATGCTTGCCGAAGACGAAGGTGCGGTGATGTCGTGCGGATTCTGCAGCGAGGTCTATCAGATCGACGGCTCGCACCTTCAGGCAATTCTAGATACGTGATCTACACCGCGATCTCGTGGTATCCGCCGCGGTAATAGAGCAGAGGTTCGCCGTCCTCAACGCTCGAATCCTCGACCTCTCCGACGAATATCGTGTGATCACCGCCGTCGTAATCATTTCGCAGTCTGCACTCAAGGGCACCGAGCGTTCCGCTCAAAACCGGTATTCCGCCGGTTCCCGTTCGGTGCTCGACGGAAGCGAACTTTCCGTTTATGGGCAAAGCGAAATGTTCCGACAGCTCCCGTTGTGACTCACGTAGAATATTTACCACGAAGCTTCCCGATCCTTTAATGGCATCGTGACTTCCTGCGGCTTTTTCGATCGATACGAGAATTAGCGGCGGAGACAGCGAAACCGAACAGAAAGCCGAAACTGTGATGCCGTGCGGATGGCCTGTTGCATCGCACGCCGTAACTACCGTAACGCCGCTTGCGAATCGCGACAGCACCAATCTGAATTCATCTGGATCTACAGGCATAGTTATCGAATTCCGGGAACGCTTAATCATATCATTGAGCCTTTGCCATTTGAATTCAACGTATTATGCGGCATGCGGTTTGGAGATACCGCACGTCGCAAACGATAATCTCGAAGCAATGATAGACCTGCAGAACTTCTTCATCGAGGTCAACGCGAAACTCGATGAAACACTCGACAACCTCGTTCCGACAATGGAGACGGAGCCGGCCACGCTTTACTCGGCGATGCGCTGGAGCCTTTTCGCGGGCGGCAAACGTATCAGGCCGGCACTTCTCGTCGCTTGCGGTAGGGCGTTCGGAGCATCGGAATTCACGCTGTACCCCGTCGCTGCCGCAGTCGAGATGATGCATACCTATTCACTCATTCACGACGATCTGCCGGCAATGGACGACGACGATCTCCGTCGCGGCCGGGAAACGTGTCACAAAAAATTTGGCGAGGCAGCCGCGATTCTCGCCGGCGATGCGCTGCAGGCCCTGGCATTTGAAACCGTGGCAAATGTTCAGGAACTTTCGCCCGTTTTACGCGTCCGGCTTATTTCGAACCTCGGGGAAGCCGCGGCAAAAATGGTCGCGGGACAGGAACTGGATCTTGAGGCTGAGGGCCGAGCAACCGAGGTGGGCGATCTCGAAAAGATCCATCGAAACAAGACCGGCGCTCTGCTCGCGATGTCGGCGCGTGCAGGTGCTCTGATCGGCGGAGCTGACGGCGATGATCTTTCAGCCGTCTCCGGATTTGGCGAACAGCTCGGGTTGCTTTTCCAGATCACTGACGACTTGCTCGACATTACACAATCGACGGAAAGTCTTGGAAAAACAGCTGGAAAAGACGTTTCAGCGCGTAAAGCCACTTATCCGAATGCCTACGGCATCAAGATGGCGAGCGAACTCGCCAGAGACGCTCATGCCTCGGCATCGGAATACCTTGAATGTATCCGCCCGCGTTCCGCGTTGCTCACGGCGATCAACGATTTTGTCCTCCACCGCTTGTCGTAGTGCAGTAATGGCCATGCTTGACAATGGTTGCAAGGGTTTCGTAGGATGGCTGTTCGCGCATTTTTCGAAATCGAGCGAAGTTTTTTGAAATCGGTGTGGGCATGCGTGCAAAATGCTGGGACAAAAATTTTCGGGCACGTACGTCAATTGGTAGACAGCCTCCCTTACAAGGAGGAAGTTAGGGGTTCGAGTCCCTTCGTGCCCACCATAAAAAACGCGAATGCACAACGCAGAATGCAAAATTATGCATTTTTCATTATGCATCGTGCATTGGCAATGCGGAGTCGTAGTTCAGTTGGTTAGAACGCCAGCCTGTCACGTTGGAGGTCGCGGGTTCGAACCCCGTCGGCTCCGCCATTTATTCAGACCGCCGGGCCATTATCAGCCGGCGGTTTCGCAATTTGGAGCTGCTCGGTTCCGGTTCTCAGATACGCGACAAAAGGACGCCGTCATTTTCACACGGCGTCCTTTCCGGACTTTGTCTTCGTTTTAGCTTTTTCGAAGCTCGGTAAGTACCTGTTTCGCGACGGCTTTTAACGTGTCGAAAACGCCCGCACCGGTTGTTGCAACCGCCTCGAACACGGGCTCCCCTTTGCGTGCGAGCTCGTACGAAAGATCGTCGATCGGTGTGACGTTCGGAAGATCGCGTTTATTTAGTTGTAGCACGTAGGGAAGCTGTTTGAGATCGTAACCCTGCGTTTGCAGATTTTCCTCGAGGTTATAGAGCGATTCGATATTCGCGTCCATACGCTCTTCCTGACTGTCGGCGACAAATACGACACCGTCGACGCCTTTCAAAATAAGTTTTCGCGAAGCGTCGTAATAGACCTGCCCGGGGACGGTGTAGAGGTGAAATCGCGTCTTAAAACCGCGAACCGTTCCAAGCTCGAGAGGCATGAAATCGAAAAAAAGCGTCCGGTCGGTTTCCGTCGCCAGACTGATAAGTTTACCTTTGGCTGCCGGGGCGGTCGAATCATAGATATGCTGCAGGTTCGTGGTCTTCCCGCACAATCCCGGGCCATAATATACAATTTTGCAATTGATCTCGCGTGAGGCGTAATTGATGAAGGTCATAACGATTTTGGATTTTCGATTTTGGATCCTGGATTTGCGTTTGGACGGAAGGAAACGTTTTAGCGATCAATGTTTGGCGATCAACCCAAAATCTAAAATCTAAAATTAACTGAAAAGGCTGTCGATATCTTCGTCCGTGATTTCGGCGAAGACGGAGTGGTGGTCGATGCTGTAGGTGCTCGAATCGCGGACGGCTTCATCGAGAATCGCCGCCACTTCGAAGCTTGCGCGTTTGGTGCGTAGCTTTACAAGTCCCAGTGTCGAACGCTCGTCGAAGACAACGACGAGAAGGCTGCGTCCGATGACGCTTATATATATGCTTTCGCGTTCCCCTTCGTGCACGACAGCGGGAAACACGTCTTCACCGATCAGCCTCGCCATGCTGCTCGTCGCGGCGACATTGCCGGCAGCTAGCGATGCAAAACTGGTCGTGTCCATGTCACCGATCTCGCCGTGAAAAGCGATGGTCTGGCCATCGCGATCAACGAGGAAAACGACACGGGCCGCGCATTCGACGTTCAAACGTGCTAGCACATTTTTCATTCGCTGAAATTGGTGTTCTTGTATAATGAAGGGCGATTGAGCCATTAGATATCTCTCGTGGGGGTTGCGTAGCCCGAATGGAAGATCGATGCGTCGGAGTTAAACGGTCTGCAGGCGGGACGAAACGAGTGACCGCAATTTAAATTTAGCATATCGGGAGTCATGCCTTCAAGTGTTTTAAATGGTTGGGACAGTTTTCTTCGGTGCCGTCGTTCGTCACAATCAAGAGAAATTATGGACTTGCCAGGCTTTTGTGTGTTTTCACGATTTCCTATGTAACAAAACGAGCGCCGAATGCGAATTTTGCTAACGGGTCGATCGATGGAAATACAGCGAACAGAAAATTCCGGCCTCAACTGCGTCGCCATCGGCGGCGGCAACGGCCTTTCGACATTGCTTTCGGGTGTTAAGCAGTACGTCGGGACTGCGGATGATGCGGAGCGGCGAGTTCGAAGGCTGTCGGCCATCGTCGCTGTCTCCGACGATGGAGGCAGTTCGGGTCGACTTCGGGACGAGCTGCAAATGCCGCCGCCGGGCGATATCCGCAGTTGCATGGTTGCGCTGAGCGAGGATTCGCACCTGCTTTCCCGGCTTTTTCGCCACAGATTCAGCGGCAGCGGAGGTCTCGGCGGCCATTCCTTCGGAAACCTTTTCTTAGCGGCCCTTTGTGAGATCACTGGGGATTTTGCCGAAGCCGTAAAGCTCTCATCCGAGATTCTTGCAAGCAAAGGCCACATCTATCCTGCAACCATTTCCGATGTTCGCATTGCCGCCGAACTTAAGGACGGCACTATCGTTCGCGGCGAGACACGCATAAGTAAAGTCGGCCCACAGATCGCAAGGATCTATCTCGAACCAGACGAGTGTCAGCCCCTGCCCGAGGCTCTTACCGCGATCGCCGAAGCAGATGTCATCACAATCGGACCCGGATCTTTATACACCAGTCTCTTGCCGCCGCTGCTGGTGAAGGGTGTGGCCGAAGCGATAGTGTCGTCATCAGCGGTCAAGATAATGGTCTGCAATCTGATGACGCAGCCGGGCGAAACCGACGGAATGACCACGCGACGGCACGTAGAGATTATTTCCGAATACGCACCGGACCTGAAGTTCAATCACATCGTCGTAAATACGCAGCCTGTCAACGAGATACAGGCCGAGGAGTATCTAAAAGAAGGCTCCGAACAAATTGGCGCGGACGCATCAAGCAACGAAGGTTTTGACAGTGCCTCGATCGTATGCGGTGATCTTCTCGATGTCGGTCCAAAAGTGCGGCACGATCCCGCGAAACTAGCATCAATTGTGCTTGGCTGCGCCCGCCGCAGTTCGAAAGTGCAGTCGCTCGATGCTGTCTGAGTGCGTATACGTGTCGATCTGTGGCAAAATCCTTTTATGACGGTGAATCGGGGCGAACATAAGCCGATAGATATACTGGTACTGGCAGCGGGGCTTGGGACACGAATGCGGTCGGATCTTGCGAAGGTGCTCCATCGCCTCGACGGCAGGCCACTGATAAACCACGTGTGCCGCACTGCCGCAGGTCTCGCCCCCGAGAAAATATATGTCGTTATCGGTCATCAGGGTGAAGTTGTAAGAGCGGCTGTCGAGGATGAACTGACGCAAGGCGAAGCGGTCTTTGTTTGGCAGAAAGATCAGAAGGGAACCGGCGATGCAGTTAATGCTGCTCGTCAATATCTCGAATATCGCGATTCAACGCTGCTTGTTCTTTCGGGCGACGTGCCGATGATACGTGCGGAAACGCTCGCTGGATTGATACAGCAGCATCATGCACATCGCGGCAAAGGCGCCGTCTGTACAGTTCTGTCCGTAAAGCTCAAGGATCCGACCGGCTACGGACGCATCGTCAGGGACGACGAAGGCCTCTTCGAGAGAATTGTCGAACAAAAGGACGCGACCGCAGCCGAACGTGAAATACACGAAATAAACGCCGGGATCTATTGTTTTGACACCAAAAAGCTTTTCGCGGCGCTCACTCGGGTCGAAAACAACAATGCCCAAGGCGAGTACTATCTGACCGACGTTCCCGCTTTGCTAAAAAGCGCCGGCGATGACGTATCTATTTTTCTGCATCACGATCCGGCGGAGATAGAAGGCGTCAACAATCGTGCGCAGCTTGCTGAACTGGAAGCGATGCTTAACCGCCGCACTATCACACGTTTAATGTTGGATTCGGGTGTCAGCTTTATAGATCCGCGAAACGTGTATATTAGCGAATTTGCTTCGGTGGGCCGCGACACCGTCATTTATCCGAATGTCATGATCGAAGGCGACACGGCAATCGGCGACGAATGTACGATCCGCGCCGGATCGCGTTTGACGAACGCTCGTATCGGACACGGAGTCGAGATCCTCGACCACTCCGTCATTGTCTCGTCGGAGATCGGGAACAACTGTACGATAGGGCCATTCGCTCATCTTCGCGGTGATGCCAAAATGGGAGACAATGCCAAGGTGGGAAATTTTGTCGAGTTAAAGAAAACCAAACTCGGCCGGGGCTCAAAGGCAAATCACCTGACATATCTCGGGGACGCGACGATAGGGGAAAATACCAACATCGGAGCCGGCACGGTAACGTGCAATTACGATGGTGAGAACAAACATGAGACGCACATTGGCAGCAATGTCCGCATCGGTTCTGATACGATGCTTGTCGCTCCTGTGACAGTTGGAGACCGCGCGATCACGGCGGCGGGTTCCGTTGTGATACACGATATCGACACTGAAACCCTGGTCGCCGGCGTGCCCGCGAAACTAAAAAAGAGTCTAAAGGCGTCGAACCCTGCGGAACTGATAGAAGCACAGAAAAACGGCGGCACAGAAAACAGAGGCGATTCGCCGGCACAAATTGCGGCGGACGAGTCGCTTGCCCGCATTAAAACGTTCGCAGATCGCAAGGAGAGTTTCGTTGCCGCTGTTAAAAAGAGCACGGATTGAAGTTTACCTTCCCGAGCGGAACGATATTTCCTATTCGCGACTGCAGCAGGTCATTGAAAAGGAATTTCTCGCTACTTTCGGCGGCTGTACCGTGATCAGGAATATCAAGGGGCTATACGTCGGGTCCAACGATGAACCCGCGACCGACCAGATCGATCTCGTTTACGCAGATACCCCCTTTAAGCTCGATGGCAATCTTCAAGCAGTCCTGGATTATATAAACCAACTTCAAGCCGCAGCGATCGAGGCTTCCCAAGAAGAATCGATCCTCGTGGTAGTTCACGAAATTTATCATTCTCTATAAAGCAATCATATGTGTGGAATTGTTGGCTACGTAGGAAATAAACAGGTGGTACCTCTCATCATAGACGGCCTCAGGAAACTTGAATACCGCGGTTACGATTCCGCAGGTATTGCAGTGGTTGATGAAAATCAGCATCTCGAGCTACGGCGAGCAGAGGGCAAACTTCGCAATCTCGAGGAGTGCATCAGGCTTCACCCGCTAGACGGCAGTTACGGCATCGGCCACACGCGGTGGGCGACACATGGGCGCCCCACCGAGGAGAATGCTCACCCGCACCGCGATCAATCGGGAAAAGTCGTCGTAGTGCACAACGGCATAATCGAGAACTATCTCGCGCTTAAAGAACGCCTTACCCTCGCCGGGAGCGATTTCAAAACCGAGACGGACACCGAAGTAGTTGCACATCTGATCGGGTACTACAAAGAACATGATGGATCGTCGCTGGAGATCGCGGTCCGAAAGGCTGTTGCTGAACTGAAAGGCATTTTCGCGTTATCGATAATATCCGTCGACGAGCCAGACACGATCATTGCCGTTCGCGAAGGGCCGCCGGTTGTCATCGGCCTCGGCGACGGCGAATTTTTCGTCGCGTCGGATATACCGCCGATCCTCCCGCACACGCGGGACGTCTTTTTTCTTGGCGATCGGGAGATCGCGGTTCTGACAAAAGAATCGGTACGGGTGACGGATTTTGATGGAAATGTCGTGGAACCCAAGCAGCAACGGATTACCTGGGACCCGATCATGGCTGAGAAAGGTGGGTTCAAACACTTTATGCTGAAGGAGATATACGAACAGCCGCGTGCCGTTCGCGACACAGTGCAGGGCCGCGTATCGCTTGATACAGGTAAGGTATATCTAGATCAAATGAACATTTCCGAGGAGGATTTTGCGGCAGTAACATCGATCAAGATCGCCGCTTGCGGCACAAGCTGGCACGCCGGGCTTGCGGGCAAATATATGCTCGAGCAGCTCGCACGCGTTCCGGTCGAGGTCGATTACGCTTCGGAATTTCGCTATCGCGCTCCTGTATTGAGCGAGACGGATCTGTTGATCGTGATATCGCAGTCGGGCGAGACCGCCGACACGATCGCCGCCATGCGCGAAGCACGCACCGCCGGCTGCAAAGTGCTTGCGATCTGTAACGTCCAGGGTTCGATGATCCACCGCGAAGCCGACGGTACGATCCTCACTCATGCGGGCCCCGAGATCGGTGTCGCTTCGACCAAGGCCTTTACATCGCAAATGATCGCGCTGTATTTATTTGCGTTGTATCTAGGAGCACTACGAGGCAAAGTAAGTGCCGATGAAGGTAAAAAGCTGGTGCAGGACCTGGCCGAGCTGCCGCTGAAGATCGAGCAGCTTTTGAACGACGCCGATTCGATAGAAGAATTGTCAAAGGAATTTTTCCGGGTACAGGATTTTCTGTACCTCGGCCGTGGCATCAATTTTCCGGTCGCTCTCGAAGGTGCGTTAAAGCTAAAAGAGATCAGCTACATTCACGCTGAAGGCTATCCCGCAGGCGAGATGAAGCATGGGCCGAACGCTCTGATCGACGAAAAGCTCCCGGTTGTGGTCGTGAACACAAAGGACGATTCGACGCCTTCGAGCGTGCTGCGTTACGAAAAGACGCATTCCAACATTGTCGAAGTAAAGGCCCGGGACGGCATCGTCATCTCGGTACTGACTGCCGGCGATTCTATGAGTTCAAAGGTCTCGAATCACGTAATCGAGGTACCGGAAGCATCGGATCTGCTTGGTCCGGTACTTTCTATCGTTCCGCTCCAATTGCTGTCGTATCACATTGCAGTCCGTCGCGGCTGCGATGTCGACCAGCCCCGAAATCTCGCGAAATCGGTCACCGTCGAGTAAATGCGAACTCGATGTCCGCGACGCAGGTGCATTAAGGATGAAAGCGATCACCGTCGAAGAATTTGGCGGACCAGAAGTGATGAAGCTCGCGGAGGTTCCGCAGCGGGTGCCGGCTGGCTTCCAGGTTTTGGTGCAGGTAATAGCCGCAGGCGTTAATCCGGTCGACACTTATCTGCGATCGGGAAATCACGTGCATGCGCCAGAGCTGCCGTACACGCCCGGAAAGGACGGTGCGGGCGTGGTTGCAGCCGTTGGACCAGATGTCTCGAAGTTTAAAGTCGCCGACCGCGTTTACACGGCCGACTCGATCACGGGAACGTACGCCGAATTTTCACTATGCGAGGAATCGCAACTTGCTTTGCTACCCGATAACACGAGTTTCGAAGCGGGTGCTGGCGTTTGGACGCCGTACGCGACGTCGTTCCGAGCACTATTCGAAAAAGCGCAGGTAAAGGCCGGCGAGACCGTTTTGATCCATGGTGCGTCAGGCGGCGTCGGGATCGCGGCCGTTCAATGGGCAAAGCACGCAGGACTGAAGATCGTAGGAACGGCCGGCTCGGATGAAGGAAAGCAGCTTGTATCGGAACTGGGAGCGGACCTCGTTGTTGATCACCTATCTTCAGATAAGGACGCGGCGGCAAATTCAAAAGACAAGATCCTCGAATTCACCGGCGGAAGAGGCGTCGACGTTGTCGTCGAAATGCTTGCGAACGTTAACCTTTTGCTCGACTTCGACGTGCTCGCAATGTTCGGCCGCATCTGCGTCGTCGGTAATCGCGGAAGTCTCGAATTCAACCCGAGAGCCGCGATGACGAAGGATGCCACGATCTACGGGCTGTCGCTTTTCAATGCGCCGCGGAGCGTTCGCGACTCAATACATGAAGCTATTTACAAAGGCCTTAGGGACGGATATTTACGGCCTGTCGTTTCAAGGAAATTCGAGTTGCGGGAAGCACCCAAAGCGCACCGCGAAGTAATAGAAAGCCGAGCCTTCGGCAAGATCGTACTAATTCCCTAACCCTTTCACCTTTCCTTGTTCTGTTTCAAGACATCCGCTTCGCGATCTATTCGCAAATACATAGAAAACCATCTTTGGTCGATGCTGGCACATCGTTTGCACGGTTATCCGTGACAATCCAACCGGAGGTAATATGAACGCAATAGAACTATTGAAGGAAGATCATGATCGTGTCGATAGACTGTTTCAGAAAGTAAAAGCTACTGAAGAAGGCGAGCACGGTAAGTTGTTCGAACAGATCAAGGAAGAACTCGACATACACACGCATATAGAAGAAACCATTTTTTATCCGATCCTTATAAACGAAGGAGATGAGGAACTCAAAAGCATCACCTTGGAAGGCATCGAAGAACACCGTCAAGCAAAGATGTTCCTGCGCGAATTGGCAAGCCTGAAGGAAGACAGCGATAAATTCGAGCCGAAGCTTACGGTTCTAATGGAAGACATAACTCATCACGTCCAAGAGGAAGAAGGCGAAATGTTTCCGCTTGTAGAGGAACAGTTCGATTCGACGCGTCTCGAAAAACTCGGCCGCGAAATGGACGAGGAAAAGAAGAGCTTCAAGAAATCGATGTCGGCAAATGCCTGATCGGTTCGAAATGGGCGGAAAAAAGGCACGTGCTGGATCGCACGCGCCTTTTCTTAATACCTGCGTTTAGGCTTAAGACGAGAACTGTTTTTCTCAGCAGGAGTTGAAAAAGTGGGAAGGGAACAGTGGCGCGTCTAGGCAAGGCGGCCTTCGTGGGGGAAGGGCGAACCTGTAAATAGAGGTCACCGGGCTTGCGGGGGCAACAAGTTTTACCGAAGGGAAATTACGTTTCGGCAACACCGGCAAACCTATCTAGGACCGAAAATACCTGCAGCGCATATTTTACGTTTCCGAACGGCGCCGAAACCTGGACGCCCGCAATCACGTCCAGGACCTCCCGAAGCGATTCACGTGCGATCGCGATGCCTGCGTCCCGCGCATGTTCTTTGCTTCGGTCGGACGCAGCCCGCATACGATCCAGTATTTCAGGCGTCACATTTACGCCCGGAACTTCGTTATGAAGAAATTCGGCATTCCGAAAGCTGACCAGGGGCCAAATTCCGGCAACGATCGGTATCTTCACGTGCGAAATGCGGTCGAGAAATGAGCGCAGTTGCTCAGTGTCGAACACGGGCTGTGTGATCGCATATTCAGCGCCGGCTTCAACCTTCCATTCGAATCGACGTATCTCTTCATCAAGGTTCACGGCACCTGGATTAACGCCGACGCCAATCGAGAATGCGGTCGGCCTGCCGATCGGATTGTTGCCGAGATCGAGGCCGTGATTTAGCTTGTTGACCATGTTCGTCAAACCGATAGCGTCAATGTCGAAGACGGCGGTCGCATCCGGATACGGCCCCATTTTGGGCGGGTCGCCCGTGATGATCAAAAGATTGTGCAGATCGAGAGCGGCCGCTCCCAAAAGGTCGGACATCATGCCCAACAGGTTGCGGTCACGGCAGCAGTAATGCAATACGGCTTCGATACCGATCTCGCGTTCTACGAGAACCGCAGTGGCCTGTGCAGACATTCTTGTTTGGGCCCGCGGGCCGTCGGGAATGTTTACGGCGTCGACACCTGCTGTCTTTAGCAGACGAATCGACTGAAGCGTTTTCTCGGCATCGCAGCCCTTCGGCGGCAGTACCTCGACCGACGTGACGAATTCGCCCCGTGCGATCTTTCGCGACCAGTTTGAACGAGCCTCCGGCGAAACTACGGCGACATCACTTGGTGTCAGTTCCACGACCTGAGCGAGGCCGGTTTTAACAAATACGCGCTGCTGACGCGGGCTGATCGACCGAATGGCGTCAGCTATCAGCTTAATATGGGTCGGCGTAGTGCCGCAGCAGCCGCCGACGAATCTCGCGCCCGCCTGGACAAAGCGTTTTGCAAACGTCGCCATGTATTCCGGCGAACCCATATAGAATTGCCGACCTTGCACGTCACGCGGCAGACCGGCGTTCGGCTGTGCGGAAAGACTCTTTGTCGTGACGCTGCGCATCTTCTCGAGTGCTGTCAGCACATGGTTCGGGCCCATTCCGCAGTTGAGTCCGATGACATCGATGCCGAGATTGTCGAGTGCGACGGTGAAGGCTTCGGGCGTCGTGCCGAACGTGGTCTTTCCATCCATCTGGATCGTCATTTGCGCAACGATCGGCAGGTTGGATACCTCCCGTACTGCACGGATAGCCTGTTCGATCACGGAAAGCTCGGAGAAGGTTTCGAGAATGAAAAGATCGACGCCGCCTTCCGCAAGAGCTTCGACCTGTTCTTTGAATAGATCTTTTGCTTCGTCGAAGGACGTCGGCCCGAAAGGTTCGATCCGAAGGCCGAGCGGACCTATCGCACCGGCGACATACGCCTTCTCGCCGGCCGATTCGCGGGCGAGCCTGGCGGCGGCAATATTAATATCGCGAAGCCGTCCTTCGAGGCCGTAAGGCTGGAGATTATGCCGCGTTGCACCGAAGGAATTCGTTTCTATTATATCGGCACCGGCTTTGACGTATTCGTCGTGCACCTCGCGGACAAGATCAGGCGATGTCAGATTAAGCTCGTCGTAGCTTCGATTAATGTATATGCCTTTGTCATAAAGGCGAGTGCCGACGGCACCGTCAAAAACGTAGATGCCGTCAGATTCGAGAAGCTCGCGAAAATTTTTCATTTACATGATCTGCGGATCAAATTCCGCAGCAAAACCGAAGGGAAACAAAAAAGTCTCGCCAAACAGCGAGACATTAAAACTTCGGATCGTCCATGGCTGTTTAGCAGATTATTTAACGTGGTCGCAAGTCGCATTAACTCACCACTAGAATGATTCTAGATAATGCTTTTTTATCTAACGCGTGTCAAGCTCTTGTTGCTCCGGCGGCAGACCTATTTCTTCTGGCAGGACGGACAGTAAAACGAGGAACGTCCTGCTTGTCTAAATCGCATGATAGGATTTTCGCAAACAAGACAAGGAAGGTCCTCACGTCCGTACACGCGCCAATACGATTCATATTCACCGCTGTAATAGCCGATCTGCGAATTTTGCGGGTCCGTATTCAGTGCCGAGCCGGCTTCGATCGCTTCGATAAGGACATCTCGAATCGTCTGAAAGAGGCGATCCGACCGTTTTCGTGACAATAGTGACGCTGTCTTGGCCGGGTGAATTCCGGCAAGGAACATTGCTTCGGCAGCGTATATATTTCCGAGGCCGCAAACCTTTGTTTGATCGAGCAGAAATTCTTTTAGGGGTCGCCTAGACGAACGCAGGCTCGCAAAAAAGGATTCTGGCGAGAATTCGTCCGAAAACGGTTCGGGAGCAAGTTTCGAAAGCTCTTTCGCACCAGTGAGCGCAGCGGTGTCGACGACTTTCATCAGGCCGAAGTGCCTCTGATCGTCGAAGACAAGACGTGAGCCGTCGCTGAAATGGAATTCGGCGTGCGTGAATTTCGGATTGGGATCATCGGGCCCGAGATGCAGAAATCGCCCGCTCATGCGCAAATGAACGATCAGCGTGCGGTCGTTATCGAGATCGAAAAGGATATGCTTTCCACGTCTCGCAATTTTTCGGATCGATGCGTACGAAAGCATGATGGCAAAGTCCGCAGCCGTAACTTCAGGCGCAAGCCGCTGACGAAAAAGCTCCGCCGACATGATTTGACGGCCGCTGATAAGTGCGTCGAGCGCACGCACGACAAGCTCAACTTCGGGTAGTTCAGGCATTCAGATCGTAGATTGTTCAAGCCCGATAATGCCGATCACGTTCGTGAATAATCCGGCAGCATCGTTTTGTCGCCGAGTACGGCGCCCGCGCGGACTTCGACGCTCCGACCGATATGACATCCGCGGGCTATCACTGCGTCATGCACCTCTGCCGCCGCGGACACACGTGTATGTGACCAGATCACAGAATTTTCGATGACGGCCTTTTCGTCAACGTGAACACCGGGTCCGATCACCGACCTCGAGATCCGAGCGCCCGGTTTGACCACACATCCGGCACCGAGAACGGAGATGCGGTCGACAACGGCTGCTGTCGCTATGTCGGAATCTGATTCGCCAACGTCGGCGACCAGTTTATTGATCTTTCCGTCCAGGAAATCATGATGTGCTGAAAGATAGCTCGACGGCGTTCCGATGTCTCGCCAATATTTACGGTCAAGGACATACGCATAAAAAGGAAGTTCCTTTTCCAGGATCGCCGGAAATACGTTGTATTCGAAAGATGAGCTTTCACCTTTCGGCACCAGGTCCAAGATCGTGGGCTCGAGCACGTAAATGCCGGCGTTAATATTGCGGGTCGAAATATGTTCCAGATCCTCGAGCTTCGGTTTTTCGAGAAATCTCCGGATCGCTCCGTCGGCAGCGGACTCCACCAGTCCGTATGCTGTAGGGTCCGCGACCGGTGTTAATACGAGAGTCGCTTGAGATTTATTCGCGGAATGAAAGGAGATCAGATCCCCGATATCGATATCCGTCAAAACGTCACCGTTCAGCACGAGGGTTGTTTCGGCGATGTGGTCAGCGGCGTATCCGAAGGCTCCCGCGGTGCCGAGAGGTGCCGGTTCCGTTATGTACGTCAGTTTGACGCCTAGTTCGGACCCATCTCCGAGAACGTCTTCAATCTTGTCCGGCAAATAACTCAACGAAAGCTTGATATCCTTAACTCCGGCCTTGGCAAGGATTTCAATTTGATAGATCAAAAACGGGCGATTTACGACCGACACCACGGGTTTTGGAGTATAAACGGTAAGCGGGCGCAGCCGCGTCCCGCGACCGCCCGCCAATATAAGTGCTTGCATAGGGTGATTCTAACCTCCATTCCAACCGAAACGCTACTGGCTTACAGACGAAAGAGACGGCTATTTACCCGTCTTTCGAATCGTTTAACTAGATTCAACAAAGCAAAAACGCATTGACAACTCTGCTCCTCTGTGATAATTTTTGGATTGCAGGTGTTACATCCCACCGCGGCCTGCGGCTTCTTCGGCTTCGCCCGTTTCACCTCCTTCATTTTCTTGTTCGGTATTCACAGATCTAAATGATTTTCGATAAAACAAAGGCCATGCGCAGTGCCGAGCGGTTTCTGGCCCAGGGAAAGATACGCGCGGCGATCGGGGAATACGAGCTTGTGGTAAAGCACGATCCGAAGGATTTCGGGACTTTGAATATCCTCGGCGATCTGTACATCAAATCGTCGGAAAAGCCCCTAGCGATTCCATGTTATACGAAAGTTGCGGAGCATTATGCGGAGCTTGGATTCGCGCAGAAGGCCATCGCGGTCTACAACAAGATCGCGAAGGTCGATCCGACCTCGCTGGCCGTCTCCGCAAAACTTGCAGAACTCTATAAGCTAAAGGGATCGGTTCGTGAAGCGCGTTCGCACTATGTCACGCTCGCCGAGCACTATCAAAAGGCCGGTAAAAAGGTCGAAGCCCTGGCCATCTGGGAACAGATCGCTCTGCTCGACCCGACGAACACTGCTGTCTTTCTGAACATTGCCGGTTCATATCTGGAAGAGAATCAGCCCGACGGCGCGATCGAGGCTTATACCGAATGCGGTAACCGATTCACAGCTCAGAAAAAGCACGAAGAAGCGCTCGATTGCTTCGCAAAGGCTCTCGACATAAGGGCTGACGACCCGCGAGCCCTTGCTGGTTTCGTCGCGACGAAATTTTCTCAGAATCAACCGCAGGAAGCCGCACGGTCTCTGGAAATCCTTCTCGAAAAGCAGCCGTTTAACCGCGAGATTATCCATCTTTTGATCGACTGCTATTTGAGCGCGGGCGATACGGCCGCGGCTGAGAGAACGGTCGTTCGGCTCGTCGAACATGAGCCGGCAAATTACCCGAAGTTTCTTGAACTTGCGTCGATCTACCTCGAGAAAAACGATCTCGCCTCGACTGGGCGCATTCTCGCGATGTCCGCTGAACACATGCTCGTCGGCGGGCAGGCAAAGGAATTCAACGGGCTCGTCCGCGAAGTTCTCTCACGCGATCCGGATCATCTCGAAGCGCTGCGGCTATTGGTCAAATACTGCGCGTGGCAGCGGGACGAGAAAGGATTTCGCGAGGCACTTGTCCGTTTGGCGGAGATTGCGCAAACGTCCGGCTGTATCGAAGACGAGCGATACGCGTTAGCCCAGTTAACGGTGCTGATGCCGCAAGAGATCGGCTACGCTGACAGGCTTCGCCAGATCAATGAAGAGAACGGTTTTGAGGACCCCTTCGTAGCCGAAAGTTTGTTTGACAAGCAGTTCTTTAAAGAAAAAAAAGGGATCTTGCCGATCGTCAATGGCAATGGCAGCGGCAACGGTACCGCCAATGGGAACAGCGAGGGAAATACGCCTGTGGAATTCGAACTCGTCCCTGGAGCCGAAGAGAACGCGAGCGCAACGGACCAACCGGAAGCCGAAGGCGGCGAGGCCCTCGACGCAGAAGTTATTGAAGCTGACCAGGAAGAAGATCTTCGCCCGGCTTCCGAGATAAAGTTGTTCAAAGAGATCGAAAGCATTCGTTTTTATGTCGATAGCGGCTATCTTGAGCTGGCCGAAAAAGCGATCAACGAGCTTCGCGGCGAATATGCCGAGCGGCCGGAAGTCATCGAACTGGAAGAGTATTTCAAAAATGGCACGGCCATCGCCGCGACGGAGATCGATCCGGTGATTCCGGTGATCACGGGAAGTTTCGATCTGGGCGAACTGCGTAGCGAACTTGGTTTGGAAGAAGCGGACGTGCCGAGTGATTCCGATTACGAAACACACTATCAAACGGCTGTGGCTTATCAGGAAATGGGGCTTGTCGAGCAGGCGATACACGAATTTCAGGAAGCAGTTAATTGTATCCCGCCTAACGATGGAACGCGTCGGTTTTTTCAATGCGCAAACCTGCTCGGACACTGCTTCATGCAACAGGGAATGCCCAAGCTCGCTCTCAAATGGTTCGATCGAACGCTTGAAACCGTGGGGCTTGACGAGGAAGAAAAACAGGCGCTTTGGTACGAGGTTGGTGCCGCATATGAAATGGACGGCGACATCGTGAACGCAGCGAAATATTTCGAATACGTCTACGCCGAAAATGTGGATTTCCGCGACGTTCGTAACCGCATGAAGTCTTTCATGGTGAGCCACTGATCCCCATAATTGTCCGGTCTGTAAAAATAAAGCTATAATCTGGCGTTATGGTTGAGAAGCTTACCGTCATTTTCTTTATTATTCTCTGCCTGCTTCTGGGATTCTACTTGATACTTTCGCCCTGGGACACTTTGTTCGGAAACTGGAGCGAGAATTACCTCCTCGTCGTAGTCACCGATAAAGCCGGGCTTCCATTTATACAGAAAGCAGTCGCGTCGAATTGGTTTCGCGGCGCCGTCACCGGCCTGGGTGTCGTGAATCTCGTCATCGGTTTTTGGGAGGCCGCACACTTTAACCAAAGCGTGGCAATGGTCAAGTCTCTCGATCAGAAAAAGCCGGCACGATGATGCTGTTCGATAAGCCCGTAATCTGTCTGATCACGCGGGGAGGCCTCGTCCAAAAAAACTTCCAAATACAAAAGGATATGTTGATCAGCAACGTGCGGGCTGCCGTAAGTGAAGGCGTGACGCTCGTCCAGATACGCGAAAAGTCGCTCGCGTCATCACAATTATTTGAATTGGCCAGGCATGTGGTCGACGTCGTTGCCGATAAACCCGTTAGTGTCCTGGTTAATGATCGATGGGATATCGCGCTTGCGTCAGGCGCCCATGGTGTCCATTTGCGCTCGGACTCGATGCCGGCAAGAACAGTAAGGGCGCAAGTTCCCGATGGGTTCATAATCGGCGTGTCGGTCCATTCGCTTGCTGAAAGGGAGAAATTCGAAGGCGCCGACTTCGCGATGTTCGGACCCGTGTTTTCAACGCCCGGAAAAGGCCAACCGGCTGGTCTTCCGGCGCTTGAGGAAATTTGCGCAGCAGTGAGGCCCTTTCCCGTCATTGCGGTCGGAGGCATTGGCTTCGAAAATTTCAAGGCTGTCCTTGCTGCGGGCGCCGCCGGTTTCGCTGCAATTCGCGCTCTCGATGGATCACAACGCATTGAGTCGCCCCACTGCTGACCAAAATGAGAAGCAAGCCTGTATGCCTCACGATCGCCGGTCTCGACCCGTCCGGTGGAGCGGGCATCATCGCGGACGTAAAGTCTTTTTCGGCTTTCGGATGCGTCGCCGCGGCGGCGGTTTCGTCCATCACATTTCAAAATACGACTGGAGTTTTCGGGAAGGTTGATCAATCATCCGAGGCGATACGCAGCCAGGTGGAAGCAGTTCTCAATGATCTCGACGTTTCAGCGATCAAGACGGGCATGCTTCCTACACGCGAGGTTATCGCGGAGACCGCGCGGCTGATCAGCGAAACCCGAATCGGAAATATCGTCGTTGATCCCGTAGTTCGTTCGACTTCCGGATTCGATCTGATCGACGACGACGCTTTGCGATCTTTGATCGAGCATCTCTTTCCGCTCGCTCTTGTGATCACGCCAAACCTTCCGGAGGCGGAACGTATTTGCGGTGTAGGTATCATGTCCGAAAATGACCTTCGAAAGGCGGGCGAGTCAATGATAGCGATGGGAGCAAAAAACGTTCTGATCAAAGGCGGTCACGCGGACGAAACAGTAATCGGAAATAGACAGGCAAAAGCCGTCGACTTGTTATTTGGAGAAAATGGCGTGCAGAGATTCGAAAAAGATCGTATTGCCACCGACGGGATACACGGCACGGGCTGCTCACTTTCCGCGGCGATCGCGGCTAATCTCGCGCTCGGGAAGTCCGTTCCGGAAGCTATCGGAATCGCCAAGGATTTCGTTTTTGAAGGAATCAGGACAGCCGAAAAAATCGGGCGCGGACACCGTCCGGTCAACATCTCGCCTATCTGGCCAAAGGAATGATCGACGGGGAAACGTAAGTAACGCCGAAGGTAACGCCAGTCCGTGGGCTAAACCGCGAAAGACCAAAGACCGCCGCCGTGTCAAAGCGAAGTCCGGACGCTTTGATCTGTCCTCCAACGCGAAAATCGCCGACGCTTTCTGTTCCGATCGGTACGCGGCCGCTTCGCGTGTTCAGCCGACCGTTTACTTCGCTGACTAAATTTATGCGATTGTTCACCCTGAATATTCCCGCGAGTCCATAGAGCAGAACGTCGTTTTGGGTAAATGTCGAAAGCGGCGCGCTCATTATGCCGAGGCCTAGATTGCCGTAAATATTCGCGAGCGGCGTCTTCCCCTGACGCTTGCCGAAACGCTTTTGGAGAATGAATTTTGTGAAGATATTTATTTGGTTGGTGCCAATGCCGCGAGCCTGATCACTGTTCGGCATCTGATAGCCGAATTTCACTCCGACCGCCGGAAAAAGCTTTGTTTCGTTTCTTAGTTTTATCTTCGCTGATACCGTAAAGTCGCCGAAGTCACTTGTAGAGTTGCCGTCGATATTGAGAGGGATCGGTGAGACGCCTTGCGTATTGATCGCAAGAAAATTCTGAAGAACGCCTTCGACTTGTAACTCTACGTTTGGAGCCATTCCGGTCTTGATTCGAATATCTCCGACGCGCGTCAGATCGCCTTTTAAACCCGACAGAGGAAATTTAGCATTTTGCAGGAAATCGACACCGGCACTGATCTCCACTGCACCCGCAGGAGTGATGTCTATATCGTCAGTTATCAGTGGACGCTGCTGTCCGAAGGCGACCGACGTCGCAATCAGGAAGTATATAAAAAATGCCGCACTTCGAAACATACGGCATATTTTTGCATTAAATGAAATTACTGTAAACGCCGTAACTACTTTACACATATTGGAGAGATCCCGACCGGTTCGCTCGGCCGGGAAATGCTCAGTCGCCGGTTCTAACGCGCATCGAATGTCGCCACCGGGAAATCGGCCTGCAGCCCCCACAGCGTTGCCGACGTTGTCTGATCAAAACTACGAATGACCCAGAACGTGCTATTAGACGAAGCCGTCGCGCCGCGACTATACACTGCTATGTCGGTCCTGGCATCGCCGTCATAATCACCCTGGACCGGTAAATCGCTTGATATGCCAAATGGTCTCGTTATTACAGACGGGTCAGAACTCTGCTTGATCCACCAAACCATCTGTGACGATGCGACGGCTCCCGTACGGGCTACGCTCAGATCGGTCTTTCCATCCCCGTCAAAATCGCCCGGAACAAGGTAATCCGTCGTGAAATTTCCGAACGGTGTATAAGTAATAACCCCGTAAGAGCTGCGCAAGATTATGTATGTGTTGTTAGGCGAGAGTCCGGCCCAGCGGTAAACTGCTACATCGGTCTTTCAGTCGCCGTCGTAATCACCTACGACAGGTACGTCGCCGTTAGAACCGGTGACGCCAGTTGTTCCGAAAAGTACATTCCTTTGCTGGCCCATCGTGCTTTCCCTGATATAAAAGATTGTACCGCTCGATAGGGGTAGAGACTCAGCTCGAGGATCGATGTCCTTAGCTGGGAGTGCGATGCTGTATCCGTGAATCACGAGAATCGAGATGAACCATGTTGGTTCCGGCGTTCTTTGAAGTCAACGACTCTTTATTTGGTTGGGAAAGGTTAGCGTCCGCCCGCCGCTTGTTTTGGACATCGCCTCGGAAAGTTGGCACAATAGGCTGTATTCGGCTGCAGTTGCAGTTTGCCGTTGTGACGTTAGAACGCGGGAATCTTTAATGGAGATAGTGAACTTTCAGAAAGAATCGGGTGAACAGTCGGGCCTCCGCCTTGTCGCGGAAAAGAAGGCGTCAAAAGACCCCGAGATTCAAAAGCAGTTCGTGAATTTCCAATTTCTGCGTATCGATCCCGCCTGGCGAAAACTCGATTCTCACACGAAATCTCGTGCCCGCGAAGAACTGCAGAATGTTTATGAGAGCTTTCGTTCTCAATCACTTCTTTTTTCGTATTCGCTTGTCGGTTTCGATGCAAAGGCCGATCTGATGTTCTGGCGCGTCGGCACTTCGCTAGATCTGGTTCAGGACATGACATCAGCGCTTTTTCAAACTGAGCTTGGACATTATCTTCAAACTATTGATAACTATCTCTCGGTTACCAAGAACATGATGTTTACGAATGGCGGCGCCCTGGACCGTCTCCATGTTCCGGCAGGCACGAAAAAATATCACTTTCTCTATCCGTGTGCCAAGAATAAGGATTGGTATGAAAAGACGAGGGAAGAACGGGACGCGATGATCGAAGAGAATTTCATGGTGGGCAAGCGATTCACGAATATCAGCGTACATATGACGCATGCCTTCGGCTTTAGCGAGCATGAATACGTGATCTCGTTCGAGACCGATGAGCCCCGCGATTTTCTTGCCCTCGCGGAAGAGCTACAGCAGACGCCGTCAAGCCGTTTCGCTCTTCGCGGACGCCCTGTTTATACATGCCGGCAGCGATCGCTGGTGGAGTGTCTTGAGACACTTGGCTAACTCGATGATAGCGAGAAGATTTCTGATTCGCGGGCTGGTGCAGGGCGTCGGCTTTCGATATTTCACACAGCGTTCCGCGGCTCGGCATCAGGTTACCGGCTACGTTCGCAATCTGCCCGACGGCCGCGTTGAAACATTTGCGCAGGGAAGCGAAAAGGTCGTGGAAGACTTCAAACACGACATTAGCGCAGGTCCGAAACTTTCCAAGATCGACGAGGTCGAAGAGATCGTGACCGATCCTGATCCGCGATTTTCGTCCTTTAGAATCGAACGATAGATCTTATAAATGGAACATCTACGACAACTCATTCGCGAAGTGCCCGATTTTCCGAAACCGGGCATAAATTTTTACGACATCACGACGCTGCTAAAAGACCCGGACGGACTCAAGCAGACGATCGATGCTTTAGCCGACATGTGCGCAGAACACGAGGTCGACACGGTGATCGGCGTCGAATCTCGCGGTTTTATTTTCGCAACGCCACTCGCATATTTGAAACGTGCAGGTTTCGTTCCGGTCCGAAAACCAAAAAAGCTGCCGGCCGAAAAAGTGTCTGTATCGTATGACCTGGAGTACGGTCAGGACACGCTCGAAGTGCATCGCGACGCGGTTGGCGAAGGCCAACGGGTGCTGATCGTTGATGATCTGCTGGCCACCGGTGGAACGGCGCGGGCCGTCGTCAATCTCGTCGAGAGTCTCGGCGGAAAGGTCGTAGGATTGCTGTTTGTAATTGAGCTGAATTTTCTTGCCGGCCGGGCAAAGTTCGACGGATACGGCGTTAAGTCATTGATTCGCTACGATTCCTGATATTCTTGTAGAAAATGCTCCCGTAGCTCAGTTGGATAGAGCGTTCGCCTCCTAAGTGAAAGGCCAGTGGTTCGAATCCACTCGGGAGCACCATTAAAATCTTTAACAAATGCGGGGAAGTTGATCGCCGGCGAGCATGTCGACGATTCGTGTCCCACCGAATCCGGTCGTCATGGAAACAATTCCTTGAGGCTCGGCTTTGACATCCCCGATGA
>JBBSGG010000029.1:0-40814 GCA_038254305.1 Pyrinomonadales bacterium
CGATACTTCACTCTTGAATATAACCCTTCGCGGCCGTCCCCTCACACTTATTTAGGACAATGGATAGACGGAGCCCATTTTAACCTAGGAAGTGGCCCTGTTCCGACCGCAGAAAACTTCAAGCAGGCTATTGTTGAACTGGTTACGCCTTCCGCCGAAGAGCATGAAGTTGATGACCCGATCTCAGAAGATGAAGATGTCGAGTATCGCGGACTCATAATAAGCGCGCTTGGAGCTTGGGATCGCGTAAGGGACGAGGCATTATCATCTGGCTCACTCGCGGGCGTCGACGCAGAAATCCTTAACCAACTGTTATTTCATCATCCAGAGGTAAAGTCGCTAAATCTCATGAAGATGGAGGTACAGATGGGAAAAATACAAGAACGCTTTCTAGAAGAGATTAAGGCTGCATATTTCAAAGTCGACCCTGCCTTAGTTGAAGATCCTACCTCTGATCTCGCGATCGAGACGGTCGCGAATTATGCGATAAACAAACTAAGCGATGAAGCCATAGCAGCCGGCGACTCCAAGCTAGCTGAGAATATACAAAGAATGGGGCCACACCTAATTGAAGGCTTGAAGGAAGTGAGCCACAAGAATCACCGAAACTGAATCTTGCGCTCGCCTTCCCGGAACGTCGCACCCACACAACGCAAAACTGGGCGGCAAACTTACCCCGTGGCCACGCGGTTGTAGACCGTATCCCTTTCCACGGCTTCGAAGCCGGCGTTTTCGATCATGGTGATGAGTTCTTGTTTGGACATTTTTACTTCGCCGTTTTCGACGGCGTAGCTTTCGGTGAGCTCGCCGCCGTCGGTGATGGTGCCGTCGAGGTCGTTGGCGCCGAAGTGGAGGGCGGTCTGGGCGGTCTGTTTGCCGAGCATGACCCAGTAGGCTTTGACGTGGTCGAAATTGTCGAGCATCAGCCGCGAGACGGCGATGGTTTTGAGATTATCGACGGCGTCGGGGCCGGGAAGCGACGAGAGAGCGGTGCCGGTTGGGTAGAAGGCTAGAGGGATAAAGCACTGGAAACCGCCAGTCTTATCTTGCTGTTCGCGAAGGCGGATGACGTGATCGACGCGGTCCTCTAGCGTTTCGATGTGGCCGTAGAGCATCGTGGCGTTGGTTTTGAGGCCGGCCTTATGGACCTTGCCTGCGAGTTCGAGCCAGCGGTCGCCGTCGCATTTGTGGTCGCAGATACGTGAGCGCGTCGGCTCGGCAAAGATCTCGGCACCGCCGCCCGGACACGAGTCCATCCCCGCCGCATGCAGCTTTTCAATCACGTCCTCGTCTGACATCTTGTAAAAGCGCGCAAAGAAATCAAGCTCAACCATCGTCAGTGCTTTGAGATGCAGCTTTGGGAATTCGCGTTTTAGCGACGAGAAAAGGTCTGTGTAATATGCGAAGGGAAGTTTCGAATTGAGGCCGCCGACGATGTGCAGCTCGGTCGCTCCTTCGGCAACCGCGGTGCGGGCGATCTCGATCGCGTCCGTGATCGAATGCGTGTACGCGCCCTCTTCGCGAGCACGTTTGTAAAAGCCGCAAAATTTACAATCGGCGACGCAGATGTTCGTATGGTTGAAATGCCGGTTAACGTTGTAGTAAGTCGTACGACCGTGCTTTTTCCGTCGGACGGTATCGGCTAATTTGCCTAACGCGTTCAGGTCTTCGGTTTTATATAAAACGACACCCTCGGCAAATGTCAGCCGCTCGCCGTTTTCGACCTTTTCTACCAGGTAATTCAATTCAGGATCAAAGGAAAACTCCATAAATTTATTGTGTCATATTCGCAAAATTTACGAAAATTCGTCAGTCTTGTGATCGACGTCATTTGTTCCCCGAATGGACCGGAGTAAGCTAGAGACAAAGGGCCGGGATTTACGCTTTAATGAAACGAAACGAATGAGAGATATTGAGAACAGAAAAGACATCGACGAATTGATGCGACTATTTTACAGCCGTGCGATCGCTGACGAAACGATCGGATTCATCTTTACCGATGTCGCTAAGCTCGACCTCGATCAGCATCTGCCGATCATCGGCGACTTTTGGGAAACGGTGCTTTTTCAGGCGGGCAATTACGCCCAACACGGCCGTAATCCGCTGCAGGTCCACGGCGATCTGAATGAAAAGGTCGAGTTGCTCCCCAGTCACTTTCAGCGGTGGCTCGAGATATTTTTTCGTTCGGTCGATGATCTGTTCGCGGGTGAACGGACGGATTTTCTGAAGCAGCGTGCGTCGACGATCGGCAATCGCATGCTCAATTTCGTAAGCGGGGTTCCTTCGCTATAGCAGGCCGCCGACGAACAAACGCCACCTACAACTCGGAGTAAAAGTTAGAGCCTGTCGGATCGGCATAAACCGCCTAACGGTGCGGTGTCGCACAGACGCCCGCTTATTGGCCGTTACTCTGTCAGGTTCGGATCGGTTCCTCACGGTCGATCTAAGTGACCCAAATATGAAAAATATTGTCGTGATTAAAGACCCTAATCCGGATGAGCCAGTCGAATCGGGTAAGGACATCGTTGTAAAGGAACTTTTCAAAGGGCCGTTTCGCAACATTGTTGAAATTCGGCTGCGTAACGACGCTAAGCTATCGCGGCATAAAGCCACTGAGCCGATAACCGTGTTCTGTATTTCAGGCAGCGGTGTTTTCAACGCCGGCAGCCAGATGGAAGAGTCTCTTCGGTTGCGTGCAGGCACACTGATCACGCTTGAGCCCGGCGTTGAACACGAAGTTCTTTCAGAGCCTGCACTCGATATCATCGTTACAAAATTTACGGGATCGTAGGAGCTTGAAATGAAAAAACTTTGGGTTATTCTCGGCGCCGTTGTCGTATTTTCGTTCGCAATTTTGGGCTGGGTCGGCACAGAAATATTCCGAATGGCGCCGCCTATACCCAACCAGGTCGTGACGACCGACGGCAAGGTGGTCATTCCGCCGGAAGCAATAATGGACGGACAAAACGTCTGGCAGGCGATGGGCGGAATGCAGGTCGGTTCGATTTGGGGACACGGTTCCTACGTCGCGCCCGACTGGACGGCGGATTATCTTCACCGAGAGGCGATCTTTATCCTCGATGATTGGTCATCGGGACAGTTTTCGGCAGGAACTCTCCCGAGTGAGCGAAAGGCGGCACTACTGCAGCGTTTGCAGGATCTGGTGCGAACCAATACCTACGACGAAGGAACCGGCATGCTCACGATCGATCCGCTGCGGGCCAGAGCTTTTGAGAGCAATCTCGCCCATTACTCGCAGATCTTCACGAACGGCAGCAGCGACTATGCGATCCAGCGTGACGCCCAGTCCGATCCGGCTAAGCTTCGAAAGATGACGGCCTTCTTTTTCTGGACATCGTGGGCGTCGGCAGCAAATAGGCCGGGAAACACCATCTCTTACACGAGCAACTTTCCGTCCGAACCGCTTGTCGGAAACGTACCGACCAGCTCGGCGATCGTCTGGACGGGCGTCAGCGTCATCCTTTTGATCGCTAGCATCGGCGGAATGGTCTGGTTCTACGCCGGATGGCACCGCGAGACGGACCCGCGCGACACGCCCGACAGCGATCCGCTCATCGGCGAAACTCTCACGCCGTCGCAGCGGGCGACCGTGAAATACTTCTTTGTGGTGTCACTGCTGTTTCTACTGCATCTTACGCCATCGGCGCTGTGGCCTTCGTATGGTTTGCGTTAACGCTAATTCTTACAAAAGATCATGCGGAGGTTGAAGTTGCCGGTGTTCTGGTCGAGGCCCGATAAATCACAAAAGCTGGGGAAATATGCCGGTGTCCCTTGCCGGTTTACTCTTCCCCAAATCGCGAAAGCAGATCGATTCAATAACTATGAAATTCGGACAAGTAGACGATCCTGAAGAGATAGATTTCACCATTCCCCCGGACGATCCGGATACCCGACGTGTATTAAAAAATCCCGATAAAAAAGATCTAGAGATTTGCGTCGGCTGCGCAAAATGGAACAAGACCGACCTCAAGAAGTTTTATCCGAAAGGAACAAAAGATGAGCTTGGTTATTACTCGTCGCAATTCAACAGTATCGAGCTAAATGCGACTTTTTTTAGGCTCTTTCCGGCGAGCACATACGAAAAGTGGTACGCGACGGCCTCGGAAGGTTTTAAGTTCTTTCCAAAGCTGACGCAAACAATTTCACATTTTCGAAGGCTGAAGGATGTCGAGGAGATCGTAGATCAGAGCGTTACGAACATGTCGCATCTTCAGGAAAAGCTGGGAATGCCATTTCTGCAGATGCACAATAATTTTGGCCCGAAGGATTTCGATAGGGTCAAGGCGTTCGCCGACCACTGGCAATATGACGTTCCGCTTGCGATGGAATTCAGAAAGACCGACTGGTATAACGATCCTGCGGTTTCTACTGAACTATATGAACTGCTTGAACGAAAGGGGATCACAAACGTCCTTCTCGATACGGCCGGAAGACGGGACTTGATGCACATGCGGCTTACGACGCCGAACGCTTTTGTTAGATGGGTTGGCGCCAACCACCCGACAGATTACAGCCGCCTAGACGATTGGGTCGAGCGAATTGCTGTTTGGAAAAAACAGGGCCTAACTGGGCTTTATTTCTTCGTGCATCAAAACATCGAGAAAGAATCGCCTCTATTATCGGCGTATTTTATTGAGAAGCTGAACAAGAAGTTGGGAGCTTCGCTGAGTGTCCCAAAAACCTTAAATTGACAGGCTCCCGGCTAGCGAGGCGGTTTTCGGTCCGCCACCCACATTGATTCGAGGCACGCAATATTTCCTTTCCATCTTGCACAAACTTAGCTTCGAGCCAGAAAGACGGCGCCGCCGAAAGTCGCGAAAAGTATAATGCTAACGAAAGCGTTCGTTGTAAAGAACGCTGCGTTCATGCGGCTCAGATCGTTCGGACGCACGAGAGAGTGTTGATACAGCAGCAGAGCCCCTACCGCGATCACGCCGATGAGTGCCAGTAAACCAAGATCCGTAACCAGGTATAAAAGCAGAAGCACAACGAAGGCCTGAGCATGAAACAGCCTCGCAATCCAAAGCGAGCGGGCGATGCCGAAACGTGCCGGTATCGAACGCAGGCCCGATCTTTTGTCGAATTCGTAATCCTGGCATGCGTACATGACGTCGAAACCGGCCGTCCACATTAGAACGATCAGCGAGAGCAATATCGGAACTTCCGAATCGATCTCGCCTCGCACCGCTATCCACGCCGCAGTCGGTGATATCGCCAACGCCCAGCCAAGGATCAAGTGCGAGAGCGATGTGAAGCGTTTTGCGTAAGAGTATCCCAGCACGCTGATCAGCACGATCGGCGAAAGAGCGAATGCCAACCAGTTAAGCGAGTATGCCGCAAGCAGAAAGAGCGTGATCGAGGCAAAAAGAAACATCCACGCGAAACCGACTGACAGTTTTCCGCTCGGCAGCTCACGCCGTGCCGTTCGCGGATTTTGGGCATCGATCTCACGATCTGCGATGCGGTTGAAGGTCATGGCGGCTGAACGCGCACCAACCATTGCCGCCGTGATCCACAATATTTGCCGCAGCGTCGGCAAGCCGTCGGCGGCCATCACGGCACCGAGAAACGCAAACGGAAGGGCGAACAGCGTGTGCTCGAATTTGATCATTTCGAGCGTTGTTCGGAGCTTTTGAAAAAACAAGGTCATCGGTAAAAGGTTAAGGAGGCTCACATGTAAGCGCGAGGCCGAATGCGGCGCATTCAGGGAATCGCCCATGCTAGGTGCGGGCTCTAGTATCCATCTCTTCCAGGCAAAAGTTTAGCAAATATGCTCGATGCGCGCTTGCCGCCGGCACCAACTATGTATTGATATTGGAACGATCAAAAGCTAAGCTTACAAAGCGTTTTTCACCCACCAGAATATGCCGAGCGGAAACACTCACGACGCCATTACATTCATTCTGACTTTGCCTGTCGCGGGCGGAGCATTCTACTTCACGCGGAGCATTGCCGCAGCCGCGCTCGTGGCCGCTGCATTTATCTTCGGCGGGCTGATGTTCGGTCCCGATCTGGACACGCTCTCGAAGCAGTATTCCAGATGGCGCTTTTTTCGTTTCTTCTGGATACCGTATCGGACGTTTTTCAAACACCGTTCGCGTTGGTCGCACGGGTTGATCTTCGGCACGCTTTTTCGCGTAATCTATTTTATGGGCATCGCGACGCTCTCATTGCTTGCGGCGTCGTATTGTTCGGCTCGCATTTTCGGTACCGAAATGCCGCGGCTGGACGATCTCGCGGGTGCGTGGCGCCTTGCCGGCGGTTATGCACGGCTGCACGCCGGCGGCGAGATTATGATCTTGATCTTTGCGGGCATGTGGGTCGGGGCCGCATCGCACACCTTCGCGGACATGGCCGGCTCATATATAAAAACGGGCCGTGCGGGCGGGTTTCTATAGCATCACTTTCCAGTGCGCGCCTGAGACAGGCGGAGTGCCTGGCGTCGTACCGCATCGGAGACATTTCTGTTCTTGGACAGTGCGGCAAGATCGCGCAATTGCAGACGCGAGAGAATATTCAGTACGTTGGCGATTGGCGTACGCGGGTTTTTCGCGAGATTGTGTGCGATCTGATAATTCCGCGACCAATTTCGGCTCGAGGCGATCTGCCGAAGGATGTCCTCGGATACCGAACGCATCGAAGCGATCTTCTCCACTTCCTGCTCGGTTATCCGTGGATTGGCAACGACGGCCTGAGAGACGATGCGGTTCGGATCGCGAATGAGGATATTGCGGGATTCGCGGTCGCCTTTCATCGCGAGCTTTACCCGGTCCTTCATACCCATCTTCATGATGCGGTTGATGATCGAGATTCGCTCGTTCGCCGAATCCGAATCTTCAATGCGCATCTCGCCCAAGATCTTGTCGGCGATCATGCTTCGTTCCGCATCGGTCTCTTCGTAGAGTTCTTCCAGATATTCGAGGGCGAGCCAGGCGTCGTCCGTCTCGCTGTCCGGAACCTCGATCATCGACGCGAGGAACGCGGCGTCGTCGAGGTCGAGGCCCGAGCCATCGAGATCTTCTGCAAAATCGGCATTTTCTATAAATTCCGCCGCCGCTTCTTTGCCCTGCGCCCTCAACTCGTCGGCGATCTGCTGGACGCCGCGTTCTTTCTCAAAGAACTCGCGTTTCGTCTCGCCGGCGCGCCGTTCGGCCTCCGGCGTGCGGGACGGATTGCCAATGATCGCGTCGATCAACGACGGTGCCTGGATCAGAAGCTGTTGGTTAAACGCTATCAGCTCGAGCAGTTCCCCGTCGGATGTGCTTTTGGCGAGTGTGAGTATCGCCGCGGGCGGTGTGTTTGTATTCGTGACTACTGACTCATACACGGCCCTCGACTGCCGGACGTCGGTTGCGAAGAAACTAAGAACCGACGGTGCCGTATCCAGGGATTTCGCCGCCTGCTGCAGGATATTCGGTTCCTGACCCCGAAGTGTTTCCTCAGCGTGATTTGCGAGTTCGGTATCGCTCGACCCTGCGAAGGCGACGAGCACCTCCAGCATTTCGTTCTCAGGAAGGGGCAGAATGCCGCGCGCGGCCGCGACGCAGGCAGGCCGCGGCGCCGTGCCCTCGATGATCGCTTTGACGACCGGGTTCGTCGAATGTATCCCAAAAGCCATAAACAGAGAGCGTGAGACTATCGAGCAGGTCTTATCTGCCGGACAATTCTAGCACAGAAGCAATGTCGCCAATCTTGACTATGGCGTGCCGTTATTCTAACGTGAAAGATTCGGGATTTAACCCCTTATTACGCATATTTCATCGCTATATCCATATTTTCAGGGCAAATAAATAACAATGATCAAAGAGGATTTAAGAAAGTTAATAGAGGAAAAAACTGCGCGCGTCGGTGTGATCGGTCTTGGATATGTCGGCCTGCCGCTGATTGTCGAATTCGGGTTGAAAGGTTATTCGGGCATCGGCTTCGAGGTCGATGAAAAGAAGACATCGGACGTAAACGCCGCGCATTCATACATTGTCGATGTTTCGGACCAGAATTTAAAAAAATGCGTTGACGACGGGAAACTCACGGCGACCACGGATTTTAGCCAGTTAAAGGACTGCGATGTGATCATCATCTGCGTTCCGACTCCGCTGCGAAAGACGAAAGATCCCGATATGTCGTATATCATCGCCGCCGGCGAACAGATACAGAAGTATTTGCGTCGCGGCCAGTTGATAATTCTCGAATCGACAACGTATCCGGGCACGACGGACGAAGTCTTGCTGCCGATGTTTGAAGAAAAAGGATTCAGGCTCGACCAGGATTTCCTGCTTGCCTTCTCTCCCGAGCGCGTCGATCCGGGCAATCCGCAGTTTCAAACGCACAATATTCCCAAGGTGGTCGGCGGCGTCTCAAAAGATTCGACCGAGATCGCGGCATTTCTCTATGGCAAGATCGTCGAACAGGTACACGCCGTTTCGTCGGCACGCGTTGCCGAGGCGTGCAAGCTTTGGGAAAACACGTTTCGCGCGATCAACATCGGCATGGCCAACGAAATGGCGAAGGTATGCAATGCACTCGGAATAGACTCATGGGAAGTGGTTCGCGCCGCGGCGACGAAGCCGTTCGGCTTCATGGCGTTCTATCCCGGCCCGGGCATAGGCGGACACTGCATACCACTCGACCCGCATTACCTTTCATGGAAGGCTCGTCAGCACGGCTTCGATTCGCAGTTCATCTCGCTCGCCGAACAAGTGAATTCGGGCATGCCAGCGTACGTCGTCAAGCTGGTTTCCAATGCCTTGAACGACGTCAAAAAAGCCGTCAACGGGTCGAAGGTTCTGATCATGGGCGTCGCCTATAAAAAGGACATCGACGACATGCGCGAATCGCCTGCTCTTTCGATCATCGATCTGCTTCGGTCGCGCGGTGCCGACGTGATGTATCACGATCCGTTCGTGGCGGAAGTGACATTCGATCACGCTTACACGATCGGCGAGGCTGAGCCGCTTTACAATAACGAGCTGACCGACGACCTGATCAAACAATCGGACTGCGTCGTCATCTGCACCGAGCATTCGGACGTCGATTACGGCCGCATCTGCGACCTCGCTGGCGTGATCGTCGATACGCGAAATGCTCTGTCGCAGGAAACGCGCGATGGCAGTAAGGCGAAGATAGTTCGGCTGTAACGTAAGGAGAGGATGTCAGCGGGTCGCGGACTGAAATCGAATTAACATTTTGGAGAGGTGGACAGGCTAACAACAGCCTGTCCTACTTTTTTTACTCGCTCTTCTCCATCGGAAAGCCTGCGTCTTTCCATGCTCGTGTTCCGCCTAGTAGAGCGTAAGCGTTTTCGATTCCTTTCTTTTTTAGTTCAGATACCAAACTGGCACTGGTGTGTTCGTTCGGTCAGGAGCAATAGGCAATTATCTTTTTGCCTTTGGGTAAACTGTCGAGCTTGGAATTGAGCGTTTCGAAAGTGATGTTGATCGCGCCTTTCACATGCTCCTGTTTGTAGATATCCGCGGCACGCGTGTCGATGAAAACGGCAGTGCCCGCGTCGAATTCCTTCTTAGCGTCGGCAAGCGATATGCGCGGAGCATCGTCGATCGTCGCCGCGGGCGGAGTGCTCGCGGTAACGTTCGCTGCATTCAGAGGTTCCGCAGGCTTTGCGCAAGCGATCACAAATGCGAGGCACATTACGATCACGGATAACCAGATCTTTTTCATAATTCTCCCGAGAAAAGTATAGCGCGGCCGCTAGCGACGCGTAAACTACTTTTGGCCGAAGGCTTGAAGCACTTCGTCGGCGTGCTGTTCGACATTTACCTTGTCGAAGATCTTTGCGATGCGGCCGTCTTCGCCGATCAAAAACGTCTTTCTCGTCGTGCCCATATACGTCTTGCCGTACATACTTTTTTCGCCCCAGACACCGTAGCTCTCGACGATCGACTTGTCAGTATCGGCCAGCAGATCGAACGGCAGCTGGAATTTGGAGATGAATTTCTGATGTGACTTTTCGTCGTCGGTCGAAACGCCGAAGACCTTGATGCCTTTCGAATTATAGACGTCGTCCGCGTCACGAAAAGAACACGCTTCCTTGGTGCAGCCCGGTGTATCATCCTTCGGATAAAAATATAGCACAACCTTTTTTCCCTTATACTCAGATAGTTTCACTGGATTTCCGTTCTGGTCAGTAGATGAAAAATCGGGTGCGACATCGCCTTCTTTAAGCATAATCCTCCGAGATCTAGTAAGATTTTGTGAACTGAAATTGTAGCACGCGGGACCGTTTGTTTCAGAGCGTGAAGCAAGATCATGTTGAGTAAAACGCCTAACTTCGTGCGGGCTTCTGTAAAGATGAATTGCGGGCTTCGCTGACCTTTTCGTGATGAAATTTATTTCTGAAAAACTTGGGCTGGAAAAATTGCTCCTTCTCAAAAATGATTGCGCCCGGCAGATCGCGTCGGATTACGAACACAATGCGAAAAGCTGCGGGACGTGTGAAACTCCGGGTGCGTGCTGCCTCGACGCACATTTCGTCAACGTTCGAATATCGCGCCTCGAATCGATCGCTATCCGTGTTGCACTTACGGGCCTGTCGCCAACACTAAGGGAACGTGTCGATCAACGAGTAGAAAATTCGATCGAAAAATACGCACTTGCGGAAGCGATCGAGGGAATAGATAGGACCTACGCCTGTCCTTTATTCGAAAAGGGTATCGGATGCCTCGTGCATTCGACGGCGAAGCCGCTGCCGTGCATACAGCACGCGTGCTACGAAAACGAAAAAGACCTCCCGCCGGACGCGTTGCTCGCCGAGCTGGAAGGCCGTGTCGATCGATTGAACCGCCGCGTTTTCGGAAAACCTTCAGGTCTGCTGTCGCTGCCCGTTGCGATCTCGAAAAAACGAAGAAATTAGTGATTCACGAAATCGCTTTTTATGCGGCCCCGGCTTTGCAGCCCGAGGCTGCTTCGAAAAAGGCCGCCTATTCGCGAATTCCTCTTGTCGAAATATCGATTTAATTTTTATTGTAGTCAGAAATGAACGCGGCGATAACAGATGATTCGTAAATGCCCCCGCCATAACACCTTTCGAGTTATTTTATTTCAAGATCAAATGGCATCATCGCCATCGTTTCTCCGTGTTTCATCTTGTCAAATAGTTCGGCGTAGCGGAGCCCGCGGCGAATGTCCGACGGCAGGGAATCCGCGAGGGCTTTTTGCGCCATCTGTTCTTTGGTCTGTGTCGAATCGTTTGACCCAAAGATGCGTTCGAAAAACGGCTTCGGCTCTGGCAGGATCACCCGCCGCACGTCCTTGTCGGCCGGCAGGTTTGACAGTTGCTTGGCCACCTCAATGGCTTTTTCCATGCCGCCGAATTCGTCGATCAAGCCGTTGGCTTTTGCTTGCGTTCCTGTCCAGACGTGGCCCTGAGCGATCGAATTTATATACTCGTCCGTCTTGTTGCGGCCCTGTGCCACTTTCGGCACGAAGCTTCCGAAATATATCCCATTCGCTTGCTCCTCCATCTTTGCGCGTTCGTCGGGTGTCCATTTGACGGTTTCGCGAAAGATGCCGGAATTCTTGCCGCGCATCACATATTCGTTGGTCACGCCAAGCCAGTCGTAAAGTCCTTTGACGACGGGTTTACCGAGGAACAAACCGATGGAGCCCGTGATCGTTGCAGGTTCAGCGACGATCTTTGTTGCATTACAGGCGATGTAATATCCGCCGGAAGCGGCGACGTCAGACATCGATACAACGACCGGCTTTTTCGCTTTAGCGTTCTCGAGGGCGTACCACATCACGTCGGAAGCGAGAGCAGAGCCGCCGGGCGAATCGATCCGCAGGACGATCGCTTTGATCGAAGCATCGGCAGCGGCATCATTAACGGCTTTGACGATCGTTTCCGAACCGACCATCTGACCGCCGAATGTTCCGTCACTCGACTGCCCTGAATTGATAGCGCCTGAGGCGTAAATTATCGCGATGCGTTCGCCATTATTGAGGCCAAGTGAATCCGACGGCACATCGCGATACTGGCTTCCGCGAATTGTTCGCAGCTTGTCGTCGTTTTTGTAACCGAGACGCGTTTTTAGCTCGTCGTAAACCTGTTCTTCATAAAACGCGCCGTCGATTAAACCCTGATCTTTTGCCTGGCCCGCGTGATACGGAGCGTTGTCGATAATGCCCGGAACGTCGGCCGGCGATTTCTTTCGCGATTCGGCGATCGCATTTGTAAAGCGGCCGTAATATTCGTCGAGAACGGCGTTGATGACTTCCCGCTGGCCATCGCCCATTTCCTTTTTAGTGTACTGGTCGGGCGCGTTCTTATATTTCGGGCCGATCTGGATAACGTCGGCTTCGACGCCGAGCTTGTCGAGCGAGCCTTTGTAAAACATCGCTTCGGCGGCAAAACCGTTGATATAAAGGTCACCGGAAGGCGGAAGAAATATTTTTTCGGCCGCAGTCGCGATGTAATATTCACGGTTGGTGCCAAGCTCCATATAGGCGTATGCGGGTTTCCCCGATGTGCGAAAATCGGCGATCGCGTCGCGAAGCTCATCTGCCTTTCCCCAGCCGATGCCTGGAAAATTTATGTCGAGCATCACCGCACCGATACGTTTATCGACTTTTGCTTTTCGCAGCTGCGTCAGCAACGACGTAAACGACTGCGTTTGTCCGATACCGAATGCTTTAGTTAGCTGATCCTCGGGTGCGTAATCAGGCAAATCACCCGAAATACTCAGCACCAAAACGCTGTTCTCCGGCACGTCCGGGCGGCCCGCGCGATTCACCGCGACTGCAATCGCGATCACGGCAATGAGAAACAACGCGAACAAAATGCCGCCGACCGCTAAAAGTATCTTCGATGTTTTTGAGATAGCCATTATGTGAAAAGAATATTCCTAGAATCAAAAAAAAATGCCGCCTTTCGCGGCTTTGTCCGATCTAGACACTATTACGAAAAAGAATGAAAAAGGTTTGAATTTCAGGGAACCAGCCCTTGCGCAGTCAAAACAGCGACGGCTGGTCTTCGAGCAAGTCCGGTTCCACCTCTTTAAGGCCCAGCAGAGCGTTTAATTTATTTGCGGTCGCGGGCGCATGGCCCTCGAAGTAGTTATCGACGTAAATGAAGACATCTTTTGCCGGCAGATTTTTTATTACCTTGGCCCAATGCTCGAGCGTTTCGTCGCGTTCGCGGTAAACCTTGTCGAATTTGTCTAGATCGCGTTCGCCCATGAAGCGGAGATATTCGAATCGCGGCGATAGCTTTACGAGCGAGGCGAACATCAGCTCCCGCTGCACCCATTTTCCTTCGACGAGCGCGAGCGTTACGTCGGCTTCCCCAAGTTCGTCGTAGGTCCAATCGTTGAACCACCCGGCGTGTCGAAATTCGATCGCAAAACGAATTCCGCGGGGCAGACGAGCAAGAAACCGCCGAACGTTCTGCGCATTATCGCGAACGGCTTCGAACGCCGCCGGCAGTTGGATTAAGATGACACCCAGCTTTTCCTTGAGCAATGATACGCGTTCGATAAACTGTTCGACGATCGGCTCGGTGGAGTCGTCCAGCAAACGCTCGTGCGTGACCTCACGCGGCATTTTTAGGCTGAACGTGAATTCCGGCGGCGTCTGCTCGTACCATTTTTCGATCGTCGTCCCCGCCGGTACTCCGTAAACCGTCGAATCGACCTCGATCGTCCGAAATGCCCGCGAATAAAGCTCGAGCATCTGATCGTGCTTCGTTCCGCTGGGGTAAAATACCGTTCCGCCGCCGATCTGAGTTATCCAGTCGTCGTAACCCCAGCTTTGACAGCCAACGCGGATCTCGGGCGTGAGAGATCGCCGTTGCGAAAAATCGACGGTTGTTTTATCGTTATTCGCCACGTTCTTTACAGTTTCGGCGATGGCATGCGAGCCGCCGGTCCGCGTATTTTTGAATGCGGGTAAATCCTAAGTTATTGTGTCTAATAGTTCAACCCAGAGCATTTCTGTATTTCCGGTCCAAATGCGAGTAGTAAAACTTGGTGTCATTGCATTATTTCTCAGCTTCTCGATTTTGGTTTTCTCGGGGCGCGTATTCTCGCCGCGCGTCGCGGGCCAAGCAGGCCTTGCGGCCCCAACCGGCGTCAGTGCGTCGGACAATATCTACAACGACAAGGTGGGTATAAATTGGGACCCGGTTCGGGACGCGAGCTCGTACAGGATTTTGCGCAGCATCACGAATGATCCTGTGACGGCCGTGAGCGTGGGTGTGACCGCTCTTCCGTACTTTTTCGATGCGACGGCCGCCGCCGGACAACCGTATTTTTATTGGGTGAGAGCCGAAAACGCGACTGCAGTCAGCCTGTCCGGAGGGTCCGATGCAGGTGTTCGTGCAGGCGCGACACAGCAAGGTCCGGTTCCGCCGCTCGACGTACCGCCGCCGCCGCCGGCCGGAAATCCGCTGACCGCTGCGAAGGCCGCGCTCGGAAAGGCGCTTTTTTGGGACGAACAATTATCGTCTACGATGACCGTTTCGTGTGGCACATGTCATCGCGCAGGATCAGGCGGCTCGGACCCGCGAACGGTTTTTAACAATGCCGCGTCGACCAACCCCGGATTCGACGGCGTTTTCAATACCGCGGACGATGTGCAAGGTTCACCTGGCGTACCGCTCAACAACGCGGCCGGGCTTTACGACTGGTCAGCTACTTATGGTCTGCGAGCACAAGTCACACCGCGAAAATCGCAGTCATATATAAATGCCGCATACGGCGTGTCATTATTTTGGGACGGGCGGGCGACGGGAACCTTTCGCGATCCGTTGACTAACAGCGTACTGCTCAACGCGGGCGCTGCTCTTGAGAGCCAGTCTGTCGGTCCACCAATCAGCGATTCGGAAATGGGACACACGGGCCGGGACTGGAATCAGGCAGCTTTTCAGATCGCGGCGGCGAAACCGCTGCAGCTTTCGGCAAATGTTCCGCAATCGCTCGCGGGCTGGATCGGCGGACGCCGCTATCCGGAGCTTTTTCAAGAAGCCTTCGGCACGACCGATGTCACGCCGGCGCGTATCGCGATGGCGATCGCGTCGTTCGAACGGACCGTTTTCTCGGATCGCGCGCCGATCGATATGGTGAATGCCGGAATTTCGACGCTTACAGCTCAGGAAGCGCGCGGCCGGACCGTATTTAACAACGTCAACTGCAACGTCTGCCACGTCGGGCAGATGTTTGGCGATAACCAGTTTCACAATATCGGCGTGCGGCCGCAGAGCGAAGACACGGGCCGATTTCAAACAACCAACGATCCGGCCAACCTCGGCGAATTTCGCACGCCCAGTCTGCGAAACGTCGAGCTTCGTGCGCCGTATATGCATAATGGCCGCTTCGCTACATTGGAAGATGTGGTCAATTTCTACGATCGGGGCGGCGATTTTCCGAACGCCGCAAACTTTCCGAACACGCTTATCCGCCCGCGCGGCCTATCCGTTCAGCAAAAGGCAGATCTCGTCGCATTTTTGAAGCGGCCGCTCACCGATCCGCGCGTCGCCGCCGGAACCGCACCCTTCGATCGACCGTCGCTTTATACGGAATCGAACCGAGTCCCGGTGATTTCAGGCGTCGGAACTGCCGGTACAAACGCACAGGTGCCCCAACCCGTCGCTATCGAGCCGCCGCTTGCCGGCAACCCGAGCTTCACGGTCGCTGTCACCAACGGACTTGGCGGAGCAACCGCTGTGCTGGTGATCGACGCAGCCGATCCGGGCAACACGCCGAACATTCCGCAGACGGGTTCGTTTTCGCGAAGTGTCGTGCAGCTAAGCGGCAGCGGCGCAGGAAACGGTTACAGTTCGGTGAGCCTTCCAATTCCTAATGATGCGTCGCTGATCGGCCGCACATTCTTCGGCCGCTGGTACGTGACCGATGCGGGAGCCGCAGGCGGCGTCGCTGTCTCGCCCGCATTTCGTTTCACGGTATTCGGCGAAGCCGCAGTCGCCCGCCGTGCCGATCACGCGGATTTTGACGGCGACGGCAAAGCCGACCTCTCGGTCTTCAGACCGTCGGAAGGAAACTGGTACATACTGCAAAGCTCCAACAGCACCTTTACCGGCGCCAACTTTGGCATTTCGACCGACAAGCCCGCACCGGACGACTTCGACGGCGATGGCAAGGCCGACATCGCTGTCTATCGCGACGGCGTATGGTACATAAAGCAAAGCCGTGACGGCGAAAGGATAGTTCAATTTGGCCTGGCTGGTGACGTGCCGCAGCCCGGCGATTATGACGGTGACGGCGTCGCTGACCTCGCCGTCTGGCGAGCGTCCGAGGGAAACTGGTACGTGCTCGGCAGCCGCGACGGATTTTCCGGAGCACATTTCGGACAGAACGGTGATCGGCCAGTTGCGGCCGATTACGATGGCGACGGAAAGACCGATCTGGCGATCTATCGCGATGGCATCTGGTATCTTCAAAGATCGTCCGCGGGCTTCGCTGCGTTCCAGTTCGGCGTTGCCGAGGATAAGCCGGTAATGGGCGATTATGATGGCGATGGCAAGGCGGACGCTGCGGTATTCAGGCCGTCGACAGGCGCGTGGTACATACTGCGAAGCGGCGACGGCGGGTTTTCGGGAACGCAATTCGGTATCGCGACCGACGTGGCTTCGCCGGGTGACTACGATGGTGACGGCAAGAACGACGTGGCAATTTTCCGACCGTCGGAAGGCGCGTGGTATGTGCTGCAAAGCACCAGCGGCACGGCGCGTATCGAACACTGGGGCTCGAATGGCGATGTCTCGATTCCGGGTGCGATCGTTCCTTGATTTCGTCACATCACCTGACCTGAGAACGGCCGCCTTCGCAGTGGCCGTTTTTTTCATTTCACCGGCCGGCCTGATCCGCAAGGGGCAAATCCGGCGGTCATTCTGGATTCTAACTGCCAACTTCGATATCCTAACTTGTCCCGGCAACATTATGGCAAAGAAAGGCTCAATTCTGATCTGCGACGACGAGGAGATCATGCGGGACGTGCTCGAGACCATACTCTCGGGTGCCGGTTATAAGGTCGAGCTCGCAAAAACCGGCGAAGAGGCGCTCGAGATCTATTCGCAGCACGCCTATGATGTCGTATTGATGGACGTCTCAATGCCGGGCATTGGCGGCCTCACCGCGCTCGAAGAATTGATCAAACTTGATGCCGAGGCGGTCGTAATTATGATCACGGCGTACGCCACGTTCGACACGGCGATCTCGGCGTGGGAAAAGGGCGCGGCAGGCGTTATTCGAAAGCCCTTTCAGAATGAACAGATCCTTGCCTTTGTCGCGCGCGGGATAAAGACTCGCCAAAAAGAAGAAGAACGTCAGACGCTGCGGCAGGCGATGACGCATTCGGTAAAACGCGATGCGATAATCGGGCGTTCGGAAAAGATGGAAGAGATCTTTCGTCTGGTTGACCGCGTCGCTCCGGCGCGTTCCACTGTGCTGATCACCGGCGAAAGCGGCACGGGAAAAGAACTACTTGCGCGTGCAATACACGAGGCGAGCCCGCGAACGACCAATCCGTTTGTGGTGGTGAACTGCTCTAATATTCCGTCGGAGCTTCTCGAATCGGAATTGTTCGGCCACACCAAGGGCGCCTTTACCGGCGCCGTAGCGTCGAAAAAAGGGCTGTTCGAAGTAGCCGACAGCGGCTCGATATTCCTCGATGAGATCGGCGACCTTCGCCCCGAACTGCAGGTTCGGCTGCTGCGCGTTATACAGGAGCGCGAGTTTACGCCGCTCGGCGACACCGCGCCGCAAAAGGTGGATGTCCGTATTATTGCGGCGACGAATGTGGATCTGAAAGAAGCAGTCAAATCGGGTGTCTTTCGCGAAGATCTCTACTATCGTCTGTCGGTCGTACCGATCGAGCTGCCGTCGCTCCGGCAGCGGCCCGAAGATGTTTTGCCGCTCGCAAAGCACTTTATCAAAAAATACAACGAAGAAAACGCCCGCGAGATCTCCGAGAATCTATCGTCCGAGGTTCTGTCCCTGCTCGAAAATTATTATTATCCCGGCAATGTCCGCGAGCTCGAAAACATAATCGAGCGCGCCGTCGTCATTGCCGCGACTGATGAGATAACCGTAGACTGCCTTCGCCCCGAGGTTCGCGATCCGGCGCTGGCCTTCGAGATGATCAAACGTACGGAAGGCTCATCAGCGGAGATCGACATCGCCCGCGGGGTGAACTTTTACGACGAGGTGAAAAAGTTCGAGATCGATCTGATCCGCCGCGCCCTAGATCAAACGGGCGGCCATCAATCACGCGCGGCTCAGCTATTGGGCCTCAATGCGACTACGCTCAACTCCAAGATCAAGTCTTACAACATCCCGGCCCGCTCATAATGACCATAAAGTGGCAACACTAAATTCAGATTTTTGTACAATAATGCAAACTCCTATACACGTTTAAACTTTGCAATTGCCTAAGCCCTTTAACTACTGCTAAATAGAATAGATATTACTATGGCATAGGTTTTGACTTACTTTTACTTACTCGCTTTAGCTCCCATTCAATGAAAGAGTAATAAAGTGGATTGAAATAAAGTTTGGAGGAGTAAAATGAAAAGATTTATTTGGGTTTTGGCGTTGTCTGTCTTTTCGGTTAGCTTCGCAGTTGGACAGCTAACTTCAAGCAGCCTCATCGGAACGGTTGCCGGTCCTGACGGAGGATTGATTCCGGGAGCGACAGTTGTTTTAAAAAGCAGCGTAACAGGAACGGAAGTAACTACGACTACTAATGGAGACGGCGGGTTCAGATTCTCTAATCTGGATGTCGGTACTTATAATGTTAATATTACGGCGGGCGGTTTCAAGACCTTTAATGCCAACAATATTAAAATTGAAGTCAGTAAAGAGTTTAGTTTAGCCGCCAGATTGGAAGTCGGCGGCGTTTCGGAAGTCGTCAATGTTTCGGTTGGTGAAGAAATTATTAACTCGACCGATGCAGAGGTAAACAGTAATGTTTCGAGAAAACAACTTGACGATTTACCGTCGCTTGGTCGTAATCCGCTCAACTTTGTGCCGCTTCAGCCGGGTGCCGCTTCAAACGGCAGTCAGAATACGGTAATCAACGGAATTCGCACTTCAGGTACCAATATCACAATTGACGGTATCAATGTGCAGGATAACTTTATCCGCTCGAATGCGACGGATTTTTCTCCGGCGCGTCCGACGGTAGATGAAGTGGAAGAATTTGCCGTTACAACGCAATCCAACGCCGGCGATGGATTTGGCGGACCGCAGATTCAGTTTGCTACCCGCCGCGGTGGAAATGCTTACCATTTCAGATTATTTGAATTCAACCGTAATTCGGAGTTAAGTGCCAATAATTTTTTTAATAACGCTGGCAACACTAAGCGACCCTTTCGTAACCGTAACCAGTTCGGCGGGAACGTCAGCGGACCATTGCCTTTTTTGAATTTTGGTGAAGGCGGCCCACTTGCCATTAGCGGTAAAGACAAATTGTTTTTCTTCTTCTCGTATGAAAAGTTAATTGACAGACGGCCCGCCGATCCGCAGTTCAATTCGGTTTTAACCCCTTCTGCGCGTCAGGGAATTTTTACTTATACGGATAATTCCGGTCAACAGCGACAAGTTAACATATTCAATCCGGCTTTCGGCACGGGAATCACCGGTATTAATCCGGTTATCGCCAGTCGTATTCTTGCTAATTTACCACAGGGAAATTCTACTCAGACGGGAGACCAACTCAATACAACAGGTTTTGCGGTCGTTCAGAACAACAATATCAATCAAAGTAATTACACGACCAGAATTGACTACAAAATAAACCCGCTTAATTCGCTCACCGGAACCTATAGATTTGTGCGTAACATTGTTAATCGTGCTGATATTGACGACACTTTTAATAAAGACCCGCAAGTTACTTCGGGATCGGTGAGTCCGTTTATCTCGATTGGGTTGACTTCCGCAATTTCAAGCAAATTTACCAATGAAGTTCGCTTCGGACGTTTTTCTACCGATCCTGCATTTCTGAGATTAAGGCCGCTTCAGTCAAATGCTATCGGTTCGCTGCCTTTGGTAACAAATCCCGAGCTTAATTTTGAAAATCAGGGACGCACGACGACAACCTACAATATTCAAGATAATGCAACGGCTGTTTTCGGCAAACACAGCTTGAGTTTCGGCGGTCAGTATCAAAATGTTAATGTTTTATCATTTGCCGCCTTCTCGACCATTCCGACATTTACAATCGGAACAGGCACCGCCACGCCGTCCATTACTACGGCTATATTTACAAATGCCGCTTTATTTCCGGGAGGAATTTCAACGGCTCAGCGCGGGACTGCTAACGGTTTGTTAGCCTTGCTCGGCGGCATTGTTTCGGGCGGGTCGCAAACCTTTAATGTTGCCAGTCAAACTTCGGGTTTCGTTCCGGGCGCACCTAATTTGAATGAATTCGCCTATAATATTCTTGGTGGATATTTTTCAGATCAATGGCATGTTACAAGAGATCTGACACTTAATTTAGGCTTGCGTTATGACCGATATTCAGCACTAAAATCGGTTAGAGGTTTAGCCTTAGAGCCGATTATAACTGATCCTAACAATATTGCCGCGTCACTTTTAGATCCAAACGGCAGATACCGATTTGTCGGCGGAAATGTCGGCACACCGGGGCTTTTCTATAATGCCGACAATAATAACTTTGCTCCGGTCGTCAGTTTTGCTTATGCTCCGAAATTTAAAAATGGAATAGGCGGAAAATTATTTGGTGCCAGTACGGTTATTCGCGGCGGTTATCGCATCAGCTATATCAACGACGAAACAATTCGCGCACCTGATAACGCTCTCGGCGGCAATCAAGGTCTGAGTTTGACCTCAAATGCATTTAATGGAAATTCGACGGCTTTGAATGCGAGAATTGATAATCTGCCGGTTGTTCCGACACCTGTATTCGCGGGTGACAACAGGACTTTTGCTCAAAATAACGCGGCGGCGGGAAATTTCGGAACTGTTTTTGCAGTTGATCCGAATATCAAAACTCCGCAGGTTCAGGAATATAATTTCGGTATTCAGCGTGAAATCGGTTTTAATACGGCACTCGAAATTCGCTATGTCGGAACTCGCAGTACCAACCTGATTCGCGGTTTTGACCTTAATCAAACCATCATCAACAGCAATGGTTTTCTGGCTGATTTTAATCGGGCAAGAAGCAATCTATTGAGACTCGGTTCGGCTGGCTGCACGGCTACACAGGCACCGACGACAGGTTGTCAGGTATTAACCGTATTTCCGAATTTAGTTGCCGGCGGTCTTTTGACCAACGGAACCATTACCGGTCTGATTGAAACCGGTCAGGTTGCACAATTAGCTTCTGTTTATGTGCAGAACAACTTACAGGGAAGCGTTCAGTTTGTGCCGAACACAAATGCCGGTGTTGTTGACTTGCTGACAAACGGCAGTAGATCTAACTATAACGCATTGCAGGTTGACCTTCGCCGCCGTTTTTCGCAGGGATTGGCTTTGAATGCTAATTATACATTCTCGAAAAGCCTGACCGATGGAGTTGGAACGGGACAAACGCGCTTTGAACCGTTTTTGGACAACAACCAACGAGGGTTGGAATATGCACGGGCGGATTTTGATCAAACTCACAAGTTCAACCTGCTGACCAGTTATGACCTGCCGTTCGGTAAAGGAAGACCTTTTCTAAACGAAGGAATTGCCGCCACTATTTTCGGTAACTTCAATATCGGCGGTATTCTGCAAATCGGTTCGGGTGCGCCGATTACGATTGTTGATCCGAATGGAACATTAAACCGTTCCGGTCGCTCGGGAAGACAAACGGCGGTAACCAACTTAACTGCAGACCAGTTAAGAGGTTTAATTGGTGTTTTCAAAACTCCCAACGGTGTGTTTTACATAAATCCGACCGCTTTGGGAAGGAATGCCGATGGATCAATTAATAGTGCTGGCGGCGGAACAGGTCGCGGCTCGAACGGTTTGACATCAACACCGTTTCAGGGACAAGTGTTCTTTAACAATACGCCCGGTACGACGAGCAGTTTGGGACGCGCAATTTTCAACGGTCCGACCACCTACAATCTTGATGTAACGGCAATCAAGCGATTTATAGTAGGTGAAAGACTGACATTCCAGATTCAGGCTGATTTCTTTAATGTTTTCAACAGACCTAACTTTATATCCGGTCAGTTTCAGAACATTAATAGCACGAACTTCGGCCGTGTCACTAGTGTTAATGATGCGCGAATTACACAACTCGCGTTTCGCATAAACTTCTAATTGAGCTTTTAAGCTATTTTGAGTCTGCCGATGTCAAAGTCGGCAGGCTTTTTTATTTCTTCGCTTATTTCGTTAAATTGAAAGCGGTTATACTTGGGCAGCAACTGATCCCCAATGAATAGATCAATCCCTTTACATTCGACACTTTCTCTGGTTCCGCTCGGCCCCGGCGATCTGATCGACCGCGCGGTGCGGTTCTATCGCAAGAATTTTGTTACGTTCATTTTGATCGCGGCTCCGCCAGTTATCGCGGGGACGGCGATAGCGGTTGCGTGGACGATGATCGGCCGGACGTTTTTCATTTCAAAGAGTTCTTACGACCCGATCGAGACGACCGCCTATTATCTTTTCGCATTTCTTGGGAGCACGATAATTGGGTTTACAGAGACCGTCGCGACGCTGTCGGTGATGGGCGGTGCTTCGCGTAATTTCGTACGGCATCTGCTCTTCGGCGAAACGGTCACCTTTCGCGAGACATATCGCAACGTTTGGCAGCGTCTCGCCGGCCTCGTTGTTTCATCCTCGATCATCTCGATTCTGCTCACGATTATCGGCGGCTTCATCTTTTATTTCGGTCTGATAATCGGCATACTCCTTGCGGTCGCAGCCGCGGCCGTACTTACGTCCGTGCCGACCTTAGCCTTCATCGTCGGTCTCGTCATCGCGGTCGCTAGTTTTATTGCCGCCGCCTGGCTCTTCTTTTTGATTGCTTCGCGATTTGCGTTTGTACCGCAAGTGTTGATGGTCGAAGGGCAAAGCGTCGGTGGCTCCATTTCGCGAAGCGCTCGTCTTGCGGGCGGCAGCGTCAAACGCCTTGCCGCTCTCTTCATTTTTACCACCGTCGCGACGTATTCGGCGCTGGCCATATTGTATGTGCCGCTCGCCTGGTATGCGTGGCTGCAGGGAATCGAGCTGTTCGCGTTGGACCGCGATCTGATACCCGCCTGGTACGAGATCGCATCGCAGCTCGTCTGGCAGGCGAGCCTGATCCTGATGACGCCGGTTTGGATGGTCGGCCTCTGTCTGTTGTATGTCGACGAACGCGTCCGCCGCGAGGGTTACGATATCGAGTTGATGGCTGCCCGTCGGCTCGGCGATATCCCATCGGTTCCGAAAGGCTATGTAAATCCGTTGCAGCCCGCACTTGGGGAGCGGCCTGTGCCAATACCGGTGCAGGTGCCGAGTACTGGGCGATCGTCGATTACTACACTTGGGCTCGAGTAGAGATGATCCGATCGACAGCAAAAATCGATTCCGGAATTCGCACGGCTCTTTTCATGGCGGCTATTATTATCGTGTTCGTCTCAAACGGATACGCTATAACACCCACAGAATACAAATCGGCTGTGGATAATGCCCGGACGCATCTCTCCGATCTTTTGGTCTGCATCGCCGATGCGGAAAGCGGCGACCCGCATCCATTCGCGGAGAAATTTGCGATCGCGTCGATCATCGAACAGTTGCCCGTTTCCGAACGCATCGAATCCAATGGCGAGACGATCGAGGTATCCAACCAGTGGCTGCACGACCGGCTGACGCAATATCAAAACGAGACCGACCTCGACCAAAGGGCGATCAACATCACCGAGGCGGACGAACTGCTTGCCGGCATCTCGGCAAAGATCGGTACCCGCACCGCAAAGACCAGTGCAGGCTCTAAGGACGAGCAAAAACGAAAGCTCGCCGAGATACTCGCACGCGCCGAATACCAAAAGCCCGAGGTGCCGAAGCAGAGCGTTCTCGGCGCATTGATCACACGCTTTCTCGAATGGCTTCAAAGCCTTTTTCCAAATGCTCCGATTTTGCCGTCCGATAGTGAAAACTTCGTGTCGCTCGCGCGCATTCTGCAGATTGGCCTTTTGGCATTGATCATCGGACTGATCGTTTTCCTTTTGTACAGATTTGCACCAGTCCTTTTTCCGGGTTTTAGGCGGAAGCCCTCGGCCAAAAAAAGTTCGCGAACTATTCTCGGCGAAACCATTACCGCCGACGAATCACCCGCGGATCTTTTCAGCGAAGCCGAGCGTCTTGCCCGCGAAGGTGAGATCCGAGCGGCTATTCGAAAGGGCTATATCGCTCTGCTTTGCGAGCTTGCCGATAAACACGCGATCACGCTTGAGCACCATAAGACGAACCGCGATTATCTTCGCGATACTCGATCGCGGCAGACTCTTTTCGCGAGCATGCGGACTCTGACATCACGATTCGAACGCCACTGGTACGGCGATGTTGCCGCGGCCGACGGCGATTGGAATGAATTTCGCGAGGACTATAAAAAAGCGGTGGGCGGCATATGAAACAGCGGATGATGATCTTTCTGTTGTGCGGCCTGATGCTCATCGTTCTCATCGGGCTGAACGCCGCGACCTACACGCAGAAGGAGAAGACGCCGGATAACGAATTCGCTCCGAATCGTTCGAGCTATAACTCGGGAGCGACCGGCAGTCAGGCATTCTACTCGCTGCTCGCCGAGTCGGGACAGAACGTAACGCGCTGGCAGCAGCCGCTTTCGGAGCTTAGATCATCCGGCAAAAACAATCCCGGCGTTTTCGTTCTGATCGGGAAACCGCGCCGCGAGCTGGCCGATTCCGAGTTCAAACCGCTTCTCGAATGGGTAAAAAGCGGCGGCCGGCTCGTGCTGATCGATCGCGAACCGCCGTCAATGCTTCTCGCTGCCGATCCCTGGACGCTTAAGACGGTCGGAGCCGACGACCCCGGAGCGCTTACAATCGATCCGACCGATGTCCATCAGATGACCGAGGGCATCGCGGCTGCAAGACCGCTGCAGCCGACCGCTTATACGGATTCCGTCATTGCCGTGCAGCCATCCCGCCTCGCTTCGAAGCTCGTCCTCGAACGAAAGTCTTTTCCTAATAATGCGGAAGACGACCAAACTGACTCTGGGAATAACAACAAGAAATACACGGTCAGCGGTTCGCGATCGTTTCAGGGCTCAGGAACATCGTCCGCGCAGCCGCCTCCCCCGCCGAAGGCGACGTCCAAGGCCGTTGTCGACGGCCCCGTTGTACATATCGCAGCCGGCGGCACGTATATCCTCGCGGATGTTCCTTACGGTTCGGGCTCGATCGTTCTTCTCTCCGATCCGTACATCGTTTCCAACACCGGGATCGGTCTCGTCGATAATGGGCGTCTAGCAGTAAATCTCGTTTCCGGATCCAGCGGAGCGATCGCCTTCGACGAATACCATCAGGGTTACGGTTCGAACAATAACCGTCTGTTTCAATACTTTCAGGGAACACCCGTTGTCGCGATCTTTTTGCAGCTCGCGATGCTCGTCGGGCTGATCTTATTTTCACAAAGCCGGCGATTTGCGATGGCACTTCCGGAAAACGAACCGAACCGTCTTTCCAAACTGGAATATGTCGGGGCGATGGCCGAGCTGCAGCAGCGGTCTCGCGCGTACGATCTGGCGATCGAAAATATTTACGGTGATTTTCGCCGGCGTCTCGCTCGGCTCGTCGGTGCCGATGCGATGCGGATCACGTACCGCGAACTCGCGCGGCTCGCTGCCGAACGCTCAAAGATGCCCGTCGCCGAGATAGAAGATCTATTTTTTCGCTGCGAGGATGCGATCCGCGGCGAACCGATCGATCGAGCACGAACACTCGAGCTGATAGCGCGCGTTCGATCGGCAGAGTCTTTACTTGGAATGACGCGCGTGTCGCGGTCTAAGATCTGAAACATGTCGACAGCCGCACTCGTTGTGCTCATCATTCTCTTCCTCATCACGAGCGTCGTCGGCGTCGTTACCGGCAGCAACTCGCTGATCACCGTGCCAGTGATGTTCCAGTTCGGAATTCCGGAAAAGGAAGCGGTCGCGACTAATATGTTCGGCCTCGTATTCATGTCGATCGGCGCGACGATCCCGTTCGTTCGCCGCGGCGCGATAAATTTTCGAGCGTCGACGCCGCTGATCGCGCTGACCGTCGTAAGTTCCGCTCTCGGCGCGGCGCTCGTCGGATATATCACAGATCAATCGATAAAGTTGATCGTATCGGTCGCGATGATCGTCGTTGTGCTGTTTACGCTCATGCGAAACAGCGGCGGGCAAAACATCGTTGACGCAGGCGATCTGGAATGCGAATCTCGATCAGCTTCTCAGACGACGCGGTTCTATTTGGCGATCGCGTATGTTTGCACATTTCTGTTAGGTATATACGGCGGCCTTTACAGCGGCGGTTACGTGACGATTTTGACGGCGGTCTTTGTGGCTTTTCTGGGTATGGGTTTTGGGGAAGCGGTCGCGGCGACGAAGTTCGTTAACGTTTTTTCGTCGTCCGTTGCGACCATGGTCTTTATGTGGCAAGGTTTAGTGAATTACCGGTTAGGAGCGATCCTCGCCGTGACAATGTTCGTCGGTGCATACGCCGGTGCACATTATGCGTCGAGAATGAACGACGTTTGGCTGAAGCGGATATTCCTCGCGACTGTATCGATCTTGGCCATCAAAACACTTTACGATTTTGTTTAGGGCGATTCGCATTTCGTGCTTAGCCTCTTGTACGGGGAGCCGCGAACCGCAGAAAACGGCATGATCAAACACGAAATGTATATCTGAAAAATGCTGAATCACACACCTTCGACCATCCATCACATTGTTAACGAACTGCACAAGACCATTGTCGGGCAGGACGAGGTGATCGAACAGATCCTGGTCGCCGTTCTTGCCGAAGGCCATGCGCTGCTTGAGGGCGTCCCGGGAACCGCCAAGACCCTGATGGTGAAAACGCTCGCGCAGATTATCGGCGCGCAGTTTTCGCGCATACAATTCACGCCCGATCTTATGCCGTCGGACATTACAGGCACGAACGTTTTCAACATGCAGACTTCGCAATTTTCGCTGCGCGAAGGGCCGATCTTTACCGACATTCTGCTCGCGGATGAGATAAACCGCACGCCGCCGAAAACGCAGGCGGCGCTGCTCGAAGCGATGGAGGAACGGCAGGCAACGCTCGACGGCGAACGTTATCCGCTCTCGCCGATCTTCACCGTCCTTGCAACCGAAAATCCGATCGAATACGAGGGCACGTATCCGCTGCCTGAGGCCCAACTCGACCGCTTTCTCTTAAAAATTCTGATCGATTATCCGAGCGAAGCTGAGGAATCTGAGATCGTCGCGCGCTGGGACGCGGGTTTTAATTCTCATCACCTCGAACGTGCAGATATCAGGCCGCTGGCCGATCCGGCGGCCATTGCTAATTGCCGCGCCGAGATTCGTGCGATGCGGATGGAAGCCGGCGTGCAGAAATATATCGTCGACATAGTACGCAGGTCGCGCATGCACGGCTCCATTCTCTTCGGCGCCAGTCCGCGTGCGTCGATCGCTCTGCTGCTCTGCTCCAAAGCTCTCGCGGCGATTCGCGGGCGCGACTTCCCAACGCCCGATGATGTTCGCGACATCGCTGCGCCGGTTCTACGCCACCGTTTAGCTTTACGCGCCGAAGCAGAACTCGAAGGCTCAACAACCGACGCCGTGATCGCTGACATTCTGAAAGCTGTCGACGTGCCGAGGTAAGTAAGCAAATAGCAACCACGCCGCGGGAAAGAAGTGCGTCTTTATCTAGCGGGTGCTACTACAGGAATCTATTCAGGTTTGGTCGCGGTATTCGTCGCCGGCCTTGTATTCGGCGTTTTCGCGGGCGCCGGTGTTTTTGCGGCCGCAGGGGTCGGTGAAGGTTTAACGGCCGTGTTCACCGGTGCCAGCGTGTTCGCGTTGGCGGGCGGCTTCCTTGGGGTCGGGGTCGGTCTCACCGCCGTATTGGTCGCGGGAACCGGACACAGCAGCAGCCCGCTCGGCTGCATGATGCACTGGCCGTCGTCCGCCGTAAAAGGACTTTGGCCGCCCGTCGGCAGCGTGACCGTCTGTCCGCCCTGCGGGAACGACTGGATCGGCGCGCCCGGCGGCGGAGCTCCGCCGTTCGCCCATGGATTGTAGCCATCGCCGCCCGGTAGAGTTCCCGGCGGAACGCCCATCGCCGTGTTTGCGTTACTGTTTGTGTCGTTCGTCATTCCCGGCATTGCAGCGAGGCTTTGTTCCTCGACGCCGGTCGCCGGGTTGATCGGCTGCACCGGAATGCCGTTCGCATCCGGCTGAAGAACGGTCGCCGGATCGATCTTTTTCGACGACGTCGCATAGATCAAAAATACGGACAGAAAAGCGATACCGGCAAGTACGATGAAGCCGGTTTTCCAGATATTGTTGCCTTCGCCCGCAGCAACGGCAGCAGAAGCGTTGCTATTCTGGCCATTGTTGACGGCCTGCATCTCGATCGTCTGAGCAAACTCGTCGGCGCTTTGATAACGCATTTCCGGAACCTTCGCGAGCGCCTTTAGAATAACCGGTTCGATACCGGGCGACAGGTCCGTTCGAAACGCCGAAAGCGGCGGCGGCGCCTCTTCGAGATGTTTGTTGATGATCTCAGCCGGCGTGTCGCCCTGAAAAGGCACGTCGCCGGCCAACATTTCGTACGCGACGACGCCGAGAGAATAAACGTCCGAACGCACATCCGGCGTGTCGCTTCCGGAATGCAGCTCGGGTGCCACGTATGCGAAATCTCGGACGGCGCGATCGCTTGCGGATATCGCGTTGGAAGATCCGAAATTAAAAAGTTTGACCGTCTTCGAGCCGTCGGCGCCGTAAACGAGCAATATATTGGAAGGATCGAGATTTCCGTGGATCAACCCCGCTGACTGAGCGGCGGCGAGGCCCGCGGCGGCACCTTCGGCCACATTGAGTGCGACCGTTGGCGGGACCTGTCCGTCACGAGCTAATGCGTCGGCGAGCGTTTCCCCGTCGGTGCTCTCGAGCGTGGCGAACGCTCGCCCACTCGGGGCCTTTCCGAAATCGGTGACGTTAAGAACGTTTGGGTGCGAGATGACCGACACGGATTTGGCCGCAGCAGAAAATCTCTCATTGGCAGCAGCGTCACCTGCAAGCTCGCCATGCATTATCTGCAATATCACGGGCCGCTCGGTGAAAGCGTGTCGGCAGCGGTAAAAATCACCGAGATCGCTCTTTTTCAAAAGAGAATCGACGAGGTATTTGTCCGCAAAAAGTTTTCCGATTATCTCTTCAGCCATTAAATCTTAGAACGCCCGCTGGTTACGCGGGTTGCAATCAAATCGCCGTACCGTATTAGAAACTATGTTTTAGCACAAAGAAAATGCGGACGCGAGTTTATCAAACCCGAGTCCGCATTCGCGTCGTTTTTTCGTGTCGCTGTTACCGAAGAACAACGAAAACGATGAGCAGTGCGAAGAGCACCAGCGACTCGATGAGTGCGAGTGCGATGATCATCAGCGTCTGAACGGTTCCGGCCGCTCCCGGATTACGTGCTGCGCCTTCCGCCGCACGCGAGCCCACCAGGCCCTGTCCGATACCCGCAAGTCCTGCCGCGAGTCCGAAACCGATACCTGCACCGATGGCCTTAGCGGCACCGACGGTAAACTGATTATCACCCGCTGCAGCCGCTCCGCCCTGGGCCATTGCCGGAATGGCGGCAACCGCAAGTGCAAGCGTTGCAAAAAACAAATATTTGATCTTATTCATGGTTATCTCCTGTTTTATTGTCTATCCAATTTCCTCAGGAAGATCTTTATTCGAAAAACTCGCTTGCTGGTATTATTTCGCCTCACTTCCGGTATGCGCCGGATTTTATACTCCGTAGAGTCCGGGCTCCTGTTGCGTGCGGGCATGTAATGTCAAAGCTGAGCGATAGCGACCGGTTGCACCGGTGCCGAACTCTCGTGACCGCTATAAATCGCAAGTTCTCGAATTTTCAATCATCCGTCGGAACGCCGGCATCTTGCCGGCAATAATGAACGCTTGTGCGCTCAAATCTTGTGTGCGTCACGACAAGCCCGCAGGATTGCCGGCGCTCCATCATACGTGTGCCGTCATCAACGCTTCACCGGTTGTCGGCGAGTGCTCGCCGCCGTGTACATGCTCGTGCGGGCCGTGCGAAACCTCGCTGATATAGATCATCGAAAGCAGCGTGAAAACGAGCGTCTGCACGAACGCAACGAATACCGCCAGCGGCATGAGAAGGATCGGAATCAGGAATTGTGTGTATGGCGCGTACAGGTTCGCGACCTGACTCGATATCTGCTCGTCGGCGAACATGTTCGCGAATAATCGAATTCCGAGTGTAAAAGGCCTGATCGTGTTGCTGATCAATTCGATCGAAAATATCAACGGCGTGATTATGATCGTCATTATCAAAGGCAGTCGTGGCCCGGTGAAATGGGCGATGTGGTTGATGATGCCGTTTTCGTGAATGCCGACGTAGTTGTAATAAATGAACGACGTGATGGCGAGCGCGAACGTGACGTTCACCGATGCCGTCGGCGACATAAAGAGCGGGAACAGTCCCATCAGGTTTGAGACCAGCACCAATACGGCAAATGTCGCGACGACCGGAAAGTATTTCCAGGCGTGCTCGCCGATGACGCTGGTCGCAAGATCCCTCAACGCAAGAAAGCTGGCTTCGAGCGTCATCTGGCCCGATGTCGGATCGTCCTCCGAAAGCTTGCTTTTGAAAATGCGAATCAGGATCACGGTCAAAATACATGCGATCACGAACATGACCGTGTACCAGGGAACGGCATTCTCCGGTGTGTATTCGCCGAAGACCGCGTCCGGCGTCGTGCCGAATTTCGCAAAAAACGCCGACCACCATTTATGCGTCGTCGCCATTTGGATCCTGTATAACGGCTCGCCGACATAATGGTTGATAAATTCAACGATAAGCGGTGTATGTTCGGCTGCTTCTGCCAATAAAAGCATTGTTAAAGTTCCTTATTGCCCAATATCCCTGTAAATATTCGTATAAATCCGTCGATGACGGTTGCAAATCCAAATCCTGCCATGCCGAGCAGGAGAGCGACTATTGGTACCCAGCCGGTGATGAAGATCACCGCTACGGCGAGGCCGAGTACTATGAACCGCAAAAAGTATTTCCCGACAAGCATTCGCGGGCGTTCGCCCGTCCTTGCTGAGGCGAAGATCGTCTTCAGCGATCGCTGCAGCCACAGGTAATTCAAAAAAGCGAAGGCCGTGCCGATCAAGATTCCTCCTCCGAAACCCGCTGAGACAGCGACCGCGCCTGCAACAGCACCAAAGAAGCCCGCGATCGCCATGATAACCAGTATCCGGCGGTTCGAGGGCACCGGCGCATCTAGCGTCTGCAACTGTGAAGGATCGAGATCATCGCTCATTGCGAAACTGTGAATTTTACTAGGGATCGGCGGAAATTTCAAAGGCAGGCGGGCGTTTCAGGCTTTCGAACTAAAGAACAGCTATACGAAATCCCAATCCATCAAGTGAACTATTTCTTGAATATCTGCGATGAGATGCGGAAAAGTTGGACAAAGCCGATGACGGCTCCGAGGACGATGCCTCCGACTATTCCCCACGGGGCGCTCCCGAAAAAGAGGTCGGCGAGCCACCCTACAACGAGCATGAACACCACCGCACCGAAAAACGCCACTCCAGCGGAGAAAGCCAGGCCTGTGCGGCGTGCCGTCTCGTCCGCGGTTTCGTTGGGCGTTTCGCCAAGCACGAAAGATTTGTTCTTTTGATCGTCCGATTCAAACAAAGTCGTTAGCTCCGGTCGCTGCGTCAGCTTGTTCTTCCAGCCAACTTCGGACGTTTCGGCATCGCCGTCACGCGAAGATAGACCGATCGATATATTCAGTTTCCCTTACTGAGGGCGCCATCCTGAAGCAGAACAAATAGCTTGTCCTGTATCTCGGGATTTGTAACAAGTTTGCTGTGGCCTTCGCACTGAAACAGTTGGGTCACGACCGGTAGAACCGTTTTCCGGCCCTCAGAGATCAGGGTCGCCGTGCCAAGCGAACTCTTCGGCACGACGCTGTCGCCCAAAGTAAAGATGAGCGGTTTTAGCTGCTCGGACGTGACCTTTTCGCCTCGCGAATTAGTAAATCCGTCAGCTTTGAAACGCGTTTCCCACCGGTCCTTTTTTTCGTTGCGGACGAGGACCAAGGCGCTCGGCGTCTCTTTGCAATCGGCGCCGATCAGATAGAATTGTATCGGAACTTTCTCGCTCGTATTTGCGTCCAGAGCCTGCTGGAAACGCTTGGCCCGGGCAAGTGCCGCAAAGAAATAGGGTTTAGCGTTTCGCTGCTCGACCGGGCTCATTTTTTTGGTAAATTCCGGATCCTGCCAAACCGCCCAATTATATTTTTCCCATATCGCGGGATCGTAAATGTCGATCTTGAACGGCTTTAAGTCCTCGTCATAAGCCACCAGGCTGCCATCGTGAGGGAGCAGTTCGAAAATCGACGGGAGAGTGAAAAGATCGAACCGTGTGATGTTTTGGATGAACGGCAGGTTTAGGCCGCCGCCAACGTATGAGAAGCCGTTGAGCAACCCGTTGATCGAAAGGATCGAGCCTTCGTTTGGCGTACCTAAAAGAAAGATCTTGTTAAAATGTTTTGCACCGGCCCAGGTGGGCTTGATCGTGCCCGTTGCCGGCAGATCGGCCGCGCCGTACATCGCGGCGTATCTTGCTACCAGGCCGCCCATCGAATGAGCGAGAACATTGAATTTCAAATTCGGCCGGCCGATACGGCGTTTTAGCGCTTCGATCTGGCGGATCAGGAGTCTCGCGCTCTCGACGTTATCGCGTCGCCAATCGTACGGAAAAACGAAAAAAGAATCGTGCTCATCCGCCCGTGTTGCGGTATTCCACTTTGCTTCGTGATATCCGCCGCGGGTTGTCAGGGCATCGGTCAGCCGTTCGTAGATCTCGGTCTCCGGCAAAAAAGAAAACAACTTTACGGTTCGTATAATGTCCCGCGTAACCAGACCGTCCCTGTTTCTGGACAGCACGGGCGAGATCGGCAACCGAATATCATCGTCTTTGGACCGACCGGCCTTGAACCATACCTCTTCGCCCGTTCGGGCATTGATAAGCTCCGAACCTGTCAGCCCGGGGATAATGATTATTGGATTGCGGCCTTTTTGTGCCGGCGTCGCCAGCGGAGGTTTGGCAGCCGGAGGCGCGTTCTTCTGAGCGGAAAGCGGCACGCCCGAGAAAATAAAACTCAATAACAAAGCCCCAAAACCCAACCTTGACACTGTTTTCATAAAGTTTATGATGCATTTCCTCGCGCCTGCGAGCCGATAAAGATTTTCAGCACATTTTAGCACCTTTTCGCGCGTGCTCTCTGTGATTTACGACCTTCGGGACACACGGGTTTCGGTGGGTGAGAGCATCTCATACGTCACGCCGCGCCAGACGATGGTCCGCGAAAACGCCGCGGCAACGCAGTTATATAAAAATAAGAGCGGAGCGATGGACCAAAATGTGAGTTGCGTCGGGATCTGAGCGCGAAGGTCGCCGCGATGTTGGGGCAGGACGAGGCGAACGGCGGAAAGCCGAAGAGATGCTTTCCCCACGCTGAGAATCGTGACGATCAGGAGCGTCAACGCGGCAGCGGCGATCGCGAAATAGTTCGTCCGTTCGAAAATAAGTATCGCGATCGACGCGGTGATCACGATATTGAAAAGAGCTGAACCGAGAAACGAAAGTTTCCAAAGGTGCGGGGCGTAAACCCGCGTCAGTTTCATCTGGCGCGTGGTAAATTCGAGCAGTTCCCGGAGATCGCAGTTGTCTCGCGATGCGGTCATAGCTTGCGGAACAAATCTGATCGCAAGTCCGGCATCCTTGATCATTCGCGTGACGGTAAAATCGTCGGACACAACGCCCGCGAGACGTTCGCCGATCTGCAGTTTTTCGAAAACTTCGCGGCGAATCGCCATCGAACCACCCCAGCAGAAATTGCTCTTTTCATTTGAGCCGAGCGACGAAGCGATCGACGCGTTCCAGACGGAACGAATTTCGCTTGCAAAGCCCGGATGGCCGGAAAAATACCATCGATAGCCGGTGGTAGCCCCGACGCCTTTCCCGGCCAAGCCCGAAACCAGGCTCCGCAGCCAAATCTCCGACGTGCGCGCATCGGAATCGACGAAAACGAAAACGTCCGATTCGGTCGACGCCTGCACCACGGCCTCACGGATGTTTTCCACTTTCTGGCTCGAACGTTCCGCTTTTTGCGACACGATCAGTTTTGTCCGGCTGCGGCCGTTGATCAGCGTTCTGATCACGTCTGTCGCAGGGTCGTCTTCCCTATCCACGACAAATATGACCTCGTACTTCGGATAATCTTGCGCAAGTAACGCCCCCAGGTTCTCCTTCAGACCTTCCTCCAGTCCCTTGCACGGGGCGATCACGGTCGCAAACGGCACAAAATCCGACGCAGGTTTTGCCAGCTCCTGGTGGAAATAATCAAGATAATTAATTCCGCCGCGAAAGGATTTGTAGCTTAGATACATCAGCAGCGAGGCGAGAATGTAGAAGATGAAGATCATTCAAAGTTTCATTTGACAGTTATTCAGAAGCCTCGAAAATCGACTCCAGGCACTTAATCGTTTTCTCCGTCGCACCACGATTAGCGTCTATCGCTCGGCGCGCATTTTCCCCCAGTTCACGGCGGCGGCCGGCATCGCTGAGCAAAACGATAAATTCTTCGTAGAGTCGCGCAGAATTTTGGAAATCTTGCGGAACCTTCGGCGTCTGGATCAACGCGCCGCGCGATACGAACTCCTGAACCACCGCATCGAAATTTCGGGTGTACGGACCGGTGACGATCGCTTTTCCCGCACCGGCCGGTTCGAGAATGCTCTGGCCGCCGTGGGGAATCAGGCTGCCGCCGACGAAGACGATGTCGGCGAGTGGATATACGGCGCGCAGTTCGCCGATACTGTCGAGAAGGATCACGTCGGCATCACGGTCTGCGGGCGACGCCGGATCGGAGCGTCGGACGAATCGGCGACCCATTTTAGTGAGTAGTTTCGCAATCGCGTGGAAACGCTCCGAATGCCGAGGGGCGAACAACAATCGATATTCTTCACCGATGCCGTCGAGTGAGTCCAAAATCCATTGCTCCTCCGGCTCGTGCGTGCTTGCGGCGACGATCAGCGGCCGGCTGCCGTCGATCGCGAATCGCATGCGAAATTCATCGGTCAATTCACCTTCGAAAGCTGCAGGCGAATAGTCGAATTTCAAATTGCCGGTCACCTTTGCCTTTTCCGGAGCGATGCCGAGCGATGTGAATCGTTTCGCGTCTGCCTCGTCCTGCAGCAGCGCAAGATCCAAATTTGCAAGCGCATGACGCACCAGCGGCCGCACCAGCGCGTAACGCTTCGCGGAACGGTCAGACAGGCGACCATTTACGATCGCGATCTTTGCTCCGCTGAGTTTCGCCTCGTTAATAAATCGCGGCCATATTTCAGTTTCCATCAACAAAACAATGGACGGCCGAAAGGTGCGAAGTGCTCTACGCACGCTGAATTTGAAATCAAAAGGGAAGTAAAAAACGGCGTCCGCCTTGCAGCAAAAAATGTTCGACGAATGTTCGTGTCCGGTCTTCGTCGTAGTAGAGATCACGAGCCGATATTCCGGAAAATGTCCGAGAAGGGCATCGACCAGCGGCCGTGCCGCGTTCGCTTCGCCGACCGACACGCAGTGCAGCCAGATCACAGACCGGCCGTCATGGTCGAATTTTGGGTACCTTCCGAGCCGCTCGCGAAATCCGGCCGCGTATTTCTGCCGACGCACGAGGAACAGGGGCAGCATCAGCAGAAATCCGATCGTCAATATGAGGCTGTAAAGTGCGAGCATTGAAAACCGTATGAACCGGAACCACCAACATACACGAAAAAACACGAATCAGAATTTCTGAACTCGTGTTTTAGTTCGACCTTGCGGCCCGATACTTTTATACCGTTCGGGCAATCGAAAATTATTTAACCCGTTCCATGTAACGCGACTCGGTTGGGTTGACGCGGATCTTTTCGCCTTCGGCAATGAATGGCGGCACGGAAAGCGTCACGCCATTTTCGAGCGTTGCAGGCTTGTTTGAATTTGAAGCTGTTGCGCCTTTGAGATTCGGATCGGTCCGCGTGACTGTCAGCTCCATCGAAGCCGGCAGTTGTACGCCGATGGGCGTTCCATCATAAAACTCAACCTCGATCTTCAATCCCGGCATCAGCCATTGGGCAGCCTCGCCGAGTTCTTCTTCAGTGAGGGCGACCTGCTCATAGTTTTCCTGATTCATGAAGTGGTGATGCGAGCCGTCGGAATAGAGATATTCCATTTTATGCTGCTCCAGCGTTATTTTGTCGAGCGTGTCATTCGAGCGAAAGCGGTATTCGAACGAACTCCCCGTCAACAGATTTCGCAGGCGTGCCTGAACCATTGCCCGCAAGTTTCCAGGCGTGTGGTGGTGAAATTCCATCACCTTTACCGGAGAACCTTCGTGGAGGATCACCATCCCTTTCCTAATATCGTTTGCCGAAATTGCCATATAATGCGATCAGATCTCCGTAATATAAAATGCCGGGGTGTTGCAAACTTGATAGTTTAATTTTGAACGTGGGGGTTTGTCTAGCGCAGAACTGGCTTGTAGTATTCACAGGGGAAACCGCCGGAGCCGAATATGTCGAACAAGGTCTATTTCCAGATCGAACGGATCGCGTTTTTCAGCGATGCGGTTTTTGCCATCGCTATTACCCTGCTGATAATCGAAATACATCCGCCCGTGTTTACGGTAGAGACAACCGCGGACGAAACTTATCAAGCTTTCCTGCACCTTTTGCCGGAACTGGTCGCCGTCCTTGTAAGCTTTGCCCTTATTTCACTGAACTGGCGGCGACACCACCAACTTTTCGGTTTCATGGACGATTACGATGAAAAGTTGATAACGCTCAACTTTTTCTCGCTGGTTGCCATAATCTTCCTGCCGTTCAGCACGGCATTTATTTCCAAGAACTACGCGCGGTTCTGGCCCGACCCCTTGAGCCTGCCTTTTGTCGTATACTGCATTAACAACCTGGCGTGCGCTTTCTTCAATTTCCTGCTTTTCCGGTACGCACTTGATCCCGAAAACCGGCTATTCGATCCTGCCGCTGCACCAAATTATAAACGCATCAAGCTTGAGGTTCTGTACCCGGTGTTCGTCTTCGCTGCTGCCGCGATTGTCGGATATTATAGCCCTTTCGTTGCTCTCGCGTGTTTTGCGTTGTTCGCACTGGAACCGCTCTTTATAAAGCTCGTTTTGCAAAAAAATGGCGAAAAAACCTGATTATGGCATAGACGCGATGCCCGTCGTTCGGAATCTTGCCCTTGTAGGCATTGGGGCGGCGATCTTGTTCGCCCTTAGTTTTGCCGTCCCCACGTTGATCGAATTCCGGCGCATGTTTGCTGGGTTCACGGTATGGTTTTCGCTGACCGCGACAGCGCTGGTCGCCTACGCGAAATTCGGAAAAATCCGACATCGCGACCGTATGCTGGCGATGGTCGAATGGCGAGGCGACGAGATGGTTCTTGACGTCGGCACGGGCCGCGGCCTTCTGATGATCGGTGCGGCGACGAAGCTGAACTCCGGCCGCAGCTTCGGCGTCGATATTTTTAACGCGGCGGACCTCTCGGGGAACAAACTCGAAAACACTCTCAGCAATGCGGAAGCCGAAGGCGTCGCCTCCAAGATCGAGGTGAGGAACGACGACGCCCGTACGCTTAGCTTCCCCGCGGACTTTTTCGACGTTATTGTGAGCAATCTCTGCATTCACAACATCCCCAACGCGGAGGGGCGACGGCAGGCCTGCGACGAGATCGTCCGAGTCCTCAAACCTGGCGGAACCGCGTTGATCTCCGATTTCATAAACACGGCGTTATACGCGAACGCGTTTCGCCAAGCGGGCCTGAAGACCGAAAAGTTCGGACCCTACCTCTTCGATACATTTCCACCGCTGCGGATCATTAAGGCGCAAAAATGAAGGGCCGCTGTCAGTAAAGCAATTCGTCATCCCAACTGTCAGCCTTGTTGTTTGCCGGCCTTCCACGACAGCGGCGGCGGTTCCTGACCTTCAGCGGGCGGCTGCTTTTTGAGCATCCCGTAAATGCTGACGATCTGGTCGATCCAATTTTTGGCGTCCTCGTCGGTCGGATCGTACTTCAGCGCACGCCGGTAATCGCCCAGAGCGGATGCGTACTGACGAGCATTGGTGAGAGCAAAGCCCCGTTCGAAGTAAGCTTGTGCGGCTTCCTTCTTGGCCTGGCCATCGTTCGGGGTTGCCTTTGCCTTCTTTTCAGCGGTTGATATGGCGGCGTCGAATTTTGTTGTGTCGATCGCCTCGCCGCCCTGGGACCATTTCGCACCATCTGCCTGACCAGTTTCGCTGGCCGGCGGGATCTGCCTGTCTTCGGTCGAATGCGCGATCATCGATTCCGGCTTTGCTCCATGTGTCGGATCGGAAGTATTTGCCGTGTTCTCGACTGGCCTCGCGGCATTCGTGCAGCCCGCAGCAAAGATCAAGCTGGTTAATATCAGTAGTCTTTTCATCTCTTTATTTTTTGTCGATATACGGCCGGGCCTGAACGACGTACAAGCGGCCGTTCAATATTCCCCATTCGATATCCTGGACCTTTTGGCCGCCGAAGACCCGGCGAATGTTCATTGCCGTTTTTGCAAGGCTCCGCGCCTGTAGATCGGTCAGTACGCGATTGTGGGCGTTCGCGCATTTATCGGCGGTTTCCTTGAGGTCACCGGCGGTGTCGAATGCCAGCGCGTTCTCCTGCTGCGACAGTGTCATCACGACAACCGAATTAGATCTCGGATTGAACAGGATCTGTTCCGGTATCCCGACGTTATCCGCTACCTTCGAATTATGTCCGCAGACGGCACTGATATAGACCGCGTCCTTGTTTTCGTCGTCGAACGGATCTTTTGTGATCATCACGCCGCCCTTGTTCATGTCGATACCTACCTGAACAAGCGCCGACATATACACGCTCGTCTGGCTGACATAATTTCGGACGCGCGCGTCGTACGCCTCGAATCTCCAAAGCGACGCCCAGACCTTCTTCACCGCTTCGATCAGCTTGTCGGCCTGGCGGACATTCGCAACGCTCGAGTAGAGGCCAGCACCGCTGAAATTCGGAAGGTCTTCGGAATTCGACGAGCTGCGGATAAAAACCGGCCGCCCGCCGAGCTGCGTTTTCCATTTCCGGATTATTTCATCTCGCAACGGCGCGTCGAACGTTCCCGCCTGGATCGCCGCACGAAATTCTTCGAGCTTCTGCCGCCGAATGCGCGGATTGTGAACGAAATCGACGTCGTTCATAAGGTCGGCGATCTTATCGTCAAGATCGTTGTCCTTCATGAACTTGTCATACCAGTAAAAGGGAACAGTAAAGCCGTCGGGTATTATGAACCCGGGCACGCGGGCATGGAGCATTTCGCCCAGGTTCGCCGATTTCGACCCGAACGCGATGCTGTCTTTCTTTCGCTGGAGCGATAGGCTCGACAGACGTTTTTCCTTTAAGTTTACCGGCGGTATCTGTTCGCCCGGTGAAGCGTAGTCGGTGCGGACCTCGTCGATCGACGCACGTGTCAATTTATAATCGCTCAGACCTGCATCGAGCTTGTAGACGAACGTATCGTATTCTTTGAAGAGTTTGTCGGCGTCCTTGATATAGACGTTCGGAATGTTCCATCCCTTCGCCAGAATATTTATGTGCGAGAGCGGCGACGACGGCTGCGCGACGATCACGCCGCGGACGGGCGGCAGAGATATCGGCAATTCCTTGAGCACTAGTATCTCGTTGTCGCCGATCTCGACCGTATCATCAAGCTTTTCGATCACGTGAATTCGGCCGACGGCTTTGCCCGTATTGAGCGCGAGGTAAGCCTGATTCTTATTCAGCTCGGATTGCAGTACGCGGCTTATGCCGATCTTTTCGGAGGCGTCTTCCTGACGTATCGAATTCGGCTTGAACGCCACCGGCGCAAAGAACGCAGCATTGATCGTATCGTTGGCGCTCTTTATCAGCTCCGGCGACGCGAGATCGCCTTCCCACAATTCCCACGTGAATTTCTCGACCGGCTTCTGCCACGCGACCGTGCCGACAATAAAGCGCCGCGTCTGATCGATGTATATCGGTTTGAAGATGTCGGCGCCGCGCGGTACCAAATAAGTGGCGAGAAGAAAATCCTTGTGAAAGCGAAACCGCTGGGAATTTACGAAATATATCTTGTTGCCGGCCTGCCGATCGATGACGAACATCTCATGCGGGAGCGCGTACGGTGTTCCCTGATGGTAAATACGTGCCATCAGGTCGAAATCCGCTTGCGACGCGATCTTGCCGAGGGCGTTCTTTGGCGAATCCGGCTTCTTGTCCATCGCGCCGGCCGGTTCGCGTGTCGGCATTGGCTTGCGCGACATCTGACCAAAAGCGGTCAGCATCAAGCAGTGAGCGGCGAACAGCAGAATAAATTTCGAGGCGTAGAATCTCATTTTCCGGCGACTGCCTCCGAACCAAGCGTGCGGGCCCGCGTTCTTAGCGCCGTGGCTTCGACGCGCGATCGCACTGTCACATTCAGATCACGATAGATGCCGTCCGCGATCGTGTAGATCCAACCGTGAACGGCAACGCTCTGACCGCG
>JBBSGG010000030.1:0-37868 GCA_038254305.1 Pyrinomonadales bacterium
CGGGACCTCGACGGTCGCGCGTGTCGATACCGAGCTAGCAGGCGAACAAAAAACCGTTGACTCGGCCATTCATTTGCACTATGCTCGTTTTCGACATTGATTTAACCGTTACAACTTTTCTACGTTCATTCTCTTGTTTTCCTTAGAGCGAGCGCTTCTCGCACTGTTAATTGGGATTATCTTTATATACGGCATAATGTGCGTCAACCCGGGAGCGGGCTTCCCATTCTGTAACTAAATCAAGCAAAGGAGTCCTTTAATGAAAGCAAAATTGAGCGTGTTTTTCGTAGCGGTGACCATGGTGTTCGCCGTTATGCTGTTTCCCACAGGCGCCGGCGCCTCACATTCCTGGGGCGGTTACCATTGGGCCCGAACCGCAAACCCCTTCACCCTCAAACTCGGCAACAATCTCACAAGTGCGGACTGGAGATCGCATCTTTCGCAGACGTCGAGCGACTGGAACGCCGGAAACGATCCGGTCAACACGACGATCGTTGCGGGCCAGTCCAATAAACGTTGCTCAATGGTCGCCGGAACGACACAGGTCTGCAACGGGACCTACGGCAACAATGGATGGCTCGGCCTCGCGTCGATCAACCTCACTGGCGGCACCCACATCACGCAGGGTTCGGCCAAGATGAACGACACCTATTTCAACACTTCGACCTACAACAACCCCAACGAGCGCGAACACGTCATGTGTCAGGAAGTCGCTCACACTTTCGGACTGGATCATCAATCCACAGACGGCAGCTCGCAAAACTCGTGCATGGATTACTTTTCCAACACCGGGGCGAACGCCGGCAGTTCGGCGAGCACGAAGCCGAACGCACACGATTTCGAAGAGCTGAACACGATCTACGCCCACTTGGACAGCACCACAACTGTCGGATTTCTCGCGTTCGGTTCAAGCGCTAACAATCCTTACGTGGACGAAGACGCACCCGAGAACTGGGGACGCCTAGTCAGCCAGTCGGCAAGCGGACGCAGCTCGACCTACGAGCATGAAAACTGGGATGGTACCAAAAAAGCGACCCACGTTTACTGGACGAACGAAGCCGCTGCGGTATGCCACGCTTGCGATCACCGCTACGATCATTGATCGGGTCTGCGATTAGATCTATCAGATCGGTTTCGCAACAAAGTTGAAAAGGGTCGAAGGCATACCTTCGACCCTTTTTAATTGGAGAATGTGCATGAAACGTTGGATGGCGTCGCGATCGGCGAGGGGGACATAGACTATTTTCTCAACCCGCCGCACGTTATGAAGCGCCTCTCACATACGGACAGCGTCATCACAAGCCAGAAGAATCTGCAACTATCAACCCCTGTTTCCGGCCCGTGAAAGGTTTAGGGCACAGGCCTCCTTCTGTCCATAGGATTTGCAATAGTTACGCTTCGCACGCGAGAGCCCGCACTTCAGTGTGTTTTTGCCAGCTGACTCATTTGTTCCATATCAGACTACTACCGTCTGCAAGCAGACACGGCCACAGTGGTTGTGCTCGTAAATTGGTGCGTATTCCGAAAGCAGAGTTGGCACAGCGTTTGCGGATGCGAACCTGTGAATTAAAAGGCGGATCGAATGAAACCTATTTTTATTACGTTTTTGAAGAGTGCATATCACGTGCTACCTTGCCTACTTTTTGCTTCAATTTTGATTACAGGAAGCAGTAGTGCGATTTTTGCACACGGCGGCGAAGACCACGGGGACGCGAAACCGAAAACAACCCAAAGTGCAAAAGGGACTGTCTCGCATGTCGCCCGGCTGGGCCACCTTGAACTAATGCTCAAGCATCCGGAACTCGAGCCGGATACCGCGACAGCAGCGAGACTTTTCATTACGGAGTATGCGACGAACGAACCGGTAACAAAAGTCGACCCCACGGTAGAATTTGAGTCCTCGAGAGGTGAGATCACTGCATGCACCATCGAAAAGACGGACGTCCCCGGAACCTTTACCTTAAAAATCCCGGCGCTCCCGGAAGGGATCTACACCGTACGCGCGAAGCTGCTTTATGATGGGTCCGCCGATACGGCGTCGTTCTCCGGCGTGACAATTGAACATCCAGTCGCGGACGTGGGGGACGGTTCGATCTCTTCACCTATCTCGTTTTTGATCGTTCTTGTCGGTGCATTCGTATTGGGCTTATTTGGAATCTTGTTTTACTTTGTCTGGCGAATGGCAGGTCAAGGCCTGGAAGGCGATGAACCCGTTTCCGCATAAATAGAACAACTTTCCCGAATGAGACAGAACAAGAAAATTTCCGCGACATCGACCGTTTCGGCGATCCTACATTCATCAAGCCGTATTCTGGCTGTCGCTTTGGTCGTAAATAATCTTGTTGCTCCGCTATTCTCGCAACAGCCTTCCGTTTCAACTCCGGTGCAGCCGGGGGTCACGCTCACGTCAACTCAGTTTGTTACACAAGACGGCCTCAGCATCGAACGGTTGACCGAGATGGGCGCCAGTCGACGTGCGGACCTTATGGCCGCTCGTCAGCGTCTCGCGATCGCGGAAGGGCGGCTGATCCAAGCGGGATTACGTCCGAACCCAACCCTTGACACGGATTACGGCAGCCCCCGATTTTTAGGCGGCGAGCCCGAATCGGATTTCAGCGCCGGAATATCGCAAGTATTCGAACTCGGCGGTAAACGTTCACGACGTGTTGCCGTCGCAGAGCTTGAATTGAACCAAGCGCGGGCCGAGATCAGAGCGCTGGAACGAGCAGTGACGGTGGAGATTCGTACCGCTTACGTAAACGCACTTTCGGCCGCGAGGCAGCTCGACATCCTTGAAAAACTGATCGCCGCTGATAACGAACTCGTTCGCGTGACCGAGGCACGATTGAAGGAAGGGGACGTGGCTCCTCTCGATCTCAATCTGGTCAAGGTCGAAAGCGGTCGTCTGAAGGTGCAGGCAATTCAAGCGAGAAGCGCTCTCGAAACAGGGCTTTTACAGATCCGTACTCTGATCGGAGTCGGAATTAACGATGACATCCGTCTAGCCTTGCAGCCGGACCGTCCTCCGCGCTTCGATGCCCAATTGGATCAATTGACCGAAACGGCGTTGAAAACGCGTGCCGATCTACAGGCGGCTCGGATCGGAGAGGAACTCGGGTCCGCTCGCATCGATCTAGCGCGAGCGAACGCGGTTCCAAATATTGCGGCAACAGTAAAATACTCGCGGACCAATTCGATCATAGACTTTCCGGCGAGACTCGGCGGCGGAAACTTTCCTAACAAGGACAATTCGTTGACCTTCGGAGTATCGATCGATATCCCGGTTTTTAATCGAAATCAGGGTGCGATCGCGTCGGCCGGCGGCGAGAAAGTTCAAGCGACACGTACTCGGGAGTTTTTGGAAGCGACAATTACCCGCGATGTCGCCATTGCGTTCCGTAAGTACCGTGCCGCCGCCGAGGCTTTGGTCATCTATTCGACACAAATACTCCCCCGAGCCGAGGACAATCTTCGATCTGTACGCGCCTCATATAATTTAGGCGAATTTTCGGTATTCGAGGTTGTGAACGAACAGCGCCGTTTAACAGAAAATGTAACCAACTACAATCAGGTACTTCGCGATTATTACGACGCTTTAACTGAACTCGAAACTGCTGTCGGGGGCGAACTTCCCGCTTCCGGTTTCTCGCCCGGTTCGTCCTCCGTACTGCCCGAGCGAGAACTCGTTCCGACCCAGATCGACCGGTCGAAATTTCTGGAAACTTTAACACGATCCGGTGTTCCAAAGCCGAACGCATTATCGAAAGTAGAAGTCAAAAATGAGAATTAGGGGAAAAAGAAATGAATAAAACTACAATTGTTATCTTCGCGGCAGTGAGTCTTTTGATCGGGCTAGGGGCCGCATGCTCGACATCAAGTAACACCGCAACGAGTGCCAATCAGGCGAAGGTCACCGCCAACTCCGACAATACGAGTTCAGCAAACGCTCCAACGGCGAGCAAGGCTGACGAAGATGCACCGGCAGCCGTCAAGGCAGCTTTCCCGGGCGCTCAAAGCTTTACGAAACAACATAAAGACATTCCGGCGGCGGCGATCGCGGACATCGAGAAGGATTCGGGTGCGAAGGTCCCAGACACCGATCATCACTCGTACCTGGCTTTTTCGACTGAGGGCGGAGCCCGTAAACAAGTCGGTGCGGCGACCCAGCTCAAGGTGAACGACAAAGATCTAGTCGTTGTCTATGAAAATAAAGAAGGTTCGCCGGTCATTAAGGAAGTCCGCGGCGAAGGCGTTCCTACAGCGTTCCTTTCTCAATTTGCCGGGAAAGGCCACGACTCGGAATTTAAGGTCGGGAAAGATCTAAAGGCCAACGGGGTCGATGACGCGACCGCCAAAGCTATCGCTCAGGCCGTGCAGATAGACGCGCTGACGATGCAAAATTTGTACGGTGCCGCGCATTCTCACTAAGGTTGATGATTAACGTAATCAGCTCACATTTCGGCTTGGACAGTTGGCCAGCGGTGATCCGTAAGATCGGGGTCCTCGCTTTCACTTTGTTCGCATTGCAAGGGTCTGTACTCTGTCTTTACGCACATGAGGGCGAGGATCATTCCAAGGATCAAAAGCCCACCGGCCAAGCGAGCGTTCCCGCGATCTCGATCGTCACGGCTGAACGTAATATCACGGGTGATTCCGGACAATTCAACTTCGTTGTTAAGAGATCACCGGGCGATGCCCGGTCCGGTGAGATCGAACAATTCTTGCTCCGAGTCGGTGAAAAGGTGGAGGGCGGCTTCGGCGGAGGCGGTCCCGTCCCGGTGGAAAAAGCCACTGTTTTCGCAAACATAACCTACGCCGACGGGACTAGCATCGCCGAGAACCTGCCAGCGAACGCAGAAGCAGGCGGTCTTTATAGGTTCTCATACACTTTCAGCGGCGCGGGCGATTATAAAGTGGCCTTCTCGGTTACAACTGCCGACGGCCGCAAAGTCGTGGTGGATTTTCCGCTTACGGTGGTTCGAGCTCCGATACACACGTCATTTTGGGCGGGGCTCTTGGTCTTGACACTTCTCACCCTGGGGACGCTCGGAGCGATCGCTTATCGCTCTCGCACGCCCGACGGGCGACTTAATTACCAAAGGACGATGCCGTTTGCGATCTCGGCCCTCCTGATCTTTGCATTAGGAGCCCTCGCGTTGTCGTTTCTGTTGCCGCCGCGCGAAACGAGGGCTGCCGCCGAGATCCCGGCGGGCGAAATGGCCGAGCCGACCGGCAACCAGTTGCTTTCAGAGACCGTCTTGACTATCCCGAAAGAGTCACAGCTTTTATTCGGTATAAAGTCGGAGCCTGTCACCACCAAAAAGATCACGAGCGGTTTGAAAACGACCGGGATCGTCCGTTCGAAACCCGACGCAAAAGCCGTGGTAGTTCCGCCGGTGGCCGGCCGTGTCGTATTACGGGCAGGCATCACCCTTGGCTCCGCGGTCGGGCGTGGCGAACAAATCGGTTTTATCGAACAGGTCCTCGACGTTGCCGGTCAAGCGACGCTCGAAACGCAGAGACTCGAGGTGGAAGCACAGCAGCGCGATGTCGAGTCCAAACGATTAGAGATCAAGAACTCGGTCCTCCAGCTTCAGAGCCAGCAGGCGGAACGGCGGGCGAAGGCTCAACAGGTGCGGACACAGCTTGCTCAAGCGAACCGCGAGCTGCGTCGAGCAGGGAACCTTGTCGAGGTCGGAGCGGTGCCGAAGAAGCGATTGGAAGAAGCTCAGACGGCGGCCAAAGTTGCAGAACAGGAAGTTGTCTCGTCTGATCAGCAGGTTCGGCTTATCGGTGATCAGATAAAACAGACTCAAGCCGGGCAGAAGATATTTCGATCACCGCACGTCAATCAGCCGAGTAAGACGTTTCCGTTAACTGCTCCGGTCACCGGGATAGTGAACGAGATAAAGGCGACGAGCGGCCAGCAGGTGGAGGCAGGCGCCGAACTGCTCTCGATCGTAAATCTTGCGACCGTTTTGATCGAGGCACAGGTTTTCGAAAAGGACCTTCCGGTCGTGCGCGAGTCGACGCGTGCCAGTTTTACTTCGGCAGCGCTCTCGAACGAGGTATACACGGTGGGCACGGTCGATGGCGACGGGCGGCTTATTTCTATCGGCCAGACAGTAAACGAGCAGACCCGCACCGTTCCGGTAATATTCGAGATCAAAAATCCACTGAATCGACTGAAAGACGGAATGTTCGTCGACGTGACGATCGACACGAGCGGAGACCGGCAAGTGCTGGCAATACCGAAAAAGGCGGTGATCAACGACCAAGGTCAAACTTTCGTTTTCATCTTTGACGGCGGAGAAAACTTTGAGAAACGCCCGGTCGTCTTGGGAGCAGAAGGCTCCGACTATTTCGAAGTCACTTCCGGATTGAAAGAGGGTGAACGAGTCGTGACGGAAGGGGTATACCAGCTCCGATCGACGCAACCGAGTTAATGGAACTTTGTTTAAGGACCAATTAGTCGGTTTGAAAGTTATCAGAGGAATAATGAGCTCCGGATCTGAAAATATGTAACGGTCGAAGTTACGCCAGCCGGGGCGGGTGGCATCTCGTTCGCTTGCAGAATGAGAATGATCAGCGGAAAGATTTTAGTCAGAACGTGAACAGGAGCATTTAAATTATGGGAATGAAAATGTATTTAGGATTGACACTCGCTGCAGCGATGTCGGTAATGGCCGGCGCGTGCGGCCAAACCGCAACTGTCAACATCAATTCGGCAGCGAACCAAAATTCGATGAATCGAAACGCCATGATGGCGAACGGCGACATGATGAATCATGACGGCATGACGAACGCAAACCACGACATGTCTGGGATGACGGGCAACATGAAAAGTGACCCGAATGCCTCTTCGCAGCCGTACGATCTTCAGTTCATCGATACAATGTCGGCGCACCATCAGGGGGCAGTGGAAATGGCTCAGATGGTCATAACCAAGTCGGGCAACGGCGAACTCAAACAGTTCGCTCAGAAAATCATCAGCGATCAGAAAAAAGAGATCGCAACAATGAAGGAATGGCGCGACAAATGGTTTGCCGGAATGCCCGCGGCGAAAAATATGGAAATGTCCGGCATGATGGACTCGATGAAAATGATGTCAGGCGATGAAATGAAAAAAATGGAAACCGCGAGCGGTAAAGATTTTGACCTGATGTTTCTCGACATGATGACACCGCATCACGCGGGAGCCATAACGATGGCAAAGGAGGCGTTGGCCAAAGCCGAACATCCGGAGATCAAAACGCTGTCAAACAACATTATCAAAGCACAGGAAGCCGAAATCAAACAGATGGCGGATTGGAAGTCGAAATGGAGTAAGTAGGACAAGCTCGAACCGGGAAATTATCATGAAATTCCGGGTAATTTTCCCGTTTCCGACCACTCAACGTTATCAAGTAGCTGAATGCTTAATGCAATTATCAAATGGTCGCTGCAGAATCGGCTGATAGTCGTCGCGACGGCTGGCCTATTAATTGTCTGGGGCACATACACCGCGGCGAACTTACCCGTCGACGTGCTGCCGGACCTGAACAAGCCGACCATTACGATCTTGACCGAAGCGAATGGTCTGGCGCCCGAAGAGGTGGAAACGCTCGTTTCTTATCCGATCGAGACGGCGATGAACGGCGTTCCCGGTGTTTCGCGAGTGCGTTCTCAAAGCGGTATCGGGCTGTCGGTTATTTATATCGAGTTTGACTGGGGCACCGACATCTACCGCAATCGGCAGCTCGTGACCGAGAAACTTCAGCAGGCGGGCGAGAGCCTTCCGGCCGGAGTATCGCCGACGCTTGCGCCGATCTCTTCGATAATGGGCGAGATAATGCTCGTATCGGTCAAATCGAAGTCGGGCAGGACCGACCCGTTGGATGTTAGGACGCTGGCGGACTGGACGATCCGGCCGCGGCTGCTGACAATAGCGGGTGTTGCGCAGGTGATAAACATCGGCGGGGGCGTGAAGCAATATCAGGTTCTCGTTACGCCCGAAAAATTAAAGCAGTTCGGCGTAACGATCGAAGAAGTAACCGCCGCGCTCGAAAAGTCGAACACCAATTCGACCGGCGGCTTTGTCGAGGCGCAAAGCCAGGAATATCTCGTCAGGAATCTTGGGAGATTTTATTCGGTCGATGAACTGAAAAATACGGTGGTCGCTTACAGAAATAACAGCGCCATCAAGGTCGGCGACGTTGCCGACGTAGAGTTCGGAGCGCGTATCAAACGAGGTGACGCCGGATCCAATGGAACGCCCGCGGTCATAATGTCGATCCAGAAGCAGCCCGGCACGTCCACGCTTGAGCTGACTGCCAAGATCGATGATGCGCTGAAAGAATTGCAGGCGTCGCTGCCCGAAGATGTCGAGATCAACGACCATCTTTTCCGGCAGGCGAATTTTATCGAATCCTCGATCAGCAACGTCGAGGAAGCGTTGCGGGACGGCGGAATACTTGTCGTGATCGTCCTATTTCTTTTTCTCCTGAATTTTCGCACGACGTTCATTACGCTAACAGCGATCCCGCTTTCATTCGTTGTTACGTTTTTGATATTCAAAGCGTTAGGTGTCTCGATAAATACGATGACGCTGGGCGGAATGGCCGTCGCGATCGGTGAGCTGGTCGATGACGCGATCGTCGATATTGAGAACATATTCCGCCGGCTCCGCGAGAACAGAAAGTCGGAAAATCCGCTCCCCAGCCTCGAAGTTATTTATCATGCGTCCCTCGAGATCCGATCCTCCATCGTGTTCGCGACGATCATAGTTGCGCTCGTGTTCTTTCCGCTATTCGCTCTCTCCGGCATCGAAGGCCGCCTTCTTGCGCCGCTGGGTTTAGCATACGTTACGGCCTTGGTTGCTTCGCTGGTTGTTTCATTGACGGTGACGCCCGTCCTCGCTTCATATCTTTTGCCCAAAATGAAGGCGATGCACGAGGACAAAGACGGATTTCTCGTACGTTTTCTAAAGAAATGGGACGAGCGAATGCTAAGACGGACGCTGCACCACCCATCGATCGTGATGGGTGCCGCCGCCGCTTTGTTTCTAGTCGCGGTTGCTACTTTGCCGTTCGTCGGAACCTCATTTTTGCCGGAATTTAACGAAGGCACGCTAACAATAAACATTCAGGCAGAGCCGGGCACGTCGTTAGCAGAATCGAACCATATCGGACAGGTTGCGGAAAAACTTCTTCTTCAAGTGCCCGAAGTAATTTCAACCGGCAGGCGTACGGGCCGGGCCGAACTCGACGAACACGCCGAAGGTGTCCACTATACCGAGATCGACGTCGATCTGAAGAAAGAGGGCGCCCGCGAGCGCGAAGTGATCCTGAACGACATCCGGGAGAAAATGGCGGAGATTCCCGGCGTCTCTGTTAACATCGGCCAGCCGATCTCGCATCGTATCGACCACCTTCAATCCGGCGTGCGGGCGCAGATAGCCGTTAAACTTTTTGGCGATGATCTGAGCATTCTGCGGTCCAAGGCCGAGGAGATCCGGAACGTAATGTCCGGCGTCGAAGGGGCCGCTGACGTCTCGATCGAAAAGCAGGTGATGATCCCGCAAATTCGATTTAATATCGATCGGGCAAAGGCCGCGCAATACGGACTAAACGCGGGCGAAATCACCGAAACTCTCGAGACCGCTCTTAACGGAAAAAAAGTATCGGAAGCGGTAGAAGGTCAACGCCGATTCGACGTCGTCCTGCGCTTTGCCGACGAAGCCCGAAACAGCCTCGACGCCCTTAAAAATGTAACGATCGACACACCTCAGGGAACGCAAATACCGATATCAGCCGTTGCCGCGGTCGAACAAATTCCGGGACCGAATCAGGTATTGCGTGAAAACACAAAACGAAGAATTGTGGTCCAGTCCAACGTCGCAGGGCGCGACCTCGGGTCAGTCGTCGGTGACATGCGCTCGCGTATCGCCGCACAAGTAAAACTGCCGGAAGGATATTTCCTCGAATATGGCGGGCAGTTCGAGGCTCAACAGGCCGCTACAAAAACTCTTTCGCTTCTGAGTCTATTTTCGCTTGTAGCTATTTTCTTCATTTTGATCAAGGCCCTCGGTGATTGGCATTCAGCATTGCAGGTAATGATCAACATCCCGCTGGCACTGATCGGCGCCATCGCTGCACTGTTGTTGACCGGCGGCGTGTTCTCGATCGCCACGCTTGTGGGTTTCATTTCGCTGATCGGCATCACATCGCGCAACGGGATAATGATGATCTCGCATTATCTGCATTTGATCCGTGAAGAAGGTGAGGATTTCAACGAGGAAATGGTCGTTCGCGGTTCTCTCGAGCGGCTCGTTCCGGTGCTGATGACAGCCTTGACGGCCGGTCTGTCGCTCGTGCCCTTAGCGATAGCGGCGGGCGAGCCTGGAAAGGAGATTCTGCATCCGCTTGCGGTTGTGGTTCTTGGCGGAATATTGACGTCGACTTTGCTGGATCAAATTGTCACGCCGGCCGTCTTCCTCAAATTCGGCAGAAGTGCGGCGAACAAAATCGTCGCCGAAAGGGACCGCAACTCCCGAAGCAAAAACGAGTGGGGCGAAGCGGAGGCGGATAGCCAGTCTGAAACAGACGTGCCGCCGTTCTCCGATCGAACGCCGCAACCGGCGACTAGTTAGCCAATAGCGAAACAATGAAAGGCTACTACACACACCTAGATCCGATAGACATCGCCTTGTGGATCTGGTTTGCGTTGACGGCGCTCTCGGTAGCTTTTGTTGCGTGGGACCTCATTACGCGCACGCCTGAAATGAAGGTGATGAAGTGGGGTTGGGTATTAGTCACGCTTTATGCCGGACCTGTCGCTTTTATCGTCTACTGGTTTTCCTGCCGCGAACCCGCACCTTTTACACACGAAAAATTCATCGCACCTCTTTGGAAGCAATCCGTCGGTTCGGCCATCCACTGCATGGCGGGCGATGCGACCGGCATTATTGTGGCAGCCGCTGTAACGAGTTTTCTGGGTTTGCCAATGGGCATTGACGCGATCATCGAATATGCGGCCGGTTTCGCCTTCGGTCTGCTTATCTTTCAAGCGTTGTTCATGAAAGATATGCTCCGCGGAAGCTATTGGAATGCCATCAGAATCAGCGTACTTCCGGAATGGCTTTCGATGAACGCGGTGATGGCGGGAATGATACCCGTGATGATCATATTGATGACAAGAGATACGCGGGCGATGGAACCGACTTCCGTGAGATTTTGGGGAGTTATGTCGTTCGCCTCGCTCGTGGGTGCGGCGTTGGCTTACCCGATAAACTTTTGGCTCGTCAAGAATAATTTGAAGCACGGCATGGGAACCGAAAGGGCACTAGGTAGGGGTGGGTCATATGTAGTTGCCGGAAAAAACCGTCTCGCGGAAACTGCGCCTCGTTCACAGGACGAATCCGCACATGGAGCAGCGGCTCACGAGACTCAGGACGAACATACATCGAAAGCCCGAGCCCCCAGTCCGATTCCCCAGCGTGAGATGGGCGCGATGGGTGGAATGAAGATGGGCGGAAGCAATGTTCCGCCTTTCCGGAAACTTCTCGTAATACTTATAACAGTTGCGATGCTCGCGTGCGGGATATGGCTTGCCGGACACTATGGAGATTTCTCGATGCGTGCCGGTGAAATGGACCACCAAAACCAGACTATCGATATGCAAATGAACGAGATGGAGCACTAAGAATCAATTTTGATTGAGAAAAAACAAGGAGATAAATTAATCATGCATACAGATCCAGTTTGTGGGATGGAAATCGAAGAACAAAATGCCGCCGGACAGTCGGAGTACAAGGGACGGATCTATTATTTTTGTTCGACCGGCTGCAAGGAGCGATTCGACGCGGATCCGTCCCAGTTCGCAGTCGAAACGGAAGATTAAGTTAGGAAGGAAAATATGTCACTGGAAACAAATCGGGAGATGCAAAATGGCATCGATAATTGTCAGAACTGTCATGCGGTCTGTCTCGAAACGATCGGGCATTGCCTGGCGACCGGCGGGCGGCGCGCCGTGCCGTACCATATAAGATTGTTGCTGGACTGCGTTCAGATATGCTAGGCGAGCGCTGATTTTGTCAACAATTCGGACTTTCATCCTTCGGCATGCGGTTTACGTGCCAGAGAAACTATGAAACACAAAACCACAAGTCTGCCGGTGCTCCATAGAGCGGGCAGTTTGCGGCATCGTCAGTTTGCATCAGATCTTCAACAGCCAGCCGGATTCAGAGCGACTGGTATTGAGGTAACATAGACGATTTTCGTCATCGCGATATCGTCATCGCGATAAAGGGTATAGTCGCCAGAATGAGTACGAAAATACATTGCAAAAAATCAGCCCAATGCACCGCGTTCGTTCTGGCCGCCGCTACTTACGCGTCAGCTCACGAAAAATGGTTCCACGAAAGCGAGAACTATGGGTTGCGGTGGGATCTGTTTTTCCGTCCCCGTCCGCTTGCCTTCGTTTCCGCTGTGCTGTTTGTAACGATCGCGGCGTGGTTTTTCTATAAACGGAGGGGACGCGGATTCGTACCCGGGCCGGAAAAATTCGGTTCGACTGACGACCGGCGTGCGGCTTTGTACGGGTTGATTCCTGCGATCCTCGGGATCCACGTAGCGGTTCCACTTTTGGTCAGTGGCGTTCAGGGAGACCTTTTTACGCCGGATAATAATCTCCCGGGCGCCTGGAAATACGCCTTCGGATTAGCCCAGACAGGGATCGCGCTATCGCTGTTTTATGGGGGGCTGACGCGAATTGCGGCTGTCACTCTGGGCATTTTATGGTTTGCGGGCATCCTTGTATTAGGGCTCGAACCTATGCTGGAAAGCAGCATGTACTTAGGATTCGCCGGCTTTTTCTTTCTTGCGGGCCGCGGGCCGATCTCCGTTGATAGGCTCATTTTGCCGCGTCTCGAGCCAAGTCGTGAGCTAATGGAGTTCGCTATTCCAGTACTGCGCGCAGGGCTGGGGCTGAGTCTCGTCGTCGTCGCCTTTACTGAGAAGTTCGCCAACATCCCGCTTGCGACCTCTTTTCTCGAACGCTACCCGCTTAATTTTACCGCAGCGCTCGGCATTCCAATGTCGAACGAGATCTTCATTCTTTGCGCGGGAGCAGTTGAGCTACTCGTCGGTTTATGGATTCTGTTCGGTATCTTTCCGCGTGAAATCATTCTCATTGCATGGATCCCGATCAATCTGACGCTGACAGTTTTTAATTGGACCGAACTGATCGGACATCTGCCGATCTACGGCACGCTTGCCGTGCTTTTGATCTGGTCGCCGGGACGCGAGAATATTGCGCTTTGGGTCAGGGGTCTGCGCGAAGGACCCTTGGCGATTGCGGCGCATGACGATTCACCTTGAAGCTTCCGGGAATGCGGAGCGTAAAGCCGTGATCGGAAAATTTTAAAACGGCCTCTAGGTCTTCAATTGCTGATCAGAAAACAATGAGATACACAATTTTGACGTTGACGTTGATGTTGACGTGTTCACCGCTCGCATCCTCAAGAATTTTTGCCCGTGCACAGAGACCCGGAAACATCAGGATGGAACAGCATCGACCGCTCCGCGCAAAAACCCCGGCGCCAAGTCAGCTCGATGGTTTGATCAGAAAATTACGGGCCGCCGGTGCGACTGTCACAAAAGGTAGTAAAGTGTCGCAGCCATTTTTCACTGCAGCAGGAAGGCTTTTATATGTTAACGGCGTCGAAGTACAGGTTTTCGAATATAAGGCAACTCAGAAAGCCAACGCTGATGCTGGCAGAGTAAGCCCCCAGGGTTCACCGGTTTCGACCAGTATGGTCACCTGGGTCGCTCCGCCTCATTTTTTCAAAAGCGGTCGATTAATTGTTCTTTACGTCGGCAACGAGCCACGCGTTTTGAAGGCTCTAAAGGCGTCTGTAGGTGAGCAGTTCGCCGGCAAGTAAAACCGGAAAACTGATTGCATTTCGGAATCCCGGAAACCTTCATCCGGCGGATTTACAGGTTGATTAGAAGCTAGATGATCCGTAAATTGAATTGCGGTCATCCCTTTTCGGCTGTCAGCTACACTATTTAGAACATGCTCCGAACCGCGTGTTTTGGCTATTCTGCTTCGCGTCTCGCTCGCGTACCGGATGTACATCTGGCACAACGATTGCTTGGATTGAGTAGGTACCGCAGGGCGGAAAACGTTTTCCCCTCGTTTTTGTAACGATGTACTCCTTGCTCCGATACGATCTTTAACCATTTGTGGCAAAGCAAATAATGGGAGGTTCGCAATGATTTTGAAAGGTAATTTGGTGAAACATTTGGCGATGGCAGGTATTTTCGGTGGGCTTCTGTTCATCGGCATGAGTTCGTCAGCAAAAGCGCAGAGCTACGACCCGTATTACAATCAGCAGAATAACGATTATCACCGTCAGCGAAATAACGACGACTACGACCAGGACCGGCACGCAGATTCGCACCACCGCCGCGACGAGCGGCATGAGATCTCACATCATCAGCGGGATGAACGCGACGAGTATGGCAACAGCCGTGCGTTGAGACGACACCAGGAAGAAGAGCGCCGAGCGGTACGCCGTCACCAGCGAAACGAACGCCGGAATAACTATGATCCGTACTATGGTTATCCCCGCTACTAAAGCGACAGCGTTTTTTTAGGCAACTGATATAAAATGAGTGTGAGACTATTAATTAGTTTCACACTCATTTTTTTCGATTCGCAGAAAATGCCTGCAATCCGCGAAACGCACTCATGAGTGCCTCACGCAGAATATTGTTGTTCGACGGAGCGGAAACCACAGTGGAGATATAAAGGGTTAACGCAGTCGATAACCATTAAAAGCGGTTTCACAAATGTCGTTAAGACATCGAGCTTTAATACCAAGTTAGGCACTATCACGTTGCTGAGCGCTGAAAAATGAAACAAGGAAGCTCGACAATTTTGCTTGCTGACGACGATGATTCGCTCAGGCGTGTTCTCGAGTTTCAGCTTCATGAGGCCGGATATCTGATAAAAACCGCCGAAAACGGCACACAAGCTCTCGACATATACCTTTCAGGCGGTATTGACTGCGTCATCACCGATTGGCGTATGCCGAAGATGTCGGGAGCTGAACTGCTCAGGCGTATTGCTGCGATCGACGGCGATACTCCAATAATCGTGATTACCGCTTTTGGTGATGTAGAGACCGCGGTCGAGGGCATGCGCGGCGGCGCATTCGATTTCATCACGAAGCCTTTTAATCGCGACGCTATCTTACTTACCGTCGAAAAAGCTTTGAAGTACCAGGCGGCCATTTCTGAAAATCGCCGATTGCGCCGACTGGTGCACGAAGGCGCTCAGCTCGAAAACATAATCGGTTCGTCCGAGAAAATGCGGGAAGTCTTCGACCGTGTTAGCCGAGTTGCGAAAACGGACGTCACCGTCTTACTCGAGGGAGAATCCGGAACCGGGAAGGAACTTGTTGCCAAGGCGATTCATTTCAACGGCGGCCGTAAAGACAAGCCATTCGTGGCGATCAACTGCGCGGCGATTCCGGAGTCTTTGATCGAGGCTGAGTTATTCGGTTACAAAAAGGGAGCATTCACCGGAGCAACATCGGAGTCAAAGGGCAAGTTCGAGGAAGCAACCGGCGGAACCATCTTCCTGGACGAGATAAGTTCGATGCCCGTGCAGCTTCAGGGCCGACTGCTCAGAGTGTTGCAGGAGCAGGAAATCAACCGGCTCGGCGAAAACACCACGCGAAAGATCGACGTGCGTGTGATCGCCGCCACAAATGAAAGTTTGATCGAACTCCGGAAGGAAAATAAGTTCCGAGACGATCTGTATTACCGGCTAGCCGTCGTTCCGATACAACTGCCGCCGCTGCGTCACCGACTGGAGGATATTCCTCTGTTGGTAGACCATTTTCTGAACAAGTCTGCCCAAAGACACGGAATACGTCCGCCGAGTTTCAACCGCGAGATACTCGGTCTTTTTTTTAACTACTCCTGGCCCGGCAATGTAAGAGAGCTGGAGAATATAGTCGAGCGATTGGTCGTTCTATCAGGAAGCGACTCGGTTTTGATGGCCGATGTTCCGGAGGAAATAAAACGGTCCGCCGCTTCTCAAACGGGAGCGCCTTGGTTTACGCTACCCGATCATTCGATCGATCTGGAAGTGCTGGAAAATGAAATTATTCTTAAAGCGTTAGATCGTTTTGACGGCAACCAGACGCAGGCAGCCCGTTTTCTCGGGATCACTCGAAGTGCTTTGATATATAGAATGCAGAAAAATGAGCGCGCGTAACGAGACCGAAAACTCCGATTCAGTTAACGGCAAACGCGGCGGCACGTTTCTTTCGGGTTATCCTCGCAGCCGATCGGCACTCCCGATCGTGATCGGAAGCCTGATCGTCCTCGTGACGATACTGCACTTTCTAACCCCGGTGGACCAGATAGTCTGGCACGAGATATACCAACGTCTCTACTACATTCCGATAATCTCTGCTGCTTTGTTGTTCGGGTTGCGAGGCGGCCTCGCCGCCTCAATATTCACCAGCCTTATTTACTCACCTCATATTTTCCTTCACTGGCAGCACGGGCACTACGATTATTCGATAAATCAATACGCCGAGGTCGTGATCTTCAATCTGGTCGGCGGGGTGATGGGAGCCCTAGGCGACCGCTTGAAGCGTGCACGGGAGCGGGCCGAACAAAACGCTGCTGACCGGCGAAAGGCTTACGACGAATTGCAAAGCACATTTGAACAACTCTTACGCGTTGAAAAACTGGGAGCCCTCGGGGAACTTTCGGCCGGGATCGTGCACGAGGTCCGCAACCCTCTCGCCGCGATAAAGGGAGCGGTCGAGATATTGGAGGACGAAATCTCAGAGACAAGCCCGCGGCGCGAGTTCGCCGCGATAGCGAAAAAGGAGATCGAAAGATTGGACAAACTCGTCGGCGAATTTCTCAGGTTCGCACGGCCGTCGATTCTTGACGTTCAGCCGAACGACCTGAACAAGATAGTTGAATCGGTCGCCTCGCTGATCGAAAACCAGGCTGCCAGCAAACAGGTAACTATTGAGCGGCACTTTCAGTCGGATTTAGGGCTAGTTGACGCCGACAAGGAACAGATCCAACAGGTCCTGCTGAACCTCGCAATTAATTCAATTCAGGCGATCGGCCAATCGGGGCATTTGACCTTTCGCACCCAAGAAGCGAACTCGATGGCAATTGTTGAAGTTGAAGACACGGGCGGAGGCATCGATGATAGGTCTCTACCGAAGATATTCGACCCGTTCTTTACCACCAAAGAAAAAGGTGTCGGGCTCGGCCTGTCGGTCGCTCATAAAATCGTCGCCCAACATGATGGGACACTCGACGCGACGAATACCAATTCAGGCGGCACTATCTTCCGGCTAGCTCTGCCGCTAATAGAAAGTCGAAAACTGTAAAGCAATTTTTTCCCGCTCCCCGCCGAACGTCTGGAATAGTCGGACTCCTTGACTTGGTGCACTTGACTGCTCGAACCTTCGCGGAAACTGCGAAGCCTGTCCCGTTTGGCTTTGGCGGCGAGCGCCTCGCTTCCCAGAAGTTCTGACACCGTGACATCCACGTGGGACGCTATGCAAATTGATTGATGTATTCCTTTTCGGCGGCTTTGACGACGGCGTAACAGGGACAGGCGGCGGCTTCCAGACGTGACCTGTCGACGACCTCCAGCGTGCCTCGATTGTAGTCGATCAATCGCTGTTGCTGCAGGTTTCCGATAGCCTTCGTAACCGCTTCGCGGCGGACGCCGAGGGCACATGATAAAGCACCTTGAGTTATCTGCAACCGGTCGTTATCGAGCTTATCCTGAGCCATTAAGAGCCAACAGACCAAACGCAGCTCGATCCCGTGAAATCGGGTACAGATCAGGATTTGGGAAAGGCTTGTGATGAATAGATTTGTGAACCGGTTCAACAGACTCGGGAAAACTCCGCCAAGCTCACAGATATTCAGAAGGTCCACCGATTTCATTCTCAGTGCTTTCCCCGCTCCGTGCACTACCGCTGATCTTTGTGCCCTGGACGAACCGAGATATACCGGTAATCCGACAATCCCTTCCTTTCCGATCATCCCTATGCTTATTTTCGCATGCCCGGTGGCTAAGGAAATCAGAGAGACGATGCCGCTGACGGGAAAATAGACGTGTTCGATAAGATCGTCAGGCTCGAAGAGAATATCGCCGAAATTCAGATCGCAGATCTCCAGGTGCGGCAGCAGCCTTTCATGCTCGCGTTTAGGCAGAGCCGAAAGAAACTTATTGGATCGGTGAGGGTCGATATTGTCGTGCATCCGCTTGTTAAAATCACAAAACCGCTGTCGCCCTCAAAGCATAGCAGTTTGACGTGATTGGATGTTTGATCACTAACCGAAAGTTCGGGAGATACCTCTGCTCAGTAAACGGTTGTATTCGTCGTTTACGACTTTATAACACTCGCACACGGCATGTTCCAGACCCTTGCGGTCGATCACGGTAATGGTGCCGCGATTGTTGGTTATCAATTTACGCTTGGCAAGTTTCCGAGCGGCCATGGTCACCCCTTCGCGGCGGACACCTAACATGTTCGATATCAGATCGTGCGTCATCACCAGGGCGTCGCTTTCGAGGCGGTCGTGGCTGAGCAGGATCCAGCGGCAAAGTTGTTGGTCAACGCTATGGAGGCGGTTGCAAACGGCAGTTTGCGAGATTTGGGTCATCATCGCCTGGGTGTACCGCAACATAAGGTCCTGAAACTCTTCACCACGCTTGAATTCCGCTTTCAGGTCCGAGACCGTCATCCTCACGGCCTCGCCGGCACTCTGGACGATCGCACGGCTCGTAGTGGTTTCCCCGCCCATGAATAACGACACGCCGATCAAACCGTCGTTGCCAACAATGCCTATTTCCGCCGTCGCACCGTTCTCCATCACATAAAGCATCGAAATAATTGACGTCAGCGGGAAATAAGCGTAGTCAATAAGGTCGCCCGACTCATACAAGACGTCGCCCAGTTTGAACGACACCTTTTCGAATTTGTGTTCGAGCCGTGCGATTTCCTTCTTCGGGAGAGCCGCAATCAAATAGTTTTTAACTAATATGCTTGAATCGACTGGCACAGATTTTACCTTTGGAATACGGAATACCTTATATCACGTTACAGACTACAACAAAAGATAAATGCGTTCTGTGTGGTAACGCACAATCGGCGAATTATCTCAATACGTGCCGCGCCGCGCGCGACGCCTCAATTTCGATTTCACACAATGCTGAGCAAATGTTTCCGTTTCGTGTCGTTTTCCCGCCCGTTCCTGTCGTTCGCCTGCGATCCTCACACCCGACTTTTTAACCAGAACGTGGCGGATTCGCATGTGCGTTAGCGTACCGACAAGGCAGTTTGATTCAGATATATTTGTTACTCATCCTCTTAATTCGGACATGACGAGAAAGACTACGAATCCGGCAGGAAGTTCCTCTTCGTCCGATTTCGAGGTTTTGAATGTGAATCATTTTGATAGCAGGTCGCTATGGGGAGAATGGTTCTCGTAATTGGGTTCATCCTTCGTTTTCTCTTCAAGGGGTTTTGCGTTTTCACTAGCAAAGCTGGCATTCGACGCGTGGAGCGTCATTTGGGTGTTCAATGGCTATTGCGAGCGTTAATTTAGATCAGTTCAAGTCCGATTCCGCGAGAGCGAACGGGCTCCACAAAGCGGCTCAGGCAGATGAGCTGCAAAGTCCGGTATACGTCCTCCATCGTATCGGACAAAAAGACAGATCCGCAGTCAAAGAGTGTATCGACGCTTACGGAGATTGGATCTGGGGAATGGCGAAAATGTTCACAAATTCCACCGAGGCGGCGGAAGCGGTGACCGAAAACATTTTTCTACATGTCTGGCAGAACGCGGAACGCTATGACGATTCGAAGTTTGACGAACGCACGTTCATAGCGATGATCGCCCGGCTTGAAATAAGGGAACACCTTAAACAGTCGCCCGACAACAAACAAGACAATTCTATTTCCGCATAGGTAACGAGCAAGGGGCGGGTCACCGGGCAGTTTATTCAAGAAATTGAAAACTGCCAGGTCGAAGTGGATCTCCGTAATGGAGCGAAAACATGAACACTCTCAAATCGCGTATCTTATGTGTCGAAGACGACTTGGATTCGTGCGAAATGCTCGCTTTTATGCTGTCGTCGACGGAAGACGTTCACGACGTGACGGGAGTACACCTCGCGGCAGAGGCGAAGGCACTGATCACGACTAAGCAGTTCGATCTCTACGTCCTGGATATCTGGCTGCCGGACACCGACGGCCTCGACCTTTGCAGGTGGATACGGCGTCGCGACGCGAATACTCCTATTGTGTTCTTCACCGGGTGTGCTCAAGACGCGGACCGTAGAAAGGCGATGTACGCCGGAGGAGATGCATTTCTAATAAAACCGAATGATTTGGAGAAACTGACGCTAACGGTCAAGGGTCTCCTCGAATCGAGGTACGTGGCGGCTAAATTTGTTTAATCGGGGAATCAATCCCTACACTTCGGTTCGATAACTTAGCCCGGCTTTCTAAGCCGGGCTTTTGTGCGTTTTCCTGGAAACCTTCCTAAAACTGTCGATAGTTTTTTACCTTCCACACCTTCAAATTACGAAGGCCTTCCACAATCTACCCATTGCGGATCACGGCAACATTTGTAGATTGCATGACATTTTAATTTTTGACTTTTGTTTCATCGCTAGGATAAACTTGCATTCGCGAAACCTTGCATTGGGAAGCCTTTTATATGAAATCCTTGAGTCTGGTAAAAAAGCTATCCTATTTTCAAGAAGAACAAAAATATTCTCAAGAATTCGTTGAAACAAGCAGCTTTAGCCTTTTACGAGGAAGCCTAACCGAGTTCATAGGCGAAGGCAAGACAAGTCTCTCGCTGACGCTTTTATCTTCATTAACGCAGAACGGAGAGGTTTGCTCGATAGTCGATTTCAGCAATAGTTTCGACCCTTGCTCGGCCAAATCCAATAACGTCATTCTGGAGAATCTTCTTTGGATCAGGTGCAGCGGAAGCCTCGAAAATACTTTTGCGGCGGTCGATAACCTGATTCAGGCGAAAGGGTTCGGAGTGATATGGCTGCATCTCAACAACCTGCCGCTTACCGAGTTAGCACGCATTCCAAATTCGTACTGGTTCCGTTTCAGAACCAAGATAAAGGGCAGCCAGACACTCCTGATAGTCACCGCAAAAAAATCCGTTTTGGGATCGGCCTCGAGCCAATCGTTTTACTTGGACAAGTACCAAACGATATGGTCCGGGGCGGGCCGATTCAAACTTCTAAAAGAGCTTCAGATAAATCTCAATACGAAAAAGCCGTTTTTGCTCAAGCCTGAATTCAAAAGAATAGGAGTGAAATATTAAAAATGGCGAAATTGTATGCCTGCATTGCAAGCGGTGGGGACAAGGCTGTTTTGATATCGATAGCAGAGAAGTTTGCTTACAATATTGAGTTAAAAAATGATGCGGTTTTGTTCGATATAAGCGGCCTCGAAAAGCGGTTGGGTAGCCCGGCAAAAATCGCCAACAGTATCGCTAAAGAGCTGCAAGACAATGATCTTGCGGGAAACGTAGCAATTTCACGTAATGCCGGTTCAGCTATTCTTCACGCTCAAAGCAAGCAGGGAATTACTGTTAGTTTAAGCGAAGAGCCCGAGCCGCTTCCGTTAAGCTCATTTGACCTGGATCCGGATACGCTAACGGTCTTTCAAGCCCTTGGAATAAAAACTACCAGCGATTTACGCCGCATTCCTGAAAACGAGCTTATTGCTCGATACGGCCTCGAATTTAGGAATGTCGTTGATTTAATAAACGAGCGCGGAAAATACATTCTCACTCCGAACCTGCGTGAAAATAAGGTTAGTTGGAACTATGAATTGGACTTTTCGGTCACGGATACCGAGAGGCTGATTTTTATACTCGGGCGAGGATTGGGCAGACTTTTTGAGCAAACGTCGCAGTTCGGTTTCAGCACCGAGCAGATCGATATAATTTTTGGGCTTGATGATAAATCCATAAAACGATATGAGCTAAAGGTTTCTTTTCCCTCTTTAGACAAGGCGTTTTGGCTAAAGCTGTTAAATCTGCGCATCGCTAATGAGCCGCCTAAAGCTGCAATAAATACCGTCACGCTGATCTGCTATTTCACCCGCCCGCGAGCTGTTCAGCGCGGCCTCTATTCCGCCGCGAGGCCCGAACCGGAAAGCCTGCTGCTGACAGTAGCGAAAATAAAGAAACTGGTCGGAGAAAAAAATGTCGGCGTGCCGGCTTTGTTAGATCAAAGAGTACCCAAGGCGTTCTCGCTGGATGCCGACAAATTGCCCGTCGGAAGAGAGGCAGGCGAAATTATAGAACCGCTGCCGATGTTAGCGTTTAATTATTTCGACCCGCCCTTGTCAGCCGAAACCACCATTCACAAAGGCGCTTTGATCTACCTTCGGACTCCTTACTTCAAAGGCAGGGTTATTGAATATGGCGGAGTTTGGAAAGAATCATCCCAGTGGTGGAATCCGCTTTTTTGGCAAACTTCTTTTTGGGATGTAGAGCTGGAGAATCGAAGCATTTACCGGCTGTCTAAACATGGCAACAAGTGGCTTGTAACCGGGGAGTATGACTGATGAGCTTCTTCGAGCTGCATTGTCGTTCGGCATTTAGCTTTCTGGCTTCGGGTTCGATACCTGAAGACCTTGTCAGGCGTGCCTCCGGGCTGAGACTAAACGGGATCGCGCTGCTTGATAAGGACACCGTTTCCGGAGCGGTCAGGTGTCACTTTGAAGCAAAAGAAGTCGGAATAAAAGCCATAATCGGCTCCGAAATCACCCTCGAGAACAGAACCGTTTTACCTCTGATTCCAATGTCATTAAAAGGTTATCAAAACCTTTGCCGGTTAATAACGACAATCAAGCTTCGGTCGAAAAAAGGTGAGCATTTTGCGACAAGACAGGATATTGAAAAGCACTCCGGAGACTTGATTTGTTTTACCGGCAGCGTCGACGGCTTCCTTTGGAACAGTATCGAAAACAATAATGCGCAGCAAGACCTTGCCTGGCTTAACTACGTATTTAATAAAAGGCTTTATATAGAATTGCAACGGCATTATTTGCAGAAGGAAGAATATATAAACCAATCTCTTTTGGGCCTCGCCCACAAATTCCACATTCCGTATTTTGCCAGCAACGGTCCATATTACGCCGATCAGAATGACCGTGAGCTTTTCGATGTCTTCACCTGTATAAAAAATCACCGCACCATCTACGAAGCCGGAAAGCTGCTTTCCGAAAACAGCGAGCGTTACTTAAAGTCAAAAACTCAGATGCTCAAGCTTTTTGAGGATTACCCCGAGGCGGTCGAGCAAACAAATGAAATTGCCTCACGCGTGAATTTTTCACTGGACGAGCTTGCCTATACGTTCCCGGATTTTCCGGTGCCGCCGGGCGAGACGATGGATTCTTATCTAAGGGCCAAAGCAGAAAAAGGCGCAAGAGAAAGGTACAGGCAAAGCAGCCGGGAAATTAAAGATCAGATCCAGGGAAGGCTCGATAAAGAGCTTGCGGTGATCAAGATGAAAAGGCTTGCCGGCTATTTTCTCGTAGTTTGCGGAATATCCGATTATTGCAAAACGGAGAAAATACTTTCGCAAGGGCGCGGTTCCGCGGCAAATTCCGTGGTTTGCTATTCTCTCGGCATCACGGCGGTCGACCCGATCGAACACAAGTTACTTTTCGAGAGGTTTTTATCCGAGAGTTACGAGCAGTATCCCGACATCGACATCGATCTGCCGTCGGGCGAGGATCGCGAAAAAGTGATCCAATACGTTTATAAAAAGTACGGAGAGCGCGGCGCGGGAATGACCGCCAATGTCATCAGTTATCGCGGAAAATCCGCCGTGCGCGAGGTTGGCAAAACATTCGGTTTCGACGCGGAATCACTCGGAAAGCTTTCAAAGCTCAATTCACATTACGAAACGTTCAAAGGCGATGAGCTAGATCGCCGACTCAAGGAAGAAGGGTTCGATCCTGCTGACGATATCAGGCTGAGAAAATTTTCCGATCTGTATACACGCATCCTGGATTTTCCACGGCATCTAGGCCAGCATTCGGGCGGAATGGTCATCTCGCTCGGGCGGCTCGACGGCATGGTTCCGCTCGAGCCCGCGTCGATGGAAAACCGCAACATCATTCAATGGGACAAAGACGATTGCGAGCGGCTTAAGATCGTAAAGGTTGATCTGCTTGGCCTCGGGATGATGGCAGTTTTGCGGGATACGATCACTTTGATCGGTGAAAATTACGGTAAAAAGCTAGATCTGTATCAAATACCTAATGATGACCCGAAAGTTTTCGAGGCTCTGCAAAAAGCGGATACAGTCGGTATGTTCCAGGTCGAAAGCCGTGCGCAGATCGCATTTCTGCCTAAGTCAAAACCGAAAGTTTTTTACGATATTGTCGTGCAGGTCGCTATCATCCGCCCGGGCCCGATCGTCGGCAACATGCTTAATACATACATAAAACGCCGGCAGGGAAAAGAAGAGATCGACTATATGCACCCGAGCCTGAAACCCATACTCGAGCGGACGCTGGGTGTTCCGCTGTTTCAGGAACAACTGCTAAAGATAGCGATGGACATCGCCGGATTTACGGGCAGCCAGGCCGAAGAACTGCGCCGTGCGATGGGGTTCAAGAGACCCGATAAAAAGATCGAAAAGATCAGCCAAAATTTGCGCGACGGGATGACCAAAAACAACATAGATGTCAAAACACAGGAAACCATCGTTACCTGCGTTAAGGCTTTTGCAAATTATGGATTTCCCGAGTCGCACGCGTTCAGTTTTGCTCTGCTTGCGTACGCGTCGGCCTACTTTATGGTCCATTACCGCGCCGCATTCATGACGGCGATGTTCAATAATTATCCGCTCGGATTTTATTCGGCCGCGACGTTGGTAAAGGATGCGCAAAGACACGGGCTCCATTTCAAACCGGTGGATATAAACAAGTCGCAGTATATTTTCGTGATAGAAGACGAATGCGTTAGGGTAGGTCTCAAATATGTAAGAGGACTGAGAAAAGAGATCGGAGAAAGGATCGTCGCCGAGCGCGAAAATGACGACTATTCGAGCGTGGAAGATATCGTCCGAAGAGTTCCGTTGATAAACAAAAGAGAGGTCAGAGCGCTTAGTCTGGCAGGCGCACTTAATTTTGAAAACACTATTCACCGACGTGAAGCACTTTGGCAATCCGAGTTGGCCATATTGCCTAAAGGCGATCTGTTTGCCGAGACCATTGAAGAAGAGGCCGATACTTCTTTTATAAAAAAGATGCATGGCCTACAGCTTATTGAAACGGATCTAAAGAAAACCGGCATCTCCATAGGCAAACATCCGATGGCTTTTATCCGCGAAGAATTGACTCAAAAAGGCATTCTTTCGGCAAAGCAGACATCGGCATTAAAGAAAAAAGATATTGTTTCAGTAGCTGGTGCGGTGATAATTAGACAGCGGCCGATGACCGCAAAAAAGGTCGTATTTATAACACTCGAAGATGAAACGGGGCATTCGAATTTTGTGGTGATGCCGGATGTTTTTGAACGGTTTAGGGCGATCATTAATCAAAACGATTTTTTGATAATAAAAGGAATTGCCGAGAACGGCGGCATAATCAAAGCCTTATTTTTCTCGCCGATCCATAAATTTACAGCTCCAGTCGAATCTCACAATTTTCGCTGAGATACCAAAAATTCATTTACTGAGAATGAATTTCCGCAGCCTGGTAACCGGGAGGTTATTACAGTTACTCGAACGAATTGCTTATAGTGGGGGTAGAATGCTATTCGGAGCGAATTTATCTTGGGAAAAGTTAGCAATCTATCGGAATCAACGGTTAAAGCGAAAAGTATAAATCACTTTGAGCCGCGATTTCTCGATGCCCTCGAGAACGCGATCATCATTACCGATCTCGACGGTGTGATCGCATATTGGAACCGAGCTGCGACAGAGCTTTATCAATGGACGGCGGACGAAGCGATCGGACGCGGCATCGTCGAATTGTTCATGTTTGCACCGACGGCCGAAAAGGCGTATGAGATCATGAATCTGTTGCGACGCGGCCAAAGCTGGAAGGGCGATTTTACCGTCTCGCGCAAGGACGGAACCAGTTTACCGATATCGGTCACCAATTCACCCCTTTACGACGACAAGGATGTACTGATCGGGATCGTCGGTCTCTCCGAAGATGTGTCCGACCGACGGCGTGCGGAAGAAGAGCTGAGGGAGAGTGAAAGCCGTTACCGATTTCTGGTCGAAAATGCCTCGGACGGAATTCACACATATGATATCGAGGGCTGTTTTATCGAAACCAACGCTCGATTTCGTGAAATGTTGGGATACTCCCGCGAAGAGTTGCAGAATCTCCGTGTGCAGGATCTTGTGCCTCCGGACGATCTGATAAATAACCCGATCCAATTTCAGGCATTGCTATCCGGACAGACGCTGTTGAAGGAACGCCGCCTTCGCCGTAAAAACGGAACGACATTCATAGCTGAAATAAGCGGCAAAATGATGCAGAACGGAGTGCTCGAAGGGAGCATCCGCGACGTTTCGGAGAGACGGAGAACTCAGGTACTTCTGAACGCCCAGAAGGAAGCTTTGGAAATGGTCGTGACCGACGCTCCGCTAACGGCGATCTTGACACATCTGACGAATACCGTCGAAGAGTTAAGCGAACACTCAGTGACCTCGTCGATCCTTTTATTGGATAGCGAGAACAGACTGCGAAATGGAGCATCACCAAGTCTGCCCGATACATATATCCAAAAAATCGACGGCATTGTCGCTGACGAAAATGTTGGCACTTGCAGCGCCGCGGCGGCGACCCGAATGGTGGTGATCACTCCTGATATCGCAGCCGATCCAAAATGGAACGGCTTGGCAAATTTGCCTATCGAGCTGGGACTGCGAGCTGCTTGGAGCGTGCCCATCTTGTCGAAAGGCGGCCGGGTGTTAGGCACGTTTGGAACGTACTTTCGGGAACTACGCGAGCCGGATTTTTTCGAAAGACAAGTTGTGGAGATCCTGGCTCGGACCGCCGCATTGGCTATCGAGCGTAAGCAGTTCGATGAGCAGCTAAAACAGACAGACGAACGATTGCAGAAAATATTTGAAGCCTCTCAGGATGGAATTTTGGTCGAGGAAAACGGAAATATCGTTTACGTTAACGAGTCCTATCTTCGTCAATTCGGGTACGAAAACTCGGCCGGCTTGATCGGAAGAAATGTGTCGATAGTGATCTCGCCCAAGGACGCGGATCGATTGGCTGAATTCGGTCGGCGGCGCGTGCAGGGATTGAAGGCTCCGGCGCAGTACGAATTCGTCGGGAAGCGCAAAGACGGTACTTTGATCGATCTAGAAGCGTCTGTCTCAACTTCCGTCGCGGGCGGGCATACGTACTCGACAACGATGATACGCGATATAACCAAGCGAAAACTGGCGGAGATCGCTCTTAGAAATAGTGAGAGCCAGCTGCGGTTGGTAACCAATGCCATTCCGCTTCTGGTTTCGTTCATTGATAGCGAAAAGAGATATCGGTTCGTGAACCGGGGTTATGCCGAATGGTTCAATATTCCTTTTGACAAGCTGGTAGGAATGCATCTGTCAGAAGTAATTGGGCAGGCCGCGTTTGAAACCTTGCTGCCCGAGATCGAACGCGTTCTATCGGGAGAAGAAGTTTCAGTCGAGCGATCGGTGCCTTATCGAACGGGCGAGCGATTTATCCGTTTGAATTATGTGCCTCAAAAAGAAGGCGAAAACGTAACCGGATTCCATTCGTTCGTTTGGGACATTTCAGCGAGGAAAGCCGGAGAGCGGGAGCTTCGACGCGCGCGATCGAGATTGGAAGAGCGTGTGGTGGAACGGACCCGAGAACTAGAGGCCGCAAATAAGGAACGTATAGAGATCTTGCAGAAATTGGTGGTTGCTCAGGAGAACGAACGCCGACGCATGGCCCGTGACGTGCACGATCAACTTGGCCAACAGATGACCGTACTCCGTCTTAAGCTCGAAGAACTCAAGAAGCATAGAGCTGAGAATCCCGAATGGACCCGGCAGCTGGATGAGCTAAGCGTCATAACGCGGCAGGTCGATTCGGACGTCGACTTTCTCGCCTGGAAGTTTCGTCCTGCCGTGCTCGACGATATAGGGATCGCGGCGGCCCTCGATGAATACGTAAAGCAATGGTCGAAGCATTTCGACATTCCAGCCAAATTCGACGCGCGACGTCTCGGGGCTGCCCGCCTGCCTCCCGAAGTAGAAACGAATTACTACCGCATCGTTCAGGAGGCACTCAACAACATCGCCAAACATGCCGAAGCATCCAACGTAGTTGTCATGCTAGAGCCGCGCGACGACGGAACAATTTTAATAATTGAGGATGACGGCGCCGGATTTGCACCCGACAAACTGATCGCCCCAGGCGACGGCATGGGCCTGATGGGAATCCGCGAACGCGTAGCCCTGATGGGCGGAGCGTTGGAGATCGAATCGAATCCTGGCCGCGGTACAACGATCTTTGTGAACGTACCTAGACGCAATAGCACAGACGGCGTTGAGAGCAGATATTGATATGGATCGCATTCGCGTATTGATCGCCGATGACCACAAGACGGTTCGGGCCGGATTGCGTTTGATAATCGACTCCGAGCCGGATATTACCGTGATCGGCGAGGCCGGTGACGGTCGTGAGGCTATTGAGCTCGCACGCGAACTGCAGCCTGACGTCCTCCTGATGGACATCTCGATGCCGGACGTTAGCGGTCTTGTAGCTGCGGCTACGGTAAAACGGACGGCTCCGGCGGTAAAAATACTGACGTTGACGCGTCACACCGATAAAGCCTACGTGCAGGAGCTACTTCAGGCCGGGATCTCCGGTTACGTTCTTAAACAAAGCGATTCGAATGAGCTACTGCGTGCGATACGCGTGATAGCGAATGGCGGTGAATACCTCGATCCCGCCATCACGGGCAGCGTGTTTGACCTTATTTCCGCAGATATGCGTAAAACGAAAGTGGAACTGAAAGGAAAACAGCTCAGTGAGCGCGAATCCGACGTACTACGCCGAATCGCACGTGGATACAGCAATAAGGAGATAGCTGATCAACTCGAAACGAGTGTCAAGACCATCGAAACACAAAAGGCGAACGCCCTTCGCAAACTCAATATCAAAGGTCGAAACGAGATCGTCGAGTATGCGATCCTTCAGGGATGGCTGAACGAAAGCTGAAAGAATAGTCTGCCGCTTGCTCTGCTGGTCCCTACAGACGAAAATATAAAGGGAAACCCTTTGTTCACTCGCCGTTTTCCCCGATAGCGCTGACCGGCGTTATTGCCCAAAATACATGCATCTATTCGAGAATTGTGGGGATGCCCTCCGCGAAGGATTCTTCGAAATTTTGGGCAGTCGTCGCTTGTGAACGAAATCGATCACCGACGACTGAACAATGACCTTAGTCCGGGTATTTTGGCGCAGTCTCGGTCGTGAACGAAATCGGCCACTTAGACGACTGAACTTTGACCTTAGTCCCGGGTAAAGGATTAAGTTATCGAAAAAGGGGAATTATGTTGAAGAAGTTTTTGTGCGCTGTACTTGCCTTCGCGGCCTGTACGGCGCACTTTTTTGTGCTTTCCGCCGGGCCGGCATTGGCTTCTAGTCATCGCGAGGCACCATTAATCGCGACGTTCCCTATCTTTCAACATTTCCGTATCTTGGTACGCCGCATTCCGGTAATCCATAGATCGGATATTTTTGAAATTTGCTGAATCCGTCGAACGGATATTGGCGAAAGTAGTGATATCGCGTTTTCCGTGCTAAGTCGAGTTGGACCAGTCCAATCGACTTAGCAATTGCGGGCAGTTTTGATCAGCCGATCTTCGGGTAAGATCGTCAGGACTGTTTCAACTTTGTCGATGATCGAATTCGGCAACTTGGTTTAAGTACCATTTTCAGGCTCCCGCGGTTTGGCGGGCATTTTCTAGGAGGGGATATATGAATATTTTTTTAAAGTGGAGCAGCTCTGTAGGGGCGCTTTGTTTGCTGCTGTTGACACTTGCAGTCGGTAACGTCGCGGCCCGGGCCGGGACGGTCTTTGGAGACAAGGAGACCGACGGGTCTAACGCGGCAGTTTTGGGGGCGGCCGTGCTTGACTATAACGGCGACCGAAAAGCCGATTTCAGTATTTTCCGGCCTTCGACGAGCACGTTTTATATTGCTCGATCGGACGGCTCGTTCCAGTTCAGTACATTCGGACTATCGACTGATATACAAACGCCCGGCGATTACGACGGTGACGGCAAGACCGATATCGCCGTGTGGCGTCCGTCAAATGGCGTTTTTTATGTGCTCCGAAGTTCCGACGGGCAAGTCCAGTTTTTTCAGTTCGGGTCTAACGGTGACGAGCCGGTAGCCCGCGATTACGACGGCGACGGGAAGACGGATTTTGCCGTCGTAAGACGAACGGGCGGCCGGATGATCTGGTACATCACCAACAGTTTGACTGGAACCTTTAGGGCCGAACAATTTGGCCTTAGCAGCGATATCACCGCACCAGGCGATTATGACGGAGACACCAAGTCCGATCTGGCTGTATTCAGAAACCAGTCCAATGGACAAGGTACGTTTTACGTTCAGCAAAGTACCCTCGGATTCACCGCGAGGCAGTTCGGTCTCGGAACTGACCTTGTTGTTCCGGGCGACTATGACGGAGACGGGAAGACCGACTACGCTCTGGTACGTCAGGGAACGCAGTACATATGGTACATCCTTCGAAGTTCTGACGGTGCCGTCAGTATCACGCAGTTCGGAGCTAAGCCGCAATATACGACTCAGGCCGATTATGACGGCGACGGTCGTACGGACATTTCGACCTGGGATCCGATAGCGGGAACATTTTACGTACTTCAGAGTTCGAATGGAGCGATTCGCCTATACAGTTTTGGCCGAAACGGCGATTATCCGGTAGCGAATTACGACACTCATTAGGCGAACCAGCGTGCGGCCACCACTCTTTCTCGACGGGGCCGCTGCACTTTTCGCAAGCATTAAAAGGAGAGATATGCAGAAGATATTGAACAAAATCGTAACCGGGTCGGCAATGCTGACGCTGGTTTTGGCGGCCTTGCTTCCTGTAAAAGCATCGAGCCATGCCGAGGCTCCGATGATAAGCATGGACAGGTATGCCGATAATACCGACGTCTACGCCTTCCGCAGTACTGAATCCGGCCGCACCGGATTCGCCACGCTGATCGCGAACTTCATTCCCTTTCAAGACCCGTCTGGAGGTCCGCAGTTTTTCCGTTTTGACGACAACGTGCTTTACGAGATCAAAATCGACAATAACGGCGACGGCGTACCGGATATAACCTACCAATTCCAGTTCACGACGCAGATCGTAAATTCCAATACGATTCTAGGTCACACCACGGTGAATGAGAACGGTGTCATAAGCAGCCTCACGGATCTGGATTACAACATGCCGCAGACCTATTCGGTTCGCCGCATCGAAGGATCAGGAGGCCGCCGCGGGCAGGTTTTGGCCGGTGGACTTCGTACTCCGCCATCGAACGTAGGGCCGCGTGTAACGCCAAATTATGAGACGAATCTCGGCCAGCCTGCGATCTACAATCTGCCAAATGGCGGAAAGGTGTTCGCGGGTCAACGCGACGAAGGCTTTTTCATCGACGTCGGTGCGGTTTTCGACGGGTTGGCCTTTCGTTCGATCGGGGCAAGTGGGGGAGTTGACACTCTTAGGGGATTCAATGTTAATTCTATCGCCCTGGAAGTGCCTATCGAAGACCTTACACGTTCGCGAGCTGTTCCCGCGAGCCCGACGGCAGCGGACGCGGTCGTCGGAATTTGGTCGACGGCCAGTAGACGGGCGACACGCGTGCTCACCCCCGGCCAGACATCAACCAATGGCGGCTGGGTACAAGTTTCGCGTCTCGGAAATCCCCTGGTAAATGAACTCGTGATTCCTCTCGGCCTCAAGGACGCGTTCAACGGGCTTGCACCGACGGGCGACGCGGTTGCGGTTCCGGCGGTTCTTGACCCAGAGCTTCCGAAGATTATCCGGTTGATTTTCGGTGCTTATGGCGATTTCAACGGAAACCGTTTGTTCATCAACATTCCGCCGGCACCGCGAGATGACCTGGCGCAGATCTTCGCTCTAGGTATTCCGGTAAACGCGGTAACGGGACCGAACTATACGACTGTCGTTCAGGGCACGGACGGACCGCACGAATACCTTCGTCTCAATCTGGCCATCCCTCCGAGCGCATCGCCAAGTCGGCTTGGGCTTCTGGGCAATGATGTCGCGGGATTTCCTAACGGACGGCGTGTATTCGATGACATCGTCGATATCGAACTCAGAGCGGTGCTCGGCGGCACGCCATTCACGCCGGCGTACAACGTCGCTCCGAATAACGCAATCGGAGACGGTGTCAGCACGAACGAACAGCCGTTTCTGACGCGGTTCCCTTATTTGGCGTCGCCAAATCCGGGCAATACTCCGCGACCCACGAATTCGCCTTCGCAGCTTACGGAGGATTCGAAAGGGTTCCTTCCCATTGTTAACGACGACGGCACGTTGGTCGGTAAGAAACAATAGGACGGTCACTATGGCGCCGCGTTGCGGTGCACGCAGATCAGTTTCGATCTGTCGAGCTTCGCAACGCGGCCAAATACTAAATGAATAGTCGAAATTCACTTCTGATATATCTGATATTGTTCGTCGCAGCGTCGTCGGCCTGCGATCAGCCCAGCATCTCGGCCGCAAAGCCGTTGGCAGAATTGCCCGCGACCATGTCTGCCAGCGAGATTCTTCTTCAAAACGCCGAGAACGAGGTTGCGAAGTCGCCGGATGAGCCGCGGCCTCTGACTAACCTAGCCGGCATCTATGTCAGAAGAGCAAGGGAAACGGGCGATTTCAGTCTCAATTCGAAGGCCGAGTCCGCCGTAAAGCGCGCTCTCGAATTGGCGCCCGACGACGTGACCGCCTTGAAAATGGAGGCATCACTTCATCTGACATATCACCGTTTTTCCGAAGGTCTCGAGGCCGGAAAAAACCTAAAACAAAAATTTCCCGCCGACTCCTTTGTCTATGGCGTGCTTACCGATGCAAACGTGGAGCTCGGCAATTATGCCGATGCTGTCGAATCCGCGCAGAAAATGGTCGACCTCAAACCGAATACTTCTTCATACGCTCGCGTAGCTCATCTGCGTGCCCTTAATGGCGACGACGCCGGCGCTATCCAGATGATGAAGCAGGCCGCGCGAGCCGCCGACCCGATGGACAAGGAAGCGCAGAGCTGGTGCCTGGTCCAACTCGGAGACGTCCTCCTCCGGACCGGAAAGTTTGCGGAAGCAGAAAGTGTATATGACGAAGCGCTAGCCAATTTCCCCGATTACTATCTGGCGGTCGCGGGAAAGGGGAAGGTGCGGGCGGCCCTCGGTGACCTCGCAGGCGCGGAGAAATATCTTTCCGATCTACAAAATCGAATCCCTAATGCCGAAGTCTCGTCACTGCTTTCCGAGATATACACGATCATGAACGATCCGGAAAAAGCCGAACGCGAATCCGGTTTGCTGGAGATAGCCGAGGCACGGCTTGGAGTCTCCGGAGACCAGCGAACGCTGGCGCTTTTTTGGGCAGACCGTGACATGCGGCTCCCCGAAGCGCTTGCGATCGCGGAACGCGAACATGCGGTGCGAAAGGATATTTACACCGCCGACATCTATGCCTGGTGCCTTTTGAAAAGCGGCCGGACGGCGGAAGCGAAGATCGCAATCGACGAGGCTTTGAGGCTGAAAACGAACGATGCGCGCATTTTCTATCATGCGGGAATGATCGCCAAAGCCGAAAACGATTCGCGCAAGGCCCGAGGCTTTCTGGAACGCGCTTTGAAACTCAATCCGGCATTTGATCCCGCGCAATCGGTCATCGCCAGAACTACGTTGACATCCTTGTAATAGGTTTATGCACTCGCTCACTCGTTCTGAGACGAATAAAATTCGACCGCGTCGATGGGTGTCATCCCTCTCGCTGCTTTTCCTTTTCGCGGCTTCTTCGTGGGCTCACCCTTTAGGCAATTTCAGTGTCAATCAGTTTTCGAAAATAGAAGTAGGCAATTCGAAGATCGCGATCCGGCAGGTGCTTGACCTGGCTGAGATCCCGACATTTCAGGCGGCTTCGGAAATAGACGTTGATAAGGACGGTCGTTTTTCCGACGACGAACTTAACGCATATCAGGAACGCATCACGCCCGGTTATTTAGCGAATCTGAAACTGGACGTAAACGGTAGTCCGCTCGCTCTTGCCGTCGGAAAGCATGCGGCGATACTCAGGCCCGGAGCGGGCGGTCTGGATACCCTTCGCATCGAATGGGATCTGGCGGCCACGATAGAAACGTCCACCGGTGAAAATAAAGTAAGTTTCGTCAATAATAACTTTTCCGAACGTATCGGGTGGCGGGAGATGGTCGTAACGCGCGACGAGGGGATCGCAATTTACGACAGCAATGCTTTCGGCAGCGCGCTTACGGATGAGATCAAGTCCTATCCGCAGGAATCTTTAGCATCTCCGCTGAATGAGCGTAGTGCGGCATTTACATTTACAGCGGGAGCGATCCCGGCGGGAGCAAAGCCGCTGCGAAATCGCGACGGGCATCAAAATACTGCCGCGCAACCGGATCGTCTTGCCGAGCTGATATCGGTGCCCGTCATCACGCCTACGATCGCCCTGCTTGGGTTACTACTTGCCTTCGGCCTCGGCGCCGCGCACGCGATGTCGCCGGGCCATGGTAAAGCCGTCGTGGGCGCATATCTCGTCGGTTCGCAAGGAACGCCGCGTCATGCCGCGTTCCTGGGACTTACCGTTACGATCACACATACCTTAGGCGTGTTTGCCCTGGGGCTGGTGATGCTTTTCGCTTCGCGATACATTTTGCCCGAGACGATCATGCCGTTCTTGAGTTTTTTCTCGGGATTGATCGTCTTATATATCGGGCTGACGATGTTCAAGACGCGACTTCTTACTCTCCTGGGATCGGATGGTCACGGCCACGCGCACGGAGCTTCGGACCATGTTCACGGCGATCACACGCATAGTTTCGACGATTCGGATGTTGGACACTCACATTCTCACGACGATTCGGCACACGGGCACGACGATCTTACGCATTCACATGACGGCAGCACACACTCACATCTGCCCCCGAAAGAGATCACCTGGAGAAGCCTGCTCGCGCTCGGCATTTCCGGCGGATTGCTACCGTGCCCGTCAGCACTCGTATTAATGCTGGCGGCAATAAATCTCAACCGTGTCGGCTACGGCCTTGTTCTCACCATTGCATTCAGTTTTGGTCTTGCAGCCACGCTAACGGTAGTTGGCTTCCTGTTCTTATACGGCGGAAGGTTATTCGACGGACCGAGGTTCAGACAAAGTATTGTTATCAAGGCACTGCCGGTTTTTAGCGCGTTCGTGATCGCCTGCCTGGGCGCCGTGATCTGTTACCGATCCTTGGGATAGATGCTGCCATTGGACGTAACCGAAGGGGCGTAATTCGAAAAAGATGGTCACCACCGAAACCATCAGATAGATTCTCAAGCCCTAAATCCAAGTGCAAAAGCAAATTGGAAGCAAGACAATCGCGGCCTGAAACCGGGGTCGAATTTCTCCGTATCCCTACTGTATACATACTTTGCCTCGTTTTCCGTTTGATGCCAAACATTAAGAAAGTATTATTCAAAAAATCGCCGAATTTTTTAACAAAAATCGTTTTTTCTTACAAGGATCGGGTAGCTCACCGACTGTTGGGTTAATATAGGGCTGCCGTCCCGGTGGCGTTGTGTGTCCTCATTTGTTTGCAGTAGTTTGCAAATACCGGAGGGAAATTCTATGGACGCGATCCTTATCTATTTGGCCGCAGGCGTTATCGGCATCTCATCCGGTCTACGCTGTTTTACTGCGGTCGCTGCGGTAAGCGTCGCTGCGCATTTCGGCTGGCTCGACCTTTCGGCCGGCCGACTTGCGTTCATGAGCTGGACAGTGACGGCAGTCGTCTTTACAGTGCTTGCCCTTGGAGAATATGTCGGCGATAAACTGCCGGGCATGTCCGACAGAACCGCGACGCCTGCTCTCGTCGCCCGTCTCATCAGCGGCGTTTTGGCCGGCGCAAGTCTCGCCTCCGTCGCCGGTGCGTCCGTTTGGATCGCGGCGCTGACAGGGGCGATGGGCTCGGTCGTAGGAGCGTTCGGCGGATACGAGGCGCGCACGCGCACTGTCAAATCGCTCGGTGTGAAAGATATCTATGTTGCGATTCCCGAGGACGTCCTCGCGATAGCTTTGGCAGCATTTTGCATTTACGTGGCAGCGAGTTTCTCCGGCGCCGGTGCGGCCTGAAATGCTCGCTCTCAATGTGGAACAAAAAAAAGGATGCCCGACGGCATCCTTTTTTAGCTTGTTGCTGCAGTTCCGGCTAACGCAGTGCTGCTCGCGCGGCGCCGTCGGGACGAACCTCGACAGCCGTGTCCTCGTTCAGATTGAGGGCGATCGGCGAGAAGGTGTATGACGCGTGCGTCGTTTCCAGAATATACGTTTCGCCGGCGGTCACTGACGGCAGTGTGAAATTACCGAGCGAATTCGTCGTGGTAGAAACGATCGCACCTGACGCACTTCGCAGTACCACAGTTGCTTTCGATAGTCCGCGGCCGGCCGAATCATAGACACGTCCCGTGACGACAACCTGTCCGGGTGTCGGGCTGGTCGTCGTGCAATCAATGTCCGCGTGCGAACCGGCGACAACAACGTTCGAATTCGAGCCGCTTGCCCCGGTTATGTTGACGTGAATAGCGTTGACGTCGATCATGCCGGGCGATGCGATCTGCTCGTTGATGATGATTGTGCCCGCGTTATTCGGCAGAGTTATCGTCTGATTGGTCGAGCCGTTCGGGACGACCGTAACAGGATTTCCGGCCGGATCGGTCACGGTAAGTCCGACAATGGTCGTTCTTCCACCGCATGACGGGTTGCTCGGTGTACAGCAGTTGCATTGAGCCGTCGACGCTACGCTTGTCGCTCTGATCGTGTACCCGCCGGCGCTGAGGTTGAGATCCTGAACCGTCGAAGAAGCCTGGCTGGTAAGTCCGGCGCCCGAAGTCGTCGATGTGATGATACCCGTCCGTGCCAGACCCGAAATAAAACCTACCGGCGTTGTGACAATGTTCGATCCGCCGGTCGGAGAAAGTGGACATGTATCGGCAACCGTTGTATTCGTCGTGTTGCCGTTTACCGTGACGGCCGAGCGCAAACCGGTTGCGCGGCCGCTATAGATCTGAGCATCGGCCGTAAAAAGGCCTGCTGCAAAGGTAATGGTGAGGAAGCTGCAGAGAGCGAAGATTTTCCGTCCCGTGTTCATACGATGTACTCCTTTAATGCGATTGCTCGCTAAATTGTTTGTGCGATTTGCAATAGGCAAGAAATGTTCCAAATCGGCGAATGCGGAAAGTACTTCGTTAAGTATCTGCGAACACAGGGTTTATTCTTTCCAACTTTAAATTAAACAAATGTTTACGGCACTCGTGTTCGCATTTTAAGCGCGCGACACCGAAACGGGCCGATAGATTGATACTGCGTCGCCACGAATTGGCTGGTCGTCGAAGTTGCCTCCGCTCGGGCCGGCCGAGTTTAGCGGCGAGTCGCGGCATCGAAAAAAGAACGGCGACGTGATGATGGTCGAGATCACTTCGCACCGGACTGAGTTCGAAGGACGCGAAGCGCGTATTGTGCTCTCGCACG
>JBBSGG010000031.1:0-37867 GCA_038254305.1 Pyrinomonadales bacterium
TCGCCGCCGAATTCCCAGATTATTTGGCGGCAGGCGCCGCACGGCGAGGTCAATTCTTCGGTGTCGGTGACCACGGCTATCTTTGTTATTCGTTTACTGCCGTGCGCGACGGCGTTAAAGATCGCTACTCGTTCGGCGCAGAGGGTCAGGCCGTAGCTGGCGGATTCGACATTGCAACCCGAGACGATCTCGCCGTCGTCGGTTTCGAGTGCGGCGCCGACGCGAAAATCGGAGAAAGGAGCATACGCGTTTTCGCGGACAGTCGCAGCCGCGTCGATAAGTTCCTGATCGTTATGTTTCATTAAATGTAATTTCCGTGATCGTTAGCTGCCGACAAGTTCTTCGCGATTCGATATTTCTTGCTCGTTCAGCTTTTCGCGCACCATGCTGCATAGAAAATCGACCGAGATGCCGGTCTGCGCGCCTTCCGGAAGAATTATGTCGGCATGCCGCTTCGAGGGCTCGACGAATTCGAAATGCATCGGACGGATCGTTCGCTCATATTGTTCAAGCGTGCGCTCGAACGTGCGTCCCCGCTCGTTGATGTCGCGTTTCAGACGTCTCATAAGTCGAATGTCGTCAGGAGTGTCGACAAATACACGTACGTCGAGAAGATCGAGCACGCGTGATTCGGCAAAGATCAGAATACCCTCGACAATTACGACCGGCTTCGATTCGATCACTTCGATCTTGCTGCTTCGGGTGTGGGTCACAAAATCGTAAAGCGGCATCTCGATCGAAAGGCCCTGCTTTAGCCGCATGATGTGATTGACCAGCATGTCGCTGTCGATCGCATCCGGGTGATCAAAATTCGCCTGATGACGCGCGTCTAGCGGCATGTCGGACAGATTGCGGTAATACGAATCCTGCTCGACCAGGACGACGCGTTTTGCGCCGACCGCATGCACGATGGCGCGAGCTATCGTCGTTTTACCCGAACCTGTTCCGCCGCAAATTCCTATGATCATAAGTTAAGATATTAACCGCTGCGCCGCCGAACTGTGAGCAACGCGTGCAATTTTAGCTTGCCGGCAGCCGAATTTTCAGCTTATTTTCACGATCACCCGCAGTAATAGTTCTTGAAAAACCTCGGCGACACGGGCTCCGGTTTCCATTACTTCAGCGTGGTTTATTAATTCCGAGGTCATTCCGGCCCCGAAATTCGTTATGCAGGAAATACCGAGGACTTTCATTCCCTGATGCCGAGCGGCTATCGCTTCGGGCACGGTCGACATCCCGACCGCATCCGCGCCAAGCAGCCTGTAGAGCCGAATCTCCGCTGGGGTTTCGTACGTCGGGCCGGAAAGGGCGCAATAAATCCCGCGATGCAGAAAATCGATCCGCGTTGCATCGACTCCACGCTCGAACCGTTCGAGGGCGATCTCACAAGCGGCCTCGACGGCCGTTTGCTGCAACCCGCGGTCATAAACCTCGGTCATGTCCGGAAACCGCGTGCCAAATCGATCGTCGTTGCCTCCGCGAAGCGGGTTGACGCCCATCATATTCAAGTGATCAGAGATGAGCATCAGGCTGCCGGGCGTCATCTCAGTGCTCAGGCTGCCGGCAGCATTCGTAAGTATGAGCGTCTCAATGCCCATTCGCCCAAAGGCGCGGGCCGGAAACATGACCTGCTCCATGTCGTAGCCTTCGTAGTAATGGAACCTTCCCTGCTGAACCGCGATCGGTACGCCGGCGATCTCGCCCAAAACCAGTCTTCCGGCATGTCCCTGAACTGTCGAGCGGGCAAAGTGCGGTATTTCTTCGTACGGAAATGCGACCGCGTTCTCAAGGCTGTCCGCAAAAGCGCCCAGCCCGCTGCCGAGAATGACGGCGGTTTTTATCGGCTTTTGATACCGTGACCGAATAAACTCGGCGGCCTCGGAGGCATTTTCGTAGGACATAACAAACGAAGCGGCAGAGCCGCAAATCCGAGCAGATACATTAAGAAGAAGCCAAAACTTTCAACTTTCCTTTCGATAAGGTATTCCCAGAGCCTTCGGCGCACGCGACAGTCCGATAAATCCAGCGAGGACGATTATCGTCAGCACATACGGGATCATCTGAATGAACTGTACAGGAATATCTTCACCGGACGGCAGTTTGATCACCCCCTGCATCTGGATGGAAAGCGCTTCTGTAAAGCCAAAAAATAGGCACGCAAAAAATACGGGTACAGGCTTCCATTTCGCGAGGATCAATGCGGCGAGCGCGATATAGCCCCGCCCGGCGGTCATCGCGCGCGTGAACAGCGAGCTTTGTCCGATGGAAAGATACGCTCCGCCAGCGGCCGCCAGCACACCTGAAAGGACCACTGCAGTATAACGAAGGCGAATAACGTTCACACCCGCAGCGTCGGCAGCGGCAGGATTTTCACCCGCGGCGCGCAGCCGCAGGCCAAAGGGCGTTTTATAAAGCACGTACCAGCAGACTGGAACCAGCAGGAACGCGAGTATTGACGCGAGCGAAAGACGATTGTAGTAGTTCGGCAGCAGGTATTCCCGAGCGATCTGCTGCGTCGAACCCGCCGAATCGTAAATGCGGGCACTGATAACTGCGGGCAAACCGATCATCAGCATGCTTATCGCAAAGCCCGCGACTACCTGATCAGCCTCGAATCTGATCACCGCGACGGCGTAGACATACGCCAATGCCGCTCCCGAAATGATGCCCGCCAGAAATCCAACGTACGGGTTTTTTAGCTCGTATGTCACAACTGCGGCTGTGAACGCGCCCACGAGCATTAACCCTTCGAGAGCAATATTGATGACGCCGGCGCGTTCGGAAAATAGACCGCCAAGCGCCGCGAAAATGAGCGGCGTCGCGGTCCGAATCGTTGAAAACAACAGGATCAGCAAAATTGTCGATGTAAGTAATTCGCTCATGTTTTCAACGTCTCGTGAACCTCTGCAGTGAGGCTACAAAAAGGATGATTATCGCCTGGAGTACGTCAACGAGATCTTTCGAAACATAACGCGTTTCGATGTCGACGAATATCGATCCTCGTTTTAACACGGCGAAGAATATAGCGGCGATGACTATACCGAGCGGATGATTGCGGCCGAGCAGCGCAACGGCAATGCCCAGAAATCCCCATCCGTCGGAGAACCCATCGTAGTAACGATATCGATAGCCGAGCACCTCGCCGATAGCGACCATGCCGGCGAGCCCGCCGGAAATAGTCATTGCAAGGATTATCTGCTTATTCGGCGAGATGCCGCCGTACTCAGCCGCCGACGGATTCTGGCCGACGGCACGCAGCTCGTATCCCCACTTGGTTTTCCATAGAAAGATGTACACGAGCACGCACATCAGGAGCGCCAGCAGAAACGCAACGCTGAGCGGCACGAATTCCGGCATGCCGGGTATATATTGGCTGATGCGCGGAATGTGGGCACCCGGGCCGATCTCCGCCGTCTGAAGCAAAGCGTCGCCGGGAACCTTGTACCAGTACTGGGTGAAATAGCTGACGAGCGCGACCGCGATGAAGTTGAGCATGATCGTGTTGATCACCTCGTGCGAGCCGAATTTTGCCTTCAAGATCCCGGGAATGGCTCCCCATATTGCTCCGGCCGCAACGGCCGTGAACATGCAGGCAAGGATCAGCAAAAATGGCGGGAGCGTCGTCCACGACCAGTGATAATCTTGCACCGTCGTCCCATCTACTATTGCAGGCGCGATGACACCGCCGAATTTTATCCCGACCCAGGCTGTTGCGAACGCCGCAACGTAAAGCTGACCCTCGGCCCCGATATTGAGAAGCCCGCAGCGAAAAGCGACCGCGACCGCAAGACCAGTAAATATCAGCGGCGTAGCAATATAGAGCGTGTACCCGATGTCGTTAAGGGAGCCGAATGAGTTTCCGATCAGGAGGTAAAACGTAACAAACGGATTATCACCGATCAGCAGGACGATAATTCCGCCGACAACGAACGCCGCCAAGACCGCCACCAGAGGCCAAAGAATTTCCCGGAAAATATTCATAAGTTCGCGAACGCAATAGTGCTCGAAAGTGGCAGAGCGGAAACGGCGGCCAAGCCGCTTTTGGAGAGGTTCGACAGCTAATATACCGACAAAGGTTATCCGTGTCACCTAAAAAGCCGTCACAAATAGTTAACACACCCGAATTCGCAAGGCCATACTTGACAAACATACACTCAACTTTTATTATGGTTATTGACTAATTTGATTCAAATCAGAATTAAGTTGAAGCATTCGGCATTCGCTTGTATCGTTTACAATAGAAGATCATGAGATTCGACAGATTTACCATTCGCGGCCAGGAAGCGGTCCAGGAAGCGATATCGCTTGCCGAAAAAAACCAGAATCAGCAGGTAGAGCCGGAGCATTTACTGGCAACGATGCTCGAACAGAAAGAAGGCGTCGTGCGGCCGATACTCGGAAAGATCGGAGCTAATACGCAGGCTATCCAAGCTGACGTTATTGCGGCGATTGAAAATTTTCCCAAGGTTACCGGCGGGCAGCAATATTTCAGCACGCGTACCAACACCATCCTTCAGGAAGCCCAGAAAGACGCCGAAGCGATGCAGGACGAATACGTTTCGACCGAGCATCTGATGATCGCGATCGCCGCTGAAAAGGACAGCGACGCCGGACGCATTCTGCGTTCTAACGGCATCACAAAGGAAGATCTCGTAAAGGTCGTCACGGATATGCGCGGCGGCTCGCGAATAACCGATCAAAACGCGGAAGAAAATTTTCAGGCTTTAGAAAAATACGCTCAAGACCTGACCGAACGCGCCCGAAAAGGAAAGCTCGATCCTGTGATCGGCCGCGACGATGAGATCCGTCGCACGATCCAGATCCTTTCACGGCGAACGAAAAATAACCCGGTGCTGATCGGCGAACCCGGCGTCGGTAAAACTGCGATCGTCGAAGGACTGGCCCAGCGAATCGTTTCGGGCGACGTACCGGAAACGCTGAAGAATAAGAAGCTCGTTTCGCTTGACCTCGGCGCGATGCTCGCGGGTGCAAAGTACCGCGGCGAATTCGAAGATCGGCTAAAGGCGGTTCTAAAAGAGATTGAAAAGGCCGAGGGGCAGATAATTTTGTTTATCGACGAACTTCACACGCTGGTCGGTGCAGGAGCGTCAGAAGGCGCCATCGACGCGTCCAATATGTTGAAGCCGACGCTCGCACGCGGAACCCTGCGTGCCGTCGGAGCGACGACCCTTGCCGAATACCAGAAATACATTGAAAAAGACAAGGCTCTCGAACGGCGTTTCCAGCAGGTCTACGTCGGCGAACCGTCGGTCGAAGATACGATCGCGATACTTCGCGGTCTGAAGGAAAGATACGAGGTGCATCACGGTGTCCGCATCAAAGACGCAGCGATCGTTGCGGCGGCGACACTCTCCAATCGCTATATCACCGACCGCTTTCTGCCGGACAAGGCGATCGATCTGATAGACGAAGCCGCATCTCGCATTCGCATCGAGATAGACAGCTTGCCGCAGGAGATCGACGTCCTAGAACGCGAAATTCTGCAGCTTGAGATCGAGCGACAGGCCTTATCACGTGAGACTGATGCCAAGTCGAAAGAGCGTCTTGAGGACATTGAAAAACGTATCGCCGATCTTAATGAAAAGTCGTCGGCGATGAAGGCAAAATGGCAGTCCGAGAAGGATGAGATCGAAAAGATGCGGACCGCTAAGGAGCAGCTTGAAACCGCGAAGCTTGAGCTCGAACGTGCACGTCAGGCCGGCGATCTGACCAAGGCGGCCGAGCTGCAGTACGGACGCATTCCGGAGCTCGAAAAGCTGCTTCAGTCCGAACAGGAACGTCTCGGCGAGCTGCAAAAGGACGGCGTCTTTCTCAAGGAAGAGGTTGACGAAGAAGACGTTGCTGAGATCGTCGCGAAATGGACCGGCGTTCCGGTCTCGAAGATGCTTCAGGGCGAGATGCAGAAGCTCGTCTCAATGGAAGAAAACCTTCGCCGACGCGTGATCGGCCAGGACGAAGGGCTGCAGGCGGTCGCGAATGCGGTGCGTCGTGCCCGTGCGGGATTGCAGGACCCGAACAGGCCCGTCGGCTCGTTTATTTTTCTCGGTCCGACCGGTGTCGGTAAGACCGAGACGGCACGGGCATTGGCCGAATTCCTCTTCGACGACGAACGAGCGATGGTCCGGCTGGATATGTCGGAATACATGGAAAAGCACGCCGTTGCCAGAATGATCGGCGCGCCTCCGGGTTACGTCGGCTACGAGGAAGGCGGACAATTGACGGAAGCCGTACGGCGGCGGCCGTACTCGGTCGTGCTTTTTGATGAGATCGAAAAGGCGCATCCGGATGTATTCAATATATTGCTGCAGATACTCGACGACGGCCGGCTGACCGATTCGAAGGGAAGGGTCGTGGATTTCAAAAATGCCGTGCTTATCATGACGTCGAATCTCGGCTCGCGCGAGATTCAGGCCGCCGAAGGTGATGAGAAACAGGCGCGCGAGGCCGTCACTCAGGTGCTTCGCGATTACTTCAAGCCCGAATTCTTGAATCGCATCGACGATATTGTCGTCTTCAAACAGCTTACGCGCGACGAGATAGCGCAGATCATCGACGTCCAGCTCGAAAAGTTGCGCAAGACACTCGATGAACGAGGCATCAGCATCGAACTCGATGACAGTGCACGCGATCTGCTCGTGCAGGAAGGTTACGATCCGGTTTACGGGGCACGGCCGCTTAAGCGTGCGATACAGACACTATTGCAGAATCCGCTCGCGGTCAGCCTGCTGAAAGGGGACATCGCAAGCGGCAATACTGTCCGTGTGAGAGCCGACGGCGGCGCCATGAAATTCGAGCCGCTCGAGTCCGAAAGTAAGGCAGGTTCGGGCACATGATATCAGGAATTTCCGATTACTTTCGCATTGGCGAAGTAAGTCGTAGTATTTATAAAGACCGTAAAAAAGCGTCCGATTGTCGACGCGAACTAAGATGTTCAAACGTAAGAAGATGAGTGATACCGAACCAACAAACGAAGAATTTTTGGAAAATGAAACAATGCGCATTCCGGTGAACGACAAGCGACGGTTTGACGGTCAAGGCGATCTTCGTTCGGATGACGGGCAGGAAGCGCCGCCGCCGGACAAGTCGCGACGTGAGGTCGAGCTTGAAAATAAACTCCGCGCTGAAACCGAACGACGCGAAGCCGCCGAATCTAAACTTATAGGCGTACAGGTAAAATTCGAAGAGGCCAAATCGAATCTGGAGAAGGAAACGTCCGAGATGCGCTCCCGCTTAAAGAAAACGCTGGAGGATCAATCAAAGCAGGGCCAGTTCAGTTTTCTGACGACTTTGCTTCCGGTGCTGGACAATCTCAATCTCGCCATCGACGCCAGTGAAAAGGACCCGTCGCTCGAACACTTGCGTGACGGCGTGAAAGGAACCGCTCGTTCATTCGAGCATGCGCTGATGAGCGTGGGTGTTGAAGCTGTTCCATCGATCGGAACGCCTTTCGATCCGGAACTCCACGAAGCGATCGACACGGAAGAGGTTGACGCGGACAATGAAGGCCGAGTGACTGCGGAATATTCGCGCGGATACCGCTTTGGTGAAAGGCTGCTAAGACCAGCGAAGGTACAAGTAGGGAAATTGCCGGCACAAGCCGCGGCGGAATAGTGCGGGGGCGGAGAATAAAGTTCTTCTCCGGGCACTTTTTGAAATGTTATGATGAATTAGGGCTACGAATGGTCGTACGTCTGCATCAAACTTCCGGCAGTAAAAGGGGATTATGGCAGATATAGACTCATACAAAGATAAATTCAGCGACAGCGGAAGACGCGTCCTGGAGACGGCCCTTGACGAATCCAAAAAACGCGATCAGAACTACGTATCGATCGAGCATATTTTGCACGCTGTTGCGAGTGAGGAGGATGACCTTTTCACCGCCACGATGCGCGACCTTGCCGTCGATCCGCGTTCGGTAAAACTCCTCATCGAAAAACGTATGGAGAGCGGGCGGCAGCATACCGGAAAAGGCTTCCGGATCGCCCCTGAAACGACAGAGTTATTCAAACGCGCGATGGATCGCGCACGTTCACAGGGACGCCGCGTCATCGACGGCAGCGATATTTTTTATGTTCTCTCGAACGACGAACGGAGCATCCTCAACGACGTGCTGCAGAATCTCGGCGTTCCCTCCGACGAAGTAGCCCAGACGGCACGCACGCGAATTCGCAAGCGTGAAAAAGAAGAAGAGCGTTCACGACAGAAATACGAGCTCCCGTCGTTCTTGCGTCACTTCGGCGTTTCGATGAACAAGCTCGCACGCGAGGACAAGATCCCTCCGACTATCGGCCGCGAGAAAGAGATCCTGCAGATGATTGAGATCCTCTCGCACAAAGAGCGTTCCAATTCGCCGATGCTTGTAGGGGAACCGGGCGTGGGCAAAACGGCAGTGGTCGAAGGATTGGCGCGTCTGATCGAGCTTGAGCCTGAAAAGGTTCCCGCCAGATTACGCGACTGTCACATCGTTCAGCTTCAGATGGGCGGACTTGTCGCGGGCACGATGCTCCGCGGTATGTTCGAAGAACGAATTAAAGGCATCATCGACGAAGTGAAGGAAAAGGATCACATCATTCTTTTCATTGACGAAGCTCACACCATCATCGGCGCTGGAGCCGCTCTCGGCACATCGTCCGATGCGGCGAACATGTTCAAATCGTCGCTTGCGCGCGGTGAGCTGCGAATAATCGGTGCAACAACCTCGACCGAATACAAGGAATATATCGGCGAGGACGAAGCACTCGCACGCCGCTTCCGCCTTGTGAAGGTCGAAGAGCCGACGATCGATCAGACCAAGGAGATCCTTCTGGGCCTGCGTCCGCGGCTTGAGAAGAATTACTCGGTTACTATCTCGGACGAAGCCATCAACACAGCTCTCGAAATGTCGCCGAAATACATTCGCAATCTGCATCTTCCGGACAAGGCGATCGGCTGGCTCGATACTGCTTCTGTAAAGGTCGAGATCAATGAACCGGCGTCGCTCGTCGTTAAAGCCGAGCACATAATCGAGGTGATCTCTCAAGAATCGCGTATTCCGAAGGACATGATCTACCGCGACACGTCCGACCGTTTCTCGCAGATGGAGCTCGACCTCGGGCAGCGTGTGATCGGGCAAAAGGATGCGGTTCGTGCGGTTGCTGAAAGGCTTCGTTTAAACAAGGGTCCGCTTAAGGACAATCATTACGCGCCGGATGGCGTTCTGCTTTTCCTCGGCCCGACCGGCGTCGGAAAGACCGAGCTTGCGAAAGCGGTGGCCGAATTTATGTTCGGCGACGAAAGCAAGATGGTCCGCATCGATATGTCTGAGTATGGTGACGGAACGGTGGGCATCGAAAAACTGATCGGCATGCCGCGCGGCATCGTCGGATCGGAGCGAGGCGGTATTTTGACCGAGCAGCTGAGAGATAACCCGTACACGGTTCTTCTTCTCGACGAGGTCGAAAAGGCTTCGCCGTACCTTATGAACCTGTTCCTGCAGGCGTTTGACGAAGGTTGGATGACCGACGGGCGCGGCAAAAAGGTTTACCTCTCGGACGCGATCGTCATCATGACCTCGAATCTCGGTTCGGAAAATTTCAAGCGTTACGAAAAACCGCTTGGATTCGGTCAAAAGACGCTCGGCGACGTTCAACAGATACGCGGAGATGTGATGAAAGCGGCGGAAACTCGCTTCACGCCTGAATTCCGAAATCGTATCGACGAGATCATCATCTTTTCGCCGCTCGTTATGGACGAGGTCCGCGATATCGCCCGCATCTATCTCGGTAAGCTGACGCGAAATATGGAACGTCAGGGCAAGATCGTCGAGATCACCGAAGCGGCCATCGACCTTTTGACCGAAAAGGGATTTAGCCCGGCGTACGGTGCTCGGTTCCTGAAACGCCACATCGATCAGAAAGTGAAACTGCCGATCACGAATCAGTGGAAAACTGCACTTCGGTTCGTGGTTGACGCAGCCGACGGTGAGATCTCGGTGACACCGGCAGATGCTTTCAGCCTGAACTAAACGTCAGCTAATTACATTGCATCAAAGGCTTCGGTAATAATATTATTGCCGAAGCCTTTTCTTATTTCTTATGAACAAAATTAGCGTTGCATTTGCACTTTGTTTGTATTTGTCCAATTACACATTTGCACAAACGGACGCTAAACCGGCGGACCCGACGTCAGAGTGGTACGGCTTAAGGTCGTCCTTCTCGCGACCGGTAAGGTTGGCGACGTGCAGGTAGGGTCAGGGTTGACGGTTTCGCTGTTTGAGGACGGCACGACGAATCTGAATTCCGTCGAATCGAAGCTGCCCGCGGAATTCGAATCGAGCGTTCGTGAGGCGGTAAGAATATAAAATTCGAACCCGCAGTTAATGACAAAGGCGAGAAGATCAGCGTAGACCGAAAGATCGAATATGTATTTCCCCCACAGAACTAGGATTTTTATTTGTGCTATTGGCACACTTTTGTTCGCATTGTTCGGTATTGCGCGGGGCCAGGTCCCGTCGACCAGCAGTCAGGCGGACTCCGTCATTCAGAAAGCAATTAGGAATCTGGGCGGCGAAAAGTATCTTAGCGTCAAAAGCCAGATCGGCCGCGGTAAGTTTAGCGTCATCAAGGAAACGGCGGTCGTTTCGTTTCAGACATTTACCGATATCATTATTTTTCCCGACAGGGAGCGCACTGATTTCAAAGGCGGCGGGTCGCGGACGATACAGGTTAACGTAGCCAATACCGGCTGGGTGTATGACGGCGAACAGGACCGCATAAAGGTACAGGACGAAGCGCAGATCGCCAACTTCAAACAAGGAATTCGCACCAGCCTCGACAACCTGCTTCGCGGCGGCTGGCGGGCCGATGCCGAACTTTCCTATGTTGGCAAACGTCAGGCGACGCTCGGCAAGCGAAACGATGTTGTTCGTCTCACCTACAAAGACGGTTTCGCGGTCGAATTCGAATTTGCATCCGAGGATGGCCTGCCGGTAAAGGCTGTCTACCCTCGAAAAAATGTGGACGGCGAAGAGATCAAGGAAGAGGATCGCTATGCTCAGTTCGTCGATGTCGGCGGCATTCGCACGCCGTTTATCATCGACCGCTTCGCCAACGGCGCCGCAACTTCGCGTATTAATTACGAGACCGTAGATTTCAACATACCGATTCCCGACTCGGCCTTCGCAAAGCCCGCCAATTCGAAAGCTGCCAGGAAAAATGTGTTCCAGTGATGCGGTCGAGCACCGAGACCGGCCCGCATGACCGTTGTGAGCGTTTTTATGACCATTTTCGTCCTTTTCCTGACCGATATTTCAGATGTTTTTTCGGCGGATTCGGAATCGAAAACATCGTCGGCATCGGCGCGGAATGAAAGGAATCGGCCGATCGGAATTTGCTTTGGTAGCGTCTAAAATATGGCGTGGTAGCTACGACCACAGCGAACTCTGTGAAAAACGGCGGGTACTTTTTGGCAAAACGCTTTTTTTATCGCAGAGAACGCAAAGTTTTTCGCAAAGGACGCCGCGGGTGCGAGCTGCCATTCTTCGAGGACTCTACTTAGCTATTTACACAGATGCAACATTGTGCTATCTATGATACACACGCCTTTCGCATGCGTGGAAGAATATTATGGATAGAGATCTCGAAAAATTCAGAGGCGGCCCGAATAAACCGGCACAGTACCGCATGCGGGTTACGCTCAGCAATACAAACGTTCTCACGTTCAACAGAAACGCTTACCAGCACTTGGGCAAACCGCCCGCCGTCTATCTTTACTTCAGTCGCGGCCGCGACCTGATCGCTCTCCAGCCGGTGCATAGCCTCAATATGCCCGAGGCTTTTCCCGTGCTGCCAAAAGGTGCGTCCGGTTTTCGCGTAAATGCCGCATCATTCTGCCGCCATTTCGGCATCAGCCTCGACACAACTCTAAGATTCATCGATCCCGAAATCAGAGAGGGCAAACTGGAACTAAAACTATCCGAAACCGTCTCCGTCGCCCAGGTCCGCCCAAGAAAGAATAAAAAGGACGATTAGTCTTGGACGAAAGCATACGGTTTGAGCACCATCCGGACACGCCGAGGCGCAGCCTCGAAGAATTTTTTAAGGCTTAGGAAAGGCACAGCTTTTCTGCTCCGCGGCGGCCTAGTGTGCGAATTCCTGTTTGACTGATTCGTATTTCGATTTCAGGTCGGCCATGAATTGGACAAATTGCGGGTCTTGCCTGATCCGGTCGAGGTAGGGGTCGCGTTCGAAGAGTGGGTAGTTGGGGAACCCGGTCGCGGCGGACGTTTTAAGCCACTCTAGAGCGTCGGAACTTTTCCCTTCGAGTGCGTAAATGCAGGCGATGTCGTAAGCCACGTGGTGGTAACCGCGGGTCTTGTGCGGATATTTGCCGAGCGCGAACGGGATCTCCTCCTCGGCCGCGGTGAAATTACCTTTCAGGGCGAGAAGGGTAGCCTTTTGCAGCCGCGCGAACGGATCGTCCGGCGATTTCGCTAACACCTGGTCATTCCTGGTTTGGGCTTCGTCTAAACGGCCGACCCCGATCAGGTAGTCCGTGCCGGGCCGGCCGTCGAAGTATTTCTGCCGGAACGCGAGCCATTTATCGTACCGCTTGATGTTTAGATAAATGATCGCGGTCGTCGACTTGAGAAATGCGCCTGTCGGGTCGATCTCCATCGCGCGCTCGGCTTCACGTTCGAACATGTCCTCGAGCCCGAGGTGGCCGTAATCGAATGCGAGGTCGTCGTGACCGATGTTCGGGTTGACGCGCTGCGCCTGTTGCAATTCGCGTATCGCCGCTTCGATCTGGTAGCCCCCCTGAGCACTCAGCAGCAGATGATGACGCGCAACGTGCGTCTCGGGAAGTTGCGGGTCGAGTGCGTCGGCCCGGTCGATCTCTTCCCTGGCATGATCTGCCCACGACTGCTCCGTTGGGTCGACGTAAACGGCGGTGAACGCATACGCGTACGCGAGCTGGGCGTGGGCCAGCGCATAATTCGGATCGGCATCGACCGCTTTTTTGAACAGAGCGATCGTCGCCTCCATCTGCGGCCTGCTCTCGATGTTGTACCAGCGCTGGTCAAAGCTGTAAACCCCCTTCAGGTAATACTCGTACGCGATCGCGTTGGGCGCGTACCCGGAAGTGAGCTGTTCTTTCTGTGCTGTGTCGAGCCGCAGCTGCAGATTCTTCGCCACTTGCGCGGCAACTTTGTCTTGTATAGCGAATGCGTCGGACGCGGCCATGTCCAGGTTATCCGCCCAAAGCGATCTGCCGTCGCTGACCCGGAGCAAATTCACACTAACGCGCAGGCGGTCACCGGAGCGCTGCACGGTGCCCTCCAGTACCGTATCGACCCCCAACTCCCGGCCGGCGCTCAGGCCATCAGTTTCCGCTGCTTGATACCTCCGCACAGCGCTCGTCGGGCGGACCGTCAGCGTGCCGGTCTGGCTCATCCGCCGGATGATCGCGTCCGCGACGCCGAGGCCGAGGTAATTGTCGCCGGCGTCCAGCGATCTGAGCGGCAGCACAGCGAGCGACGACGAGCCGCCCGCGGTTCCCCGACCAGCGTACCGGTTTACCAGCACGCCTGGGACCGATAGGACGACGAGCGCGACCGCGGCGGCGAGATAGATCGAAGAGTTGCGCTTCGCCGTGTGCGGCTCGGTTCGCGGCAGCAGATGCGGGAAATCGCGGACGGGCGAGATGTCCGGCTCGCGGGGACTTTCGGACAGCGTCGAGGAGTTCGGCGGCGGAACGATCTTTTTGACGTCGGCGACGAAACGGAATCCGTGTTTCTTGACGGTTTCGATGAATCTTTGATCGCCGCTGCTTTCGCCGAGCGCCCGGCGGATAGCGTGCACCGATTTGTTTAGGTTGTTCTCGTCTACATTTGCACCGGCCCAAACCGAATTCAAAAGCTCGTCCTTTCCGACGAGGCGCCCGGCATTTCGAAGAAGGACCATAAGAGTACCGAACGCTTTGTCCGGCAGCGCGACGTTGTTGTCGCCGGTATCGAGCCGCGCGAGCGCCCGTTCGCGCACATCGAGGCGGAAGCCGGCGAATTGGTAAACCTCTGCCGGTTCGTCCTGATATTTTACAGTCTCGGACCTGGCAACTTCCTGCAACATAACTCTTTCATTCCACGGATCGCACTATTGGGCGAATTCCTGCCTGACCCTTTCGTTCTGCTCCTTCATCTCCCCCATGAACTGAACGAAATCAGGTGCCTGCCTGATCGGATCCAGATAATGATCACGTGCGAACATCGGGTAGCTCGGGAATCCGGTTGCGGCGGTTTCTCTTAACCATTTGACCGCTTCGGCACTGTTTCCAAGGAGCGCGTTGATGCAGGCAATGTCGTATGTTGCGTGGTGATAACTGTTGTTTTTATAAGGGAACTTTTGAACAAGGATCGGAACCTCGGCCTTCGCCGCACTATGATCTCCTTTTAAGGCCAATACGATCGCTTTGTAGCCCAGTGAGGATTCTGCATCCCAGCCGTGTTTGGGCATTTTTTCAAATAGTTGCTGTGCTTCATCCAGGTGGCCCGTTCCCATCAAATAAGGAACATTTGGTTTCCCGTCGAAGTATTTCTGACGATAGGCGATCCAGTCGTCGTACCTCCTGGCATATATTAATTGAAATCCGAGAATTGTTTTGTTGAATTCGCTGGTCGGATCGATCTCGAGCGTTCTTTGTTTTTCCCTATCGAACATGTCCTCGAGCCCGAGGTGATTGTAAGCAACTGCCAGGTCTATGCCACCCACGTTCGGGTTGAGATTCCTAGCCAGTATCAACTCGCGAGCGGCCGCCTCGGTCTGGAATCCCTCCTCCGCGCTTAAAAGGACATGGTGGCGTGCAATATGCGTTTCGGCGAGTTGCGGGTCCAGAGCATCCGCCCGCCCGATCTCTTGCTTCGCCAAAACGACCCAATCGGACTGTGCGTTTTCGTCGACATAAACCCCCATCCAGGCATACGCGTAAGCGAGCTGCGCGTGGGCGAGTGCAAAATTCGGATCGGCCTCTATCGATTTCTTGAACAAGTCGATCGTCGCTTCGTGCTGCGGCTTGGCCTCGATGTTAAACCCGCGCTGGTCGAAGCTGTAAACGGCTTTCAAGTAGTACTCGTAAGCGATCGCATTCGGCGTGTACCGTGTAACGAAACGTTCCCGCTGCGCCGGGTCAAGGCGAAGCTGCAGGCTGCGTGCGACCTGCTGTGCGACATTGTCTTGGATCGCGAAAGCGTCCTCGCTCGACATGTCGAAGTTGTCCGCCCACAACGATCTGCCGTCGCTCGTGCGCAACAGATTGACACTCACGCGAAGGCGGTCGCCGGCACGCTGAACGGTTCCCTCGAGCACCGCATCCACGCCCAGCTCGCGCGCGGCAGCGAGTGCGTCGGTGTCCTCGTTCAGGTAACGGCGGACGGCGCTCGTCGGGCGCACTGTAAGCGTTCCCGTCTGGCTGATCCGCCGAATGATGGCGTCCGCCACGCCGAGCCCGAGATAATTGTCACTGGCGTCGAGCGGTTTCAGCGGCAGCACGGCGAGCGACGACGCCCCGCCCGCACCGTCCGCGCTTCCACCGGTCATGTAACGGTAGATCGACACGGCCCCGATCAAAGCCGCGACGGCCAACGCCGCCGCCAAAACGTAATAACGCGCTGAAGGCCGGCGCTGGTTATCGAGTTCCGGGACGGGCCCCAGATCGCGAACGGGAACGGCGGCGGCCGATTCGGGCGAGTGCATACTCTCCGCTTCGGGCGTCCCCGCTAATGCCAAAGCCGGGCCGGCCGGAAGCGGCTCGTTACGCCGGACAAGATGCGGAAACGCGCGGTCCGATCCCGAATGCGTTTCCGGGCGAGCGTTAGCGGCGTGACTTTCGGCGGGCGCGGGCTGCGGCTCGACGGAGTTTACCTCCGCAACGAAGCGGAAACCGTGCTTTTTGACAGTTTCGATAAATTTCTGATCGCCGCTATTTTCGCCGAGAGCCCGCCGAACGGCGTGGATCGATTTATTTAGATTGTTTTCTTCGACAAACGCGTCCGCCCAGACGCTGCTCAGCAGTTCGTCCTTACCGACTAAGCTGCCCGCGTTTCGCACAAGGACGCAGAGGGTGTCAAAGGCCTTTTCGGGCAGCGCTACCCGCTCGCCTGCACCCGCGCGCTCAAGTACGCGCTCGCGGATATCGAGTCGGAAACCGGAAAATTCGTATATTTCTGACATTAAAGACGGACTCAAGCAAAATCTTTAAACCCGACCCTTGTTCGACTAAACCATTTGTACTAAGCACTTACCTCGTCAGAATTGATCGGGAATACAGACGTCATACAAAATTCAAGTGAACCGAAAGATTATTCGTCAGCTTCGCGGCTAATCTCATGTCCACCGGCCGATTACTGACAAATAAAGACCAAGCATTGTCAGGTCGCGCAATATTAGCACCGCTCGAGCGTGCTAACAAGGTTTATATAGCCCGGCTAAAGAATCCACTTTTGAAAAAAGGATGCAGATCTAACCATCTGTTCGGCAAAAACGCACTCGGAGGAAATATAAATATGACCTTGATTTCACTATTCTTCGTCTGCTCCGCAGCACACACGGGCCGCGAAATCGCGCGGCGACGGCAAAGTCACAATTTTTCGGACAAATTTGACCTCTGTTTCGAAAAACTGTCGCGCCAGTAAGCAAAGAGAATTTTCTTTCAATACACAACTAAGGAGATCATATGAGAAAAAGATTCACGTGGAAGACGACGGCGTTTATCCTATTAACAACATCGTCGCTGATCGTCACCGCCGTAGTTTCCGCTAAACAGTTTGGCGATTGGTCCGCCCCAGTCTCGATGGAGCTGACGACACCCGGCGCTAGCAGCGATTTCAACACGCCTTATAACGACGGCTGTCCCATCCAGGCACCGGACGGCCTAAGTTTTTACATGGCCTCCAATAGACCCGGCGGCCTCGGCGGCCAGGACATCTGGATATCTTCGCGCAAAAGTACGGACGATCCGTGGGGATCTCCAGTAAATGCCGGCGCACCGGTAAACAGTCCTCAAGACGACTTCTGCCCATCACCGATACGCGGACACGGACTTTTCTTCGTATCCCGCCGCCCGCACGCAGACAACTGTGGGAATCCCACTGTAGCCAATAACTCGGATATCTACTTCACTCGTCTAGACAAGGATGGCTGGGAAGAACCCCAAAATGTCGGTTGCAATATAAACAGCGCCGCCGACGAATGGAGTCCGTCGTATTTCGAGGGTGAGGATGGACAGGCTTATCTATATTTTGCTAGTACGCGGCCCGGCGGATACGCCGCTGGTGGAACGGACGCAGATATTTACTTCAGCGTTAATTTCGGACCGGCGCAGTTAGCTCCGGGCCTCAATACCGCATTCGACGATCATCGTCCGAACGTGCGCAAAGATGGGCGCGAAATTGTTTTTGATTCAACCCGGCCCGGTACCCTGGGGGGGCCAGATATATGGACGGCAACTCGCGAGGACGAATACTCTGACTGGGATGATCCAGTTCATTTGCCGGCACCCATCAACAGCGCGTCGGCAGAGTCGCGTGCTTCGTTATCTTGGGACGGCAGCCAGCTGGTCTTTGGCTCAAACCGAGCAGGCGTCGAGGGTCCTGCCCCGGGAACCACAAACTTGCAGGCTGATATCTTCGTCGCAACCCGCGAGCGGGTTCGGGGTCCGAAATAAAAATAGGTCTCACAAGTCTATAACCGAACAGAGGATCCGGCGGAATTTCTTTTTCGCCGGATTTCTTTGCGTTTGCCGGTGCGCGACGGCATTTTGAAACGTCTAAATGAATTAAGCGATGGCAGAACTCGCGTCGGCGGCATTCAGCCGCGCGGAAAAACCAACGGACGACTTTCTTCCGCTCGAATGTTGTGCCTGTCAAAACCCAAATAATGGCTGCCGGGTAAAGTTCGCTCTTTCGGCATAACGCAAAAAGCGAGAAGGTGATTTCTCGCTTTTTGCATTTCGTTTTGACTATCGCTGCGCTAAATGAAAGCGAAGTCGAATTGCGCCTGGTGGATGGTCGGGTCAGCCGAAAGATCGACGTTGCCGAGATACGCTTCGATCTCCTCGAGAACGGCTCGTTCCGCACTGCGAAGCGACTTTGCGACCTCGGGATGGATGCGGAGCGTCGTCTGGCGAACATCGTCAAGATGCTTCGAGAGACGGCGTGCTTCCATTAGTATCTCATAACAGATCGTCGTCGGCGATTTTATCCAGCCCGCACCTTCACAGTAATCACACGGCGCGCACATTGTGCGTTCGAGCGACTGTTTGACGCGCTTGCGGGTCATAATGATCAACCCGAAGTCATTGAACGACAGAACCTTTGTCGGCGATTTATCGTCTTGAAGTGCTTCCTGCAGCGCCTGCGAGACTTTATGCCGGTTTCGCCGGTCCTCCATGTCGATCAGATCGAGCACGATGATGCCGCCGAGGTCACGCAGCCGTATCTGGCGGGCGATCTCATCGACCGCTTCCATGTTGGTACGCGTGATGGTGTCCTCGAGCCGGGCATTACCTTTACCGACGAATTTTCCGGTGTTAACGTCGATCGCAACCAGGGCCTCGGTCTGATTTATCACGAGATAGCCGCCGGATCTCAGCCACACACGGGGTTTGAGTGCCTTGTCGACCTCTTCCTGCACGCCGTATGAATCGAGGATCGGTTCTTCGCGTGTGTAGAACTTTACGCGGTTGACGAGCCGCGGCTGGATGCGATTGATGAACTCGATGGTCCGCAGATACTCCTCTTCGCTGTCGACGCGTATCGCCGTGAATTCGTCCGACAATTGATCACGCAGCAGACGCTGCACAAGGTCCAGGTCCTGATGTACCAGTGCTGGCGATTTTGCCTTCTCAGTGGTCTTCTTGACGTCCTGCCATGTTCGCACCAGATATCGCGCGTCCTGTCGCAGGTCTTCTTCCGATATTCCGATTCCCGCAGTTCGAACGATGAATCCTCCGGATGGTATCGTTTCGTCCTGACGTATACGCTGGATCAGCGTTCTTAGCCGTGACCTTTCGTTTGCAGATTCGATCTTTCGCGATACGCCGAGATGTTCGATCGTCGGCATATAGACCAAAAATCGTCCGGGCAAAGCAATGTGCGATGTGATGCGGGCGCCTTTTCGGGCGATGGGTTCCTTGGCGATCTGAACCAGAATTTCCTGCCCTTCGCGCAGCAGATCCGAGATCGTCGGCTGTGCCGGGCGGTCACGGCGGTCGCCGCGTTCGAAACGCTTTCCGCTATCCTGCTGTCCGCCACGCGAACGATTCTCATCCCGCGGGCGGTCCTCTCGCGGACGGTCCACGCCTGGCCGGTCCTCTCGCGGACGGCTTTCTTTGCGGTCGCGAGTGCCGCGTCCGTCGCGCGTGTCGCGTCGTGCCCTGGGCTCGCGTTCTTCGCTGGTCGGTTCGGGAGCATCCGCAGGCTCACGTTCGGCCGCGGGTGCTGCCTCGCTGACTTCGGCGGGTCTCGCTTCGGCTTCCACGGCCGGTGCTTCGGTTGGGACGTCCCCCACTTCAGAGCCTGCCTCTCCGCCTTCATTTTCGGTCGATTCTTCGGTCGTTTCTGCGCCTTCCGGGCGGCGTCCGCGTCCGCCGCGCCTTCGCCCGCGGCCACCGCGTCGAACGGTCATTTCCGCGATCTCGCCGCTTTCACGGACAGATGCTTCGCCATCGGTAATTCCTTCCGTTTCGTTTTCGGCCTCCGCTTTAGCGGCCTTTGCCGAAGATTTTCGGGGCTTCTTTTCCGCCGCCGGCTTGGTCTTTCGCGCAGGCTTGCCTTCAGCGTCGTCGCCTTTTGCCTTTTTCCCGCGTCCGCCTTTCGCCGGTTTGGTGACCGGCTGAGCATCGTCATCGTCGGCGATGCGTTCGAACCCGTTCTGCTCATCGGTGACAGAGCCGATCAAGGATCCAACCTCCGCAATCGGCGTCGTTTCCATTTCGAATTCGACCGCGCGAACCTTGTCGACGATCGCTTCCTGCCGGAATGCGTCCTTGAACAGCTCGCCCGTGTCCTCGTCGTCGATTATTCGCTCGAAGCCGGAATCTGCCATTTGGAAAGGCGGCGACGTTTCCTCCGTCCGGGCCGTTCCGCTGCGTTCGGCAGGCCGTTCATTCTGCCTTCCCCGGCCATCCTTACGCCCGCGTCCTCGCCCGCCGCGTCGTCCGACGTCGCCTTCGGCCTCGGTTACGCTTCCTGCGAGCGCCGCCGGAATATCTTCAGGTTCTTCGTGCTCACCGGCTTCGTCGATCGGTTCGGCGATCTCCTGTACGGCTTCCATCTGTTTCTCGCGCTCGATTCGGGCACGATCGATCTGGTCGTTAGCTTCACGTTTCGCCTCTTCGGGCGTCGATTTTTTGGACTTTTCCATTACGATCCGTTCGATCTCTTCTTCTTCGTCAAAGAAATCTGAAACGTAAAGGAATGCGTCTCTTTCGAGACCAACCGAAACAAATGCCGACTGCATACCGGGCAAAACACGCTGTACGCGGCCCTTGTAAATATTCCCGGCGATGCCTGAATTCTCGTCGCCCCGCTCGATATAAAATTCCGTAACTTTACCGTTATCAAGAATTGCGATCTTCTTCTCGCGCCCATTGACGCTGATGATCATCTCTTTAGACATACAAAAACTTTCCTTAAAATGTGGATGTGCGCCCTCGGGAGCAGGTGCGAGTACGAGCGAAGAGATGCCGGCGGATTATACAGATCGAGTGGAGCCCTAGATTGCAGGGCGGATTTTGCGTAAATCGTTGGTTTTGAGACTTGGGGCCGAAATGGATTTCGGACACAAGTGATCGCGATTTGTTTTCACGCAGGAAATCTTTTGGAACTCGAGAACGCAACCGTTGCATTCTCTAAACAGGGAGCACTCACTTTCGCTTTAGGAAAATCGTGCTCGACCTCTTCAAAACTGTTTCGCAGCCCAAATGCGGGCGACGGTAAATCCAACCAGCGTTTGCCCCTTCGTCGTTTCCGACAGTCCTATGACGCAAACTGCTAATACTATAAACGAATTCGCTCAAATGGTAAACGCTCGATTGTTAAATGCGAAGGCGAATCGCTACAATTGAGGATACAGCCGCACAAGAAATTCGAACCAGTTTATGGAAGTTTATTTTCAGATCATTCGCGATGCCGATGCGCTGCGCAAGGCATGCAGTGATCTCGGAGCCGAGAAGTTTCTCGGGTTCGACACCGAGACGACCGAACTTGACCCGTATCGAGGCGAGCTGCGGCTGCTGCAATTCAGCGACGGCCGAAACACGCACGTTGTCGACCTGCGGGCGTTCGGTCGTGACCCCCGTACAAATCCGGATCTCGCACCTCTGCGGCAATTGCTGGGCGATGCCCGAAATATAAAGATCGCCCATAACGCGAAATTCGACGTTAAATGGGTTCGGTATCATCTTGGGGTCGAAATCGCGGGAATCTTCGACACATATCTCGCCAGCCAACTGATCGCGGCAGGCGATCAGGACCGCCGGCATTCGCTTGCCGATGTGGCACAATTCTTTACCGGGGCGGAGCTTGATAAATCGCAGCAGGTCAGCGACTGGAGCGCGAACGAGCTTTCACAATCGCAGGTCGAATATGCGGCGCGAGACGCGGCCGTCATGGTCCAATTGCGCGAGCAGGTTGCCGAGCGGCTGAAGAACGACCAGCTTGAAGAAGTCGCTGAACTCGAATTCGACTGCGTGATGCCGCTCGCCGAAATGGAGATCAACGGATTTTATTTGGACGAAGCGCGGTGGCGTCAGCAGCTCGAAAAAGTGAAAGTAGCGCAGGCTAAGGCCGCCGACGAACTGCAGGATCTGCTGTCGGCCGGTGTGGCGCAAGCGACACTTTTCGGACGTGCCGAGATAAACCTCGATTCGCAGCAACAGGTCACGGACGCCTTACTCAATCTCGGAGTCCCGGTGCCAAATACAACACGGGCGTGGGAATTGCAGCCGCTTGCGGAAAAATATCCCGTGGTCGCCAAACTTCTGGAATACCGCGGTGTCGCCAAATCGCTGTCGAGCTTCGGCGAAAACATTCTCGAATTCATTGAGCCCAAATCAGGCCGTATTCATGCCGATTTTCGGCAGATCGGCGCACCAACGGGCCGATTTTCATGTTCAAATCCAAATCTGCAGCAGATACCGCATGACCAGCAATACCGGCGATGTTTTATCGCACCGCCGGGACGAAAGCTCGTGATCGCCGATTACTCGCAGATCGAACTGCGCATTTTGGCAGACTTCTCGGACGATACAAATTTCATCAAGGCATTTGTGTCCGGGGAGGATTTTCACACAACGACTGCGTCGCAGGTCTTCGGCATAACACCGGACCAAGTTTCTTCGGACCAGCGGTCGTTCGCAAAGCGATTGAATTTCGGAATTGTTTACGGTGTCGGAGCGTCGCGGTTTGCGATGATGACAGGCCTCTCTCAGACCGAGGCCGAAAACACGATGCGGCGATATTTTGGCACGTATCGCGGGCTCGATTCATATCTTCGCGATTCGGGCAGACGCGTGATCGCCGACAGAAACGCTCGGACGGCGTCAGGTCGCATGATGCGGCTGCGTTTCGATGAAAGCGAGCGTCAACAGGTTGGGGCGGCTCGTCGAAACGGCGTGAACATGCCGATCCAGGGTACGTCCGCCGATATTTTGAAAGCGGCGCTGCGTCTGCTTCACGATTCAATAATCGGGACCAATGCAAAACTTGTGAACATAGTACACGACGAGATCATCGTCGAATGCGACGCCGGCGAAGCTGACGCGACCGCCGCGAAACTCGAAGCGGCAATGCGCCAAGCGGGCGAGCGATACATAAAAAAAGTCCCGATCAACGTCGATGTCCACATCGCCGATGAATGGTCGAAGTAATTTCTTTAGCGAGTCGCTGAAACGTCGGTCAGCAGGATCAGATCGGCGAAGAGTTTGAGTTGTTCGCGCGTGAAATCGAATTCCTGTTCGCCGAGCGTAATACGCACCGCCGACTGCCGCGCGATCTTTACGAGCGTCTCGCGGGGAATTTCGTAGTTGAGATATTCCATATTCTCTCGCGCACGTGCGGCATATCTTCCGGTTCCTATCTCAAAAGTTTCCTGTCCCGCGAAAATGCCAAGGTCATGGGTTTGCGCGAACCGAGGTCTTTTACTCAAAATCCAAAACGTCACTTTGATCTGTTCGGGCGGAGCCTGAATGCCGCGGCCGCTGTAGAAAAATCCGGCAGCAAAATTCATCGCTGATATTCCGCTGCGATCCGCCTCGGCGTTCGGAAAATTTCCCGCGACCGCCATAAGTTTTGACATGTTCGACGCGTCATCGTAGCTCAGTGTGAAGGTCTTATCGGCATGGAGCGAAAATATCTGCCGCGAAATGGCGTCGTTGGATTTCGATTGGGAAAATGAGACAGCAGCAAGCCAGATGATATAAGCGAGAATAACAAATATTTGTTTCATAATGCGGGATCTTTCGTGGAGCAAAGGAAGGTTTGTGAGGAGAGCGGAGTGGGTCGCGGCGCCGTATATCGAATGCGGCCGAAGACTATTATAACTTATCCATCGCCGTTTTCGGACATTTTTTTAGCGGCTCCTAAGTTAACTCGAAAGCCGCCAAAATATTTTGATTTTTAAAGATTTCTAGCTCGCGCCAACCTCGCTTTGCGCCGCTTTGACCGGCATGTAGAGGATGCGCGTGCAGCTTTCACAAGTAATTATCTGATCGCCGCGTTTTACTTCGACCTGCATTTGCGGACGCAGCGACATGAAACATGCACTGCAAGATCCGTTGACGACCTCGGCAACGGCGATGCCGTCGCGGCTTCGCTGCGCCATGCGGTTATAAACGGCCGCAAGCTGCGGCGGCAGTGTCGCAAAAACGGCTTCGCGCTTCTTCGTCTCTCCGGTTAATGTTTTTTGATCGGCAGCGACTTCTTTATCGAACGCCGCGAGCGCTTCGGCACGCTTCGTATCCAGCGTGTTGATCTCGTCGGCACGTCCTTCGAGCTCTGTCTCGACTTCTTCGCTGGCCGCAAGTTTTTCAACCACTTGCGTTTCAAATGCTGTTATCTGCTTTTGCAATGCGTCGATCTCGCGCATCGCCGTCTCATATTCCTTCTGATTCTGAGAATTTTTAAGATTTCTGTCGGCTCTTTCTTTATAGGTCTTGCTGTCTTCTATCTGCTTTTCCAGATCGGCCCGTTCGCTCGCCAGACCGTCGCGTTTTGCCTGTATCTCGCGTATAGAAAAGGCGTGCCTTTCAAACTCTAGTTCGATTGCTGCACGCCTTGTTCCTGCCGTTTCGATCGCTCGCTTAAGTCGCCGGATCGCTGTATCTGTTGTCTGCAAATCAACCAATTTCTCAAGTTCTGCTCTCACGCGCTTTAAATCTCCTATCAGTGAAACATCCCCAATCAGCTATTTTACCGCAAAACTGCCGATTCTCAAAAGCGGGGGCATCTCAAGGCCCCATAAACACGGCGAAGTGTTCGCGCAGCCGACGGTCGTCGAAAGTAAGCCCGGATCCGTTTGCAACGGCGTGCTCGAACCACAAGACGCCTTCCGGCGAGCGCAAAAGATCGATCTCCGAATTGCTGCGAGGCATGCCGAAGTGTCCGATGCGTGCCGCTGCCAGTGCTCCTCGACGCATAAAGCCGTCGCCTGGTGTACGCGTCCAACCGGCCTCAAGCGTCAGGCATCTTACGCCCTGACGAATGATAGTCTGCACGCCGACGATGTTCGCACCATCGCGGTAAAACCTGTGCGGCTCGACCCGCTCGATCGAGATGATCGAGGCAAGCGACGCATCGGCAGTCGCGACGGCGATCATTGAATCGACAAGCCACCGAACTCCCGCTTCCCGTACTGCATCGTTAAGAGCCTTTAGCTGCAGATAATCGGCTACGTCCGAACGGCCTGCGGCCTTGGAGCGCGTTACCGCTTCGTCCAGCATTGCCGCCCATTTTTCGTCCAGTTCGGCCATAGCACGAGAATAGAACCGCGGACAGCCGAATGCAATTTCGTGATATTATTTTCGATAATAACGCATTTAACGAGCGGGAATTATGAAAAGTGTTTTATTGACCATTGCTCTGTTTTCACTTTCGCTTTCTGTTACAGGGCAGGTAAAGCCGCGTGCGACATCTCGGATAAAGCGCCCGCCCGCGGCAGCAGTGCAGGCATCTGCAGATCCGGCGGCGGAAGGCGTTGAGCTCGATGACGCTGTCGCGGCTGCTTCATCCTCAGATAAGATCGCCGCCCTTCAGACATTCTTGAAAAAGCATCCTGAATCGCCGGAAAAGACCCGAGCACTCGAATCGCTTGCGAGCGCACGCGCCGCCCTAGGCGATGAACGATTTGAGGCAGGCGACCCGTCATCGGCAGTTGCGATCTTCAAGCAGGCTGTCAGCGAAGCGCCCAGGCCCTTTTCCGATCGCTTTTTTGCCGAGGTAGTCTCACGAATTCCGGGAAACCTTTATCTGCGTGGCAGCCGCGACGAAGCAATAGCCGCAGCCGCCGAGATCGAAAAGGGCGTCGGCACGAACACTAATCAGCTGCTCGTACTCGCGAATTTTTATTTGTCGATCGAGAACCCATCCGAAGCGTTGCGCATTGCCGACGCGGCTCTGAAAGCCACCCCTGATTCGCCAGCGGCCCATTTGCTTAAGGCAAACGCGCAGCGAATGAACTTTGACTTGGATGCGGCATCGAGATCGTACGCAACCGCGCTTTCCCTGGCGCCTGATCTGCTCGCGGCAAAACGCGGCCTCGCAGAAATGAACCGCGCCCTCGGGAAACCCAACGATTCGGTGGATATATATAGGCAGATCCTCGACAAAACTCCGGATGATCCACAGGCTCGGACCGGCTTGATAATGGCGCTCTTCGACGCCGGGAAAAGGCAGGACGCCGAAGCCGAGATGGCGAAAGCAATGGAAGGCGGCGGCAATGTCGTCCTACTATCGCAGATCGCCTACTGGTACGCATCGCACAACGAAGCGGCAAAGGCCGTCGACCTGGGACGCCGCGCCGTGGCGATGGAGCCGCGTTACATCTGGTCGCATCTTGCGCTGGCACGCGGACTGTTGGGCCAGCAAAATCCCGTGGAGGCGGAACACGTGCTGATCAACGCGCGGCGTTACGGCAATTTCCCGACGCTCGAATACGAGATCGCGAATGCACGCGTTATGGCGGGCTTCTATCGCGAGGCTGCTGAAGAACTAGCGAAAAGCTTTGCTGTAGTCGATGGCGGTGTCGAAACGCGGCTCGGCGGACGGGTCTCAAAACGGGAAACAACTCTGCCTGAGCTGGTCGCACACGAGCGGCTCGCCAGCATCTTCGAACCCGCGACTCCGGACACGGCGGAAACCGCCGAGCGGCTGCGAGCGTTACTTGATCTTCATCAAAAGCTGGAGGCGGGAGCGATCGACGAAGCCGCCGTAACTGCCGCGGCTGATGCATTTCTCAAGGGTGACGATAAAATGAGCGCTTACCGGCAACTGTACGTAGCGAACGCTCTTGTCGAAAAGCGAACTGCTCTGGCGAAGGCTCTGGAATTGACCAAGCTTGCGATCGCGAACACCGATGCCGCGATGGAGGCTCCGAACATTTCGGCGGCTGTCATGGCGAACGAATTGTATGACAGTCGCTCGCTCGCGTTCGCCCGCGGCGAATATCTTCTTGTTCCCGATGTTCCGAAACAGACACTTTCTGCCATACTTCGCGGCCGTATCGAAGAGATCGCGGGCTGGGCTCTCTACAGTCAGAACAATTACGCCGACGCGGCAGTTCGGTTGCGCCGGGCGATCAGCGTTTACCCGCCGAAAAGTGCATGGCTTCGGTCCGCGCTATGGCGTCTGGGCTCCGCTCTTCAGGCCGACGGCAAAGACGCCGAGGCTCTCGATGCATATATAAAAAGTTACAAGACCGACAAACCCGACGCTATTCGGTACAGCGTGATCGAGGCGCTTTACCGAAAGCTCAATGGCGGCGTCGATGGACTGGAGGCGCAGATCGGGGCTAATCCGCAGCCGACGGTTATCACATCCATGCCGGACACGGCGGCGGCATCCATAAAAACCGGAACTATTGGTGCCCCGCCCAACGCCGTCTCGGCATCCGTGCCGTCGAAGATCGAAAGTGCTCCGGCACCCCTCGATCCTACTGCTGTGACTGCTAAAGAGCCGACTGTTTCCGAGACTCCGGCAGCGGCGATTGATCCGAAGCTCCCGGAAAAAAAGGCCATTATAGATCCGTCAACGCCGGAGCCCGCCAGGATCGAACCGGCGAACAGCGAGATAAAAAACGGGGGTTCGCCGCGTGCGTCGCAGCAGAACCCCGAAACCGCCGAGCCCCAAAACTCGAATCCCAATTCGAATCCAATAGACGCGAAAACGACTGTCGAAACGCCCGCGCCGGCGGCCATACAAACCTCCGAACCGCCGCAAGTCGGAAATATCGCGTCGGCGGTGGAAAGGGCCGATCCGCAACAGACCAACGTGCCGACCGAAAAGGCGCCAGACGAGAAACCTCTCTCCGAGCCGGCGGCGAACGCTTCTGTGTCACCTTCCACGCGGACCGTATCATCGATGCCCGTGGAGGCGACCGGAGATCGGGCGTTAAAGCAAAATGATCTTGGGGCAAGCGTGATAAACGCCGACCTGCCAGCCGCCACACCGCTCGTCTCGAAGCCGCCAGAGCATACCGGTTCGGTGATTCAGCATCAGGCACCCAAGGTAGTCATCACCGATCTTACGCTTCCGAAACCCGTCAAAAAGCCGACGGTGTCGAAACTTGAGGCTGCGAATCGGCCACTGTTCGAACCGATAATCATCTCGGCCCCGGCTGCTTCTTCTTCGGAAAGATCCCCGACGAATCGACCTCCTGACGGACGCCCGCGGGTCGTCGAAGGCGTCGAGATCAAGGCGGATGATCCCGAACCGTGCAAGCTTACTGTCAGCGACGACAATGTTTCGGTGATAAACGGCGGCGGTAGTGTCGGAGTGCGGGTGAGGGTTGTCGGGCCCGACGAAAATGCGGAGATCGTCGCGACCTCGGCGAGTCCTCAAAACGTCGAAGTAAGACGCGATGCCGGCATCACGGATGGACGACGGTTCTATATTATAAGGTCGATCAGTTTGGAAACCGGGCTTTTCAATGTGAAATTTGCGGCGGCTTGCGGGCAGCTTACTGTTCCGGTAAAAGTTCGCTAACTCCCCTAGACGCGCTCCGCCGCCGTTTCTTCGAATCGCCCGCCCTTCCCGCTATATCTCTTGTCGCCAGAACGACAAGCAGCAAAAAAAACAGTGCGTTTGATGTCGTTCGAAGCGGAAAATCGAACAAGCTGTGGATGAGAATGCCTGCACAACCGGCGAGCGCTCCGATCGCAATATTCGTCCTAAGTTCGTCGATCGACGAACTAATCACAGAAAGGCTTTGTTTAACGAGAAAATAAATGAAAGCGACAACGCAGATGAAACCCGCGATGCCTGAATCGGACAGCGTCTGGAGATAGTCGTTGTGCGCCTGCTCAACCCGATACATGCCGCTCCAGGTATCGTACCGCGTAAACGCTACGGCAAAAGCGTCGTATCCGGCGCCGATGATCGGGTGGTCGAGAAAGATTTGCCATGCGATCTCCCAGAAATGTGTTCGACCGCTCGTAATATCAGTTCCCTGCGGCCCGATACCGCGAAATAGTGCACCCCCGCCGCCTAGAAAGAACGCCACCGCTATCACACCAACCAGGAGTGCGGCGCCGCCGCCGAAGGCCGCCATCCGTCCGGCCATTTCGGCATCACCATTCCGGCCGCGGTGCGATGCAAGATACGTAAGAATGCCTGACACCGCGATGACCGCAATGTACCCGAGCAGGCCGCCGCGTGAACCGGTGTATATCAGACCGATACCCATGAACGCAGCCCCGATACCGGCGAACAAGCGCTTCGTACTGCCCACGCCGCGGCCTATCAGAATGCCGATCGCAAGTCCCGAGGTCATCTCCATGAACGCGGCGAAATGATGCTGATTGACAAACGGTCCGAACGGTATCGCTTGTCCAACCTTACGAAGTCCGTATATCGTTTCAGCTCCCGAAAGCCGCTGGATCACTCCGAAAAACGCCATCACCGCACCGAAAATTATTGCAGCAAAGGCGCATCTTTCCAGTTTTCTAGATGAATCGAGGAAGGTCAGAGCGGCAGCGAAAAAGACCGCGAGGATGACGAGCCGTATCGTAAACAACCGCGTCGCATAGGCATCGAGTGAGATGGCGGCCGACGCAGGAATGGCAAGCAGGCCGCCGACCGTGTTACTTCGCACGGGCAGCAACTGAATAATTCCTATCAGGATCATGCCGACAAGCGGCAGCTGGATCGCGTTCGAATTCAGATCCGCAACGCCGCTGCTCCAACTACGCGCTCCCCAAAGCATTATGACAACCGCCATAATGGCGGCGAGCAATCCGAGAGCGAGTGGATCGACGGCGCCGTATGCAACCGCCGAAGCGATCGCCGTAAACATCAAGACGGCCACGATCACGCTTTTTATTCGATCGCCATCGCCACGCGCAATATGGCGCGAGCGTTCTTGTCGTTTTTGACGCCGCCTGGTTATGTTTTCCATCGCTTCACGGTCGCGTCAGCGCAACATCGTCGATCCATAAATTTCCCGCAACCACGCAGGATGCAAGCGGGCAATCTTCGCGAAAGAGGCGAAGCGTAACGCCGTCGCAATCGCTCGGCACGGGAACGTCCGCGTTCAGTTCCGTCCATTCCGCTGCATTTACGACAGGCGGCGTCGCCGCGAGCACCTTCGCGTCACAAGCCGATAGAACCTGCCAGTACAATTTAGCTGCTGTCTTAATGTCGGAGCGATAGTAAGCCGATAAACGTAGATGTGTTCCACGTTCGACAGCGACGGTCTGCGAGAGCGAACGAAATTCTTTACCCGGCGTCGCGCGGAATATTACCAACAGACTGTAAGCTCCCGCGTGTTTTTGACCGTCGGTCAAGGCTATTTGCGGCTGGGTTCCCGACCCCAAAGTCCATTCAAAAACCGACGCGCCGCTCGCCGCAATGCCGTTTTCAAAACCTCCGTCGTCGACTTTTGCCACAGAGAACTTCGGCGTGGGCTGCAAGAGGTTCGCAATCTGCATCGCAGCCATGAACTTTTTCTCCGCGATCATCTGGCCGAGGATAGCCCGGCCTGTGTCCGCCGCCTTTAGGCTTTCCTCATTTGGGATCTGACGCCACGTCTCTAAGGCGGCGTCGAATTTTTTCTCGCCGGCAAGCGATTTGGAAAGCGCCGCGAGCACCGCCGAAGAGTCGCCGACTGCCGCACGTTGGGCGGCCGCATCATCAGCATAAAATTGGTGGGCGGCAAATACGAGCGGGTCGGCAAACGAGACGTCTACGCTCGCGGCGGCTCGCATTTCGGCAAAACCGTCCTCCGTCTTGCCCTGCCGCAGCATGACGTTGCCCAACGCCCAACGAACACGTGAATAAGCGGGCGCTAGTTCACGTGCACGCATCAGCGCCTTTTCAGCTCCGTCCCGATCGCCTGCAAACTCGCGGGCACGCCCAACGGCCAGCCAGATGAGATAATTGTTTGGCGAGATGGCAGCGGCAGTTTCGAAATCTAAAAGCGACTTAGCAGAATCAGCGGCTTCTAATGATCGTTCTCGCACGACTGCGGAAGTGTAATGGGTTTGAGGGTCACCGGGCGCAAGAGATACCGCGAGATCGGCAACTTCGGCATCAGCGGCGCGGGAAGTAAGTGCGTTACCCAACGTCCATTTCAGTACGATCGCCGCCGCGACCACGCAAATAATAACGACGGCCGCCAGAGCCGCGCGTTTCAACGGCGAATCGATCTCGAACTTTTTTATCGGCACGAATTACGTCGGGCTCTACTCAAATTCCATCGGCTCGATCCGCATAGCCGCCCGTTTGAGAAGTATATCCGATTCGCGGCACATCTCGCGGACACGGCCCAGGGTTTCCCCCGAGATCTTTCCGGTCGAGATCAATATTTCCTGAACGTCTTTTTCGCGGCACACTGTCCGCATCGACCCATTCGCGTCAAAAACGCGTAGGCCATTGATCATCTTATCGACCTTCATTGGGTCGTCATCGATGAAGCCGACAACCTGGTAATGCAGAGTCGGATTATTTCGGATCTCGCGAAGTACCATCTCGCCGCCGTCACCGGCGCCGAAGATCATTACACGCCTGCCGTCATGTTGATGCGGCGTCGGAAGCAGCTCGCGAATCAACCGAAATGCCATTCGACTCGCGACGATCAGGAACAGCAGGATGAGGCCGTCAATGATAAAAACCGCTCGCGAAAAATTCTGAAAACGAAAAGCCACCAAAACGCCTATCACACTCAGCACGGTACCCAGCACCACGCCCCTTGTAAATGTTATGAAATCCGCGATGCCCGTGTATCGCCACAGCCCGCGGTAAACACCGGCAGCGAGAAACGCGAAGAGCTTTAGCACAATAACGATCGGCAGCGACCGGACGAAGAGGTCCCAGTTTCCCTTGTGCTCGAGCGGCCCGAAAAGCAGGACATACGACGTGTAATAAGAAAACGCGATGAGAAAGGTATCGAGCAGGACCTCGAAGATGCGGCGTTTGTAAGATACGTTGATGATAAAGGCGAAGACGGCGTTGTTGCTCGCCGCAAGTTCCTCCTGCTCTTCCTCGTACACCTTTACCTTCGAGAGGTAGACCCCGAATATCGAAAGTATCGCCGTAAACATCCCGATGAGAACAAAACTCTGCGTAGGCTCGAGGCGGCTTACCATCAACGAGAGAATTCCTGCACCGCCCGCAAACCCATAGATCATTAGCACCGCGGCCCTTTCCGAAAGCCCGAGTGCCACCAGCCGGTGCGACGTGTGGTCGCGGCCGCCCTGGGATGCTTTTCTGCCCCACATCTTGCGCAGGACCGTCACGAGCGTAGTATCAAAGATCGGTACGAACAGTATCAGGACCGGGACTGCGAGTATCGTGAAAATGCCTCGCGACCTTCCGCCCACCTGGCCGAAAAGTACGGAGCAAGCGAGCAGGAATCCCACGAACATCGAACCGCTATCGCCCATGAATATCGACGCAGGATTGAAATTGAAAATCAAAAACCCTGCAAGCGCGCCGATGAAGACCATTGCAAGCTGAAGTTCTCCTGTCTGCCCATTCGCTGCAAACCCGAACGCCATCGAAGTCGTCGCGATCGCCGCGATGCCCCCCGCGAGGCCGTCCATGTTGTCGAGGAGATTTACGGCGTTGGTTATTCCGATTATCCAGAAAACCGTTATCCAAATATCGGCCAGTTCATTTCCGGTAAGCGGAAGCACGAGTCCGAAGCCGACCACAAATACGGCGCCCATCAACTGTCCCACCAGTTTTTGGTAGGGCTTGATGTTCAAAATGTCGTCGAGCAGGCCGACGATAAAGAGAAAGGTGCTGGCCCCCAATACGACCAGGAATTCGGGCTTGATCGGTACGAATGCAGCCGCGGCGATCAGCGTCGCGGCAAATATCGCAGCACCGCCGAGCATCGCCGTCGGCTTTTTATGCCAGCGATCGGACTTAGGTTTTGCAACGAAACCAAAATGCGACGCGGCCCTGCGAACGCCAAGGGTCAGCAAAGCCGACAATATGAGCGTGGCGATGCCAATGAAAAATGGATTCGAAAGCATCACGTCCATCCTAGTTCACGCATCGAGCGTACTGTCCGCAAGCCTTCGATACAACCCCTTGATATCATTTACTAACCTGTCCATTGAATAATTTTCGCGAGCGAATCGGCGGCCTTCGCGTGCCATACTTGTCCGTAATTTTTCATTTCTCGCCAAATAAAGCAAGCCAGCGGCGAAACCGCCAGCATCGTTGGAGGCACACGACGCCCCGTGACTAAATACCTTAAATCCTTCGCCGCTCTCCAGTTGCTGCCCGAGCAGATCGACCACGCCCCCGACAGATGTTGCCATGAACGGCTTGCCCGCCGCCATTCCTTCGATCAGAGACAGGGGCGTCCCCTCGTTAAGCGAGGTAAGCGCAACAATATCGATCGCTGAATACACCCCTGCAATATCCGTGCGGTTGCCGATGAACGTTACGATCTCACCGAGACCTCGTTTCGTAACTTCGGCCTCGAGTTCACGTCGCATATGGCCGTCTCCGGCGATAACGAAACGAAGCTTCGGCAGATCCGAGGAACTCAGTTTCGAATAAACGTCGGCCGCTTCGAGGAGCATCGGCACGTTCTTGATCTCGGTCAGCCGCCCGACGAAACCGACCGCGATCTCGTCATCAGCGAGGCCGATCGCGGCCCGGATCTTTTCGCGATCGTGCTCCGCCGCAAGAAGCGCATCGAGATCGATCCCCAAAGGAATTACTTCGAATTGCGTGGCACGCCCGATCCTAAACATTTCGAGTATCTCGCTGCGCTGCTGCTCCGAAATAGCGATTATTTTGTCTGTCGCGAAACGAGCAAGAAATCGTTCGATCAGCAGAAAGAGCTTCGTTTTGAGAGGGCTGTAATAGCTGTGAAAAACGTGGCCGTGAAATGTGTGCACTATCTTTACCGCACCTTTTCTCGGGCGCGATATCTTGTAGGCAAGCGAGGCGATTCGCCCGATGGTTCCGGCCTTCGCTGTGTGCGTATGCACGATATCAGGCCGCTCACGCCGAAGGAGGTTGAAGAGTTTCCACAGTACGACCCCATCCTTTGGCGACAACTCGCGGCTCATCTCGGCAATGTATATCGGCTCTAGGCCGGCGGAACGCGCAAGATAGCTCATGTCTTCTTCGCCGACCGGTACGGTCCCGGCGATCAGGACCGATTCGAATTCAGGCGGGCGCAGATGCTCGGTCAGCCAGGTCACATGGCGTGCCGGTCCGCCAACATTAAGCCGGGCGATTATGCGGACGATCTTCATCGGATCTGGACCGGACCGATGCTGCCTAAGCCTCGCCCTTCGCCTGCTCCTTTTCGTCCATTCGATAGATCGTGTCTGGATCGTCCTCGTGCCGAATCTCGTCGATCGGCTCGCGCTTGCCCTCACCCATGTACAGGCGGTTCGGGCAATTGATCACCATTCCATCGATCTCTCCGATATTCTTATAACCGTGGACGACGCCTTTCGGCACGACGATCGCCTTTGGTTCTTCGGCGCCGACAAGCAACGTCATCATATGATTGTAGGTCGACGACTCCGGTCGGTTGTCCCACATCCTCATTTTGAACGTGGACGGCCCGAGAAAACAAAAGAGATCCGCCTGATCCACGTGTTCATGCGGTCCGCGCTGAATGCCGGGCCGCGTGTACGATATGTACGACATCGCGGGGTAAAACTCTTGTTCGAGTTCATCGTGACGGAAAAGCTCGGCGAGCCAACCGCGGTCATCGTCGAACTTCTTTATTTTATAAACTACGACATCGTTAATGTCGCCTTCGTCAAATTGCATTTTATAGGTGGGCTCAGCGAATTTTTACCGCAGAGTGTCGCAAAGTTTTTCCGCAAAGAACGCAGAGTTTCAGAGATTATTAACTACTCGCCTAATTCCATTTTTCATCGATGCGACGTTGAAATTAAGAAGAAGGCCTAACTTACAACCTGATAGTTTAAGGTACGTTAGCACTTGCGCGAAATATATATCGGAAATCGCCTCGACCGATTTAGTTTCAACAATGAGTTTTCGTTCGATGAAAAGATCTATTCGATAACCACATTCTAACTTTACTTCCTCGTATACCAACGGAAGAGCCTTTTCCTTTTCCACAAGCAATCCGCTTTTAATGAGTTCGTAGTACAGGCACTCTTTGTACGAGGATTCTAATAATCCTGGGCCGAGGGTGCTATGAACTTTTATGGATCGATTTATAACAAGATTTGATAGAGAATTTTCATCCATTAATATCCTACTTTGCGTTCTTTGCGCCGAACTCCGCGAACTTTGCGGTAAATCTCTCGTTTGGGCAAATTAAATATTATTCGCGCCGCTCTCGGCGACCATATTCGACGCTCTCAGAAGGCTTTCGAATGTACCCGCGTCGGTCCACCAACCTTCGAGCTCGTCCCACGTCATCTCACCACGATCGATGTAATGATTATTTACGTCAGTGATCTCCAATTCTCCACGGCCGGAGGGCACGAGCGTTTTGATCACGTCAAAAACGGTACTGTCGTAAAAATAGATCCCGATTACCGCAAGATCCGATTTTGGCTTGGAGGGTTTTTCTTCGATCCTTAAAACCTTATCGCCGTCGAGCTCCGGCACGCCGAAACGCTGCGGATCGGGGACCTTTTTCAGAAGTATCTTCGCGCCACTTGCTTGCTTGCGATACGACTCGGCGGCCGACCTGATATTTCCCTCAATAATGTTGTCACCCAAAACGACGCAAAGCGACTGTTCGTCGGCGAAATGCTCGACCAGTGAGAGAGCGTCGGCAATACCGCCTTCGCCTTCCTGATAAGTATAGTTTAAATGTTTAAGTCCGAAGCCTTTACCGTTTCCCAGCAGCCGCAGGAAGTCGCCGGCCGAATTGCCGCCCGTGACGATCATTATGTCCTCAATACCGGCATTGATCAGCGTTTTGATCGGATAATAGATCATCGGCTGGTCATGCACCGGCAGTAAATGCTTGTTCGTTATTTTAGTCAGCGGATGCAGCCTCGAACCGAGACCACCCGCCAAAATTACACCTTTCATAAATAAGTCTTAATTTCGATCGATAAATCGCTGGAACCATAGCTCGAGCATGAGCAGCGTCCAAAGCTGGAACGAATGGTCACGCTCTGCGCTCGTATGTTCATCGACGTAGCGTTTCATTATTTCCGGACGAATAATGCCGCGGTTCATCGCTTTTTCTGACAGCAATGCTTCCCGCATAAACCCGTTCATCTCGCCGCGAAACCATTTCCCTATCGGAACGCCGAAACCCATTTTACGGCGATATATCACATCACGCGGCACCAGATTGGCTGCTACCTTTTTCAGCAAAGACTTAGTCTCGCTTCGCTGCGCTTTCAGGCTTTCAGGAAGGCTCGCGGCGAATTCGATGACTTTGTGATCGAGGAACGGCGACCGGCCTTCGAGGGAATTCGCCATTGTCGCGATATCGACCTTTACAAGCAGATCGTTTGGCAAATATGTCATCAGATCGGTGAACATTGCTGCATCGACAATGCCGGTCTGCCGCGATATGTCGAACCAATGTTCCAGTTGGCCGGCGACATCCGTGCCGTTCAAACGCGCCCGGAAATCGGAAGTGTAAAGGTCCTTTTTTGCCTTGCGGTCAAACGTTGAGACCCACCGTAAATACCTTTCGACCTTCGGCAGGCTGGCGGCTTCGAGGAAACGCTTGCCGTCACGAACGAGGCTTCGCTTTTTGATCTCGTTGACCGGAAGCAAGCTTGCCGGATATTCCAAAAGCGCTTTCCGCAGCGCGCCCGGAATGCGGTGATAAGTCTCCGCCATACGCATCGCGGCGTACCGCTCGTATCCTGCAAAAGATTCGTCGCCGCCGTCTCCATTTAGTGCAACGGTTACATGCTTTCGCGTTTCGCGGGCAACATAATAAGTTGGTATCGCCGATGAATCCGCGTACGGCTCGCCGTAATGCTCGACCAGCGTCGGAAGCACCTCAAGCGCATTCGGCCGAACGATAAACTCGTTATATTCCGCCCCGACATGTTCGGCGACGCGACGCGCATATTTAAGTTCGTTGTAATCCTCGTCATCGAAGCCGATCGAAAAGGTTTTCACGGGCGTCGAGCTTTCCTGGGCCATTAACGCAACGACGATCGAAGAATCGACGCCGCCGGAAAGAAACGCCCCCAGCGGCACCTCGGAGATCATCCGCATTTTCGTCGCCTCGCGAACGATACGCGTCGTTTCTTCGACCGCCTCGGCTTCCGTGATCTTTATTTTTTTTGAAAAATCCGGCAGCCAGTATCGCCGAGTTTCGATCTCCCCGTCTTTCCATTTGAGCCAGTGTCCAGGTTCGAGCTTGCGGATCTGCTTGAACGCAGTCATCGGTGCCGGAACACAGAGAAATGAAAGGTAACTGTCGATCGCCTGATAGTCGACCTCGCGTGAGATCGAGGGATGCTCGAGCAACGCCTGAAATTCCGAACCAAATATGAGATCCCCGTTCGTCTGGTGTGAGTAAAGCAGCGGTTTTTTTCCAACGCGATCACGCGCGATAAAAAGCGATCTTTCGCTCTCGTCCCAGATCGCGAAAGCGAACATCCCGCGCAGATGCTGAACGCAATCGGCACCGAATTCATCATAAAGATGAATTATTGCTTCGGTATCAGAATTGGTATAAAACTTGTGGCCGCGTGATTCGAGGTTCGCCCGGAGGTCCTGGTAATTATAGATCTCGCCGTTGAAGACGATCCATTTCGAGCTGTCGGCATTGTGAATGGGTTGATGTCCGCCGGTGACGTCGATGATCGAAAGCCGTCGCATCGCGAGCGCGGTGCCTTCTTTCAAATAAAAGCCGTCGTCATCGGGGCCGCGGTGACGGATGGCTCTGTTCATCCTCTCCAGGACGCTGCGTTCGGCTGCCAGGCCATTCTTATTTACAAACCCCGTGATTCCGCACATCTAAATACTTTACTATTCCGGACTCGTTACCAAACGCCTGTGGCGCATCGCGTTCAACGCACGTTTATCCTCTTTCCGTTCCTGATACAACGTCCACCCAACACCTATAAACATAAACAAGAAGACCTGTATTTGAGTTCTCTGTCGATACGCCGTTCCTACGTTTCCCTGAAAGATAGAGTAGGCCAGCGTCAGCATCACGGTGAA
>JBBSGG010000032.1:0-36968 GCA_038254305.1 Pyrinomonadales bacterium
ATGAATTCATTCGTCACCCGCGCCGTCGGCGACCATCTGTAATTTACGGCCAGGTTTTTCGGCGTCCTCAAAGTGTCAACTAAACCAGGAAACCCCGGAAACACAGGCAGACCGCCGTTCACGCTATCATTAAGGGTATTTTGTTGGCCCTGCGCATAGCGAAAGTAAAGGTGCTGGTTGTCCCTTATGTTAAAGTCCAGGCGAGTAACAAAATCCCATTGTTTTTCCGTCTGGGGAGCATTGAAAACGAAGCCCGCGGTGTTCAGGCCATCTCCGGAGAAAAAATTGTTCGGCGTCGGGTAAGAGCGAAAAACAGACGTTACAAGCGGATCAAACGAGACCGGTGAACCAGTGTTGATATTATACGTACGGATGCAAGCCGTGGTGATCGTAGCGGAGCAATCAGGATAGCGCGGAGACCCATCCGAATTTACGGAGGCTCCAAGCGGGTTTGCAGTCGAGGAGCCGGTTCCGGCCGCGGCGTTCCGGCCGCCCACCACGTATCGGAAAAGACCTGCGCGAGCTGCGGCAGTGTAGGTTGTGCCGCCAGAAAGCCGCGTCTCGATCGCACTTAAACGCTGGAGATTTACAAAAAAGAAAGCTCGGTCTTTAAGTCTTTGGAATAGCGGCGTCCCTTCTCCGAAGCCGGGGTTGACGATCGGGCCGCCGATACTTCCGCCATAGATGTGCTGCACAAACTGAGGCCGTCCGATACCTTGCAGGTTATTTTCAAATTCGTTCGCGTTGAGATCCGGCGTTTGATAATACTCGAATAGATTTCCGTGGAAATGATTTGTACCGGAGCGTGTGACGAAGGTGACTTGGGCACCGCTGCTGCGGCCTAGTTCCGCCGTCGCATTGCTCGTCACCACCTGAAACTCCTGTATCGAATCCGGATTCGGACGCAGCGGTGTAAAGTTTGATCCGCCGGCCGTCGATTCGTTGATGTCGATGCCGTCAAGCGTGAAGTTAAAAGCACGGTCGCGCGAGCCGTTGACGTGGACGCCGCCGCCCGTGTTTGCGCCGGAAACCACGCCCGGCTGAAAGTTAAGCAGATCGAGAGGATTGCGACCACGAAGCCCGACTATCGGAAGAGCTTCGAGCGTCTTCTGGTCGATCGTGGAGCCGACGTTTCCGGAGGTCGAGGTCTGGACCTGCTCGGCGGTGTTTTCAACATTTACAACCGCTGCGACGTCGCCGATCTCAAGGACGGCGTTGACCGTTGAAGGCTGGTTGATCAACGCCTGATTCTTGGTCGATACAAGCTTCTTGAAGCCCTGCTTCTCGATCGTTACCGTATACGTGCCGGCCTGCACGAGGTCGAAGACGTAGCCGCCGGCATCCGACGTCTGCGTGGTCAGCGGGGTACCGGTTCCCTCGTTAATGAGAGTGACGGTTGCAGCGGGAACGGCGGCTCCTGTGCCGTCAGTGACTGTCCCGGTGACACGTGACGTCGTTCCCTGTGCAAACGCACAGAGGCTGAGAATTAGGACGGAAGCTACGACAATGAGCGCCTTCGCAAACGGTTTCATGACCATTTTCCTCCTGAGATTTGGGTTGTGCCTATAATGATTCCTGATGGTATTCAGGATATCGACCAGTAGAGATGATGTAAGATAGCACAGGTTTACAAAAAGTTACAAAACGAATTCACGCAACTCTCAATTGGCGGTATTTTTTTATCGCTCGTATTGGAGAATGAGTCCCTTCTCGCCGACAGCCCATCCGTATTTCTTCGAAACGAAGAGGCCGTAAAGACGTGCTTGGGTGCCGCTTTCCTGCATAACCCAGGTTCGGCCGCGGTCGGACGAGCGAAGGATCGAACCGCCATGGCCGACGATCCAGCCGTTCTTATCGTCTGAGAATCCGACTCTTTTGAATGTTTCCGACGTTCTAACCGGGACCTTCTCCCATGTCGCACCGCTGTCTTCTGTTCGCAAAACGGTCCCGCCCCCGCCTACGGCGAATCCGTATGAATCGTCTCGGAAATCGACATTAAACAGAGCTCGTGTCACGCCGGAACGCTGCGAATGCCAACTTACGCCGCCGTCCTGCGACGCGAGGATCGTACCTGAGGCGCCGACGATCCAGGCGTTCGAGTTACCGTCGAAATCCAGATGAAACAACTCTGTCTTTACGGGAACGATCACGCGCTGCCACGTTTCTCCGCCGTCATTCGTTCGCATGACAAGCGAATCGACGACAACATCATTTTTTCCGATGACCGAACCGACGACAAGCCCTCGCTTTTTATCGGCGAAGCGAATGCTAAGAAATTCCGGCACTCCGGTTGGGAAATCGCCCGACCGAAAGATAACGGTCTGCCTCCAGCTTTGACCGCCGTCGGAAGTGACAAACAGTTTTCGGCCAGCAACGACGTAACCGTTGGCTTCGTTTCGAAAATAGATCTCGTTAATGTCTTCCGATGTACCTAGAGGAACCGTACTCCAGGAGCGGCCGCCATCGACCGTGGATGCCAGATAACCATTATCGCCTGCAATCCATCCGCGATCAGTGGATGTAAAGTACACAGCGACAAGGTCTGCGCTTGTGCCTGAACGGCTTGAACGCCAACCCGGCTGCGCGGCAACGCTGACAGTGAAAAGCAGCAGTAGCAAACCTAGAACAATACACGTTTTTGAATACACGGAAATACCTCACAACACAAAAAAGGCGAACTTCGACACTTGGGAATATAAAGAATATATATCCTTTCGCGGCGGAAATCACCTTTTTACGCACGTACTTAGCTCAAAAGCAGTTATTTGCTTATTCGATATACCTGATTCTTCCAAACGACCACGACCTCTTCGCCTAGGGCGAGATATTGGGCCAGATCGCGCTCGCGAAAAGCCAATGCAAAATACTCGTCACTTCCGAATCTGACAACTGTTTCCGGCAAACGCGCGTCGGATTTGAATTCTGAATCGACCCATACGTTTGATTGATTGAAAAAATTCTTTGTGCCGACGTACTGACTGGCGGATGTATTTTGGATCAACACCTGTTCGGCCAACTCTTTTTTGTCATAAGGGGAGCCGCTTTTTGATCTCTTCGCCTTAGGAGCGACCCGCATGTTCATCTGCATCTCGTTCTGCTGGACGCTCTGCCGGACGGCGTCGGCGCCGCTTTCGACTTTCATTTGAGCTGACGCGCCCACCGCAAGGTCCATCATCAAACGTCCGTTGATCGGCGAGGCCGCGTTGTATGTGCCGTCGGTTGCGAGAATGGAGGTGAACGGCGTCACAATGCCATACCGAGTTCCGAGCTCCGTTATTTCATCGCGAAGTTCTTTTGTTTCGCCGTTGATCCGCACTTGTTCGATCAACCAGCCGACGCGCCGGCTGGCCCATAATCGCGGAAGGAATTCATTTGCATCAGATCGCAGCGGAAAGTCGAGATCGTTGTAACGAAATGGGCGCGATTCGCTGCCGGTTTTGCCGCGGAGCAGGATGATCGCATTGTGTAGGTCGCCGGAGTTTCGATATCGGCCGACTACCGCGATCTGTGTTCCGCGGAAAAGATCGGTCAGCTTTTTCGGGTAAAGAAAGTCCGTGTCGATGGCGCCGAAATCGAGATCGAGATCTGAAAGCACGGGCGAAGCGACACGAGTGAAAAAATTGGAAACCTTCACTTCGATGTCTTCCTTCGGTTGAACATATTCCGACATGCCGGAGTTTTCGGAACCGAGTTTATCGAGCAGTGCCGTGTTCACGTCGTAACCGACGCCGAACGGAAAGATCCGCACCTCCGAATTTTTTTCGGCTTTGACGTTCGCGAGTATTTTATCGATCGCACGTTCACCTACGGTCGGAAGACCGTCCGTCATGAACACGAGCATTTTCGGCCGGTCATTCTTGTCAAACTGCCTAAGAGATGCGACGAGCGAGTCATTGATATTCGTGCCGCCGCTGGGGCGAAGTTTTTTGATGAACTCCTCGCCCCGACGCTTGCCGTCTGCGTCGGCTTGCACAAGACTGCGATCCATCAGATGTTCTTCGCCGGCAAAACTTATGACATTGAAGCGATCGCCATCGCGCAGCGTCCTGAGCCCGAAGAGAAGCGCTGCTCGAGCCTTCTCCATCTTTCCTTCATCGGCCATGGATCCGCTCGTATCAACCACGAAGACGATGTCTTTGCTGACGAGCCCACCTTCTCCGACATGATCTCGCGGCGATAACATTAGGAGAAAATACCCATCCTTGCCGGGCTCACGATACGTCAGAAGCGACATTCCGAAATCCACGTCCGACACGCCGTAAAACAATTGAAAATCGCTATCGTTTCCGGTTGATTCGAATGTGACGGAAGCCGATGTTTCGCCTTTTCGCATTACGCTGATCTCATGCGTCGGCGAATAGATGTTTCGCAGTCCATGTTTTGTCGTGATCTGTACACGTCCCGACACAGTGCCGAAGGACTGCTGATTCGGCGGCCGTGCGTAAGAAACATCCTGAAGCATTCCCGATTGCGTGAAAAGATTTCTTCCCGTACCGAGCGGATATCGGTACGACGCGGTCCCGCTTTCAGCTCTCAGGATCTGCGAATAGGTCAGTTCCAGCTTTTTATCGGAACCGGCGGGTATCGGGAATATTGAGGCCTGGAAAAGATCTTTGCCGGCGTATTCGAGCAATCCCGGATCGCGCTGTCGTCGTACGATCTCGTCGTATATTCGCCGAGCTTCTTCGCGTGAACGAACCTCCCCGACGAGCTTCTTGCCATTTTCCCAGATCGAGAATTCGACAATGGAGGCGTTTTCGGGAAGCGGGAAAAAGTATGTGCCTTCCAGCGTGTACGGCGTATCGTTTCTGAATATCTGTTCGACATGCGTCGTGGCGACCTGACCGTTGATCGAAGTATCGAGATTGATCGATTTAACGGGCAGCACGTGGGGTAGAGGTACCGGACGCGGGAGCGGCATCGGCCTGCAAGGCCGCGCCACACAGACGATGGGCACGATAATGCCCTGCGCTTCGACAGGCAGGGCAAAGTTCATGCAACAAAAAATAACCGTGCAAAGGCTAATAAGTATCCGTAATCTCATTTTTCACTCCTTCAGGACAGCTTCGCGCATGGGATTTGCACTTTGTGTTCAATGAAGGAACGATGCGCTGAGAAATAACTTGCAGAAAAATCCGCGGTTACGGCTTTTTGCCGGGATCGTCAGCGAGTGCGTCGTCGATATCTTTTTCGAGTCTCGAACGCATGCGGTCGACGAGGTCGTCGGCCTTCGCCAAATTAAGCTCAAGCGAAGCACGGATCCGCTGGACCTGTATGAGCAAATTCTGCAAATTTGCTCGCTCAGCGGCAAGGCTGCGCTGGCGCGCGTCACGAAGTTCTTCCGGACGAAGCGAACCCGCAAGAGCGACATTTTTCTCGATCGATTCGGGGCGAATGTCTATCTCGATACCGTCGAGCCGGCTCTTGATCGAGCCTTCTTTCTCGATCATTTCAAATTCTTGTTTACGGAGGCTTTCGCCGCGCTGTTCCGCCTTAGTGAGAATATCAAGATAGAGCAAAAGGTTCTTTTGCTTCTGGTTCGAATCCTTACTTTTTGACGATTCAAGAAGCGTGAGACGTGCTCGCAGATCTTCGATCGAACGTCCGCTCGAGTCGGCGGAGAGCGACGCGTTAGTTGTCTGCGCAGGCACCGGCACCGCGCCGTTCTCGTCGGGAAAATCTTCCGCCCGGCTGATGATCAAAGGTTCACCCTGCGGCTGAATTGTCGGATAAACGGGAGCCGGTTTCGCGGGACGCTTTCGTTTTCGTTGTGCAGATACGTCCGTGGCACTGACGAACACCGCCGCGACTGCGAGTAGGATCACGATAACCTTCTTGAGATGGGCTGTAATTGTTTTCATCGCTTCAGTTCCCGTTTCGTTTTCGCCGGATTGCCTTGTCAGGGATGAAATCGCCGGTAAATAGCTCGATGCCGTTTTTTGCAAGTCCGAGAATGGGTATCGCGTCGAGTCCCGAATTCACGACGCCGTTGACGAGTCCTTTCCGCCTGACGTCATCACCAACCAGAGCGACCGCAACGACGGTTCCGCCGAAGGGCACCATTTTCGCGGCGCGTTTCACGATCTGCCACCCTCCGGCGTGTGCCAACTTCCTTCCGATTCCGTGCTCTTTTCGTGCCATAGCTTTGATTATACTTGCTTTATGTGGATGACAACAGCATACTTTTCTTTGCACGAATAATTCACTTAAAAGTTGCGCTTTCAGGCGTGTATGTCGCTTTCGCTTACGAAAATATCGAAATGTTTCGATAATATATGGGCACTTCGGGACGTTTCGATCGAAGTTGGAAACGGCGAGATTTTTGGAATTTTCGGCGCGACAGGTTCGGGGAAAAGTTCGTTAGTTGAAATTCTCCTGGGCAATACTGCTCCCAGCGGCGGCTCCATCGCTCACGACGGCAAAGACATCACGAAGTTGACCCGCGGCAAGCGCAACTTTCATTTCCCCGCGCTTACTCGCAAGTCGATCTGGCAGAATCTTTTCGCGAACGACGAGAGATCGACGCTCGGCGAGGGCGAAGTGCAGATGCGGTACCTCGAAAATGCACTCGAAAAAGTCACCGGCGTGCTGATCCTGGCTAACTCCTTTTGCGCAATGGATAGAACCTTGCGCGAACGCGCTTTTTCAAGACTTCGAACGGTTACCCGCGAACGCGATCTGTCTGTCGTATTTGCGGCCAGTAACTATGAGGAGATCCTCGAGGTATGCGACCGCGTTGCAATTCTCGCGGATTCGGAGATCAGACAGATCGGCTCGCCGCAGGATGTCTACGAAGATCCGGCTTCGGCGTCGATCGCGGCGATCGTCGGGCGCAATAATCTCTTTGCCGCCCGGCGGCTTACGTCAAGCAAGGCCAAGCTCCCGGAATACGAAACGGTGGATGGCGGTCATCGATTATTTACTAAAAAGGTCGAGCGCTCCGCTCTCGCACCGATCAACCAAAACGTCACGCTTGGCATTCGCCCGGAACAGATCTCTCTTACATTCGGCGCCTCGTTTCCGGAAGACAATCTTCTCAAAGCAACAGTCAGCCGGGTCCGCTTTCTTGGCGCTACAACCCTGGTCTCCTTCGACTGCTCCGGACTCTTACTCGATGCTCTGGTATTGCGGGTTGTCGGGCTGAATATCGGCGACGAGTGCATGCTCGGATTACCGCCGGACAGGATTCAGATCTACAAAACTTAGGCGCGAAAAGGCCGCCGTCTGGTGAGAAACAGCGGCCATTTGATCGCTTTTCCTCTACTGCGGGATATAACCGGTCTCGACCGGAATATCGCCTGCTGCGCCGAAGCGGGCACCACCAAATCCTAGTTGGCTGCGAACCTGATACCAGTTACCCTCGCTCCCGCGGAAAAGTCCAATGTCGTCCTTTCCGTCCCCGTCGTAGTCGCCAGGTGCCGGGATATCACCCGCGACGCCAAAAGTCGTCCCAGCAAATCCGGCCGTGCTCTTCAACAAGTACCATGCACCACTGCTTGGGCGCCAAATAGCAATGTCCGTCTTTCCGTCACCGTCATAATCCGCTTGGACCGGTCGGTCTTCGGCAATGCCGAAATGCGTGATCGATACGCCCGCAATGCTTTGCAGCAGATACCAATTCCCGTCCGACGGTCGGAAGATGCCGATATCGGTGCGATTGTCTCCGTCGTAATTGCCCGGAACCGGTTTGTCGCCCGTCGAACCGAATGATGCGGCCTCAAATCCCGCAGTGCTCTGCAGAATATACCAAACGCCGGTCGACGGCCTCCAAACAGCAACGTCGTATTTATCGTCGCCGTCATAATCGCCGGCGACCGGAATATCGCCGGATTGTCCGAATGTTATATACGACGGACCGGCAGTGCTTCGATTGATGTACCAGACGCCGTCAGAAGGCCGCCAAACCGCTACATCGGTTTTACCGTCGCCGTCGTAATCGCCCGGAACGATCACATCGCCGGCAACTCCGAGTGACGTGCCGGTAACGGTGTTGTCCGAACTGCGAATAACGTACCATCCGCCGTTCGACGGACGCCAGACAGCAATGTCGGATTTGCCGTCGCCGTCAAAATCGGAAGGCACGTCGGAAACCGACGCCGCCGAGTCGGCGAAATTGTACCCGACGAGTCCGAAATTTTGATCGGTCGTATCCGAATTTCCCAATATGCCGTCGCCGTTCAGAGCGGCCGCCGTTATCTGGATCGTTATCGCTGTCCCGGCGGGAATTCCGGCCGGCAGCCAGACGTTTTCAACGTTGTTAACGGTGTCCGCCGTGCCGCCTGTTGTCGACAATCCTCCGGAAAATACGTTCCCGCGATATGTGCTTCCGCCCACTGTCACACTAAGATCCAGATTATTGACGAGAGCAGGGTCTGCTGCTGCGGGCGGGTCGGTCCAGACTAGAGAGATCCGAAGCGGCTTTGACGCATCGCCGACGACTCCGCCGAATGTGTAGTTCTCGCCGACGTTTACCAACTCCGCGGTCTCGTTCACATACTTCATCGGAACGCCCGTGTTCAACATATATTTCATGTTTATGCGTCCCCAGCCCTCTGCGCCGTTCGGAATCGATGCCGTTGTATTCAGCCCGTTCATTTCCTGACCCGTATCGAGGATGGCGGCTTTTATGAGCGCAGGACTCGGATTCTGGCCGGCGTGCCCGTTTTTCCAAAACTCCGTGAAAAGTGCTGCCGCACCCGCAACCTGCGGCGCCGAATGCGAGGTGCCGATGCTGTAAACATGATTCGCGTCGAAACAATTCGTCACGCTGCTGCAGTCGCCTGCACGGCTGCCAGTTATGTATGAACCCGGAGCCGTGATATCCGGCTTGATCCTGCCATCGGCGGTTGGACCCCGGCTCGAACTGCTCCGCAGATCGTCGATGTTGTTGGCATTTGTCGACCCAAATTCCATCCGAAGATTTTCGGAGTTGCCGACTGAGATTATATTCTTCGCCGCTTTAGGACGCGTCAGACTCAATGCGCCCGGTCCGGAATTTCCGGCGGAGAATACGAGCAATAGGGGATCGATCGTCGGGCCGTACGAAGCGTCGCGAACGATGCCGTCGAACAGAGCCGCGAACGAATCGTAAGCGTTGCCGTTAGTTCCCGCCCCCCAACTGTTGTTACTAATGAAACCGTTGACGCCGTTCGGACCGGCCGTCGTAACCGTGTCGTTGTAAGGATCGGAATCCGAACCGGAATAGCCGGAAACAAGAAGCGGAATATTTATTATATTTGCCGCAGGAGCCACGCCGACGCCGTAGTTGTAGCCAAGCGGATCAAGCGGACCGAAAGGTGTAGAACCTGCCACGATGCTGGCATTCAGATGGCCATGTCCGCCGGTCGCTCCAGCGGCCGCTCCGCGCAGCGGGCCGTTGATCGTGTTTGCCGATGTAATATACAAACCGCCGTTCACCGGAATGGAAACGCCGTCGTCGACCATCGATACCGTGACGCCCTGGCCGTCAACGCCAAACTGCGAAAGCGGAGCGTAACCCGGTCCGATTATGGTTGTGGTATTTGAATAATTTCCGGCGACGATATCCGCCGCGCGTTCGTCTTCGGCGACAGGCTTTGACGACGCATCGATCCGAACTATATCTTTCAGATCCGCGACCGCTTCGACGCGGTCCGCCGGCATTTCGACGCGAATAATATTAAAGAAGTTATGCGGCAGACGGCTTACTTGCACGACACGCCCGCCCGCGGTGTTCGCGATCTCGGCGGCTACGCGATCGGCATCAGCACGCGCGAAAACAGCGACGTCAAAAATCGAACTTCCCGCTGATGTTGTCTCGATCCGCGACCCCCCCGACCCCGCCGCCGAACCCGATTTCGCGGCTGCGATCTGATCTTTCAGCTGATCGGGGATCTTATGCGACGCGGTGTACCTTCCCGTCCAGCGAACTCGCGAATGGCCCGCGACTTTCGCGACCGCTGCTCCGTCGCCGTACACGAGAAATGAGTCATTCGGAACATATTGCAAAACCTCGACGCCCGCATCTTTCAAACTTTCGATCCATTCTCCGTTCGCGGTGCCGCCGAATTGAACAATATAATAGTCTCCCCCGGCCGGAAGATCGTTCGAGTTAGGTGCTACCGTCTCGGGCCGCGTTTCCGAAATCGGATCGAACTTGGCGCCCGGAAGGTCTATAGACGTATCTATCTTCCTAAATCGAAGGCCCGACGATCGAATGTCGGCCGTTTTGCTTTTCGACAACGTCACGAACGACGCAAAATCCTCGACGATAGTTCCCGCACGCTCGGCCTTTCGGCGGTCTTCTAGTGAGTTGATCTCGACGCGGATCAGCTCATTCGATCTTTTTTTCAGCTCGGCTGTTACGGCGTCTGCATTGCGAAATTTTTCGAATCGCGACCCGCGCTGCGGTTTCTCGGGCGCTGCCTGCGCCGACTGCTTCTTCGTATCAGAAAAAAGGTACGCGGAAGCGGCCGCGAAGACGGCGACAAGAATAAACAAAATATACCGTCGATGGATAAAAGCTCTCATTTCAAATTCCAGCGTAGTTACGGATCCGAGAAATTCCTAAAATAACGTACGAATATATGCACGGCTTTTGCCCGGCATCAGGTGCCGGCGCGAAACCAAAGTCGCAATTTCGATCACTGTTCTACCGCCGGGATCAAAGTGATCTGTACGCGGCGATTGCGCGCCCGGCCGGCGGTGGTGGTATTGGCTGCGACCGGAACAGAACCCCCAAAGCCCTTGGCCTCGATGCGGACCGCGGGTACTCCAAGCCCGGTCAAACGGTCCGCGATCGCCCGGGCGCGCTGCTCGGTAAGCGACGTCAATTCATCAGCCACGCCGCGACTATCGGTATGCGATTCGATCAGAACGCGGTAGTCGGGGTTTGCTGTCAGAATCTCGCCGAGGTCGGCTAGCTTCGCGTCAGCACTCAATGCAAAGCCCGGTTCGCGAACGGCGGCCCAAAGATTTTCCGGCACTGTCACGGCAATGCCGCGATCGGTCGAGGCGACTGTGCCGATCTTCTTCAGCGACTGAATAAGTGCCGCGCGATTTGTTTGCAGTGCGTCTAGCCGCGCCTTCCGCGCGTTCTGCGCATCGGCGACTTGTCGCTCGGATTCAAAGGTATCGAGCTTTGTCTTTGCGTTTTCCGCTTCCAGGCGGATCTTTCCAAGTTCTTCCCGGAGACGCCCGTTCTCATCGCGCAGCTCGCGCATCTGCGTCGTGTAGTTCTGCACATCGCGTTCGGCCAATTCCCGACTGCGAGTTTCGGCCGCAAGGTCGGACCGCAAGCTCTCTATCTGACTTTGCGCATCGGTGAACCGGTCCTCGGCTTGTCGTGCCTCCGCGTCCGAGCGAATCTTTTCGTTTCGTTTTTCGCGGGCGTTCTTACGTACGTTGGCGGCTTCTTCGGCCTTTACGGACGCACCGATCGATTTGCGTGCGGAGATGTCGACGAGGTCCTCGTCGCGCCCGGCTTTCCACGAATCTTCGGCATTTTTCAGGAGTGTCTCGGCTTCGCGAAGCTCATCGACGGCATCGCGGTCCGCGCCGGCGTATCGAGCCAGAGCGACTGCCTGCTTCGCCTGAAGAATCGCGGACGGAGTCTTCGAATAATCGACTTCGGCGATCTCCGGCGTACGCGTGTCACGAAAATAATCACTGGAGTTTCCAAAATATTGGATCGCCGGTGTCGTTGCGATCGTTTTTCCGCTAGTCGCGTACGGCGAGAGATTTTCGAGCATTATCTCCTGGCTCGGACGGCGAACGAGGAAGTGCGGCTCGGCTGTAATTATCAAAGCGAATGTCTGCAATTTCGTGGTGACGCTGATCTTGGAATCGAATTCGAAAAAGCCCCGCCGTTTTATTTCGCCGAGATTATCGGCCTGTCCGTCAGGCGATATCGCCCACAAAACATACGTCGCGTAACCGGCTCCGAGCTCGAAGGGCCTGGGCATCTTTGAAACCGAAAGCTCGATCTCGCTTCCGTTTCGGCTCGTGCGTTTGATTCGTGCCTCGCCCTTCATTCTCGGAAATCGTGTCGTTCCGCGAAACTGCACAATTACGGGTTCGTCAAGCGGGTACGTTATCGCGGTCGTCCGCCGCGGTGAGTCCGTCTGACCGCAAACGCCGGCGACACCAGCAAATACGCAGAACACTGCCAGCAGATTCAGCTTGAGGGCTTCCAAAATTGTCATATGTAGGACTCCGGAAAGACGCGCTATGAAAAAGATGCCATATTTCAAAGGCGAGTTGCAAATTTCGACGCTTTTGGACATCGCCCGCAGAGGTAAAGTATATTCGAATATTTAACATACGATGGACGACCTCAGGCGCCTTCTTAAATACGTAAAGCCCCACTGGCTTACTTTTGTCATCGCTATCGTCGCGATGGTGATGGTGGCGGTTTTCGAGACCGCGACGGGTGCTCTGCTCGTGCCGATCTTCGATCAATTCCTCCCAAATCCTACGAAATCGAAAACACTTTTCGATCTGCATAGCCTGATACCGCGTGATGATTGGTTCAAGGCATGGACGGTCATCTCAGGCCTGCTTCTTGGGTTTACGATCTGTAAAGGAATTGCGGAATATTTTTCCTCATATCTGATGGCCAAGATCGGCCAGGCCGCGGTGCTTGACCTCCGCAAGCAGCTATACGATCACCTTCTCAGCCAATCGGCCGTTTTTTTCGAGAAACACAGAACAAACTTCTTGGTATCGCGTCTTGTCGTAAGCTGCTCCGCGATCGAGCTCGCGGTTTCGTCGAACCTACGCGACGTATTGCGTGAGAGCTTTATGCTGACGTTCTTTCTGGCGGCGGCGTTTTACTTTAATTGGCGGCTGATGCTCGGTGCTTTTATCATCGCGCCCATCATCGCGTTTCTTACGACGAAGTTCAGCAAGGCACTTCGAAAACTTGCAGAAGAATCGTTCGAGGGCAATAAGCTCCTGACCGACACGGCCCAGGAAACGCTCGCTAATCAAACGATCGTCAAAGCCTATTCCGCGGAGGTCCGCGAACAGGGCCGGTTTTCCCGCGTTGCAAACGTCATCGCTCGGGCCAATCTCCGCTCGGGGCGAATTGCCGCCACTTCGCCGCCGACGATCGATATCATCGGCACGATCACGATGCTCGTGCTTTTCTATTTCGGCCTGCGCGAGATCAATGCGAATCGAATGGACGCCGCGCAATTCTTTACGTTCCTCTTTTTTCTTTTCCGCAGTTACGATCCGATGCGAAAGATCTCGCGCCAGCATAACGAGATCGCAAAAGCATTCGCGGCGGCAAAGGATGTGTGGAGTGTGATGGACGAGGACGACGTGCTTCCCGAAAAAGCGGCCGCTTGCGATCTCGGTGACCTACGGCACTCGATCGAACTGCAGCATGTCGCTTTTAACTATAATAGCGATCCGAAAAAGATCATCGATGATGTGTCCCTCGAGATCCGGAAAGGTGAGATGGTCGCTCTCGTCGGCGAAAGCGGCGGCGGCAAGTCGAGCCTGATCAAGCTCGTTCAGCGTCTTTATGATCCAACGGAGGGCTCGATCCTTTGGGATGGTATCGATCTCCGTGACACCCGGATCGGGAGCCTGCGGCGGCATATCGCGCTCGTCACCCAGGAGACAGTTCTTTTCAATGATACGGTCCAGTACAACATCTCGTACGGTAGGCCGGATGCAACCTACACGGAGATAGCCGAGGCTGCACGGATCGCCTTTGCCGATGATTTCATCGATGAACTGCCGGAAAAATACGATACGATGGTCGGTGAACGCGGCGTCTTTCTTTCCGGCGGGCAGCGGCAGCGGATCGCCATCGCACGCGCCGTACTGATCGACGCTCCAGTGCTTATACTCGACGAAGCTACATCGGCGCTCGACGCCGAGTCGGAGCGGCTTGTCCAAAAAGCTCTCGCAAATTTGATGGAAAACAAGACATCGATCGTGATCGCACATCGCCTCTCAACCGTCCGGCGTGCGGACCGGATCGTCGTGATGGAACGCGGTCGCATCGTCGAAACGGGGACGCATTCCGAATTGCTTTCCGCGGGCGGCAAATACAAGCGTCTTTACGAATTACAGTTTGCGGATGAGGAACAGATCCTGATCGAACCGCGGGTCTGATTAATTAATATATGCGATCAATGACGGGCTTTGGCCGCGGAAGTTTGGCGGCCCAAACTTTTTCAATATCGGTCGAGCTTAAGACCGTTAACAACCGTTTTCTCGATATCAATCTTCGGCTGTCTAGCGAAATGCAGGCACTCGAAAATACTATCAAACGGATCATCGGTAATCGTCTGTCCCGCGGTCGCGTCGAAGTAAATCTTCAGTACGAGCGAACGGACGAGATTAATTACGAACTAAACCGGCCGATGATCGCGGGATACATCTCGGCGATGAAGAAAATGCAGTCCGAATTCGAGCTGACGGGCGAGCCGGATCTTAACGTGATCGCTCGGCTGCCCAATGTCCTCGTACCGAAGAAGGATGATCTCGGCGCAGAGTTTGCCGCGGGCGTGGAAACGGCTGTTCAGAACGCTCTCGACGATCTTGAAAAAATGCGCGAGAGCGAAGGCGGGATGCTTATGACGGAACTTGCGTCACGATTGAGCGACATCGAAAAACATCTCGATCCGATAGTCATCGAGGCATCAAATATCGGCGAGGAATACCGCGTGCGATTGACAAAACGTGTCGAAGAAATGATCGCGAAAGCCGAGGCTCATATCGACATTGATCAAGGCCGGCTTGCTCAAGAGGTCGCATATCTCTCGGATCGCGCCGATATTTCAGAAGAGATCGCTCGGCTGCAGACGCATATCGAACATTTTCGCTCGATTATGTCCGAGGAAAAAGAGGTCGGAAAACGTCTGGATTTTTTAACACAAGAGCTCAACCGCGAGGCGAATACGATCACATCGAAAACGAATAACATGACCGTTAAGGAAAACGCTCTGGCGATAAAGAGCGATATCGAAAAGATCCGCGAACAGGTACAGAACGTCGAATAGACTCGACCAATGCCGGATCCGCGGCACGCGATTATGCAAGGAAATCTGGTAATTATCAGTTCGCCTTCAGGCGGCGGAAAAGGCACTCTGATCCAGGCCGTGCTCGGCCGCGTGCCTGATCTTGGTTACTCCGTCTCGCTGACAACGCGTTTGCCGCGTACCGGCGAGGTTGATGGCGAGCATTATCATTTCGTTTCGCGCGACGAGTTTCAGCGACAGATGAACGCGGGTAGATTCCTGGAATATGCCGAGGTTCACGGCAATTTCTATGGAACATCCCTCGAGCATGTAAAGGAGATCACCGATACCGGAAAGGACGTGATCCTTGAGATCGACGTCCAAGGCGCGGGCTGGGTTCTCAAACGTGCTCCTGACACCGTCAGTATTTTTATAATGCCGCCGTCTTTTGACGTGCTTCGCGCACGCCTGACATCTCGAGCAACGGAAGGAATAGAAGATTTAAAGCTGCGGCTCCGCAATTCTTTTTTCGAGGTCTCGCAGTATACGATGTTCGAATATATCGTAATTAACGATGTTGCCGATTCGGCGGCCAACCGCCTGGCGGCAATAATCCAAGGAGAAAGGCAAAAGCGGGCTCGACAGGAAGGGGCGATTCGCGGTATTCTAGATAGTTTCGAGGAATCGAAAACCATTTGAACCGGAGACAAGGATTTTTTATGGCCGCTAAACAACAGCCCGAAGAAGAGATCGAAATCGACGAAGAAGTTATTAATCCGCCTGAGATCGATTCGAAATACCGGATGATCATTCTCGCGGCCCAGCGAAGCAAACAGCTTCAGCGAGGTGCGATCTCACGCGTGGACATCGACACACGCAAGAGCAAACCAACACGTGTAGCGTTGAAAGAGATCCAAAACCGGAAAGTGAATTTCGAAATTCTCGAATCGGCAGAAAGCGCGGCGACACAGAAATAATCGTTTTCGTTTTGTAATAAAAAGGCCGCCCTCGAGGACGGCCTTTTTTCGTTTTTAGTCGTTCGCACGTTTCCCGACGTCGCGGATCGCTTCGCCGACGGAATCTACCGTTTCCGAGACTCCTCGCTTGAACTTGCCCCACGTTTCCTGTGTTTCGCCCGAAGCACGGTCGGCTTCGCCTTCTGCTTCGAGGCGGTCGTTGCCGGTCCATTCACCGACCTTGTCTTTGACCGTGCCCTTTGCCTGATCGTACTTACCTTCTGCCTCGTCCTTATTAAAAATTGCCATAACTCCTCCGTTTTTAGTCTTGTACTAAATTGAAACGTTCGTACCCTTCCGACACTGTACTGTGGCAATATCTGTGCCTAAAGAGAAGCGCTCCCGTTCGGCTCGTTTAGATTCGATAACAAGTCAGCTCACATACCTTTGTAGTTCGGTCCGCCTCCGCCCTCGGGAGTTACCCAATTGATGATCTGATACGGATCGGCAATGTCGCACGTCTTGCAGTGTACGCAGTTTGAGAAGTTCACTTTCAGCTCGCGGCGGCCGCTTTTCGCGTTCTGTTCCATTTCGTATACGGCCGCGGGACAAAATCGCTGACACGGATTGCCGTATTCCTCGCTACAGCGTGTCGCACAGATCTCGGTATCGAGCACGTGAAGATGCGATGGCTGATCCTCATTGTGAGCGACGCCGGCGTGGAACACGTCGGTAACCTTATCGAACGTCAACTGTTTATCGAATTTGAGATCGCCGTAACGCTCACCCGAATTGAGATGATCATTCGGTCCGAATGATCCGTGAACGCCCTTGCTCTCCGCAAGTGTCTGCATGCGCTCGTGGCCGGCGACATGATGCTCAAGTGGCATAAAGCCCCAAGCCATTCCGCCTGTGACGAACTGCAGTCCGCTGTTGAGCAAGGCTGACCACCGCCCGCTTTGAAACGACGCATGAAAATTACGGACCGGATACAGCTCGTCGTAGATCCAGCTGCCGCTTACTTTGTCGGCGAACTTCTTTAATATTTTCTCGGAGAAATCTTCCTGGTCGAACGCTGAAACGATCGTCTCCGCGGCGAGCATTCCCGATTTCATAGCCGTGTGGATTCCCTTGATCCGCTGGCCGTTCAGAAACGAAGCGCAGTCGCCGATCAACATAACGCCATCTGCGTAGAGTTTCGGCATCGTGTAATATCCGCCGGCATTGATGGATTTGGCGCCGTATTTGATCATTTTGCCGCCCTTAAGTATTTCGGCGACCTTCGGATGCGTCTTGAATTTCTGAAATTCGGCATGCGGATCGATCAAGGGATCTTCGTAATCGAGACCAGTTACATAGCCGATGCTGATCGAGTTATTTTTGAGGCCGTAGATCCAGCCGCCGCCGTAGGTTCGCGAATCCGACGGAAATCCAAGAGTGTGCACAACACGCCCTTCTGCAAAGCTGCCCTCAGTCACTTCCCACAATTCTTTGACGCCGATCGAGAATACTTGCGGCTCCTTACCGTTGTCGAGCCCCAAACGCGCCGTCAACTGCTTGGCTAGTGATCCTCGCGAGCCTTCGCCGAGCACCGTTACCTTGGCCAAAATTTCGACACCCGGCTCGAAATTCCCTTTCTTATTTCCCTCCTTGTCGATTCCCTTGTCGCCCGTCCTTACGCCGATGACACGTTCCTCGTCATCGTATAGCACGTCGGTGGCCGGAAATTCGGGAAATATATTAATACCTGTCTCTTCGCATTTACCCGCGAGCCATTCGCAAACGCGGCTCAGCGAGACGATGTATTTTCCTTTGTTTTTCAGCGGCGGCGGAACGATCGGAGCTCTGAGCGCGCCTGTGGAAGTGAGATACCAAAACGCATCCTCGGTAACGACTGAATCGACAGGAAAGCCTTGCTCGAGAAAATCGGGCATAAGTTCGCGGATCGCAATCGGGTCCATCACGGCACCGGACAGAATATGCGCGCCGACAAACGAACCTTTTTCGATTATCGCTATCTCGAGATCACCGATCTTTCGGCCCGGCCTTCCTTTCTCTATCGCTTCGTCGTGCTCGCGCGCATAACTCTTCAGATGGAGTGCGGCCGCGAGATTCGCCGGTCCCGCGCCGACAAAGAGCACATCCATTTCGATCTGTTCGCGTTCGTTCATATTGATCAAAGACTATTTACTGACTTCGCCGGACGTGTACAACCACGCGTTCTTACCGGACCTAAGAACCACCTGCCGCCGCAAATACGAACGAGGTTCGTATTTGTCGAGCGTTAATAATTCCTTCGAAGATATTTCAAAAGCAGTTCCTTCGACAACGTCGCCGGCGTTTCGGAGACAACGGCCGTTGACTGTAGCTTCGAAACGAATCGTTCGTCGTCGATCTCAACCTCAAGCTTACGATAACCGGGAAGCTCGTCCGCCGCACCGTTCAACTCGCGGCCGAAAAGAGCCAACTGTACCTCGGATGACTGAAGCGTTCCATACGAGAAAAGGTACTGGCTCATTACTAATATTTGGGAATTCGGCTCCTCGAAAAGTATATCAGAAGGAAACGGTTCAAATACGCCGGTGACAGAACCGTAGTAAAAGGATCACTGTTCGAACTGCTTTTTCAGGCTTTCCGTATAAGGTGCTCGTGCCACGCCTTTCTCCGTGATTATAGCCGTGACAAATTCATTCGGCGTCACGTCAAAAGCATAGTTGCTGACGTCGACGCCGTCCGGCGCAAGCTGAATATCGTGGACGTGCGTGACCTCGCGAATATTCCGTTCCTCAATAGGTATTTCGTCGCCGTTCGGGCAATTCATATCGACTGTCGACAGCGGGGCGGCAACGTAGAAAGGAATTCCGTGCTGTCGCGCGAGGACGGCCACCATATATGTTCCGATCTTATTGGCGACGTCGCCGTTCGCAGCGATTCTATCTGAGCCGACAACTACGGCCTGGACTTGGCCTTTGCTCATCACGTGACCGCTCATGTTATCGGTGATCAGTGTCACCGGAATATCGTCCTGCATCAGCTCCCACGCCGTCAGGCGCGAGCCCTGCATGTAAGGGCGGGTTTCGTCGGCTATCACCGAGATATTTTTACCCTGATCGACTGCTCCGCGAATAACGCCCAATGCGGTTCCCCAGATGCCGCCGGTTGCCAAAGCACCTGCATTGCAATGCGTCAATACCGTCGAGTTGTCTTCGATCAGCTCGCCGCCGAATTTCGCTATCAATCGCTGGGATTCAATGTCCTCGTCGTGAATTGCCTTGGAATCGCTGACGAGTATCTGTTTTATCTCGCTGACTGTTTTGCCATCCGCCTTTGCCTTTTGAAACGTTCGCTTCATTCGATCGAGCGCCCAAAAAAGATTGACCGCCGTGGGCCGCGTTTTGCCCAACACCTCCGAGATATATTCGATCTCTTCTTCGAGATCGTCGACATTCGTGCCGACAAACTGCTTGGCACCGAGAGCTACTCCGTACGCCGCCGAAACGCCGATGGCCGGAGCGCCGCGTACGACCATATCGCGAATGGCGTCTGCGACCTCGCTGTATGACCGAAGGGTTAGCCACTTTTCGACGGTCGGAAGCCGACGCTGATCGAGCATTTCGACGCCGGCTTCTGACCACTTAACGGGAATTATATTCAACTTCATAAATGAGGATCGTCAGCGTGGTGCGCACTGCGAGCTGACCGCCTATACTTCAAACAAAGAATCTTACGGAAATTCACTGGGACTAACAAGAAAGGTAAAACTTTTCCAGTCGAACAAAGCGTTATGACAACTTAAGCGAGGAAAGATGCCGCTCAAAAGGACTACCGTCGCGAACTAGGTCGCGCTTTGACCCCACTCCCAATTGTCGTCCATGCCGGCCCACGAGTTGCTCACAAGAAACGAAACGCTATAAATTTGTTGAATGCAGCAGACATTTTTAGACGGTCGTCTGATCGTAAAAACGGGCGACATTACTGCCGAACCTACCGACGCGATAGTCAATGCGGCGAATTCGTCCCTTTTGGGCGGCGGCGGCGTTGATGGGGCGATCCATTCCAAGGGCGGCCCGGCAATTTTGGCCGAGTGCCGCCGAATTCGCGCCACCACTTATTCCGCTGGTCTTCCACCTGGCGAAGCCGTTATCACGACAGCCGGGAATCTCCCGGCGAGATACGTGATCCACGTTGTGGGGCCCAAATACGGTTTGAACGCCGGACACGATGACGAAGTTCTGGCATCTGCGTATAAAAATGCGTTGATTCTTGCGGTTTCCGAAGGCCTAAAGACAATCGCCTTTCCGTCGGTTTCCACCGGCGTTTATAGGTTTCCAAAAGATCGTGCGGCCGCTGTGTCGGCACGGGCGATCTCGGAATTCATTTCGAAACAGCCAACGATCGAAGAGGTTCGCCTCGTTTTCTTCCACGATTCCGACCAACAGGTCTTTCTGGAGAGCTCGGGACTCTAGCCGCTGCAAATTGCCGTTCCGCCGCCCTTGGTTTATAGTTTGGCAAGACTTTTTACCGACAGAATCAGCAGCTAAACCAAAATATGACGGAGATCGCGGCTGCCCAGCCGGACTTTATGCAGCAAGCGGTACAACAGCAGATCGACCTGACCGGGACAAACGATAATCAAATTTTTCGAAATGACTTTAACCTGCGGCGAACTTTGCCAGCTGAACTGCGGTCGCTTGACGCCATTTCCCTGAACTTCGCCTGGAGTTGGCTGCCCGGCGGTATCGACGTTTTTCGCGACCTCGATCCCGGCCTTTGGCTGGAATGCGAACAGAATCCGCGGCTTTTGTTGGATCGCATTAGCGGGCTGCTACTCTCGCAGCGTGCGGCTGATGCCGATTACTTAACCCGTCTCCGGACTTTCGCTTGCCGTCTCGCGGAATATACCGCTGCCGAACCAGTTGCTAGCGGCCGCGTGACAAAGGCCGCACCGGCCGCCTATTTCTGTGCCGAATACGGTGTTCACAATTCACTGCCGAATTATTCCGGCGGTCTGGGTATTCTCGCCGGCGACCATCTAAAATCCTCGAGCGATCTAAACGTGCCGCTTTCTGCCATCGGATTGCTCTATCGCTTCGGATACTTTCGCCAAAGCATCTCGCATGAGGGTTTGCAGGAAGAAAACTATCAGGATGTGTTCGCGTCTGAACTCGCACTTACACCGGTCGTCGATTCCGCCGGTAGTCGAATCTCCGTCACCGTCCATATCCGCGAACGCCAGGTGAATGCGCAGGCGTGGCTCGCGAGAGTCGGACGGATCTCGCTTTATCTTCTCGACACGAACATCCCGGAAAATTCAGACGTCGATCGGATGATCACCGGTCATCTATACGGCGGTGATGCTGAGACGCGGGTAGTGCAGGAAAAAGTTCTCGGCATCGGCGGCGTTCGGCTGCTTAGAAAGCTCGGTATTTCGCCCTCGGTTTATCATTTGAACGAAGGCCACTCGGCTTTTTTAACGCTCGAACTTGCCCGCGAATTTCTCGAATCGAAACCTGAGGCCAATTTTCAGGGCGCGATCGCCGCAGTTCGTCCGAAGTGCGTGTTCACGACCCATACGCCTGTGGATGCGGGAAACGACGCGTTCGACCCGCAGATTCTCCAAGCTTGTTTCAGCTCGGATTATATCGAGTCGCTGAAAATATCGCGTGACGAGTTTCTCGACCTTGGCCGCACCGATCCGGCAAACGATAATGAATTTTTCGGTATGACGCCGCTCGCCATCCGCATGTGCCGCTCGGCCAATGGCGTGAGCGAAAAGCATGGCGAGGTTTCGCGTGAGCTGTGGCTGAAAATGTTTCCCGGTTCACGGTCGAGCGGTGATGTACCGATCACACACGTAACGAACGGCGTTCATGCGCCGACGTGGATCGCGCCGGTTTTTCAGGACCTTTTCTCACGCCACATCGGCGCCGATTGGTGTGAGACAACTCGCGATGCGGCAAAATGGAAACATGCGGTCGCCAGCATTCCGGACGCTGATATCTGGTCCGCACACGCACGGCTAAAGGACTTGCTGATCGCGTTCATTCGCGCACGCACAGCCGCAAACGATACTGGTGCTCGCGATACCATCAACGAACGCTCCGACACGCGCGAGCTATTTTCGCCAAAGGCTTTAACTATCGGATTCGCCCGCCGCGTCGCGGCCTATAAGCGCTGGGACCTGCTCGTCTCCGATCTCGATCGACTGCTTCGGCTGGTCGATAACCCGGAGCGTCCGATTCAGTTCGTCTTTGCCGGAAAAGCTCACCCGCAGGACAAGACCGCCAAAGCGATACTTCGAGATCTGATGAGTATCAATCATGATTCAAACTGGCAGAAGCGTGCGGTCTTCATCGAGGATTACGATCAGGAGGTCGCCCGATATCTGGTACATGGAGTCGATGTCTGGATGAACGTTCCCCGCCGCCCGCTCGAAGCAAGCGGAACCAGCGGCATCAAAGCTGCGATGAACGGCGCTCTGAATTTTTCTGTGCTCGATGGTTGGTGGATCGAGGGACATAATGGCGACAATGGTTTCGCGATCGGCGGCCTCGGACCCGAAGGCGATTCCCCTGAGATCGACGCCGCGGACGCGGAAGCGCTTTACAGCACGCTCGAAAACGTTATCGTTCCCGCTTTCCATGATCTCGATGAAAATGGAATTCCCGCCGATTGGGTTCGGCGAATGAAAAACTCGATCGCCACGCTGACGCCTATGTTTTCCAGCGACCGCATGGTAGATGATTATCTGACGAAGATCTATAACGGCTAGGCAACAGCGAAAAAAACAAAGCAATGCAAAATACCGAATTCCGAACGGGCGTCATCAGCCCGGTCGAGTGCGTGAAGGAAGGCTGGGAGCTTATAAAAAGCGATTATTGGTTGCTGTTCGCCATCGCTTTCGTGGGAGCGATTCTGGGCGGAATAACGATGTACATTCTTTTCGGCGCGATGATCTGCGGCATTTTTTACGCGTTTTTGCGAAAGATCGACGGCTGGCCCGCCTCATTCGATGATCTCTGGAAAGGAATGCAGTATTTCGGCCCCGGCCTAGTAGTGACGCTTTTCATCGTGGTGCCCATCTTCGTTTTTTACAATATCTCGATGCTCGGAGCCGTTGTCCTTGGTTCGCAGACCGGCGGCGGCATGATGGGATTGCTGGTCGTCGTTGGATTTGCCGACTTGGTATTTCTCCTTTTGATGGTTTGTTTTCACACGCTGCTGATGTTCGCGTTCCCTCTTATTGTCGATAGGAATCTCGGCGGTATCCAGGCAATGACTACGAGCGCACGCGCGGTTTGGCAGAACCTTGGGGGTGTTGCTGGGCTGATCGCGGTCAACTTCGGACTTGTGTTCGTCGGATATCTGGCGCTGTGTGTCGGCGTTTATTTCGTGATACCCATAATAATCGCGGGCAACGTTGTTGCTTACAGAAGAGTCTTTCCTTCTTTGAGTTCGGGGATGAATTACAATCCACCGCCTCCGAGCGCGTATCAGGGAAGATAAGACTATGCCGACAAATTTTATCAGGGTCGAATCCGGTGAGCAGCTATCACAGCTGTTCGAAGCCTCGAGCGATCGCTCCGTCGTCCTGTTCAAACACAGCTCGACGTGCGGGATAAGTGCCGGCGTGATGCACGACGTTTCAATCATCGACGGCGATATACACGTTATCTCGATGCAGACCCAGCGGCCGCTGGCAATGGAGATCGCAAGCCGCACGGGAATTCGCCATGAATCGCCGCAGGCGATCGTGCTCGTCGGCGGCAAGCCGGTATATTCCGCATCTCATTACGACATCGAGCCGGCGACGCTGCAGTCATACCTCAACGGCAAATACGCCGAATGACCGAGCCCACGCAAATAATCGAAGAATCCGACAGCGCCGTCTCGATCGAATGGTCCGACGGAACTGAAACACGTTACGAAGCCGCGCAGCTTCGGCGAGCGTGCCCATGCGCCGGCTGCGTAAATGAGTGGACCGGCGAAAAGATGCTAAAGGAACAAAGTGTCCCGGATGATCTCAGCTTCGCACATATTTCCATTGTCGGCCGCTACGCTCTGAACTTTCACTTCTCCGACGAACACGACACGGGCATCTTCAGCTTTGAGTACCTCCGCAAATTGCCGTCCTTATCCTGACCGCTCATTGCTAAAAAGCATTTAACGCTGCCTTTGTAAAAAGGCTACAATATTCGCATATGCATGAACGCGATATTTTTGACGAGCGCCAGGAAACCAAAACGGCAAGTTTTGCATGCCCGCACTGCCGGGAACGCAACGATTACGACGTCCGATGGATGAAACGGACGAAGAAAAAACAAAACACCTCGCGTATGAACCAGCACGAACGAGCGCAGGTTGAAAACTCGCGCGACTATATGGTTCGTATCGACGACCAGCTTATGTGCAAGAATATTCGCTGCCGCAAGCGGTTCGAAATTCCCTCGTCGCAATCCGTGGTTTTTATTTGATTTACCGCGGCGGGTTTTCGGTGTGATATTCTTTGTTAAATCGACTTGATCATGGAGGATGCTTTTATGACCGGAAAGGAATTGGAATTTTATGAAAAGGAACCGCTTCCGGATCCGGAAATAAAGGAAATGATGGACGACGAGATCGCCCATGTGCCCCAAGCTCCGCAGGAGCTGCTTGAACGTATTCGCGAACACAACGATTCGTCACCCGCGGATTCCGGCGGCGATATCGATGCCGAGTGGGAAGACGTTGACGACTCCGGCGCGGAGTCGGTCTTCGGCCACAATCCGACGCCCGATCAATCCAACGTCGAGGAAAACGCTCATGCGATGGGCATTGACTTTCAGGATAACGAGCCCCTCGACCTTCTCGAGAAGATCGAAAAACGCGATCGAAACAGGTACGAGCTGGACGAAAATTCGAAATCTGACGACGATACGATCTAATCAACTCGCACGATTTAAAACGAAAAGAGGACCTAAAATTAGGCCCTCTTTTTTAATTCGATCGGTCCCGGTTTAATACATCGTAAATGAGTATTCCATGGTTACGACGGTTGATACCGGAACTCCGTTGACCTTCTTAGGCTCGAAGCGAATCTGCTTCGCGGCAGCGATAGCTTGCTCGGTCAAACCGTGCGGGAGGCGCGAGACGGGCACGATCGAACCGACACCGCCGGATGCGAGAAGTGTCACTTTTAGCCTGACCAGACCTTGAACATTATTGGTGCGTGCTTCGTCGGTATAACCCGGCTTCGGTTTAGCGATCAGCTTGAAAGCCGTCGTCACTCCGGTCGGAGGCGGAGGCGGCGTACGGCCACTGCTGTTTCCATCATTGTCGCCGTTTCCGTTGCCCTTACCATTGCCGCCGCCGTAACCCGAGCCGCTGCCGCTGCCGGCGCCCGTTCCGCTGCCGGAACCCTGCCCAGTACCGGTGCCGCTTCCTAAACCGCCGCCGCTTCCGGGGCCGTTCGATAGATTAAGAAATTTACCGTTCGGATCCCCGTAGTTGTTGTACTTCTGCTCGAACTTCTTGTCGCCTTTTGTCGAGGCCGGTGGCATCACAAGCGATGGATTATCGAGTCTCGGAACATGGGCGTCCGGCGGGCGGATCGGATCCTTGGTTTGATTAGCCATATCGCCGAGCGTTGTAGGCTCCTTCTCGTTGCGGCCGCCGCCGCCGCCGCCGCCGCTCTCCTTGTCCTTCTTCGGCTTAGGCTCGTCCACGACCACCATCGGCACGGTGTCAAGGAGCGCGGCGATCGAGCTTTCGTCACCGATCGCTTCCATGCCGATCGCCTTGTTAAAGAGCGAAACGATCGTCGCGCCAAGCGCAACAGTGAGCATCAAAAATGTCGAGCCGAGCAACAAAACATTTCGTTGGCCTGAATTTTTTTCTTCGATGACCGTGACGTGAAAGCCGTCCTCGTTGGGCGATGCCGATGTGGCGTAGCGAGGCTCATCCGCATAAACGGGCGCAGACCGGTAATACGCGTCACTCGCGGCCGGCGCGTTCTCATAGATTTGTTCGCGATCGGCGATCGGCTCGGAAACCTCGGACGCGGCATCAGATCCGGTCTCAGCAGAGTATTCCGGAATGGTCTCCGGTATACTCTCCACCGTTTCGTTCGCCGGTACGTCACTTATAAAAGACGGCGGAGGCGGAGCCGACGCTTCGACGGCATCGGGCTCTACAACCCCGGGCTGCACCGCTTCCGACTGACCGGTAAGCGGATTCAGCTCAAAGGCTTGCAGCGAGGAACCGCAGCCTGGGCAGAACGTGAACTTCTCGGCAAAGCCCTCTTCGCAAGAACCGCAATACTTAACTATTTTTCCCATCTTTTCAGCCTCTCGAACCGTCGTTGGTGATCAGGCGACGCTTTCGTCTGATATAATATTATATCGCGTTTTTACGTGAATGTAAGTGGTTTCCGCGAATCATGACGAGGCCCCTTCTTCGCTTTTTCAATCTGAATAGATGCTATTTTGGTTTGACGCGATGCCTATTGACCCCTAAAATTTTCATTCCGAAATGCATCCGCAAACGTCGGCGTTATTGCCAAGGCTGACAACACTTTCGCGGAATTTCGCAACTAAACGGTTTAGCATCTCGCTCGCCTCTATATTCTATACGATGAACTTTCGAACTCTATTCACGAAACTGAGCGTGGTCACGATCGCTGCACTGTCGTTTGTGGTGATCGCTCCGTCTCAGCGGCAGCCGGCCGTGCGGGCGCCTCGTCAGGAAAGGCTTTTGAACGGAATGAAGGTGCTCATGTGGAACGACGCCGCGGCGGCGCGGGTGAACGTGAGGATGCGAATACACAGCGGATCGGCATTCGACCCGCAGGGCAAGGAAGGCGCAATGAAACTGCTTGCCGAGAATCTTTTTCCGACCGAAGCGGCCCGCGATTATTTCAAGGAAGACCTCGGCGGCGAGCTCGAAATAATTACCGGCTACGACTACATACAGATCAACGCGTCATCGATGCCCGATCAGCTACTTTCGCTGTTGGAAACACTCGCGACAGCCGTGTCGAATCCAGCGATCGATAAGGAAACGACGGCGTCGCTCAAGGCCGTACACCTGGCGCGTCTTCGGTCGCTAATGCAGGATCCGGTTTATGTCGCCAATTCGGCGGCCGCTGCTCAGCTTTTCGGGACGTTTCCATATGGGCGCCCGAGGGAAGGCACGCCGGCTTCGATCAGTAAGATCGACTTCGCCGACCTGATCGACATGAAGCAGCGATTTCTCACCGCCGACAATGCCACGCTCGCTGTCGCCGGCAATATCGACGTCGACCTCACATACCGCGCGATACGGCGCTATTTCGGCAGTTGGCTAAAATCGGACAAACTCTCGCCCTCTACCTTCCGTCAGCCCGACCCGCCAAAATCGGGTATGCGAATCGTCGATTCGCCGATCGCAAATAAAAGCGAATTTCGCTATGCGATCCGGGGCGTCGCCCGCGGCGACAAAGACTTTTACGCATCCGCCGTCCTGGCATCCGTCCTCGATCGGCGATTCAAAGCGACCGAGGGTCATGCCGCTTTTGTCAGGATCGAAGCGAACACTCTTCCGGGTGCGTTTATTTTCGGCGTTTCCGATTGGAACCTCGGCAGAATAAAACACGAGGGCGATAAGATGGCGTTGCCTGTGACCGACGGCTACGAAAAAAACACTCTGGGCAAACCGCTCACGGCAGATGAATTTGAAACAGCCAAGCGCGAGCTGGTCATACTGCACTCGCAGACTGATCCTGTCGATCCCTGGCTCGACGCCGACACCTACAAGTTACCGGCTGTCCAGGCACAGTCCGACGCTATGCAGGCCGTAACAATCGGCGATGTTCAGCGTGTGCTCGACCGCCTTCAAAAGGAACCGGTTGCTTACGTTCTCGTATTCGACGACGCTGCTGCCGCAAAGGCTGCCAACTGATGGCCGAAGAACGAAATGCAAGCGAGACCGCACACGCCCGTGCTGTGCGGGATATGTTTTCCGGCATCGCCCGCCGCTACGACCTGCTCAACCATGTCCTCTCGATCAACATCGACAAGAGCTGGCGGCGGCTGGTCCGAGAGCAGCTCGCAGATGTGCTCTGTCGTACGGACGCCATCGTGCTCGATGTCGCCTGCGGCACCGGTGACCTTTCGATCGAGCTGCAGCGAAACGCTAAAGCACGTGTCTTCGGCACCGATTTTTGCCGTCCAATGCTCGAGGTTGCAGCGGGCAAGAATGCAGCCGAAGTTCGTGCAGTTCCTTACATCGAATCGGACGCGATGTGTTTAGGTTTTGCCGACGATTCCTTCGACGCGGTCACGATCGCATTCGGACTTCGCAACCTGTCAAACTTCGCAGACGGGCTCCAAGAACTGCGCCGCGTTTTGCGGCCCGGAGGGCGTGTCGCCGTACTCGAATTTTCATCGCCGACCGTACCCGGTTTCGGCGCGATTTTCAATTTCTACTTTTCACACATTCTTCCGCGAATCGGCGGCGCGGTCAGCGGCTCGCGCGGAGCTTACGAATATCTTCCCGATTCCGTCTCGAAATTCCCGAACCAAAAAAAGCTTGCCGCCCTGATGCAGCAAACCGGATTCGCGGACGTTTCATATGTCAATCTCACAGGGGGAATTGCCGCTATTCACACCGGAACGAAGATCTGATCAAATGAATTTTACCGACACCGTTCGAACTCCACGCGACTGCCGTACGTTTGTTATCTAATTCGTTAAATTATAGAATTTTATTGCCTCCGGCGTTTTTTCGAATGAAATTCAAGCTCCTAAATATCGTGCGGCAGCTTGCCCTCATGCTGCTCGTAATCTGGACGGTGGTGTCGCTTGTCACGCTGCTCATCGAGCTTGTTCCGGGTTCGCCTGCGGTGACCATACTGGGCGAGACGGCGACGTCGGAACAGATCGCGAATTTCAACGCAAAACACGGACTCGATCGGCCGGCATTTTTCTTTTCCTATACAAACTCGGACGGATTTGTTTGGAACGGTGCGGACAATCGCTATTCTGAATATTTTTCGGGTCTGTTACACGGCGATCTGGGCCGCTCTTTCCGCACGGACCGGCCGGTGCTCGACATGATCCTCGAACGCTATCCTTCGACGATCGAACTCGCACTCGCGTCAATGCTGGTCGCGATCGCCATTGCCGTGCCTCTCGGCGTACTCGCAGGCACAAATAAAAACGGCATTATCGATAACGCTGCATCCTTTGTCGCATTGCTCGGCATATCGCTTCCTACATTTGTCATCGGCCCGTTCCTGGTTTACATCTTCGCGGTTCACCTCGGTATTTTTTCGCCGACTGGCAGCGCACATCCGGAAGACATCGTCTTGCCGGCGGTCACGCTTGGCGCCGCACTCTCCGCGATCCTTACGCGAATGATCCGCTCCAGCGTCATCGAAGAGCTTGGCGAAGATTATGTCCGAACGGCACGGGCAAAGGGCCTGAGCGAGCGTACTGTGGTCTACAAGCATGTACTGAAGAACGGCCTGATACCGGTTGTGACCGTCCTCGGCCTTCAGCTCGGTGTACTTCTGGCTGGTGCGATCATTACCGAAAAGATATTCAGCTGGCAGGGGCTCGGGCTGCTGCTGCTCGAAGACGGCATCGCCAAGCGGGATTATCGTCTTGTTCAGGGTTGCGTGCTAGTGATAAGCGTGACGTATATCGTTGCCAATTCGCTTACCGATATGGTCTATCGCCGCCTCGATCCGCGTATTCGACTTTCGTGAACAGGCTTACATACATCGGCCTCGCTATCGCGGCGATCGTCATTATCGCGGCGGTCTTCGCGCCGTGGATCGCCACGCACGACGTTACTTCGCAGGATCTCGCATTGCGTTTCCGATCGCCTTCTGCCGCACATTGGTTCGGTACTGACGGGCTCGGACGTGACGTCTTTTCACGTGTTATTTTTGGAGCCCGCATTTCACTCGAGGTCGGAATCACGGTCGTTTTCGTATCGACTATTTTCGGTACGTTTATCGGGGCTATCGCGGGATTTTACGGCGGCTGGGTCGATAAAATTCTCGCCGGCTATATTTTTAACGTCTTTTTGGCGTTTCCCGGCTTGCTGCTCGCTATCGCGCTAGTTGCCTTTCTAGGTGCGGGGCTGGGAAAACTAATACTCGCCCTATGCATCATTGGCTGGGTCGGATATGCCCGTGTAATGCGCGGCCAGGTGCTGAAGGTTCGCGAATATGACTTCGTGCAGGCAGCAAAGGCCTTGGGTGCGGGAAACATGCGAATACTTTTTACGCACATCATGCCTAACGCGATCCAGCCGCTTATCGTACAGGCGTCGCTCGGAATGGCCGGAGCGGTGCTGTCGGAAGCCTCACTGTCGTTTCTCGGACTCGGTATCCCGCCGCCGGCGCCGAGTTGGGGAACGATGATCGAAGAGGCTCGCCAGTATTTCGCCGTGTATCCGCACGTCTTATTTTTCCCCGGCGTGGCGATCGCGCTGACAGTTCTGGCTTTCAATTTTATCGGCGACGGACTTCGGCAGTATCTTGACCCGAAACAGCGTACTCGGTGAATTCCTTGAGAAAATCCCGCTCGACGCGGATTAAATTTTCTCGGAGAACGATGAAAAGTATTTCTCTCGCAGTCTTTGTAATAATCCTTTTTGGTGCGATTTTTGCCGGCGCTCAGTCTGGACGAAAGGTTGACGTGCAGCAGGCTCCTCCGACCACTGCAGCTGAGGTTGTCTCAGCCGCTCCCGAGTTTTCGGAATCGACGCCGGTGCCGAAACGCCCGCGGGCATTTACGCCGGAGGCCCGTCAGGAGGCTGTCTCCAAGTCTCTTAAACAAAAGACATCTCCTGCTCCTACCGCCTCAGCTCCGGTCGCTTCACCGTCCCTTACACCCGCTGATACCGATGAGGTCGTAAAGGTCGACTCGAACTTAATAACTGTCCCCGTTTCCGTCTACGACCGAAACGGTCTATACATACCGAACCTACAGCAAAAGGACTTCAAAATTTTCGAAGACGGGGTCGAGCAACCGATCAAATATTTCGGTTCTTCGGATAAACCGTTTACGGTTGTCCTGCTCCTCGACACTAGTCTGTCGACCGCATATCGCATCGAGGAGATACAAGATGCCGCGATCGCCTTCGTCAATCTTCTCGAGCCCCAGGATCAGGTGGCTGTCGTCGAATTTGACGGCAATACGCACACCCTGTGTGAAGCAACAAATGACCGCACTAGATTGAATAAGGCGATTCGAAAGGCGGATTTCGGCTACGGGACCTCCCTTTACGATTCGGTCGATTATTCCCTGAAGAAAAAGCTTGCTCAGACGACGGGCCGAAAGGCGATAGTGTTGTTTACCGACGGCGTTGACACCACGTCGCACAAATCGAGCTACGATTCGACGCTCGATAGAGCTGAAGAATCCGAAGTTCTTGTATTTCCAATCTACTACAACACGTACGAGGAGAATCGCCGGGGAATAGTCGCGGGCGGCTCAACGGAAGATGACGTGATCGTTCCCGCATCTACCGCTGCGGAGTATGCCGTCGGCAAGAAGTATCTGGACGAACTGGCCGCCTACACCGGAGGGCGTGTCTTTCGGCCGGAAGCATCGCCCGGCGGACTCACGGCCGCGTTCGAAGGAATCGCGGAGGAGCTTCGACGCCAATACAACATTGGATATTCGCCAGACGAAATCGGAAAACCCGGACAGCGCAAAACGATAAAGGTGCGCGTCGACCGGCCGAATATCGTCGTTCGCGCTCGCGACGGTTACATCGTGGGTATACAGTCAAAAATAACCGTGAAATGATGATTTGCGACACCTCTTACGCAAACCAAAAGAGCGTGATCGAAATCACGCTCTAGTTGCCCTGCGAAATTTGGTGATCCGAGCAGGACTCGAACCTGCGACCCAGTGGTTAAAAGCCACTTGCTCTACCGACTGAGCTATCGGACCGTAAGCGAAGATTTTACAATGCAGGCTACCGAAATCAAAATCAACAATAGCTTTTTGAATGGACACAGCCAGCGTGACCCTTGGTACAGCTGTCTCCTTCGCTTTTACCTAAACCAGTCTTCCATAACCGATTCCTTCATTAGGATAGTTTGATCGCGTTCGGGGCCGGTGGAGATCAGACCGATCTCGACACCGATTTGATCGGAAAGAAATCGTACATAGCCTTGTGCTTTCGCCGGCAGCTTATCAAAGTCGGTGACACCCACCGTCTCACTTTGCCAGCCCTCAAGCGTCTCGTAGATCGGCTTTATCTTTCTCAGGTCGTGGGAGACCGCGGGAAATGTGTCAACGCGTTTTCCATCGATCTCGTACCCGACGCACACTCGGATCTCTTCTAAGGCATCGAGCACATCCAGCTTTGTCAGCGCTACGGAATCGAATCCGTTGAGCTCGGCGGCGTATCTCGTTGCAACTGCATCGAACCACCCGCAGCGTCTGGGCCGTTTTGTGACCGAGCCGTATTCGTTTCCGCGTTTGCGGATGAGATTCGCCATATCTTCTTCAGCGTCAAGCATTTCCGTTGGGAATGGACCTTCGCCGACCCGCGTTGCGTATGTCCGGACGATTCCGAGAACTCCCGTTATGTGGTGGGGTGGAATGCCGGCGCCCACCGACGCGCCGCCGGCCGTCGGATTAGAAGATGTGACATACGGATAAGTTCCGTGATCGACGTCAAGCAGCGTCGCCTGTGCGCCTTCCAGCAAGATCTTTTTGTTCTGCTTGCGCGCCTCCGAAAGAAAATGGGACGTTTCACACACGAAAGGCCGTAGGCGTTCGACTAGCGGTGAAACTTCTCCGAGGATCTCATCGGCTCGCAACGGCTGTTGGCCGAACAGAACTATGATCCGGTTCGCTTCCTCAAGATTTCGCTCGATCCGGAGTTTTAATATCTCCGGCGACATCGCATCCGCGACACGAATCCCGCGGCGCCCAGCTTTGTCTTCATAGGCTGGTCCGATGCCTCGCAGCGTAGTGCCGATCTTCTCGTTGCCGAGCCTTTCCTCGGAAGTGTGATCAAGCGCCCGATGATACGGCATGATCAGATGAGCGCGACTCGAAACCTTCAGCCGTTCCGGCGTGACCTCGATTCCCTGCTGCTTGATCTGATCGACCTCTTCGAAAAACGCCTTCGGGTCGATGACCATGCCATTACCCAGAACGCACGTCTTGTCGGGATGAATAATGCCGGACGGCAAAAGCCGCAGCACGAACGCCCTATCGCCTACATAGACGCTATGCCCCGCATTGTGCCCGCCCTGATAGCGCGAAACAATATCGAAACGGTCCGCCAAAAGGTCAACGACCTTCCCCTTTCCCTCATCGCCCCACTGGGCACCGATTATTACAATGATCATATTCCGTCAGGACCGCCAGTGTATCGTCATCCATTTGAGATCAAGTCACTTTTTCCAATCTTCTTTGAGTACCGCGTAGATGGCCCAGTCGTGGAATTCGCCGTTTAGCCATTCGCCTTGGCGTTGGATGCCTTCGAGCGTGAAACCGAGCCTTTCGGGAACCGCACGGCTGCGCTTGTTTTCGACGTTGCAGTTGATCTGTACGCGGTTCAGATCAAGCAATTCGAATAGGTAATCGATCAAAACCCGACAGCAGTGTGTCACGATACCGCGGCCTTCGAACTCTTTCGCGATCCAGTATCCGATGTTTGCCGAACGGTTGACCCTATCGAGATCATGAAAACCGATCGACCCAGCGAGCTTGCCGTCAAACTTTATCAGCAGGCCGAACGACCCGTTTTCCGAAAAAACTTTGAGATTATTCTGAGCAAAGAATCTCGCCGATTCGGCCGAATAATCGTCAACCGCCCAGGGCATCCAGAGCTGCAAACGTTCGAGATTTTTCCGAACCACCGCCGCTATCTCTTCGGCGTGATGCGTTTGCGGTAATTCGAGCGTTATATTTTCGTCGATTTGAACGGATAGCATAGCTCCGGATTGTCACAGCCTGAAACACTAGGACGTCGTCCACTCATACAGCTCGACATACTTTCTCGCGGCGTTTTCCCAGGAATTGTCGACGGCCATTCCGTTTCGCTGAATTCGCCGCCACTCGTCGGCGTCTGCGAAGGCAAACAACGCTTCGTAAAGCTTTCCGAGAAATTCCTCGGCTCTGTACGCATCAAATTTGAAGCCGTTGCCTATTTTGTTCACAGCGTCGAAATTTTCCACGGTGTCGTCGAGTCCGCCGACCGCTCTCACGATCGGCACCGTTCCGTAGCGCAGGGAGTACATCTGATTCAAACCACACGGCTCAAATTTCGAGGGCATCATGAACATATCAGCGCCGGCTTCGATTCGATGTGCCAGCGGCTCGCTGTAACCGCGATAGATGCCGACCTGCTGCGGAGCGTGGTCACGAAGCCGCTGCCAAAAGTTCTCGTACTGCTTTTCACCCGACCCGAGAGAGACTATGTACGCGCCGGCAGCCAGAACCTCGCCCGCGACTTGCATCATAAGGTCGATCCCTTTCTGCTCAGTCAACCGAGTGATGTTCGCGAGGATGGGACGGCCTAGATCGACCGGCAGACGAAATTCCTCTAAAAGCGCACGCTTACATTCGCTTTTCCCGATCAGATCATCGCGGTTGAAATGCACAGCCAGGTCCGGATCTGTTTCCGGATTCCAGACCTCGTAATCTACGCCGTTAGTAATGCCGATTAGCCGGTTCGCACGCTTTCGCGTGAGCCAGTCGAGGCCGTAGCCGTTTTCCGGTGTTTGAATTTCGAGAGCATAACGGCGGGAAACGGTCGAGAGCGTGTCCGACACTTCGAGACCGGCCTTCATCGCCGAAGCGTAACCGTTGAACGAAAAAGCGGCCCGTGCCGAATCGCTGCCGAAACCGAGCTTCCACAGTTCGTCCATCCCAAAGCCGCCCTGGTAGGCCATGTTGTGAATGGAAAATACGGTTCGCGTGTCTTGCCAGTAAGCGTCCCAACCCCGCAGTTCGGCGATCTCGACGGCCGCAAAACCGCAATGCCAGTCATTCAAATGGACGATATCAGGCGGTGCTCCGATGCGTTTTAGGAGTACGAGTGCGGCGTGATTAAAAAAAGTGAGGCGTTCGTGATCTTCAGTGTATCCGTAGATCGAATCGCGGTGAAAAAGCGACGGTGCGTCGATCAGAAATGTCGGCGAGCCGTTCGCCTCGCTGTAGAAAGCCTTTGCATGGTACGCGCCGCCCTTCCAGTCGACCCAGAGATCGTCGATCGCCGTGTTCCAGAGATACTCGCCTTTGGTCTGCAAGTAGCATGGCGTGATCAGAAGCGAATCGACGCCGATCTGCTTCAAAGCCTTCGGCAACGAACCGGCAACGTCGCCGAGTCCACCGGTTTTGGAATATGGAACTGCTTCCGCGGAGATAATCGCGACGCGCATAAAAAAGCGGTCAGTGGCCCGCGGTCAGTGTTCAGAAAAGACTCAACTCTGCCGACTACTGACCAGTGACCACCGACACCAGCAAATTGATTAAGTCTGCATGGAGGCCAGAAATTCACCGTTCGTTTTGGTCTTTGAAAGACGTTCGAGAACGACTTCCATCTGCTCGACCGGTGAGAGTGGATTGAGCACGCGCCGCATGACCCAAATTCGGTTTAGATCTTCTTTGCTGATGAGCAGTTCTTCCTTACGCGTACCCGAACGTTGAAGGTCGATCGCCGGAAATAGACGCTTGTCGCTGAGGCGTCGGTCGAGGTGAATTTCCGAGTTACCGGTTCCCTTAAATTCCTCAAAGATCACGTCATCCATCCGCGAACCGGTATCGATCAAGGCTGTAGCGATGATCGTCAAACTTCCGCCTTCCTCGATATTGCGGGCAGCACCGAAGAAACGCTTCGGACGCTGTAGGGCGTTTGAATCAATACCACCCGACAGGATCTTACCCGACGGCGGCACGACGGCATTGTGAGCACGTGCGAGACGCGTGATCGAGTCGAGAAGTATGACGACGTCGCGTTTGTGCTCGACGAGCCGCTTAGCCTTTTCGATGACCATGTCGGCCACCTGCACGTGACGCGTCGGCGGTTCGTCAAAGGTCGACGAAATAACCTCGCCTTTAACCGAACGCTGCATATCGGTGACCTCTTCAGGCCGCTCGTCAATCAGCAGGACGATAAGCGTCGTCTCGGGATGATTCTGCGTGATCGAATTGGCGATCGTCTGCAGCAGCATCGTTTTACCGGTTCTGGGCGGAGCGACGATAAGGGCACGCTGTCCTTTACCTATTGGCGTCACGAGATCCATCACGCGGGCAGCAATGTTCTCACCGTCGATCTCCATTTTGAGCTGCTCGTCAGGATAGAGCGGAGTCAGATTATCGAAAAATACCTTTTCGCGGGACTGTTCAGGAGCTTCGAAATTGATCGCTTCGACCTTGATCAAAGCGAAATATCGCTCGCCTTCCTTCGGCGGACGGATCTGTCCCGAGACAGTGTCGCCGGTACGAAGGTCAAATTTGCGGATCTGAGAAGGGCTGACGTATATATCGTCGGGGCCCGGAAGATAATTGTATTCAGGCGCCCGTAAAAACCCGAACCCATCGGGCAGTGTCTCGAGTACTCCTTCGGAAAAGATCAGCCCGCTCTTCTCGGTCTGGGTCGCGAGGACTTTGAAAATCAGCTCCTGTTTTCGCAGACCGGAAGCACCCTCGATGCCCATGTTCTTGGCGATCACGGTGAGCTCGCTGATCGACATGTCCTTCATGTCGGTCAGATTATGCAGAGCGTCAGCATTGTTTTTGCCTTCGGGCCTCGGCTTCGTTGCAACTTCCTGGGCCGGTGCAGGCGAAGAACTGATCTCTTCCGGTGCAGGTTCCGTTCCTTCAGATCCGTTCACATCGACAGCGCCGTCCAGATGTGCGGCTTCTTCGCTTCCGTTTATCGGCTCCATTTGTTCTTCATCAGGTGTCGACGTTTTTGCACGCCTGGTTGGTGTAGTCTTCGTTGCCATCTTTTTTCCGTTTGTGTCCTACCGTTTTGCCTATGATCGAACACTCTGAAGCTTGGGGTTAAAATTAAACGAGTATCTTCAAGGGATTGAAAATTTACGTGGAGG
>JBBSGG010000033.1:0-36645 GCA_038254305.1 Pyrinomonadales bacterium
GAAGCCAACGCCTGCCCAGCGAACCGGGAAGATCCTGGCACCGATTAGGCCTTCTTTCGGATTATTCTCGAAAGCATTAGGCGTGCGGCCGCCCACATACCGAAGTGTGCGAAACTCGGCGATCGGCTGGAAATACTTGTTAACCGGAAAATCTACGCCGATCGAAGCAAGCAGTTCATCAGGGCGGTCAAGCAAGGTGAAACCATTGTTCTTGACGCTGCTGTTCCAGTGGTAGCCGACGTTTGCCGAAAGGTTCGCCCATTTGCGAAGGCGAGCATCAGCAAAGGCCGTGACGAGAACATCGCCGCGTTTGCCGCCCGGGCTCGCTCCACGCTGGAGCTGATTGAACCCGGAAGCATCGCCTGCACTATCTGCGTAGAAGCGATAAGCGGCGATAAAGCCGGCGCCGACGGGACTGTTAACATTTGTCAAGCGGAATTTGCCGCCGGCCGTAAATGTATTGAAGGCTGATTCGCCGTATGTGCGGTTGATGAAAGGTGCATCAGGCAGATACGACGGAGCCAGCGTGAAAACGGTAGGGAGTTCGCGGCCGAGTACCGTCGCCGCCGGCACGGTCTGAAGAACAACGCCCGGAAGGATGCTGCCATAAACGGATCCTACGCCCGGGAAATTGTCAGCGCCGTTTCCGCCGATTCGCGGCGAACCGGTAAGTGCACCTCCCGACGGGAACCCGAAGGTCACGCCGTTAAGGGTGGTGCCTGCGATACAGCCGTTATAAGGAAACTGGCAGAACGGCGACGTTCCGGTCGGGCGAAAGATCGCCGAATTCGGAAGGAACGAAGTCCCGGAGCCCGCGGGCGACAAAATGATCGCCGGTGCGCTTCGGAAGGCGCCATTGATGAACACTCGCGAGTTAGGCAGATAAAAGCCCGACAAGTTCCGCGGCGAGTTCACCTTGACAGCGCGATATGCGTCAGTGTTGAAGAAAAGTTCAATGTTGTTGGTTACGCCGATCTGAAAGCTTGCGGGAACTTCGACAAAATCCGCGTTGCCGGGATCACGGTCGAAATTGCTGTAAGCAATGCTGAACGTAAACTCACCTTTTCTCAAGGTTTGTCCGTCGTAGACGGTAAAAAGGCCTGTTGCGCCACCCATAGGGCCGCCAGTGCCGACAGTCGGTGCCGTGTTCCTCGGGTCTTTTGCAGACCTTTTGCTGTTATCTCTGCCCGTCGTCGTCTGTGCGGAAACCGCAAAGGCCAACGTAATCAGGACAAGAGTAGCAATAAACACTCTGTAAGCGAGTTTCATCATATTCCTCCGCCGAAAATAAAAAATTAAATTCAATTTGTAGCTAGTAAATACACTTCATTTATTAGGCTACTCAATTATTACACACCCAAAAAAACTTGCCAATTCCACCGCCTGATCGAACCAGGTGTCGGTGGAGTATGTCCGTTGACTGAGATTTCATGAGGGAATAGCGACGAAAAAGTCAATAAACCCTAATTTGAGCGCGTCATCTTCCCTTGTACCAACCTTAAATCAACTTTCGGGCAAAAGCAAGCATTTTTAACACATTAGCAAATTTAATTACGCATAAATGCCGCGCATTCTAGTGTCGTATGCTACACGATCTATTGCCACCATATACGCCGCCGTTCGCGTGTCGACGTCGTGCTTATCAGCATAGTGACATAGTTCGTTAAAGCTTGCGACCATTTTGGTCTCAAGCCGCTGGTTGACCTGGCTCTCCTCCCAGAAGTATCCCATGCGGTCCTGAACCCACTCAAAATACGAGACGGTCACGCCTCCGGCGTTCGCCAGAATGTCCGGGATCACGAAAATTCCCTTATCGTGCAGTATCTTATCCGCCTTGGGTGTTGTCGGCCCGTTTGCACCTTCAGCCAGTATCTTGCAGCGGATGCGGTCAGCATTCTCCGACGTTATCTGGTTCTCGGTCGCGCACGGAGCGAGAACGTCGCACTCGAGTTCGAGCAATTCCTTGTTGCCGACAATTTCGACACCTTCGAATCCGTCGAATGACCGATTCTTCTGTAAATGGGTGAGGGCCGCCGGAATATCGATACCGTTACGATTATAAATTCCGCTGCCTACGTCAGATATCGCGATCACTTTATAACCGGCTTCGTGCATCAAAAGAGCGCCGATACCGCCGACGTTGCCGGAGCCCTGAACGACGACCGTTGTTTCCGCAGGTGTCAGTTTATAGCGCTTGATCGCCTCATTTACACAGAAGAGAACGCCCCGGCCGGTGGCTTCCCTGCGACCGAGCGAACCGCCGAGTGCGACGGGTTTTCCGGTAACCACCGCGGTGACCGTATGCCTTGCGTGCATCGAGTATGTGTCCATAATCCAGGCCATCGTCTGCTCGTTGGTGTTCATGTCCGGTGCCGGCACGTCCTTGTCGGGGCCGATAAAATCGATCAGTTCGGCTGTATAGCGGCGTGTCATGCGTTCAAGTTCGCCGAGCGACATCTGCGCTGGGTTGCAGATGATGCCGCCCTTTCCACCTCCAAAGGGCACATTAACGACCGCGCATTTCCACGTCATCCACGCCGAAAGCGCCTTTACTTCGTCCAGCGATACGTCCGGAGCATAACGAATGCCGCCTTTTGCCGGCCCGCGTGCGAAATTGTGCTGGACGCGAAAGCCCTCAAAAACCTGCAAATGGCCGGTGTCCATTCTGACCGGAATATAAACTTTTATTTCGCGGCTCGGAACGCGCATGACCGCATAAAGGTCAGTGTCGAGCCCAAGCAGCTGCGCTGCATGGTCAAATCGTTCACTCATCGCCTCGAAGGGATTCTTCTCATCAGTTGCTTTGAACCGCCTCATTTCATCAGCCATCGGATTTGCCATCGTTAAATAATCTCCAGTTTCCTTGATGTCGGTCCCTGCTCGGACCATCAAAATTCAAACTAGTTCAGCGATCCCGACCGAAAGCCTTCGAGGTCGAGCGTCACGAACTTAAAACCAAGCGAACGGAACCTTGCCGTCAGCATGTCTATCGTGTCGGCCGCAAAAGCCTTCGACATCTCGGCCTTTGCAATTTCGAGCCGAACGGTCTCACCGTGAACACGGACGCGAAACTCGCGAAAACCGAGCGAACGCAGAAAATCTTCTCCGTCCTCGACCTGCCTCAAGCGGCCGATGGTGACGGGAACGTTTCGCGCAAGGCGCGACGACAGGCAAGGGCTCGCGGGTTTGTCCCAGGTGGGAAGCCCGAGTCTCCGGCTCAACTGGCGGATCTCCTCCTTACCCAATCCCGCCTCGACCAGCGGGCTTCGCACTTTCGCCTCGGCTGCGGCGACACGGCCCGGCCGAACATCTCGGACATCGTCCGCGTTCGTGCCGTCGATAACAAATGCGGCGCTAAGATCGCGTGCGGCCGTACTTAGCTTATCGTAAAGCTCCGACTTACAGAAATAGCAGCGGCCGGCGTCATTGGCCCGATATTCGGCGCTCCCCATCTCATCAGTTTCGATCGTGTGAAGTTGGATACCAAAATCGCGGGCGATCTTTGCTGCCTCGGTCCGCTGAAATTCGGAAACGCTCGGGGATAATCCGAGGTATGCATGTGAATTTTGACCGAGTTCCTGGTTTGCGATCACTGCGAGATAAGCGCTGTCTACGCCGCCCGAGTAGGCGACCAACACGCTCTTCATTTCATGCATCAAACGTCGAAGGAACTCTTCCTTGGCGGCGGTGTTTTTCGAGGTTAGGTCTTCCGCAGATCCTTGCGTAGTTGTTATCATTCGGCGGCCGTCAGGGCTTTGTTTTTCATGATCGTTGCAAGCTAAAAATGTTAGCGTAGTAACAAACGATAACGCAAACGATTGATCTCAAAACTGCCGACGCCCTCGGTGCGATTTTCTGGTGAAAAGACTTTTACGATGTTAAGATGTTGCCGCCGGCCACACCGAATGTTCACGTCATCATTATTTCGTATTTCGATCACTCGTGCGATCGCGATTGCCGCGGTAATCGTTTCGTTCGCGATGGGTGTTGCTCCGAGTTTGGTTAACGCTCAGGAGGAGGACACGACCGCGCAGTCGGCGGTAGCTGAATTCAGCAAAGCACAGGACGCTCACGAAAAAGGCGATCTTCGAGCAGCTCTCAGTCTTTACGACAAGGCGCTCGAGATAATGCCCGAGTTTCCCGAAGCAGAACTCCAACGCGGGAACGCACTGCTCTCGCTCGGGCGAACCGATGAAGCCGAAGCGGCGTTTCGACGATCGCTTGAGCTCAAGCCGGACTGGACGCTCGCCATGGCCAGTCTGGGTTCATTGCTCGTTTTGAAAGATCGCACTTCCGAAGCCGACACCATTCTGACGAAAGCGATCGAGCTCGATCAGCAGAACGCCTCTGCATACGCATCGCTGGCGGATCTTCGCCTTAGGACACACGCTTCGCCGCCGGTTCTTCGCGAATTGCTTGGGAGTATAAAGATACTCACGTCGAAAGCGAATCCAACGGCGTCACTTGTCGCTGCACAGGCGTCGCTCGAAGGTTCGCTTGCGATCACAGCCTCCGCAAAAAGAACCGCCGATCGAGCGCTCGAACTCGACCCCAAAAATCAGCTGGCATTGTCAGTATTGTTCGACTCGGCGATCGCCGACCGCGACGCCGGAGTTGCCGCATCGATACTTGCGCGGATCGAACAATTTCCTTCGCGGACACGCGACATGCCGGTGCTCAAGGCTCGCCTCCTGCTTTTACAAGACAAACCAGTCGACGCACTCGCCGTGCTCAACGCGTTCAAAGATCCGTCACCCGAGATCCTTGCTTTGCGGGACAAGATCGCCGCGACTCGCATCGCCGGTTCGGCGGAGCTTGAAAAACTGCTCGAGTCTAATCCTAGTGACGCGGATGTTCTCGGCAGACTTTGCTCGGCGCTTCGGGTTGAAGATCCGCGGAAGGCTCTCGACTATTGCCGCCGCGCCGCTGCGGCCGAACCGTCGAACATTTCGCACGCGATCGGCTACGCCGCGGCCCTCGTTCAGGCGAAAAACTACGATGCGGCTGTCGATCTTTTGCGAAAGATCCTCGCTGTTGCGCCCGACAATTCGACGGTGCACGCCAATCTCGCAACCGCGTTGTTTCAGTTGCAGCGTTACGAAGAAGCGAAAGCGGAATACCGCTGGCTGATCTTGAAACAGCCGGAAACCGCCGTCGCCTATTTCTTTCTGGCTGTCGCGCACGATCATTTAAATGAGTTTCCCGATGCGTTGGATAATTACCAGCTTTTTCTAAAGATCGCGGACGCCAACGTAAATGGCCTTGAAATAGAAAAGGTAAAGCTGCGCCTGCCCTCGCTTGAAAAGCAGATCAAAGAAAAGAAAGGAAGGAAGTCAGATGCGAAAGAATAGTCTGAGAAGGCCGCCGCACGGTTCCATCGCGATACCGCTGTCCTTCGCGGGCATCGTTATTCTTTTCATGCTGTTTGCATTTTCGTTCGCCGCTTTAGGTCAAGAACCGGACGATGCCTCGCCTCCGCCGCTTCGAACCGTAACAAAAATCGAAAAGGCGCAGCTCGAGGCCTCGCCTGATGGCCGCCGCCGCACCGAGCTCGCACTCCAGCTCATGGCATCGCGTCTTCAGAGGGCCGAGGACCAAAAGACAAAGGAAGACTATCGCGCGATGTTCCTCGAGCTCGGCGGCTTTCACGGTCTGATGGACAATACGCTTGCCTATATCACGGCCGAAAATCACCGTCAGGCAAAAGCGCTCAATTATTTTAAAAAGTACGAGATGGGCTTGCGTGCCTTCGCCCCGCGGCTCGAACTGATACGGCGCGACCTGCCTAGCCGTTACGATCCGTATATCAAGGCACTTCTTCAATATTTACGCGACGCGCGCAGCCGCGCTCTTGAGCCGTTTTTCGGCGACACCGTAATTCCGAAGAGCAAAACATGAGATCTTTCAACCACAGTAAAAGAGTCCGTCTCGCGGTCGTTATTTTCGCCGCCGCATTTCTGGTTCTCCTGAACGCGGCGTCGACCGTGAACGCGCAGCGGCGTGATTACATGACGGATGCGGAGGTCGAACTCGTCCGCGACAACCAGGATATCGACATGCGCGTCGATGTGCTCACAAAGATGATCGACCGGCGTCTCGCGATCCTGAATATAAACGCTAACGGTTGGAAGCCGTCCTCGAAAGATGCCGATAAATGGGGCGATCCACCTGTTGGAAAACGTCCGGAGCTGATGCGCGACATCAAGTTCTTACTTCACAAGGCCGTTGACGACGTCGACGACGTCGCCTCCCACGATTCGAGCGCACTTGCACAGAATAAGACCACCGGAAAACTTTTTCCGAAAGCCGTTCGCGGTCTCGCCGCCTCGGCCGCGCGATACTCGTCAGCGCTTCGTCCGCTTCTAGATACGTCGAAGGACGAACTCGAACGCGGAGCGTTAATGGATACGCTCGAACTCTGCGACGAGATCGCCGTGGCCGCGGCCAAACTTTCCACAACGCCAATTAAATAGCAAATTTCGTCACGTCAATCGTTTCCAAAAACCCCCTTACGAAAGGAGGTTCTTATCTGCGTTTTTGACACTTAAGTTGCCGGAATGATAGCTTTCTCGTTTACACGAACTAACGATGTCCTCGGAAACACTTAAGAAGACTCCGCTGAACGATGCGCACAGGGCTCTCGGCGGTAAAATGGTCGATTTCGGCGGCTGGGATATGCCCGTACAGTACGGCGCCGGCGTGATCGGGGAGCATATGCGCACACGGACGGCGGCGGGCCTTTTCGACGTTTCGCACATGGGCGAAATATGGGTCGAAGGCGAGGACGCGATACCGTTTGTAAATCGTTTGACAACCAACGACGTGACAGCTCTAGTTGACGGACAGGCTCAATATTCTGCTCTTACCAATGAACGCGGCGGCGTCGTCGATGACCTGCTGGTGTACCGTTTCGATTTCGAGAGGCTGCTTCTCGTAGTGAACGCCGGCACGACCGATAAGGATTGGGATTGGATCACTTCCCATGAACACGAGCGCGATGAAACGATCACGCTGACCAACGCCAGCAAAGACTATTGCCAGATCGCAGTGCAGGGGCCGCTCGCCATCGGGATAGTCCAACAGTTAACCGACACCAACTTGCGCGAGATACAATATTACAATTTCACGACGGGACGCGTTGCCGGTGTCGAATCGATCATCTCGCGTACGGGATATACGGGCGAGGACGGTTTCGAGATATATGCCGCACCGGAATTTGCCGAGAAGCTTTGGAACACGATTCTCCAAACCGGCAGTTTCGGCGAGCCACGCGGCATTCTTCCCTGCGGGCTGGCCGCGCGCAATACTTTGCGGCTCGAATCGGCGATGTCCCTTTACGGCCACGAATTGAACGACAGCATCACTACACTGGAAGCAAATCTGGGATGGATCACTAAGCTCAAAAAGCGCGAGTTTATCGGCCGCGAACACCTGCTCGCACTGAAAGAAAACGGTCTTAAGCGAAAGCTCGTCGGATTTGAGATGCGCGAGCCCGGCATTGCACGTGACGATTTCGCTGTTTACATTGACGGTGAAGAGGTCGGACATGTGTCATCCGGAAGCCCGGCTCCGTTTCTCCGAAAAAACATCGGACTTGCTTTTGTTCCGGTCGAATTTGCAAATATAGGGCAAGAACTTAAAATTGACGTTCGCGGAAAGATGCTGGCCGCCGAGATCGTGCCTACTCCGTTTTACAAGCGGCAGAGCTAGTTTCCTGATCTATCTCATTTTCTGTCTCGTGTATTTGTGTTTTTTCTTCGCACCAAAAACGGAATGAAACTAAGGAACATGAAAAGACGAAAGAGATAGAGAGCGGGTCTTAAAGCAACCATTGAAAAGAGCGGCGATATTCACAATCTTCATCGATAAAATTTTATGTCAAACATTCCTGAAAATTTACGTTACAGCAAAGATCATGAGTGGGTCCGCGTCGAGGGTGATGTGGCGAGCATCGGCATCACCGATTACGCCCAGCATTCGTTAGGCGACGTCGTTTATATCGATTTCCCGCGGACGGGCGATAAGCTGGGCTCACACGAGGCTTTCGGCTCGGTCGAATCGGTAAAGGCCGTATCGGAAGTGTTCACGCCCATCGGCGGCGAGGTGATCGAGGTCAACGGTGCGCTAAATGACGCCCCCGAAAACGTCAATACCGATCCGTACGGCGCCGCTTGGTTCATCAAATTGAAAATGGACAATCCGCTGGAAGCGGACGCGATGCTGTCGGGTGAGGAATACGAAGAATATCTTTCGACAGTTGCTTAAAACGAACGGTGACGCTATCCATCGTTCACATCAAGAAGTTCGCCCTTCTCCATTTTTATGCGTTATATACCTAATTCGCCGGAGGAGCGTGCAGAAATGCTCGCCGATATTGGCTTGTCGAGTGCCGGCGATCTCTTCCGGTCGATACCGTCCGATGTCCAGCTCGGCCGCAAGCTCGAAATAACCGATCCGCTTGCTGAATCAGAAGTGATCGCCGCGATGGAAGCGTTGGCCTCGCGCAACACCGGCGCCACAAAAACGTCGTTTCTCGGAGCGGGCGTTTACTCGCACTTTTCACCGACGATCGTCGATCATCTGATCCAGCGTTCGGAATTTTTCACGTCATATACGCCGTACCAGCCTGAAGTTTCACAAGGCACACTGCAATACATTTTCGAATTCCAGACGCTGATCTGCCAACTGACGGGAATGGACGTCGCGAATGCATCGATGTACGACGGGTCGACCGCGATGGCCGAAGCGTACGTGATGGCGCAGCGCGTCACGCGAAAAGACAAGATCGTCGTCGCGAAAAGCGTTCATCCGGAGTATCGTGCCGTTGCGAGAACCTACACGCAGCACGGCGACGCCGAGATCATCGAGGTCGATTTCGATGAGACGACCGGACGCCTCTCTGACGTGTCCGCTCTGGATGACAAGACCGCCGCGCTCGTCGTCCAGTCGCCCAACTTTTTCGGCTGTGTCGAGGATCTCAAATCGCTCGCCGATCAGGCACACGCCGTCGGCGCTCTGTTTGTCGTTGTAGTCACAGAGGCGATTTCGCTCGGCCTGCTCAAGTCGCCCGGCTCGTGTGGCGCCGATATCGTCGTCGGCGAAGGCCAGTCGTTCGGAATTCCGATGAGCTTCGGCGGACCGCACGTTGGCCTGTTTGCGACAAGTGAAAAATACGTGCGAAACATGCCAGGCCGGCTTGCCGGCGTCGCCTATGATAAAAACGGCAACCGGGGCTTCGTCCTCACGCTCGCCACTCGCGAGCAGCATATCCGCCGCGAAAAAGCTACCTCGAACATCTGCACAAATCAAGGCCTTATCGCCCTCGCCGCTACGATCTACATGGAAGCAATGGGCAAAAAAGGCCTCCAGGAAGTCGCCTTGCAAAATGCTCAGAAGGCCGCATACGCCGCGAAGAGGATCGCTGCGATCGACGGCTACTCGATCGCTTTTTCCGCGCCGAAATTCAACGAGTTCGTCGTCCGCGGGTCGCGGCCTGCATCCGAGACATTAGAAACGCTCCGAACAGCGGGCGGCATCATCGGTGGTCTTGCATTATCGAAATATTACGCAGATCGGCCGAACGAGTTTTTGGTCTGCGTTACCGAAACTCGTGGGCGTAGGGAAATAGATGCACTCGTGAGCGGACTTAGCATTTAAAGTAAGAAAAATGACAATCAAAAAGGTTACGCAGCATCCGACACAGAACGAAGGCCTTATCTTCGACCGTTCGCAGACCGGACGCGTTGGCTATCGCCTGCCGAAGCTCGATGTCGAAGAGACGAATCTCGACGATCTCATCCCGGCCGGCCTCCGCCGCGACGACGATCTCGAAGGTCTGCCGGAGGTCTCGGAGGTCGATGTGGTGCGCCATTTCACGCGGATCTCGACGTGGAATTATTCGATCGATCTGGGAATGTACCCGCTCGGTTCGTGCACGATGAAGTACAACTCACGGCTCAATGAAAAGGTCGCCCGCATTGCCGGCTTCGCTAATCTGCATCCGCTCGCACCTGAAGAGGAGTCGCAAGGCGCTCTCGAGCTCATTTACGAACTCGAAAAGGACCTGTCCGAGATAACCGGCCTGCCCGGAGTGTCGCTCCAGCCGGCCGCCGGTGCTCAGGGCGAGATGACGGGAGTAATGCTTATCCGGGCGTTTCTCGATAAACGCGATGGCGAGGCTTCGAAAGATCGCCGCGTAATGCTGATCCCGGATTCGGCCCATGGGACCAATCCCGCGTCCGCCGCACTCGCCGGCTTTACCGTGAAAACTATTCGCTCAACCAGCGAAGGTCTAACTGATCTCGCGCATCTGAAAGAAGTGTGCGACCAGGGCGGCGTCGCCGGATTGATGCTTACGAATCCGAACACCGTCGGCATTTTCGAAAAGAACATCAAGGAGATCTGCGAGATCATCCACGGCGCCGGCGGACTCGTCTACATGGATGGGGCGAACATGAACGCGCTGGTCGGCGTGGCCCGTCCCGGCGACATGGGCGTCGATGTCATTCACCTGAACCTGCACAAAACCTTCTCGACCCCGCACGGCGGCGGCGGCCCCGGCTGCGGCCCATGCTGCTGTTCGGCGGCTCTCGAACCTTTCCTTCCGGTACCGCGTGTCGTCTTGTCAGAACCGGGAGCGGCAGCGACTGGGTCCGACGTAAGGTACAAACTCGATTACGATCGCCGTGAATCCATCGGCCGCGTCAAGGCGTTTCACGGCAACTTCGGAATGATGGTCCGCGCACTTTCATATATCTACACTCACGGTGCCGAAGGCCTGAAAGAAGCGACGGAAACCGCTGTTTTGAACGCTCGTTACATCGCCGAAAATCTTAAGGAGGAATACGACAAGCCCTTCGATTCGGACTGTATGCATGAAGTCATTTTTTCGCACAAAAAGCAGTCGCGAAAAGGCGTTCACACACTCGATATTGCCAAACGCCTGATCGATTACGGTTTTCACCCGATGACGATATATTTCCCGCTCATCGTCGAAGGCGCGATGCTGATCGAGCCAACCGAATCCGTCGGCCGTGCCGACTTGGATGCATTTATCGAAGCGATGAAAGACATTTCAATAGAAGCGCAAGAAAACCCGCAGCTTGTGCTCGACGCGCCGCACTCAACCCGCATCGGCCGCCTCGACGAAGCGGCAGCCGCCCGCAGGCCCCTTCTCCGCTGGAAACCGGATATGGAAGCGACGGCGATCTCGGCCTAAATCTCATCTTTTCGCAAAATACCAGTCGCGGCGCGTTCCTTTAATAAGGATTGCGCCGCTTTCCTTTTGGGTATATAGTGCCGCGCATTCGTTCCCAATCCACTCCAGTCATTTTCTATTTCGCTAGGTCGTAGGAGGTTTTTTGATGTCGCAAACAGTTCAACATACAGAGATAAATGAAGATAAAATGAATGCATTTCTTGGCAAGGTGGTCGGCGATTTCGGCGCTTCGCTCGGAACGATACTTGCTTTTGTCGGTACAAAACTCGGGCTCTATAAGGCTCTCGCGGATTCGAACGGAATGACTCCCACCGAACTCGCCGCCAAGACCGCCACCTCCGAACGCTACGTTCGCGAATGGCTGCTCAATCAGGCTGCCGGCGAATATGTATACTACGATCCGGCATCCGGAAAATATTCGATGATGCCGGAGCAGGCCGTCGCCTTGACGGATGAAGATAGCCCGTTTTATGTGGCGGGTGGTTTTTACGTGATGAAGGCGATGATGAACGCCCAGCCGCGTATTGCGGACGCCTTCGCAACAGGCGAGGGAATGCATTGGGGCGAGCACGATCCTGATCTTTTCGTCGGTACAGAAAAATTCTTCCGTCCCGGTTACACGGCGTTTTTGGCGAATTCTTGGATACCGTCGCTTACCGGCATCGAGGAAAAATTGAAGGCTGGAGCGAAGGTCGCCGACATCGGCTGCGGACACGGCGCGTCGACGATTCTAATGGCAAAGGCTTATCCGAATTCGCAGTTTTACGCGTTTGATAGCCATCCGGCTTCGATCGAAGCCGCGGAGAAACGTGCCGAAAACGCAGGCGTTAGCGATCGAGTTCACTTTCAAGTCGCGAAGGCACAGGATTTCGAAGGCGGGCCGTTCGACCTGATCTGCTTCTTCGATTGCCTTCATGACATGGGCGACCCGACCGGCGCCGCTCGGCGCGCGTCCGAAATGCTCGCTCAAGGCGGAAGCGTGATGATCGTAGAGCCGATGGCTGGAAATTCGATCGAGGAAAATTTCAACCCGATCGGCCGAACATTTTCGGGCGCGTCGACCCTCTGCTGCACCGCGAACGCCATCGCCCAAGGCGGTAAGGCACTAGGTGCAGTCGCGACCGAAGCCGCGATCCGCGAAGCAGTAACCGCAGGCGGTCTGACCGAATTTCGCCGGACGACGGAAACGCCGTTCAACCGCATTTTCGAAGCGCGTAGATGAAAGCTCACGGTGTGGCCGGGCGGCGGCGCAGCAGTCGTCGCGGCCCGGCTTCACATCGCACATACCCGCCGTCCCGTCTGACGCGCTGAAACAGCCGCTAAATTTGACTTAACTGCCGTCCGCCCATACACTTCCGTCCTGTATGATAAAGGTCGGAATTCCGAAAGAGATCCACGATGGCGAACGCCGCGTCGCCGCCACTCCACAGACAATTCTCCGTCTCAAAAAACTCGGTTTCGAAGTTTCGGTACAGGCCGGAGCGGGCACCGAGATCTTCTGCACCGATGCGGAATATCGCGAAGCCGGGGCCGCGATCGTCGATGACGTTCGCAAGCTGTGGGCGGAATCTGACCTGATAATAAAGGTGCGGCCGCCGCAGGATAATCGCGAGCTTGGCATTCACGAAGCCGACCTGATGCGCGAAGGCGGCTGGCTGATCGGATTTATCTGGCCCGCGCAAAACCGTGAGCTGCTGGATCGCCTGGGGAAACGCAAGACGACGGTTTTTGCAATGGACAGCGTTCCCCGGATCACCCGTGCACAGAAGATGGACACGCTGTCTGCGATGGCGAATATCGCCGGTTACCGCGCCATCATCGAGGCAGCGAATAATTTTCCGCGTTTCTTTGCAGGCCAGATCACTGCCGCAGGCCGCATCGATCCGGCAAAGGTTCTAGTGATCGGTGCAGGTGTTGCGGGCCTCTCGGCGATCGGCGCCGCTCGCTCGCTCGGCGCGATCGTCCGTGCATTCGATCCGCGTTCGGCTACGAAGGATCAGGTCGCCAGCATGGGCGCCGAATTTCTCGAAGTTCACGTCGCCGAAGAAGGCGAAGGAAAGGGCGGCTATGCTAAGGAAATGAGCGACGCATTTCTAACGGCCGAAATGGCTCTCTTTGCCCAGCAGGCGATGCAGGTCGACATCATCGTCACGACAGCTCTGATTCCCGGAAAACCGGCGCCAAAACTGATCACGCAGGGCATGGTGGAGAGCATGAAGCCCGGTTCAGTGATCGTTGATCTCGCCGCCGAACAGGGCGGAAATTGCGTGCTCACGCATCCGGGAAACGTCACGCATCACAAAGGCGTGACGATAGTGGGCTTCACCGATCTACCCTCGCGGATGGCGAGCATGGCCAGCCAGCTTTATGCCTCGACGATCGTTGCACTGATCGAAGAACTTTGCAGAAACCCGCACGATAACAATGGCGAAACATCGTCCGCAGCCGACGCATCTGCGGCGAGTGAACTCGAACTTTACGTCGATCTCGAAGATCAGGTCGTTCGCGGCGCCGTCGTTCTCGCCGAGGGCAAACTGATGTACCCGCCGCCGCTGCCGCCCGCACCGCCGGAACCCGGCGTGCCAATGAAGAGCACGGCAAGCACGGCCGTGGCCGCCGTAAATCATTCCGGTTCGGGACACGGCGAAACCTCCGGGATCAGCCCGACGCTGCTAGCCGTCGCCGGTGTTATCCTCCTCGGGATCGGGGCCGTCGCTCCGGCGTCGACGCTGTCTCATTTCACCGTCTTCATGCTCGCCTGCTTTGTCGGATTTCAGGTCGTCTGGAGCGTAAAACCCGCTCTTCACACGCCGCTGATGAGCGTAACGAACGCCATAAGTGGAATAATTTTAGTCGGCGGAATGCTGCAGCTTTCCGGCACGTCGCTAAACCTCACCGCCATCCTCGGCGCAGTCGCCGTCCTGATCGCGACGATCAATATCGTAGGCGGTTTTTTGGTCACGAATCGAATGTTGGCGATGTTTAGGAAATAAATTGAGCGATGAGATCCGAAAAATTTCCTTGGTCATGGTTAACTCGATCACTCGTCTTGTTTTTAGGCACGCCTGCCGCTTATCTATGGATTGCTATGCCTTACGCCAATAGCATTAACGAACCGGACGGAGCGGTTGCGATGGGCGGCTTCTGTCTCGGAATAGTTCTCATGCCCATTGGTTTTTTATCGCTATTAACGCTTGCTATTTGGGTGCTTCGAAAAAGACAGAACTTCGGACAGGAAACCACGTTGAATTCGGTTGAGAAAGAATGAAGGACAGCCTTATAACAATCGCCTACATCGCCGCGAGTGCGTTGTTTATCTTGAGCCTCGGCGGATTGTCGCGGCAGGAGACTGCGCGGCGCGGCAATTGGTACGGCGTCATCGGCATGATCATCGCGCTCGTCGCGGCGGCTGCGCAGATGGGGTCGAACGGCTATCTGATCCTCGCGGCAGTGCTAATTCCCGGAGCGGCCATCGGGGCGCTCGTTGCTTCGCGCGTCCAGATGACGTCGATGCCGCAGCTTGTGGCGATGCTTCACAGCTTCGTTGGACTCGCGGCCGTGCTTGTTGGTTTCGCGACGTATCGCGGCGCTCATCCGGTCGAGGCCGGCGGCTCAGGGATCCATCTTGCTGAAATATTTATCGGTGTGTGTATCGGTGCGATAACCTTTACGGGTTCGCTGATCGCGTTCGCAAAATTGCAAGGCACCATCGGCGGCCGTCCGCTGCTGTTGCCGGGTCGGCACATTCTCAACATCGTGATGCTGGCCGCAACGATCGTCCTGGGCTATTTCTTTATGGTATCGCCGGACGTTAACGGCGAATGGGCGCTCCTTTCGGCGGCGGTGCTGACCGGCATTTTAGGCGTGCATTTCGTGATGGCAATCGGCGGCGCCGATATGCCTGTGGTCGTCTCTATGCTGAACAGCTATTCCGGTTGGGCGGCGGCGGCGGCGGGTTTCATGCTCGGCAACGACCTCCTTATTATCACCGGAGCACTCGTCGGCAGCAGCGGTGCCATCCTTAGCTACATAATGTGCCAGGGCATGAACCGATCGTTCGTCAGCGTAATGCTTGGCGGTTTCGGCACCGAAAGCGGCACGGCCGCTTCGTCGGGCTCAGAATCGCAAGGCGAGGTTCATTCGATCGACGCCGCAGCCGCCGCCGACATGCTGGTGAATGCACGCAAGATAATCATTATTCCCGGCTACGGCCTTGCCGTCGCGCAGGCGCAGCACTCGCTGGCTGAGGTGGTTAAAATTCTCAAAGGCAAGAACGTCGACGTCCGCTTCGCCATCCATCCAGTTGCCGGCCGCCTGCCCGGGCACATGAACGTCCTGCTTGCCGAGGCAAACATTCCGTACGACATCGTCTTCGAAATGGACGAGATCAACGGCGAATTTTCCGGCAGCGATGTGGCTTGGGTGATCGGAGCGAACGACATCGTTAACCCGTCCGCGATGGATGACCCCAACTCTCCGATCGCGGGCATGCCCGTTTTGCACGTCTGGGAAGCTCGCAATGTCATCGTGATGAAACGCGGAATGGCAAGCGGCTACGCAGGTGTCGACAATCCGCTGTTCTACAAAGACAACACGCTAATGCTGTTCGGGGACGCGAAGAAGGTCGTGGATGAAATACTTGGTGTAATGCGCGGTTGAGGCTTTTATGCAACGCGTGCACTTCATTCTATTCCTGCTAGCATTTCCAATCGCATGTAGCTACGACCATCGATCCAACGGCGTCTCAACAGTGGATGCCCCACAGCCGGCTTCGGAGGTCACGATATACGCCGAGTTTGTGATCGACCACTGGGTACTAAACCTTAAAGGTGTTAACGGCTACTGCACTCTCGAGTACAAACCTGCTGACGGCCGCCGCGGAGGAAGGACAATAGACTTTCCTATGGAAGCGCAATGTCAATTCAGAAGAACGGGCCACAATTTTGAACGCCCGCAATATTACACCTTCGGTAAAGATACAAACCGCAGGACGGTTTTACTGATAAGCGGCGCGCCGCCGCATCCGACAGCCCGAGATGACCTTTTCCCGAACGGCTGCGGAACACGGTCGATAAGAGTTCGACTATTCCGAGATCGGGTAGAGGCGGACGAAATGATAGGTTACTACGGACTTCCGGGGCAGAATTACGAACCAACTCCGTTTTGTTCAGGCCCTACTGATCAAGTTGATTTCTAGGTTAACGCGGGGAATAGCTGAGAACCTAATGGCCGCGTGGCGCGAGGATGAAACCTGAGTTAAATAGGAATTGCCTCGAAAGCAGGCCGAATGTTGAATAAATCGATGATGTGTCCCCGCCATCCTTCTGGCATTCAAGTTGGGATGCTTACTCGGGGAAGTCGATCACCATAAGCCTTTCAACGACCCTACCCTTTTCCAAATGCTCCTCGATAATCTCGGGAACGTCCTCTGGGGTGACCTGCGCATACCAGACGTTTTCCGGGTAGACGAGGACGGCGGGGCCGATCGAGCAGAAACCGACCGAGCCGCAGTCGGTCAGCAGGATCGTTCCGTTCGGATTGCGGCCTTTTGATTCTTTGCCGTATCTCAGCTTTTTCGCGAGCAGTTCCCTCTCGAACGCCGCTTTTACTTCCGCCGCGCCGACGGCCGAGCACGACTTGCCGTTGCAGACGAACACATGGTGTTTGAGGCGGGCGGCGGCGACGGGAGCCAGCTGTATCAGCTGCTCGCGATCTTCGATAAATTTCTTCTCGACCATAGCTGTATTTTGACACGGTTGACCGCATGGACGCACCGTAGAAGCCCTGCTTTATGTTAGAATCTCTCTTCGACAAACTAGGGTCGATCTTCCTTGAATGGCAGCAGGCATTATCATTCACATCTCGGTCGGCTCGGAAAAACGCACCGAATTCTTCTCGGAGGACCGTCTATCTATCGGTTCCAACGATACCTGCGACCTTCAGATCCAGACAAAACAGATCGCTGCCGATGGCATCTGGGTCGAGCTCGAGAATACCGACGGCGTTTTCCGCATAATCAATTTCCATCCCGACCTTTCGTTCCAGATAAACGATAAACCGATCCGGCGATACATCGCGATCGCCGACGGCGACGTGCTCGAGATCACGGATACCGACATTTCTTTCTCGTTCTTCTCGCTTGCCACACGCGGCTCGCTGATAAAGACGAATCGCGAGCAGCCGCAGATCGCACAGTTCATCGAAGAAGCGGCTCTCGACGCTGCGGCATCGCCGAAACGTGACGATGCAAAAGCGTTTCTGCGAGAATTCACTCGCGAGCTTATGCGGGAGATGAGCTGGACGACAAAAGCTATCATCCTCGTCCTGTCTGTCGGTTTTCTATCGGGTGTCTTGTATCTTGGTTTTGCGGTAAGCCATGAGCTGCAGCAAAGCCGCATAGTCTCCGAACAGCAGAGCGACGTCATCCGTCAGCTCGAAGCAAAGCTCGGCGAAACGAACGATCAGCTTGGTGAGCTTGATAAGACCAACAAAGGGATCATGAAGACCGTTTCGCTCGCGCAAAACCTTCGCGTGGAATACGGAAACGGCGTCTGCCTGATCGTCGGGCTTTATGATCTTGTTGATAAGACCAGCGGCAAGGTCCTTCGGTACGCCGATCCGCAGGCTTACCGGCCGAATCCGTACGAACCGGCCGCATCTGAAGACACTGCGCCGCAGTCGACAACACCGTCCGCCGGGCTCACGACCGAGGGGACTGGTAGCGCGGTCGAATACGATTTTATCGGAACCGGGTTTCACGTCGGCGGCGGCTATATCGTGACAAACCGGCACGTCCTGCAGCCGTGGACGGAGGACGACCTCGTCAAAACGATGATGAAGAATTCGAACGGCCGTGCGCGGCTAAAGCGTCTCGTCATCTATTTTCCGAATGTTCCGCAGCCATTCGTGCTGAAGGTCTTACAGACCGGAACACGTGAGGACGTCGCCGTCGCATCGATCGACAAAACGCAGCTGCCGGAAAATGTCGCGGCACTGCCGCTCGAGATGGATTCGGACGCGGCGACGATCGGAAAGACTGTCGTCACCATGGGTTACCCGAGCGGCCCGGACAGGCTACTTGCAATGGTCGACGACGACGAGGCGAAATCCATCAACGCGAGATTCGGCAATTCGCGGCAGAATCTGATCAACTTTCTCGCTCAGTCGCGAAAGATCGTGCCGCTCACTACGCAGGGAGCGATCACTGACCTTGATACCCGCCGCATCGTCCACGACGCAAAGACCGCCGAAGGCGGATCGGGCGCGCCGCTTTTCGGGCAGACGGGAAAGGTCATCGGTGTGAATTTCGGCGTCTTTACCGAAAACACAGCATCGAATATGGCTGTTCCGATCCGTTTTGCGGTTGATCTCTTGAAAAAAGCCGGCTGGAAATCGCAGGAAGAGCTGCTGCAGCAATCCGCTCTTCAAAGCCAAGTCCCCGATACGAACGCGAATTCTTCCGCAGCGAAACCCTGACCGAAATGGATAGTCTCGTTTTTTCAAATATGCTTCACCGGCCGGCGCGGACATTCGTCAGCGTGCTCGGCATCGCCGTCGGCGTCTTGCTGATCGTCTTTACTGTTGGCCTGTCGAATGGCACGATCCGCGAGCAAGCCGCCCGTGAAGCGAATGTGGGCGCCGAGATATTCCTGCGTGCGTCGGGATCGCTCGGGATGAGCGGTTCGGAATCGTTTCGCCTTCCCGTTTCGCTTGCGGCGGACGTAGCAACCGTCGCCGGCGTTCGTTCAGCCGTCGCGATCGGACAGAATTCTGTGGACGCAAAGGATAATAATTCCGGAAAACGTCTCATCGACGGCGTGAATTTCGATGAGTACGCAGCTATTTCCGGTCTGCGTATCGTCGAGGGTCGCCCATTCAGGGATGGCACCGAAGAGATGATAATCGACACTGCCTGGCAAAAGCAGCGAAAGCTCAAGGTCGGCGACACGATCGAGCTTTACGACCGAAACTTCACCGTCGTCGGCACGTACGAGCCCGCCGGCGGAGCTAGGCTGAAGATACCGCTTTCGACGATGCAGGAACAGCTTGGCAGCCAGGGCAAGGTTTCCTCGATCCTTGTAAGTATCAAACCCGGCTCGACAGTCGAAGAGGTCGGCGAGAATCTGCAGCAGCGGTTTCCTGATCATCAGATAATCCGCACGCGCGACCTCGAAGAACTTTACATGGCAGGCTTCCCTGCGCTAAATGTCTTTCTAAATGTCTTCATCGGCGTTGCTGCTATCATCAGCGCGCTCGTAATTCTGCTGACAATGTACACCACGGTCACCGAACGCACACGTCAGATCGGGATCATGAAATCTCTCGGAATGGCGAATGAGCAGATAGCGTGGACGATCACGCAGGAAGCTCTTCTGCTGAGCTTTGTCGGCATCGTCACCGGAATAATTCTGACGTTTGTTCTTCGATTTTTATTGACGAAGGTCACAACACTGAATGTCGAGATCAGCCCGTGGATCGTTCTTCTGACGACCATTATCGGACTGATCGGAGGAGCCCTCGGCGGCCTCTATCCCGCCCTTCGCGCCGCCCGGCTAGACGCCGTCGACGCTCTCAGCTACGAATAACTACGCGTCGGTCGCGTGCGGCTGATTTCTCGCATTGATAGTGGTCTGCTCGGCCATGAACATCCTTTCGCCATCGATGTTCTCCCTTGTCGCGCCCAAACCTGCGGGCAGCAGCAGCGAAACAAAAAAAGCAAAGAGCGACATTATCGCTCCGACGAAAAACACCGGCCGCATTGCGGTACCCATAGCCTCTCGCAGAACGTGCAGCTGCGACGGCGATATCGACGCCTGAGCCGTCGGTTCGATAAGGGCATTGGGATTTGAAGCGAATTCCGCCGCCTGTTCCTGCGTCATCTCGCCCGATCGCGTCGCGGCCGCGCTCAACTGAGAAGCGAGGCCAGCCGTCAGCACCGCTCCGAGAACCGCTACGCCGATCGCGCCGCCGATCGCGCGAGAAAATTGATTGAGCGATGTCGCGATTCCGAGCTGGCTTCGTTCGACAGCTTGCTGCACCGCGATCAGAAGCGTGAGCATCGTCAACCCCAAGCCGGCACCGATTACTACCAGATCGAGGTATAGCCAAAAATGCTGCGAATCGACGTTGAACATCGATAACATCACAAAGCCCGTGGTCAGCACTGCGAATCCGATGATCGTGATCGTCCGCGAACTAACCTTCAGCATAAGCCGGCCGCCCACTACCGACATCGACACCCAACTTAGCATAAGCGGCGTGAGAAGCGAGCCGGCACGAGTCGCGGAAAACCCTAGTACGCCCTGAGCGAAAAGCGGTACGAACGAGATCGCGCCGAACATCGCCACGCCCGCCAAAAAACCACAGCCGACGCCTATCGCGATCGTCCGGTTCTTGAAAAGATCGAACGGAATTACCGGATCCTTCGCCCTACGTTCGACAAAATAAAATACGCCTAACAGGATCACCGCGAGCACGAACAGCCCAATGTTTTCCGTGTTGAAAAGCGATTCGGTGCCGCTTTGGACCATTGCCAGCATCAGAACGCTGACCGCGATCATCAGCAGGGCGGCGCCGGCGTAATCTACGGTCGGTTTGGCAGATGGCTTGGGGTCCTTCATAGCGAGACCGATGATCAAAGCGGCGACAATGCCTACAGGAATATTCACCCAAAAAACCCACTGCCACGATAATTTATCGGTAATAAATCCGCCGACGACCGGGCCGATGATACTCGACAAACCCCAGACGCCGCTGAAATACGCCTGCATCTTCGCGCGTTCTTCGACCGAGAAAATATCACCGATTATTGTCATTCCGAGCGGCACCAAAGCTCCCGCACCGAGCCCTTGAATCGCACGAAAGATTATCAGCTGCGTCATCGAGGTCGAAAAACCCGAGAGCGCGGTGCCGAGTAGGAATACCCCGATGCCGATCTGATAGAGCAATCGGCGGCCGTAAAGATCGGAGAGCTTTCCCCAGACCGGAACCGTAACGGTCGACGTGACAAGATATGCGGAAAAGACCCAACTGTAATGGTTCAAGCCGCCGAGCGATGCGATCACGGTCGGCATTGCGGTTCCAACGATCGTCGCCTCAAGCGCGGCAATGAACATGCCCGTCATTACACCGATTAGGATCGCGATCCGCCGCTTTTGAGAGATTTGATCAGCGGTTGAAATTTGAATCGAATTTTTCAAGCTGTATTCTCCCCTTTGCTCGTTTTGCTTTGAAACGTTGTGCGATCGGTCTCGCCGAGTTCGGCGATCTTCTCCATCAGACGGTCAGCGATCTCTTTGTGCGTCCTGATCGAATCGCGGCGTCCGTAATAGTCGCCAAGATCGACCTCTTCGCCAAAGTATATTCGCACCTCTTCGCCGCCCGTCCAGTTTCCGGCGATCTGCTTTGGGAGGTCGTTTCCTAGACCGGCGATAAAGACCGGAATAACCTGCGGCCGTGCTTCGAAGATCACCGTGCCGATGCCCGGCTGAGCCCGAAGATAGCTGTAAGGATCGGCGTCACGATTACGGCCGCCTTCAGGGTGAAAACCAACGACATTCGGCCGGCGTTCCGAGCAGATCCGGACGAGTTCACGCATCGTGAATCTATCGAACGCTCGCTTTTGGCCCTCGCCTTTTTCGCGAAAGAACGGCGGGTACATCGCCCACCATCCCATTATGAGGTTGACTGCCCAGCCCACCGGATTATCGTAGAAAAACTTCGCTCGCACCGGAAAATAGAGTCGCATCGGCCGTGAAGTACGGCGGAAGAGAACGCTCGAGACCGTGTACATGTCAAAGAAGGAGCGGTGATTCGCTACCAGCACGACCGCCCGCGTCGGATCAGTTCGCTCAAAGTTTTCGACGCCGAAAACGTTCATCAGATTGTAAGTTGCCAGATATATCCATAACGAGCCGATGTGTCGCTGGCAAAAGGTCCAGAAGGTCTTCCAGGTTTCCGAATTCATCGCGTATACCAGCGAAAAACCCATTCGTTCGACAGCCGAAAGCAGTGAAAGCTCCGCTGCCGTCGGCATCGACGTTTCTTTTGACGCGGCTAAACCATTATCTTTGCGCTTGATGGCGACTTCGTCCTGCATAACAAAAAATTTATCTTAGCATTTGCAAACGATCGGCGCGTACTTGGAAAATGCTTGGCATCCGGCAGCGAGTTACGATAATCTAAGATATTCCATCCTAGGTGGTTAACGTTTCAGCCCCCTTAATTAGACGTAGCTTGCTTTCCAGATATCGCTGCCGGACGCGGCCACGAGTTTTTCAATATTTAAGGAGTTCTCACATGATCCAGAAGTTTCCCCGCGTCCTTGTTCCGGCGCTCGCGTGGTGTTTGCTGATCGTTTCCGCAGCTCACGCGCAGTCCTCCGGACTCTGGACCGAGATCAGTGATAACTCGCTGCAGCAGCGAGGTGTCGAACGTGACATCGTTCCCTCGGCATATCGAACCTTCAGGCTCGATAAAAGCTCCATGCTGAGTCTGCTCGATCGTGCACCGGAGGAAACATCGGCGGCAACTCAATCGACGATCACGATCCCAATGCCCGACGGCTCGCTCGGACGCTTCCGTTTCGAGCATTCCCTGGTTGTCGAGCCGGGGCTTCTCGCAAAATATCCGGAACTTGGACGCACATACCGCGCGACCGGCATTGACGACCCGACAGCGACTGCCCGTTTCGATTTTCTGCCTGCCGGATTTCACGCTATAGTGCTTTCCTCGCAGGGTACCGTGATGGTCGATCCGTACATGCGGGGCGATACCTCAAATTACATAGTCTATTCGAAGGACGCAGCACAGCGGACGTCTGATTTTTCGTGCGAATTCGACAACCAGCAGGCCGTCGACGATATCTCGACACCAAAGGAGCCCGCAAAATTCGAGTTCATTCCGGGAGCGGTTCCCGAAACCGTTCCGGAAACGTCGTCCGGTTCGCAGCTTCGTACTTATCGTCTCGCTCTCGGCGCGACCAACGAATACGCTGTCGCCGTCGGCGGAAACACAATCGCCGGAACACTGGCTGCGCAAGTGTTGATCATGAATCGTGTTAACGGCGTTTACGAACGCGACCTCGCGATCCACATGAACATCGTCGCGAACAATAATCTTATCGTTTACGCGGGAGATCAAATGTGCGGAACGATCCCGGCAGCGTGTACATCCGCGACCGATCCGTACTCAAACACGATGGCGACGACGTTGTTGACTGAAAATCAGACAAATCTCGACGCCGTCATCGGATCCGCGAACTATGACATCGGTCACGTATTCAGCACGGGCGGCGGCGGCGTCGCTTCTGTCAACGTGCCGTGTCGTGCCGGTCAAAAAGCCAGGGGCGAGACCGGCCTCACAAATCCTGTGGGCGACGCCTTTGCGATAGATTATGTCGCTCACGAAATGGGACATCAATGGGGCGGTCTTCACACATTCAACGGGAGTGTCTCGAATTGCGCGGGCGGTAACCGCAGTGGCTCCGCCGCCTACGAACCCGGCAGCGGCGTAACGATCATGGCATACGCTGGCATTTGCGGTAATCAGAACCTCGCCGCTCATAGTATCGATACGTTTCACGTAAAAAGCCTCGAACAGATCATTGCGTATAGCCAAACGGGAACGGGCAATACGTGCGCGGTGACTACTGCATCGGCGAACACGCCGCCTTCGGTTTCAGTCTTAGGCGGAACCTCGTTCAATATTCCAAAGCAGACGCCTTTTGCTTTGACGGCCAGCGGTTCCGACGCCGACGGCGACACGGTGACCTACGATTGGCAGGAATACGACCTGGGGGCGGCCACGACCGAGGTACCGAACAGCGACGCGACACTTGGTGCTATGCCGATCTTCCGCCCATATCTTCCTACAGTCTCGGAAACGCACTACTTCCCGACGCTCGACTATGTTCGAAACAATTCCAATGTTCCGCCTTCGACATATAACGGCACGCTTCTGACCGGCGAGCTGCTTCCGTCGATCGCGCGAACGATGACATTTCAGGTCGTCGCACGCGACAATCACGCACTGGCGGGCGGCGTCAGCACCGCCACGGCGAGTGTAGTTGTCGACGGTGCAAGCGGCCCTTTCGCTGTGACGGCGCCGAATACGGCCGGCACTTGGGCAGCTAATTCTACGCAGACCGTCACCTGGAACGTCGCCAATACCGGCGCCGGCACAACGGTTAACGCCGCCAATGTCAAGATCTCGCTTTCGACGGACGGCGGACTCACGTTCCCGATCACGCTACTCGCGTCGACGTCGAATGACGGAGCGAAGGCGATAACGGTTCCGAACGTAGTTACTTCCGCCGCCCGCATTAAGGTCGAAGCCGTGGGCAATATCTTCTTCGATATGTCTGACGCGAATTTTACGATCAGTGCGTCCAGTCCGCTGGCTCCGAAACGGTTCGATTTCGACGGGGACGGCAAGGCCGATCCGGCCGTCTACCGCGGCGGTGCATGGTATATGCTGCAGTCGCAAGCGGGCTTCTCGGGCGTTAATTTCGGACTCGCAACCGATAAGACGGTCGCCGCGGATTACGATGGTGACGGCAAAACCGATGTTGCGGTATTTCGAGACGGCGTCTGGTATGTGTTGCGTTCGCAGCTCGGGCTTTACGTCGCGAATTTCGGTTCCGCGGGTGATATTCCGGTCGCGGGCGATTACACCGGAGACGGAAAGGCGGACCTGACCGTGTTCCGCTCAGGCGTCTGGTACACACAGAATATCGCGACCAATGCCGTGACGATCCAGCAGTTCGGCTTGGCGGGTGACGTTCCGGTCGTCGGCGACTGGGACAACGACGGCAAGCAGGACATCGGGATATTTCGAAATGGAACGTGGTATGTGAACGGCTCGACGCAAGGACTTATCGGCGTCAATTTCGGCCTGGCGGGCGATTCGCCCGTGCCTGCCGATTATGACGGAGACGGCAAAACAGACTTCGCTGTATTCCGCGGCGGCGTCTGGTATATTCTGCAGTCAACCGCGGGCTTTACCGCTTACAGTTTCGGAAGCGTGGGCGATATTCCGGTTCCCGCCGATTACGACGGTGACGGAAAAGCGGATGCGGCGATCTACCGAAACGGTTCGTGGTACGAGCTGCAGAGCTCGGCAGGTACGTCGATCTTCAATTTCGGGCTCTCGGGCGATAAGCCTATTCCGGCACAGGCGAATCAGTAACCCTGGTCAAACAAAAAGGCGGAGCTACCATTTACGGTGCTCCGCTTTTTTCGCCGATAGAATACGAATTATTCGATGTTGAAATACTTGGCATCCGGATGGTGAATGACGATCGCCGATGTCGATTGCTCAGGTTCGAGCATGAATTCGTCAGTAAGTTCGACGCCGATCCGTTCCGGACGAAGGAGTTCGAACAGCTTTGTCTGGTCCTCGATATTAGGACACGCCGGATAGCCAAAACTGTATCGCGAGCCTTGATAGCCCTGGTGGAAAAGCTTGCTCAGCTGTGCCGCGTCGGCGCCGGCAATGCCGAGCTCTTCGCGAATGCGTTTGTGCCACATCTCGGCCAGGGCCTCTGCCGATTCTACCGACAGTCCGTGAAATAAAAGATAATCCGTGTAGTCGTCGGCTTTGAATAGTGCCGCAGAATGTTCGCTGGCGCGCCGTCCCATTGTAACGAGGTCGAAAGCGACGACATCGATCGTTCCCGAATCAATCGACGAAAAATAATCGGCAAGGCATAGATTCGTGCCGCCGCGTTGAGCGGCGGGCTGTCGCGGAAATGTGAACCGCATTCGCTGCGTCCTCTTGTCGTCTTCGTAGATTATCAGGTCGTTTCCGGACGATTGGCATGGGAAATAGCCATAGACAAGCTTTGCTTCGAGCAGCCGATCGCGTATCGCTTTCGTCTTGATCTCGGCGAATTTCGGATAGACCGTTTCTTCGAGAATTTGAGCGTATTCGTCCGGCGTCTTGCGTCCCTGTTTATACTGCCACTGGCCCTTAAACAAAGCAGTTTCGTTTATGAATTCGAACACTTTCGATAGATCCGTAATCTCAACGACTTTCGAACCGTAAAACGGTGCCTTGGGAATCTCCTTGCCGGTTGAAACGTCCGAGCGCTTCGTGTGCGTGGTGTCGCCCGAAACCCGCGTCGAAACTCTTGCCGCCGCTGTTCCAAGCTTTGCGTCCTCGCCAACAAGATCCTCCGCATCGGTGACGGTTTCGATTTCGTTTCGGATCTCGTCGTGTAGTTTCGTGGTTACCGTCTCTGAACCTGCTCCAACCGGCAACCCAGTCGATACCGCTCCGGGTTCTGGCCTGTAGCCTACGCTCGCACCTTGGGAAATTGGACTTGGGACCTCGGACTCTTCTATATTCGTTAGCTCGTCCATTGCGTGAAGGCCGTCGAACGCGTCGCGGGCGTAGAACAATTTGCCTTTGTAAAGCGGAACAAGATCGTTATCGACGTAGCGACGGTTGAGGGCCGCACCGCCAAGGATAACGGGAACGTTTATACTGCGTTCATTCATCAGCTCAAGGTTGTCTCGCATCACCAGCGTCGATTTTACAAGCAGGCCGCTCATTCCGATGGCGTCGCATTTGGTCTCGTCCCAGGCTCGGAGAATGTCGTCGATCGGCTGCTTTATGCCCAGGTTCACGACCTTATAGCCGTTGTTCGTGAGGATGATATCAACAAGATTCTTGCCAATATCGTGTACGTCGCCTTTGACCGTTGCCAGGACAAGTACGCCTTTATTCGAGCCCTCGACCTTTTCCATAAAAGGTTCAAGAAATTTCACTGCCGTCTTCATCGCTTCGGCGGACTGCAGCACGAACGGTAACTGCATCTGGCCCGACCCGAACAGCTCGCCGACCGTTTTCATGCCATCGAGGAGAATTGTGTTGATGATCTCGAGCGGCGGATATAATTCGAGACCCTGTTTCAGCGAATCTTCCAACCCGATCTTTTCGCCGTCTATGATGTGATGTTTCAGACGCTCTTCGATCGGAAGCAGCGTGATGTCCTGCTTGATCGATTGCGCTGATTTGCCTTCGAAAAGCGTAGTAAATTCTATCAGCGGATCATACGTGCAAACGTTGCCATCGAATTTGCGCTTGTCGTAAATCAGCTCGCGAGCGACATCGATCTCATGCTCGTTAAATCGCATCAGCGGCAGAATTTTCGACGCATTGACGATCGCGGAATTCATTCCCGCTTGAACGCAGTCGTGCAGGAAAACCGAATTGAGCACGACACGAGCCGCCGGGCTCAGTCCAAAAGACACATTGGACACGCCGAGTATGATGTTCGCCTCGGGCATCTCCCGGCTTATCTGCGTGATCGCCTTTATTGTCTCATCGGCATTCGCACGGTCCTCTTCAATACCGGTCGAGATCGGAAGCGCCAGCGGATCGAAGAAGATATCGTGCGCCGGAATTCCGAATTCGGTCACCTGCTTGTAAGCGCGGTGCGCTATACGCAGCTTATCGACGGCGGTTCGCGCCATGCCGGTCTCATCGATCAGTCCGATCACTATCCCGGCTCCGTATTCGCGGGCAAGATTCAGTACTTTCAGAAAACGCGGCTCGCCGTCTTCGTAATTTGTAGAATTCAGAAGACACTTGCCTCCCGCGTGTTCGAGGCCGGCTTCCATCTTTTCCCACTCGGTCGAATCCAGCATGATCGGGATCTTGACGCTGGTGACAAGTCTCGAGATAAGCTCGTGCATGTCGGCAACGCCGTCACGACCAACAAAATCGACGTTGACGTCAAGAATATGCGCGCCCTCTTTTTCCTGCGATTTCGCCAGGTTGACGAGGCCGTCCCAATCTTCCACCTCAAGCAGGTCGCGCATCTTTTTCGAACCGGAAGCGTTGACGCGCTCACCGACGATCAGAAATGACGCGTCCTGCCGGTAAGGCTGCTGGAAATAGATCGACGACGCCGATGGAACGAGGCTCGCATTTCGCTCTTTGGGTGCGAGGCCGCCGACCCGCGCAATAAGCTGCCGGAGATGCTCGGGCGATGTGCCGCAACACCCGCCGACGACGTTAGCTCCGAAATCTTTAACAAAGTGCTCCACCTGCGCGGCGAATGTCTCCGGCGTTTCGTCGTAGTGCTGTTTGCCGTCCTTTACTTCGGGCAGGCCCGCGTTCGGCAGTACGGAGACCGGCAGCGGCGAATTTTCACAGAGATACCGAAAACTGTCTGCCATCTGTTTCGGACCGGTGCCGCAGTTCATACCGATGACATCGATCGGAAACGGTTCGAGGGCGGTGAGCGCCGCTCCGATCTCGGTGCCGTTCAGCATGGTGCCGAAGGTTTCGATCGTAACCTGCGCGATAACAGGAATTTTTATTTTCGTTTTCGAAAAGAACTCGAAGACCGCCGAGAGCGCCGCCTTTGTCTGCAGCAGATCCTGACACGTTTCGACGATCAGCATGTCGCTGCCACCGTCGACCAGACCGCGAACTTGCTCGCGATACGCGTCTTTTAGATCGCGGTAGGTTATGTGCCCGAGCGTCGGCAGCTTTGTCCCCGGCCCGATCGAACCGGCGACAAATCTCGGCTTGTCCGGCGTCGAAAAGTCGTTCGCGACATGCTTTGCGAGTTGTGCGGCTTTAAGGTTTACGTCGTACGTCTTTTCGGCGATGCCGAATTCGGTCAGCACGACCTCGCTCCCTCCAAAACTGTTCGTCTCGATCACGTCACAGCCGACCTGCAAAAAGCTTTCGTGTACTCTCTCGATAGCGTCCGGCCGCGTGTAAAGCAGATTCTCCGAGCAGTTCTCAAAGTTCGGCCCGCCCCAATCGTCGATCGTCAGATCAAGCGACTGAAGATTGCTGCCCATCGCGCCATCAAAAACGACGATCTTTTCTTTTACGAGGTTTAGAAATTTATCCATACAGAACAAAAAACTCAGCGCCATTAAAGCACAGAGTTTTCGGTTGAGAATATTAAATTGAAACTCTTAGCTTTTTAGCGATTTTTATTGTGGTCGCAAGTCGCTCTAACTCACCACAAACTAAAGTTTAACCAGTTCGGCCGACCACGTCAACCGACCTGGTCAAACCCTCTATTTCTGAATCGCAGCCTTGAACTGGCTCTCCATCTGATTAATGAAATTCATGAAATTCGCCTGGTCCTTGAACTTCGCTTTTAGCAGATCGAAGGCTTCCTGGCCGCGCGGATCGGCAAGGCGGATGATCGCGTTAGTTCCGGTGAATATCCCCTGGAAGCTATTCGTTTCGAGCGCCTCTTTGAACCTCGCAAAGATCAGGTCGAAGGCACGCGGATCGCCTTTGCCGGTTGCCGCCACCGCGCCGAGCGCCGCACGTTTGACTCCGTTAGGCTGAGTCGGGTCAGTCGCCAGCTTGTACGCCACGTCGAATGCCCGCTTGTCGCCCAGCTCAGCGAGCCCCCTGATTCCGGCCGATTGAATTCGTCCTTTCCAAGACGGTGTCGCGGTTAGTTTTATCAGGGCATCGTAAGCCTGCGGGCTCTTGGAACGGCCAAGTGCAAGTGCCGCTTCATCGATCACGTTGTAGCTGCGGTCGTTCAGCGACGAGGCGTAAAGCGGCGCATATTTGTTGTCCTGTGTTTCGCCGAGCAGTTTGATGGCGTCCGCTTTGATCAGCGTCTGGTTGTCTTTTGCAAGCCGCTGTACGGCCTGCTCTACATTTGCGTCGAGCTTAGCAGCCGCACGCTCCGTTCCCGGACGCGGATCTGGCGAGTAGATGTTCGCGATCGTCGAAAGAGCCGCGCGGCGAATACGCCAAAACGGATCTTTCTCCGCCGATGTTATCAATGCAGCGACGATACGGGCTTTGTCACCCGCACCGGCGGCACTTTTTTCGAGAGCGGTCATCGCCCAGCGGCGGCCGAGTACGTCTTTGTCGGTCGCCATCTGGTAAAGCAGTTCGTCGGTCGATTTGTCGAACTTCATCTCCTTGAGCAGCGAGCCTTCGTAATCGAAATTCACGAGCTTTGGCTTCGCCGGCGAATCGAACGTGAACACATTCTCCGCCTGCGGTTTCAGCCAAACGCGATCGATCTTGTTGTCGATCTCGACATCGACGTATGACTGGAAGAATTCGGTCTGTGGATAATCGTTCGTGACATCGACCTTCTGCGTCTGCTTTACATTCAGCGTCACCTTCTTTGAAACTTCGTCGTACGACTGGGTTACGTCAAAGATCGGATGGCCCATTTTGTAGAGCCATTCGTCAAAGAACCAATCCATAGACTGCCCACTCGTTTCTTCAATGGCGATCCGAAGGTCCTCGGTGGAAACCGGCTGGTGAGCGTTCGTCTTCAGATAATTTTTCAGAGATGCGTAGAAAAGCTTATCGCCGAGATGCTTTCTGAGCATGTGCAGGACCGAACCACCGCCCGGATAAGCGTAGTTGTCGAACATCGCGTCTTTGTTCGCATAATATTTCGTCACGATCGGGCGGCGCTGTCCCTGATTCCAACTGCCCAGCACAGTGTCATGATTTGCGCGGATATCGGAATAGAGAAACTCGTCGTGGCCCTTTAGTTTCTCGTCCCACATCGCCTGCATGTAGGTCGCGAAACTTTCGTTGAGCCAGATCTGGCCCCAGTCGCGGCATGTGACATAATCGCCGAACCACTGATGGCCGAGCTCGTGCGACTGAAGTGATTCGCTGTCGTTGTCGAGCAACTCGCGGTCGTCGTGGATCATTTCCTCGATTTGCGTGGTCGCTGAAATGTTCTCCATTCCTCCGCCGAAATCTTCGACAAAAGCCTGCGAATACTTCGGATAGGGATACCGAACGCCCGTGATCTCCGAGAAAAATCTGATCGTTGCCGGCAGGTTCTTGACGGTCGCGGCGACTTCCTTCGATTCGTTCGGATAGCCGTAAGCGATGACCGGCGTGCGGTCAAAGTCCTGTACGACCTCTTTATAATCAGCGACGACGATCGACGTCAAGTAATTTGAATATGGCTGGTCCATTTTCCAATCGAACGTCCGGGTGCCATCGGCGTTTTCCTTGACCGACATCAGCTTTCCATTCGATACGACGGTGAAAGGCTTCGCGACCGTCGCTGTTAGTTCCGTCGTGCGGAAATCGTTCGGGCTGTCATATGAAGGGAACCAATAGCGGTTGAATTCACTCTCGCCCTGCGACCAGATCTGGCGCGGTTTGTTCGGCTGGTCAGCGGTCGGTTTGATAAACCGCAGTCCGCGGCCGAAGTTGCCGATCGCGGTGTCCTGATCCGCTTTGTTGACGTAGTTCGTCGCATAGCTAATAACAACCGTCGCGTCCTCTCCGCCTTTATAAACGCGATCGAGCGTGATGTCGAGATTATCGTTGTCGGCCTTCGGGTCCATCGCGAATTTCAGGTCGAGTCCGCTCGTGGTTTTGACCGAGCTGATCGTCATGGCCGCGGCGTCGAGCACCATATGGTCGCTATCGTCGAAGGGTGCCGCAGTCAATGTCGATGTGCCAAGTGCCTGTTCCTTGTCCCAATCAAATCTAAGGTCGATGGCGATGTGCTTGACATCGATCTTGCGGCTGCGAATCCAGTTTACGGGCGGCAGCTTATCTTCCGGTGCGAAAACTGGCGATTCGAGCGGCCGGGCAGAGGCCGCGCTTGAAAAAACAAGGAGAAAAAGCAGTGCAAGAGCCCCAAACCGGCGGGCAATTTCATTGACGATCATAATTTTCTAATGAATAACGAGCAAATCTCGTTCGGTCAAAACTAATAGAAAAATTACGTCCTAATCCGAAAATAGTTTCAGAAATACACTCGGCCCGAGAAAAAACGGGTCGTGCAAACGAAGTATTCGACTAACACCTTATTTTTTAAACAATCCGCCGGCCATTCCCGCAATATCGTCGAGAGCACTGCCGTCGCCGTCTTTGTCGAGATAGCTGGTCGCCATTGCGCCGAGGCCGCCCGCCGACTGCCGCGATCCGCCGAGCAAACCGCCCAGCAATCCGCCGAGGCCACCTGCGTCGACGCCCTGCTCGCGTTTCCGCCGGCCGAGATAGCCCATCACGATCGGCGCAAGAAACATCATTATTTGCGAGACCTGTCCCGTGCCGAGGCCTGTTTTGTTCCCGACCTGTTCGGCAACCTGGTCCTGCGATCCTCCGAAAATGTGGCCGAGAATGCCGCCGCCATCGACTTGCGGAGCCGGCGTCGCGGCCTGCTGCTGCCCGCCGAAGATCGAGCTTGCCAATCCGCCGATATTGTCAAGAATTCCGCCGTCGTGCTGTGCAAGAGCATTATCCAGACTTTCGGCGCCCTGCGGCGTCGCGGCGTTACTAGCGAGACCATTGAGAATCATCGGCAGCGCGGCCTGTATCGCGGAGTTTACGGACGACGGTTCGGCACCGACGTTCTGGCTGATCTGATCGACGGCGGAGTTGCCCTGTTCCTGCCCAAGAAGCTCCTGCAATGAAAACATAATATTCTCCTTTTCAAAACATATTCGGACGGTGCCTACATACTATCAAGAAAAGGCTATGCAAAATAGTCGGGGTTGTGCGTTATTCGGCCTATGAGCCGACATTTCCCAAATCGTCCATGATGCCCAGGAGGCCGTCGCGAAAGCCGCAAAACCGGCACATCTATGAAGGCGCTCGACGACGTCGCCAATAGCGAGATTCAGCTAAGGTGCGTCCGGCGTTCGAAGAATACAAGAATATGGGCGTCCGTATCGAGGATGACATGCTGATGACCGATACCGGCGTCGTCTGGCTGACGAAAGACCTGCCGCGAAAAATAAGCGACATAGAAACGTTCATGAAGTCGGCGAGGTCGAATCGGAGATCGGCGCGGATTGACACCGTCGGCGCCCGCCTTCCATAATTGCGGGGCGAATGCCCAAAACGTCCACGAAATCAAAAACCGTTAGCCGATCTGACAACCTCCTCCCGTACGTCATCGTTAATCCGAAGTCGGCTTCCGGGGCGACGCGTTCCAAATGGTCGGCGATCGCAAGCGATCTGCGAACACATTTCGGCCCATTCTCGGTTGCGTTTACGCTAACGGCCGGTGACGGCACGCGCCTCGCTCGTCTTGCCGCCGAATCGGGACGCAAATTTATTATTGCTTGCGGCGGCGACGGTACGATCAACGAAGTCGCAAATGGAATACTGCGATCGGGCCAGCCCTGCGAGCTCGGAATCTTGCCTTCGGGAACCGGCGGCGATTTCCGCCGCACGCTACAAATTCCGTCGTCAACGCGTGAGTCCGCGCGGGCATTGCGCACGGGTCGCACAATGCTCATGGATGTCGGCAAAGTTACATACATCGATCACGCCGATGTCTCCGCCGAGCGTTATTTTCTGAATATCTCGTCGTTCGGGCTCGCGGCGTCGATAATCGAGCGGGTCAAGAGCTCAACATCACTTTCGTGGCTTCCCGCTCATTCGGTCCGCGGACGCGCGAGCTTCGCGCTCTCGACGTTGCAAGAGGTCGCCGGCCTCGATGCAACGCTCGTCAAGATCCGCATCGACGGCGGAGAAGAGAAAACGCTTGGCACGATAAATTTCTGCGTTGCCAACGCCCGTTACTTCGGCGGCGGAATGAAGATCGCGCCCGACGCAAAAATAAACGACGGCTTTCTCGACCTCGTCAATATCGGCGACATAAGGACAGCGAAGATACTTCTTAATGCGTTCACGCTCTATCGCGGCACGCATCTTGAACTTTCGGAAGTGAACCACACGCTGGCAAAACGCGTGGAGGCTCGCGCCTCGGATGCGTCCCGCGAGATACACCTCGAGATCGATGGCGAGCTGCCGGGCAAACTTCCCGCAGTCTACGAGATCGTGCCGAAAGCACTTCGCATCCGTGTTCCAGGATCTCGCGGCGGCTCGGGGTGTTAGCGTTTCACGCCGCTCTCGGTTAAATTCTATAACCGTATCCATATGACCAATTCCTTTTGCCAGTTGATAATCGACGCAGCCGAATCACACGCTGAGAAGACAGCGATGGAGATTATCGGGGAGGCTGGCACGAGCTTTACCTACCGCGAAGTGCTCGATGCGATTCGGAGCATTGCGTTTCGACTGGAGAGCGAAGGTATTGCATTCGGCGACCGCGTCGCTCTGATCGGCGAAAATCATCCCCGTTGGGCGATTGCTTATCTTGGCATCCTGTTCCGAGGCGCTGTGTGCGTCCCCGTCGATCCGCATGGCGAGATCGACACGATCGTCAATTTTGTCGAGAATTCGGAAGCAAAGATGGCGTTCATCGGCGACGATTTCATCGAGACCTTTGAAAAGGTCAAGGCGAAACTCGGCCGCGACCTGCCCGCCGTACTTTTGCAAACAATTGAACCGCCGAGAAGCGGAGACGCGGAGGAAAAACAAAAAACAGAACAAATTAACAGTGATGGGAATGGGTCAACATTAACTTCACAAGTGACCTCTCCCGGCTCTGAGTCGCCGCGTCTCGGCGGTGAAAGTCAGTTCGGTTCATTCGACGATTGGGCAGCGACCCAACGTTCCGCCGATCACGATCAAAAGCCGACTCCAGCCCAGCCCGAAGACCTCGCCGTTCTGATCTACACATCCGGCACGACCGGCACACCCAAGGGCGTTCCGCTCACGCACGGCAACATTTTCTACGAGGCGACCGGCTGCCAGGAGGTGATGCACATCTCCGAGAACGAGGTTGTGCTCAGCGTGCTTCCGCTGTTCCACGTTTTCGCCCAGGTCGTAAATCTCTGGGTCATCGCAAGCATCGGCGGCAAGATCTGTTATGTCAAAGAGCTCGCGCCAGCCGAATTGACAAAAGCTTTCGAGACAAAACAGATCACCTTGCTCACCGGCGTTCCGCGGCTTTGGTATCTGTTTCACAAGAAGATCTTTGACGGCGTCGCCGCGCAAGCCGCGCCGGTGCGGTGGCTGTTCGCCACTATGCTCAAGACGAACGGATTCTTGCGCGACACATTCGGCGTAAATCTGGGCAACAAATTTTTCAAAAAAGTTCACGACGGTTTCGGCGGCAAGCTGAATATAACGATCTCCGCAGGTTCGCGCTTCGACGAAAAGATCGCTCGCGATTATCACTCGCTGGGGTTCACCCTCGTTCAAGGCTACGGCCTGACCGAAACAAGCGGAGCCGTCACATCAACCCGTTTCGAAGACAACGTCGTCGGATCGGTCGGCGTTGCGGTGAATTACGCGGAGATCAAACTAGGTGAATTGAACGACGAAGGCGCGGGCGAGGTTTTGATTAAAGGCAAGATGGTCTTCAGCGGTTATTACAAAAATCCCGAAGCAACCAAAGAGGCATTTACGGAAGATGGCTGGTTCAAATCCGGCGATCTCGGAAAGCTCGACAGTAAAGGCCATCTTTTTATCGTCGGGCGTTCAAAGGACGTGATAGTCCTGCCGAACGGCAAAAACATTCATCCCGAGGACCTCGAAGTTAAATATTTGAAATCGCCGATGGTCGAGGAAATGGCGATTCTCGGTGTTCAGGACGACGCGGGCGATCATGCCGGTGCCGAAAAACTTGTCGCTGTTATCGTGCCGGACTTTGCATATCTCAAGGCGAACAATATCGCCAACTCACGCGAAGCGATCCGCTACGAGCTCGATGACATCGGACATTCGATGCCGGAGTATCAACGCGTCCGAAATTATATAATTCACAGCGAGCCGCTGCCGCGCACCGCCACTCGAAAGATCAAGCGTTTTGAGCTGCAGAAACAGTTGTTCGAAAACGGTCTTGTAGATCAGGAATCGATGCCGAGAAAGGTGCTCGAGCTTTCCGACGCTGACCGTCAATTGATCGAAACGAATGCGGGCAAGGCGGTGGCAGCCGCCATCAAGAAGAACGTACAAGACACCGAGATGATACATCCCTCGATGAATCTTGAACTCGATCTCGGTCTCGATTCGCTTTCGCGTGCCGAGGTTTTCGCGTCTCTCGAACAGGCCTTCAATACCGAGTTCGACGGCGACGAAGCCGCGCAGGCTTTGACGGTTGCCGACACCATAAAGCTCGTCCAAAGCCGCGTGGGTGAGGCCGAAACATCGGCCGATATCACCAAAGATCTGAACTGGGGATCGATCGTCCGCGAAGCCGAGCCGGATTTTCCAGAAGTGCAGGGCATCCTCAAAAACCGACCATTATTTCTGCCGTTCGCTTTCGTCTTTTACAAAGGCTTCAATCTTTTCAGCCGCGTTTTTTTCAAGCTTGAGGTCAACGGCCTGGAAAACCTCAACGCGATGAAGCGGCCATTCATAATCGCGCCGAATCACCAGAGCTATATCGATCCCTTCGTGCTGACGTCCAATTATCCCTACGACATTTTTCGCCACACATTCCATGTCGGCGCGAGCGAATTTTTTCAAAGCAGTTTCATGCAATGGGTCGCGTCGATGCTGCGTGTCGTGCCTATCGACCCGGACACTCAGTTGATGAAGGCAATGAAAGCCGGTGCGATCGGCCTCAGACACGGCCA
>JBBSGG010000034.1:0-36076 GCA_038254305.1 Pyrinomonadales bacterium
ACAATTAACAAAGGTTCGTGTATACGCAGATCGCGTTAGTGTCGAGTCAATGGGACAGCCTATCGACGTGTCCCAACCCGAACTTTCCGCCAATTGCCCGTCCAATCCAATGGACGAAGTGTTTTTCGCCGCCGGCTGAGTTTAAGCCATCAATCGAGGCGGCTTTCGCCAACTTGATGCCGGCCATCGGCGACAGCCTTGGCGAAGACCCTATAAAGGCACCCTCCAAGACTTGGATGACGGGGACAGTTGTGCACAATTTCTTGGAAGTTGACTGCTCCGCCAGAAAAGTAGTCTTTGGCAAAGACCGCGCCTAACAAGTCAGCTATGAAAGAGGCGGTCAAGCACAAGGTCTGCCGACCCGCTGCGGGTAAGAAAACAAATGCTTGCCGGCAGGGCTAATTATTGTGATCGCCGGACTCGCGCTTTGTTTGCAAAGAACTTCGATTTGAACCAAAATACCATCCGATGTTGCTTTTTATGCCGTGACCTTTGTTCTCGCGTTGAACTTGTATCGCTGAGGAAATGGTTCGTTCAGGAAAGTTCTTAAGTGCAGGTCGCAAGCACTGTGCCATTTTTTGGCAACTTTGTTTTGCTTTTTGGAAGATTTAAGAGAAAATCAGGCTTGTTCCAACAAGCCTTTTTTCAATGGAGTGAATATGCGCCAGAGGTCGTTCCTTTTCGTTGCCTTACTATTCGTCTTTTTTGTTCCGAACATGTTCGCGCAGGCGAGTGAGGAACTTGCCAAGTACATTCGCGAAAATTATGACAAACGCGAGGTAATGATACCGATGCGCGACGGCGTGAAACTTTTCACGTCGATCTATACGCCGGAAAAGAAGAATCAGCGGTACCCTATCCTGCTCAACCGGACGCCGTACACGGTCGGCCCGTATGGAAAGGATAAGGACAACAAGGACCAGTTCAAAACTTCGCTCGGCCCCGACGTGCTGTTTGCCCGCGAGGGCTACATCTTTGTCTACCAGGACGTTCGCGGTCGGTGGATGAGCGAAGGCAAATTCGAAGACGTGCGGCCGGACATTGCGAACAACACGCCGCAGCAGACCGACGAATCGACCGACACCTACGACACGATCGATTGGCTCGTCAAGAACGTTCCGAATAACAACGGCCGCGTAGGAACATACGGCATTTCCTATCCGGGATTTTACACGTCGGCCGGTTCTATCGATTCGCATCCGGCTCTGAAGGCGTGTTCGCCGCAGGCACCTGTTTCCGATTGGTACCACGGCGACGACATGCATCACAATGGCGCCCTATTTCTCGCGCAAAATTACTCATTCTTCAGCAATTTCGGCCAAGACCGTCCGACGCCGACCTCGAACGCTTCATACATACATCCCTGGCAGGGCCGCGAAACGCAGGACGGCTACGATTACTTTTCATCGATCGGCGGCCTGAAGGAGATCGCCGACAGCTATCCGAAAGGGCTCGGCGGCCAGCGAATAAAGTCCTGGGACGAAATGATGGCCCACCCGAACTATGACCAGTTTTGGAAGGATCGCAACATCCTGCCGAAGCTCAAAAATATCACTTGTGCGACGATGACGGTCGGCGGCTGGTACGACAACGAAGATCTTTACGGCACGCTGAAAACCTATCAATCCATCGAAAAACAAAATCCCGGTATCTTTAACGTTCTCGTGGTCGGTCCGTGGTTTCACGGCGGCTGGGAACGTTCCGCGGGCGATTGGCTCGGCACGGCCTATTTCGGCGAGAAGACCTCGGAGTGGTATCAGAAAAATGTCGAGCTCCGATTCTTCGATCATTTCCTAAAAGACAAAGGCGATATTTCTAACATCGCCGAGGTAAACCTTTTCGACACCGGCGCACACGTCTGGCGAAAGTACAACAGTTACGAACCGACAGTCGCTAAGGACACGGCGCTGTATCTGACCGCCGGCGGCAAGCTCTCGTTTACGGAGCCGACCGGACCTGCGGGTTTCGATCAGTATGTTTCAGATCCGGCGAAACCGGTACCGTACACGCAGAAGATCACACAGAATTATCCACGCGATTTTATGACCGAGGATCAGCGTTTCGCATCGACACGTCCCGATGTTCTCGTCTACCGCAGCGAGCCGTTGGCTGAAGACATCACCGTCACAGGCGATCTGAAACCGTCGCTATTTATTTCCTCGAGCGGTACGGATTCCGACTTTGTCGTCAAGCTAATTGACGTTTTTCCGGATGATTACAAGTTTCCCGAAGGCGTAAAGCCGCCGGACAATTCCGCCTGGTCCGTTTTTCAGCCCGGCGGTTACGAAATGCTCCTCCGGGGTGAGCCTATGCCCGCACGGTTTCGCAACAGCTTTGAAAAGCCCGTCGCACTGATACCGAATCGCCCAACACCCCTCGCTTTCACGATGCCCGGCATCACGCATACCTTTAAGAAAGGCCATCGGATGATGGTTCAGATCCAAAGTACGTGGTTTCCGCTTGTCGCGAGAAATCCCCAGAAGTTCGTGGCGAACTATCAGACCGCGACCACCGCCGATTTTCAGAAGGCAGTTGAGCGGGTTTATTATGGCGGCAAGACAGCGTCCGCGATCATTCTGCCGATCCAGAGGCCGTAGGAAATGAGCGCGCAGCATTAGCTTTTACCTTTAACTCAAATAACTCAAAAAATTTTTCCTATGCCCTTAACATCGATCGCCTGCGGAATGATCCTGGTATTGATCGGGATCATTGGATACGTCAACGGAGTCCGGACCGAACACGCCAGCCCGACGGCTTTGATACCTGCCGTGTTCGGATTGATACTAATACTTCTTGGAGTTTTTGCTCGAACTAACGAGGCCTTGCGAAAACATTTGATGCACGCAGCCGCGGCGATCGCACTTATCGGATTTTTGCTTACGGCGGGAAGGCTGCTTATGAAGATCGGCGAGCTGACGATGTCTGCGGCAGTGATCTCGCAAGCAGCGATGGCTTTGGTTTGTCTGGCGTTCGTCTTGCTCGCCGTGCGCTCGTTTACCGCGGCACGCCGCCAACGAAATCCGCCTGAAGCCTGAACCTATGATCGATCCAGAACGATCTCGACGAGCAAACCGTCGCCGGTATTTTTAGCAGCGATCGTTCCGTCGTGCAGCAGCACCGCCTGCTGCGCGATCGCGAGACCGAGACCGATGCCGCCCGTCTTGCGCTCGCGTGATTCGCTCACACGGTAAAAAGGCTCGAACAGATTCTTTAATTCCCCTTCCGGAACGCCCTCTCCGTGATCGTAAACGGCGATCTTAACTTTCCCATTCACTGCATTTACCGCGACTTCGACGGTTGTGCCCTCGGCCGTGTATTTAACGGCGTTTCGCAGAACGTTCTCGACTGCGCTTTCGAGCAGCCGCCCGCTTCCCTCCACGGTGCACTCGTCGAGGTGCAATATCCTGACCGACCGGTCTCTGGCGCGAGCTTCGAAGTCGGCGTCTTCGACGACCTGCCTGACGACGTCGCTGATCTCAACTTTCTCAGTCGCAAAATCGCGGTCCCCTGTCTCGAGACGAGAAAGCGTCAGCAGTCGCGAGATCATTTCGTTCAGCCTGCCCGATTCTGTTTCGATACGCTGCAGCGTCGGCGAAAGCTCGCCGCTGGATTTCTGCTTCGCTAGTTCGAGAGCGACATTCATTCGCGCAAGCGGCGAACGCAGCTCGTGCGATACATCGCGCGACAGGCGTTTCTGCGACATCAGCAGCGACTCGATCCGCTCAGCCATAACGTCGAAATCCTTTGCAAGATCAGACAGTTCGTCGCGGCGCCGGGCGACATTGCCGCCGACGCGGGCTTTCAGATCGCCCGAGGCGAGTTTCTGCGCGGCGTCGCGAAGCTGCCCGATCGGCGACGAAAGATATCTCGCGAATGCCCAACATAGCAGGAGAGCCGTAATCAAAAGGCCGCTGTAGCGTACATACTTCGCCCGCGAATCGCCCAGGAAAGCAGGCGGCCGCGGACGTTCCCAGCGAACGACAAGAGCGTAGCTCTGACCGTTTGCCAGCGTAAGCTTGCGCGCAGCGAGCGCCGTGTCCGTCGAATTGAGCTCGAGTTCCGGTGCGTCGCTTGCAAACGTCGCATTAACCAATCCACGATAACTCGAAACGTCCGCCGTGTCGGCCATCCATGTACTGCCGTCGGCGGCGATCAGGTCGACCTCGCTGACAGTATCCGCGTTTCTCAGACGGTCCAGAAATTTTCGCAGGCCGGTATCGCCTTGTACATCGAATATCTGAGCGGCCGTCGGGGCGAAAATGTTCATTTGGTTGCGAACCGAGGTTTGCCAGCGGCTGACGACCGGCTCTGTCTGGACCGTCCAGTTGAGAAACACGACAACACCGATCATCAAAGCGATCGCCGCCATGAACCAAAGAAATATTTTCAGGAACAGATTCATCAGATCGTGTAGATGTAGCCAACCGAGCGGATCGTCTTGATCCGTTCGCTGCCGTCGGTTCGCGGCCCGAGTTTTTTTCGCAGGTTGCTGATGTGCATGTCCAGGCTGCGGTCGTACGGCGAAAGCTCGCGGTCGAGAACCTGTTCGCTCAATTCTTCTTTGCGCATGATCGTGCCCGCACGCCGCAGGAGTGCCGCCAGCAGATCGAATTCGACTGACGTGAGACCGAGGTCGACCGCCCCGCGTATCGCAGAGCGAGCCGAATGCGAAAGCTGGAGATCGTCTACAGCGATTCTTTCCTGGATCTCGTCATCGGGTAAGATCCGGCGCATGATCGCTTTTAGCCGTGCGACTAGCTCGCGCGGATTGAACGGCTTTGGCAGATAATCGTCGGCGCCGCTTTCAAGTCCGCCGATGCGGTCGGCATCGTCGCCGCGGGCCGTCAGCATAATTATCGGAAGGTTTGATGTTTCGCGAAGTTTCTTCAAAACTTCGAATCCGCTCATCTTCGGCAGCATGACATCGAGGATCGCGAGATCGAAGGCGCCGGACCGCGCGCCTTCCAGGCCTTTTTCGCCGTCGTTTACACATGTGGTGTGGAATCCTTCGGCCGTTAGATATTCAGAAACCAACTCGCACAATTCCTCATCGTCGTCGACGATCAAAATACGGCTCATTGAAGTTTCGCTATTCATAAACTCATTGCGGTGCGCGAACATTCCGATTTTACGTCAACTATCCGCTGCGTGCGGGATTTTGACAATTCTTTACGTTGGCTCAGTTCGGTAATTCCGGGTAATTGACGAAAATATGCACAGCCTGTATAAATGACATCGATATTACAAACCCGCATTCTACTTTTCGACGTCGAACAATTATGGCCAGAACCGTGCCAATGGATCTTTCCGACCTCCCGACCATTTACAATCTGAGTTTTCCGGTCGGCCCAAGCGGGCCAAACAATTTCGTCGACGTTTTGCTCGTTCAGACCCTGATGAAGATGGCGAATTTTGTTCGATCCACGCCCAGTTTGGGACCGGTCGAATCCAGCACCACGATCAAGATCGATGGTTTCTTCGGGCCGCAAACAGCCCGCATGATCAAGGCATTCGAAGCGGATCGCAAATCGGCGGGACTTCTCCTGGTGGCCGACGGGATACTCGAACCTTCGTCACGCGACGGATTTACCGGTAAAGGCGTTTTGTTCAAGATCATTCATCTGAACCGAAAGGCGAAGAACCAGTCGCCGTTCGCAAATGATTACCGAGCGCTTCCCTTTGTCCCGACGACGCATCCGCTTCTTCAAAACGCATTGATTCCCGGAGCGGTTCGACCGCCGGGCCTCTGATCTCGCGGGCTAGTCAACGGCATCCAGCGGCACGGTTTTTCCGCCTATCATCACGAATTCGATCCGTCCATTTGCATCAAAAGCGACTAGGTCGGCTCGCTTTCCGATCACGATCGAGCCGCGCTCATCGCTCATCCCGAGCAGCCTCGCCGGATTTGCCGATGCCATCTTCGACACTTCTTCCGGCAAGAAGCCGTTTTCTAATGCCATACGCACCGCGTCGGCCATCGTGATCACCGATCCGGCGATGCTTCCGCGTTGGTTCCTGGTTTGGCCGTTCGTCACCGAGATTGTCTCGCCCCAAACTTGAAATTCCCCGTCGCCAAGTCCTGTCGGACCAATCGAATCGCTGATCAGCGAAACGTTTTCGACACCCTTTGCGCGCGCGGCCAGCGTGAACATTTTGCAGTCGACGTGGATGCCGTCCGCGATAATATCGAACGTGACACCGTCGGTTGCAAGCGCCCAACCGGCAACGCCGACATCGCGATGATGAATGCCGGTCATCGCGTTAAAAAAATGCGTAACGTGTTTCGCCCCGGCGGCAAACGCCCTGTCGAGCATCGCAACATCGGCCCGTGTATGTCCGATCGACGCGATCCAACCTTTCGCGGCCAATTCCGCCGCAAGCTCGGCTCCGCCTTCGATCTCGGGCGCGAATGTCGTCATGTGAACGCCGTGTTTTAGCCGCGGAAGCTCGGACAATTCGCCGCCGGTGAACCTTTTGAAAAACTCCGGCCTCAGCGCACCGCACATCTGCTCGTTCGCGAACACGCCCTCATAATGCACACCCACGATCTGGGCGATCGGCATTTCGCCCTGAAACGCCATGACCTTCTCGATCTCGCCGATGACCAGGCGGTAGTTCTCATCCGAATCCGGCACCAACGTCGGCAACCACGCCGTGACGCCGTGCCGTGCCAAAAACGCCGAGATCTTCAGCAGGCCATCTACGTCCGCTTCGTTCACATCGACGCCAACCGCTCCGTGATTGTGCACGTCGACGAAGCCCGGAAAGAGGTTTAGACCTCCTAAATCGATCAACTCAACGGCAGACTTCCCAGTTCCATTTTCCAAGACGCTAACGATCAGGCCGTTTTCGATCGTTACATTTTCCGCTGTTCGATCAAGAAACGCTGCGTTTGAAATTCTGAGAGTTAACGGCTGCATAGAAAATGATTTTAACAAAGAAAAATGCCCGCGTCCTCGAAAGAAACGCGGGCAAATCCAGTACAAATAGTTAATTTAGAAGTAAAACTTGATCGCGAACTGCATAGTCCGCGGGTCGCGAACCGCCGTAATCACACCATAACTTGACGGGATTGTCGGATTTGTACCGAAGCCCGAGAAGTTCGTCTTATTGAAGACGTTAAAGGCTTCTGCCCGCAGCTGCAGTCTCAGTGATTCACTAAATCGAAAGTTCTTCGAAAGCGTGAAATCCGTTCGGAATAAGCTGGGACCGTTGATAGTTCCGCGCCCGGCCGAACCGACTATAGACGGAAAACTTGCCGGCCTGTTAGGATCGAAAGCAGCGGTATTGAAATACTGCAGCGCGGTATGCGGAGCGCCGGAATTCGGATCACCGATCTGCTGCGGCCTAGGGCCGGATGCCGACGGCCCAAGAAAGCCGAGGCCGGCCGGATCGTAATTCGAAAACGTTGCGGTAAACGGAAGTCCGGTCTGGTATGTCGTGATACCAGAAACTTCCCAGCCGCCTAGAATCAGTCCCGTGAAATCGTGCCTATTGTTGTACCACGGAAGTTCGTAATTATAATTTACCGTCAACACGTGCCTGCGGTCGAGCGCCGCGCGACCGAACTCACTTCGAATATCGTAAGGATTCTGCGGCGAGCTCGAGCGGTCAGTTTGGGCGTCGGTCAACGCCTTTGACCAAGTGTAAGCCAAACCGATTTGGGAAGCACGCGTAAAGCGCCTCTGGGCCGATATCTGAAGACTGTGATAGATCGAATTGAAGATCGGCTTGATAATATTTATCGATCGGTATCCGCGGTACGGCCGAATCTGGTCAAGTATCAATTCGGCGCCGGACGATTGGAACGGAACATTTGGCTGTTGGCATGCGGTGGTCGGCGTCGTTGACGCACTGTTTAACGGAGCGCAGGCTGCAGAACCGAGTGATACGGCATATCCCGGCGGCAGCAGATTGATATCGACAATGCCGATGAGGTTTGTGCCCCGCGAACCGAAATAACCCACCGTGACAATTGTCTTGCTGTCTAACTGATGCTGCAGATCGAGCGACCAGTGCTGCGAATACGGTGTCTTATAATGAGGGTCGACCGCTCGCAGCGTCGCGGCCCCCGCCGAAGCTGATACCGGACACGGCGTCCCCGCACTTAGGAACTGATAAAAGCTTACGCCGGAGACCGAGCACGTTTCCTGATAAGGCGGGTTCGTGCCGAGATTCTGTTCGAACGTACCAACGAGCGTCTGCTCATGATATATGCCGTAGCCCGTGCGGATAGACGTTCGGCCTTTGCCGAAAGGATCCCAGGCGAGACCCACGCGCGGTGCGAAGTTGCGTTTGCTCGCCTTGACAATGAACTTGCCCCAAGGCGAGACGGTCGGTTGGCAGCCGGCCGGGAGAGTTGACGGAATATTTTGAGAATTGATGATCAACCCTTCACAAAAATTGCCGGTTCCGGCGACACGATTTCCGGCACCGTTTACAAGCGGCGCCCGAGATCGGTTGTAAAGGTCGGGGTCAAAGTTCGATAAAAACCCGTTTTTGTCCCACGGCGAGCCGAAAAAGGAATACCGAACGCCATAATACAGGGTCAGATTGGGCCGGATCTTATATTCATCCTGTGCGTATGCTTCAAAGTTCCGCTGACGGAAATCGGCGGTTAGATCATACTTTGCCTGGGTGTAACTCAGGTTGTTGCCCGTTAAAAAATTAGCAAACAGTTGAAGGTTTGCTTGATTGTTTGTTGAAGGACAGATTATACCGGCACCTGTTGCGTCCGCACATACGGTTCCGGACGTTGGGCTCGCTGCGGCAGTGTTACTGAATCCGCTAAACAGAGCATTGTTTACTCCGCCCAGGGCGTTTTCATTCTTGCGGTATTTCGAGAATATTGCCCCGTACTTCATCGTATGCTTTCCCGCTATCCAGGTCAGGCTGCCGCTGAGATCATTTTTGTTCGAGAAGTTATCGTAAGCACCAAAACCTGAGAAACCGTTAAACCCATTTCCCGTGAGAGTGGGTATCCGGTCGGTCGTATTAGGATATACAAGTTGGGCGGGAATCGAAGTTCTGCCGGTTGAAATCAGCCCTATGTTCTCACTGAGTATCGCCCCGTACGCGTGGTTGTACCGTGCCTCAAAAATCACGTTTGGGCTAAAGACGTAGGTTGTCTGAAACGTATGGGTTCGACCGGGAGAATTGGTAGAAGTTGTTGAAACTCCAGGGATGCTGGAACCAGACGAAAAGAGCGCGTTGATATCGATCGTCGGTATTTTGTCACGCTCGTAACGGTAAAATGCCGTCCAATTCTTTGTAAATGATGTATCGATCTTAATGATTTCTTGCTGGAAATCTGCACGCCCGACTCCGGGATACCGAAGCTGGTACGGAACGTCCGGATTGTTGGGATCGGGGATCTGTGAATAGATCTGGGCGAGATAGGCCTGGGCAACCGGATTAATTGGCGCCAAGCTGGTAATCGGCGTTCCTGCCGCGAGAAACTGCGTGCAGGTACGAGTCGTGCCCGAAATAGTTCCGGTCAAGCATATTGGAACCGGAAATATACCCTGTTTGACTTGGGCCGTCGGAACTGTGGAAACCAGCGTGGGATAGCGTCTGTCCTTTCTTTGTTCTTCGGAAAAGAAGAAAAAGGTTTTCGGCAGTTTCGCAAACCAGCTAGCGTCCGGATCCACCTCGCCAAAACGCGGAAGAATTACTGGCCCGCCGACGGTAAACCCGTAATTGTTATAGCGAAATGGCGAGCGTTTTGCCTTGCCGTTGCTCGTGTTACGTCCAAAAGGCGGATTCACGGACGAGTTAGTAAAAAAGTTATTGGCGTTGAATCGTTCGTTTCTAACGAACTCGAACAACGAGCCGTGGAATTTGTCGGTACCGCTACGGGTAACGACGTTGACCTGACCGCCGCCGCTTCGTCCGGATTCAGCCGGATAGAGCGAGCGGAGCACCCTGAACTCGCCGATCGAGTCCACGCTAGGATACGCCTGAATTGTTATATTTGAGCCGCGGTCCGTAATGTCCGCTCCGTCAACGGTGAACGTGTTCTGGCTGGAACGTGCTCCGTTGACCGAGATGTTGACCGTGTTTGCCTGTCCGTCGGGGTTTGTTGTTCCGACATAAACCTGGTCGGCCAAATTTGACGTGACACCCGGTGCTAGCGTCACCAACTGGACGAAATTTCGGTTGTTAATGGAAAGCTCCCTCACCTGATCGCCGCTGATGGTCGTCGAAGCAGTCGGTGTAGATAACTCGACGGAAACCTGATCCGCCGCTACTGTCACGGTCTCGTCGATGCGTCCGGCCGCCAATGCAACATCGACGGCACGGCGTTGGCCTATATCGACCTTTACGTCGGTGCTCACCGATTTTTTAAAGTTTGGCGCTTCCACCGTGACGGTGTAGATACCGACCGGCAGGTTCGGTGCCGAAAAGTCGCCGTCATCGCCGGTCGTGATAGTTCGAACGACGAGGCCATCCTTTGTCGGATCGCTTATGTTAACGGTCGCTCCGGGCACAACCGCTCCGGATGCGTCGCGGACCGTACCACTGAGCGAGCCCGTAATTTCCTGTCCAAAAGTCAGTCCGCTCAGGCAGATCGTCATGATCGCGGCGAAAAGCATGGAGCTCCAAATTTTTTTGCTCATCGTGTTTCTTCCTTTTTCAAAATTGAAATCCAATGCAAGTCCATAAGAATAATTTAGGTTTTTGGAATCTTATCCAAAATTTCGTTATCGTTCCTTACAGAGAAAAATCCGTCAAAACTGTCTAAGTTCCCGAAAATTAAAGGGTTGTTACAAAAATGTGAATGCTGAAAAGTTTATAACTCGAATCTGATTATTTGTAAAGCAAATACGGTGCCCGACGTTTTTGAAAATCCGCGACACCGGCCGACCAGGCTTTTACTATGTCGTCCGGGGATTCGCCACGCTTTAACATCGCAAGGATGTCGGCGTTCACAAGCAGCCTCGAGTACTTATCAACTTCCCAATTATCGGGATACATTTTCATGAGAGCAGCCGCGATCTCGATTCCGGCGCGTAGCGGCTCAAATCGATCGCGGTCGGTCACGATGATGTTGATCCCACTGACGTCCTGGTCCTTGTAAACTGAAGCGTTCGGCTTGAAACGTATCGGTACAAACCGCACGCCGCCGATGCTTCGCTCGTTCAGATACCTGGCCAATTTCGACCCGTCGATCCACGGTGCGCCGACGACCTCGAACGGCGTGTCCGTTCCGCGACCGACGCTCACATTTGTCGTTTCCAACAGGCCGATGCCCGGATAGAGCGTCGCTTCTGTCACCGAACGCATGTTCGGTGACGGGTTTATCCATGTCTGCCCCGTCTCGTCGAACCACATCGACCGTGACCAGTTTTCCATCTTGATCACGCGAACGTCCGCACCGATCTTACGCTCGGCGTTCATCATCATTCCGAGTTCCCCGATCGTCAACCCGTAACGGACGGGTATCGTGTGCGCGGCGATGAAGGACAGCTTGTCTTCATCAGCCTGGGGCCCCGCGAAGTCTTTTCCGTTGATCGGGTTCGGCCGGTCGAGGATGTAAATTGGTTTACCCAATTTAGCCGCTTCCTCAATCACGTTCCGCAGCGTCGCCGTGTAGGTGTAGAAACGCGTGCCAATATCCTGAATGTCATAGACAATGGCATCGAGATCTTTCAACTGTTCGGTCTTCGGCCGACGCGTCTCGCCGTACAGCGAATAAACGGGCAGACCGGTTTTCTCATCCTTCGAATCATCGATCTTTGCCTGATCGAGCTCACCGCGTATGCCGTGCTCGGGCGCGAACAGCGAAACGAGCTTCACGTTCGGCGCGTCCTTTAATATGTCGATCGTCTGCCTGCCCGCGAGATCGCGGCCTGTGTGATTGGTAACAAGGCCGATCTTCATCCCGTCGAGCTGTTTGAATTTGTCACGTTCCAAAACATCGATGCCGTTCAGTACGGTTGAATTGCTGATACCTGCGGACGCAGGTGGTTCTGACCTGCTTGCTCGCAGACGTGCCGCTTCAGCACGTTCTTTGAACGCCGGTATCTGTGCCGCAACCTGCGAAGCGTAAATGCTCTCCGCCAGCCGGAACGCCTCGATGGGCGTGTCTTCGATCGCCGAAGCGACCACCGTCGCCAACTTCGCCCGCAGCGGCGTCACGTCGCCTTTCCCGTCGGGGTGAACGCGGTTCGAAAGAAAAATAACGAACGTCTGCGAAACCCGATCGATCCAGATCGAAGTCCCCGTAAAACCCGTATGCCCAAACGACCCGAGCGGAAAAAGCTCGCCGCGATTCGACGAGAACGCCGTATTAATATCCCACCCAAGCCCACGCGTGTCGCCGCTCTCCGAAACAACGATCGGCGCCGTCATCCGTGCAATGGTCTGTGCCGACATCACCCGCTTCCCATCAAGCGTACCGCCGTTCAGTAGCATCTGGCAGAAGCGTGAAAGGTCATCCGCCGTTGAAAAGAGTCCTGCGTGGCCGGCGACTCCTCCCATTCGGAACGATGTCGGGTCGTGAACAGCACCTTTTAAGATTTCTTCGCCGGTGGATGAGTCACCCTGATAGGTGGAGCCTAAGTAATTGTTTTGACCACGTATATTTTCCGTTGGAGCAACTCTGGGAAATTGTCCGTCTAGAAAGGCAGCGGAAACTCCGCCAGGCATTGATGAATAATTGTCAAAAGCAATTTTTCTGAGTAACAACGGGCTGAAGAAAATATCGCGGTCGCCAATTTTCTTAAATATCTCAGCTTTCGCAAATTCGTTAAGCGGAAGCATCGATACTCTTTGAACAATTTCAGCCAAAGTAATGAAATTAATATCCGAATAAACAAACTTGACCCCCGGCGGCGTTCGCAGTTTTTCTTTATAGAGGGTCTGAAGCATCCCTTCGCGGCCGGTCCATTTTTCTTTGAGGTCGAAGTCGGGAGCAAAGCCTGACGTGTGAGTTAGGAGCTGCTGGATGGTGACGCGTTTTACCTGCTCGTCCAGAATCTCGGGGATGTACTTTCCGACCGTGTCGCTGAGACGCAGTTTGCCCTGCTCGACCAGTATCATTATCGAGGTAGTCGTGGCCACGACCTTTGTCAGCGAGGCGAGGTCAAATATTGTATCGACCGTCATCGGCTCGACCGTCGGCACCAGTGACCGGTTGCCGTAAGTCTTGCGAAAGACGATCTTGCCTTTATGCCCGACCAACACGACCGCTCCGGGCAGTTTCTTGGCCTTTATGTCGGCCTCGACCAACGCGTCGATCTGATTCAGCTTCGCTGCATTCATCCCGACCGTCTGCGGCGGTACGACCGGCAACCCCTGAGCGTTACCAGCAGACGCAAAAACAAAGGACAATGCAACGATATAAAACGCGCAAATAAATTTCGTATTCATTTGTTCTGAAACTAAAGACTGGAAACACGAAACGCCACGAAAAAACACGAACCTTGTTTTCCTCTTTCGTGTTGCTTCGTGTGATTTCGTGGTTCCCGGATTAGAAAACCGTAGTGACGAACCAGATCGAATAATTGAGCAGTTGGCTGCCATTTACTTTATCATCGTTTAGCTTTGAGCTCTTTTTCCCGCTGGACAAAACTCTCTTTACACAAACGCACAAATTCCTTTCCGATCGGCGAAAAATGACCGCCGCGCAGACGTGCGAGCCCCAGTTCCCACTTGATCTCCGCGCCTTCGATCAGCCACGATGTCAGCCGCCCTTCGCGGATCTCCTTGGCGACGGTTTTCATTCCGGCCATCCCGACGCCGAGGCTGTTCTCGACCATCGCTGTAACCGCCTCGCCGCGGGACAGCTCCATCGTCACGTTTGGCTTAACGTTCGCCGCGGCAAAGAATTCGTCGATCATTCGGCGCGTGTTTCCACCGCGTTCGCCGAGGATCAGGCTCTCGCCGGCGAGCGTTGCCGCACTTATGTATTTCTCTTTCGCAAGCCGATGTTTAGGATGTGCGATCGCGACGATCTCATCGGAGAAAAGCGATTCGGTCGTGACGTTCGTATTATCGACGGGCAGCGAGATAAACGCCGTGTCGATCTCACCGTGCATGATCCGCTCGACGAGCTTCTGGCTCGTTCCCGCCCCCACGGTGAGTTCGCCGTTCGGAAATTTTTCGCGCAGTCCGCGCATGATCCAGGGCAATTGGTTCATTGCGAACGTGCCCGATGCCGAACCGATCCGCAAACGTCCGTATTCCGCACCTGCGACTTCGGCTATCTCGGCAAGTGCCGAATCGTGCTCGCGTAAGATCTTTCGCGCGCGTTCAAGCAGGTATTCGCCCGCCTCGGTCAATATCACGCGGCGCGGCGTGCGTGTAAAAAGCTGCAGGCCGACCTCATCTTCGAGCTGCCTGATCTGCATCGAGATAGCCGCCTGTGTGACGTTGACGCGGCGAGCGCCGGCGGTAAACGTCTTGGCCTCCGCGATCGCGAGAAACGCTTTCAGCTGTCTGATCTCCATATAGTTTTCGGTATCGGGACGAGCGTCCCACTGCGGCATCAACCAAACTTATCGAATACATAAAATCTGTTAAATTTGATTATATGTCAAGTTTGACGAAGAATGTTCAAGCACTCTCGGGGTAATAATAAACGATGGCACCCGTCTCGTCCAAAAACACTGCAAAGCGCTCGTCACATCGGCTTTTTCTCGGTGTCGACGGCGGAGGAACAAAGACGCAGATCGCGATCATGAACGAATCGCGCAAGGTGCTTGCCGAAGCGGTTTCCGGCCCGTCAAACCCACTCCGCGTCGGCGTCGAAACCGCCGTCACGAATATCGTTCAGGCCGTTAACGAAGCGTGCGATCGCGGCGGTCTTTCGCGCGGCGATATATTTGCGGCGACGCTCGGCCTCGCAGGCGTGCGGCGCGCCGATCTCAAACAGCGTGTGCTCGACAGCTTTGCCGGCCGCGTCGGATTACGGAAGACAGTCGTCGTCACCGACGCCGAGATCGCGCTCTACGGCACGACACTCGGCCAACCCGGACTTGTCGTCATTGCCGGAACTGGCTCGATCTGCCTTGGCAAAAATGCCGCGGGCGAGCTTGCGATATCCGGCGGCTGGGGACCGCTCGCGGGCGACGAAGGCGGCGGAACCGGCATCGCGCTGCAGGCGCTTCATATGGTCGCAAAGGCGTCCGACGGGCGCGGCAAGCCGACTGCTCTCAGCGCAAGCGCCGCCGAATACTTTCGCGCCTCGGGCCCAGAAAATCTCATCGTCGCGATTTATTCCCCGCAGATCGATAATTCCAGGATAGCCGGATTCGCGCGTCTCGTCGTTGAAGCCGCCGCCGGGGGCGATAAGACCGCGAAACAGATCATCACCGATGCCGGCCGCGAGCTCGGCATTGCCGCCGGTGCCGTCATTACCAAACTTAAGATAGCTAAATTAAAGATTCCGATCGGGTGCGTCGGCAGCGTCTTTACCGCCGGCAGGATGCTCACCAGCCCGCTTCTCTCGACGGTCCGCACAGTCGCGCCCGCGGCCTATTTGCGACAGCCTACGCTCCTCCCCGCACACGCAGCCGCCCGTATGGCATTCGACCGCTCGCAAAACGGCAACTCTAATCATCACTGAGCTTCCCTTCATAAGGCACGCTGCTTGCTCGAAATTTAAGCATCTGCAAATGTGTTTGAATTTGGAACACCTATTTCAAAAATAATAGGCGTTCTCAATTTCTGACGACGTCATCCGGCCGGGTCGGAGGGAAAGTCTAAACAGGGAGTCTGGAATCATGGCAGTCAAATTAAAGGATCTTAGCGAACAGGTGATCGTCCTCACGGGAGCGACGAGCGGTATCGGTCTATGCACGGCGCGCCTTGCGGCAAAGCGCGGAGCAAGCCTCGTGCTCGCCGCCCGTAACGAAGGCGCGCTTCGCACGCTTACCGAGGATATAAATTCGTCGGGTGGGAACGCGGTTTATGTGACGGCGGACGTCGGCAGCGAGGGCGATATAAAAAAGGTCGCGGCCGAGGCACTCAATCGTTTCGGCAACTTTGATACGTGGGTAAATAATGCAGGCGTATCGATCTACGGGTTGCTCGAGGAAGTTGCGATCGACGATTTTCGCCGACTCTTCGAAACAAATTTCTGGGGCGTTGTTTACGGCTCGCTCGTAGCGGCCCGGAATTTGAAGATCAACGGCGGTGCCCTTATAAATGTGGGAAGTACGCTTTCCGATCGGGCGATACCGCTGCAGGGAATGTATTGCGCTTCGAAACACGCGGTCAAGGGTTTCACGGACGCTCTACGAATGGAGCTCGAGGCCGAGAACGCGCCTATTTCGGTAACGCTCGTCAAGCCGGCGGCAATCGACACACCTTATAAGGAACACGCGAAAAACTATCTACCGAACCGGCCGGAGAACCCGCCGCCGGTTTATGCACCGGAAACGGTCGCCGAAACGATCCTGCACTGCGCAGAAAATCAGGTTCGCGACGTATTTGTCGGCGGCGGAGCAAAGGCGCTCTCGGTCGCCGGCAAATATGCACCGCGATTGACCGACGTATATATGGAAAACGCGATGCTACAGGCGCAGCAAGACACTGATTCCGAAAATGATGACCAATCCGATGGACTTTACGAATCGGCCGATTCCAGCCTAAACGAGCGCGGCGGCTACGCCGGCCATGTGTCGGAAAGCAGCATTTACACGACCGCTTCGCTGCACCCGACGATCACAAGCGCAGTCGCCACCGGCGCGGCTCTCGCTCTTGGCGCCGGACTCGCATATCGGATACTTCGTAAGAACCAGAGTCACTGACAAACGTATCGAGCGATTAAAGAAGGCGGCGTGACTGCCGCTTTTTTCTTATCACCGCTATTCGAATCTCTTACAGTATTTCAGAAAACCATAAGAATAATTGACAGTATTTCGTTTCGAAATCATAATTGAGAACATCATCTCGAATGCTTCCGGTAACCGAACAGGAAAATCCGAATACCGCCGACATCGACAAAGTTTCGACGCTGGACGCCGTGCGCCTGATCAACGACGAAGATAAAACGGTCGCCGAAGCGGTCGAAAAAGTATTACCCGCGATCGTCACCTCGATTGGTAAAATTGTCGAGCGTCTCCAAAAAGGCGGTCGACTTTTTTACATCGGCACCGGCACCAGCGGCCGCCTCGGCGTGCTCGACGCGTCGGAGATCCCGCCGACGTTCGGGGTCTCATATGATCTCATCCAAGGCATCATAGCGGGCGGTTACGACGCACTTTATAAAGCGACAGAATCGAGCGAAGACGACCCGGACGCCGGCATCGGGGAATTAAAAAACCGCGGCATCACGGCGAAAGACGCGGTCATTGGCATCGCCGCGTCGGGCCGCACGCCTTACACGATCGGCGCCGTAAAATTTGCCCGCGAGCTCGGCTGCTTCACCTCCTGTATCGTCTGTGTACCCGATTCGTCGATCGCGAAAGAGGTCGAGATCGCAATCGTTCCGGTCGTCGGCCCCGAGGCGTTGACAGGCTCGACCCGCATGAAATCGGGCACGGCGCAGAAAATGATACTCAATATGATCTCGACGGTCGCGATGATCCGCCTCGGGTACGTCAGCGGCAACCGGATGACAAACATGCGCTCATCAAACGAAAAACTTATCGATCGTGGTGTGCGTATCCTTGTGGCGGAAACGGGCATCAACAACGCCCTTGCAAAAAGCCTTTTGTCGGACGCCGCATACGATCTTCGGACCGCTCTTGTTATGGCCAAAGCGCACGTCTCGCGTTCGCAGGCCGAATCGGCGCTTGAGCAGTCGGATTTTAACGTCGAGAAAGCATCGTTTAGTCTTAAAGGCAATTCCGATTAGATCATGGAGGTCCGGCAGCCAAACAAAAACTATGGGCTTTTCTACGATCGATTATGTAGTACTACTCGCCTATCTTGTGGGCATTACGATATTTGGCGTGATGTTTCGCAAATCGCAGAAGACGGTGAAGGACTATTTTGTCGGCTCGAAGAATATTAATTGGGTCGTCATCAGCCTGTCGATCGTGGCGACGGAAACAAGTACGCTGACGCTGATCGGTGTGCCGGCGATCGCATATGCGAACTATCAGTATCCCGAACAGGGCGGCAACTACACATACCTGCAGGTCGTGATCGGATACGTGATCGCGCGATTCATCATCAGCCTAATTTTTATTCCCGCGTACTTCAAAGGCGATCTGCTCACCGCGTACAAACTGTTGGAAAATCGCTTCGGCGTTTCGGTCAAAAATTTTGCCGCATCGCTTTTTCTGATAATGCGGGCGCTGGCCGAAGGCGTGCGAATTTTTGCCGCGTCGATCGTTCTGACGGCGGTGCTCAGTTCGTCGCTGCCGAATTTCCCAAACTTGACGATTTGGTCGATCGTCATCGTCGGCGCGCTCACGCTCGTCTACACTTTCGAAGGCGGCATCGCCGCTGTTATCTGGACCGATCTGATCCAGCTCATCATCTATATCGGCGGCTCGCTCATTGCGGCCTACATGCTGATCACGTTGATTCCCGGTGGATGGGGCGAGATCTATTCGCAGGGAATGGCGGCGGGAAAATTTCAGTTCGTGTCATTCAACACTTCTCTGAACTTGCCGTTTACATTTTGGGCGGGCGTGCTCGGCGGGACGTTCCTGACGATGGCGTCACACGGCACCGACCAGTTGCTCGTCCAGCGTCTACTGACATGCAAAAACCAACGCGACAGCCAAAAAGCCGTAATTCTCAGCGGCTTCGTTGTGCTGTTTCAGTTCGCGTTGTTCTTAACGATCGGCGTCATGCTCTTCGTTTATTACAAATACTTCCCGCTTTCCGCTCAGCTCGCCACAAACGACGAGGTATTTCCGAAATTCATTGTAGAGCGTCTGCCGCACGGCATATCGGGCCTTGTCATCGCCGCGATATTCGCCGCCGCGATGTCGAATTTGAGCGGTTCTCTTAATTCTTTGGCGTCGACCACAGTTCTCGATTTTTACAAACCGCTCATCGATCCAAACGCCAGCGACGAATCGCTTTTGAAACTCTCGCGTTGGCTCACAGCGGCTTGGGGAATCGTTTTGATTCTTATCGCGATCTTTGCGCGAAATTGGGGATCGGTCTTCACCGTCGGCCTGACGATCGCATCGCTTGTTTACGGCACGATGCTCGGGGCATTCCTGCTCGGCGTGCTGACAAAACGCGCGAATTCCACCGGCGTTGTCGTCGGAATGCTGGCATCTATTTTGGTAATGACCGGAATCAAATTCTATTCCGATCTAGCGTGGACATGGTACGTCCTGACCGGCACCATCGTGTGTTTCGGCGTCGGATACGCGGTCAGCCTGATCTTTCCCGGAACACACAGCGATGCTGTGATCGAGACTCCGGCTTAGAGACGCTGCGATACACCTCAAATGAAAGCAATCATAAATTTGTTACTGATCGTCTCTCTTCTTAGCATGGGTCTCGCCGTCGGTGCACAGGCACCCACGCAGACGCATGCTCGTTTTGAGCCATCAAAAAAAGCGTGGAAATGGGCTGACAGACAGCTAGCGAAAATGTCGGTCGATGAAAAGGTCGGGCAACTTATCCATGTCGGCGTGAACGCTCGTTTCGCCAATCAGGACAGCCCGTTTTTTAGAGATCTGAAACACGACGTCGTCGATAACAAGATCGGCGGCATCATCTTTTTCGGCGCGCCTATTTACGAAACTACGATTCTTGCGAATCGCATGCAGGAGCTTGCAAAGATTCCGCTGCTGACCTCGCTCGATGCCGAAACGGGTATCGGAATGCGGTTTGAGGACGCGATAAATTTTCCGTGGGCGATGGCCGTAGCGGCAACCGGAAATCCTGATTACGCGCGCCGCATGGGCGTCATCACTGGACGCGAGGCAAAAGCGATCGGCATTCATCACGTCTATTCGCCTGTGCTCGACGTTAACAACAACGCCGACAATCCTGTGATAAATGTTCGCAGTTTTGGCGAAGATCCCGAGCAGGTCGCACGGTTTGGAACCGCGTTTATCGACGGCCTGCAGAGCAGCGGCGTGCTTGCCACCGCGAAACATTTCCCCGGTCACGGCGATACGAATATCGATTCGCACCGCGGTCTGCCGATCATTGATCATTCGCGTGCAAGCCTCGAGCAGACCGAGCTGATCCCTTTTCGTCGCGCGGTCGATGCAGGCGTCGGTTCGATAATGATCGCGCATATCGCTCTGCCGCAGCTTGATCCCGAAGAGATCACGCCGCTCAAATCGTTCATCCAGGGCGATTCCGAAGTCGGCGCCGAGATCGTCAAACAAAAGGCGACGGTGCCGGCGACACTATCCGAAAAGATTCAGACGGGCATCTTGCGAAACGATCTCGGATTCAAAGGCCTTATCGTATCCGACGCGATGAGCATGAGCGGCCTGACTATATATTTCACGCAGGAAGAAGCAGGAGTCCGGGCGTTTCTCGCGGGCACGGACATTCTTGAAAAACCGGCGGACGTCGGTGCGATGATCCGCGGGCTTCGCGACGCCGTAAAATCCGGTCGTATTCCCGAAGCACGGCTCAACGAATCCGTGCGTAAACAGCTCGCATGGAAATACGAGCTAGGCATCGTCAAGCAAAAGATCACGCCGATCGACCAGATCGACAAGACAGTCGCTGGCGTCGAGTCCGCCGCCCTGGCCGACGAGATCGCCGAAAAATCGATCACGCTTGTCCGCAACGACGGTTCGCTGATTCCGATGAGCTCCGCCGGCCGCGTCGTTGTGCTCGGAATATCGAACGGCTTTGATGGCCCATCGACGATGCAAAGCTTTACTTCCGGCCTTCGTGCCGGTGGTGTCAAATTTACTCCTGCCTACTTGCAGGAAAATTCCACGAACGAACAGGTCGCCGCCGCGCGAAAGACTGTTATCGAGGCTGATACCGTCATCGTCGGCCTCTACGGACGCGTGCGGTCGGGTGCAAAGAACAGCGTCGGCATTCCCGAGAACGGCGCCGCGATCGTTCGCGATCTGATCGCGTGGAATAAAAAAGTGATCGGCCTCAGTTTCGGCAATCCCTATATTCTGAGCAGCTTTCCGAACATGAAAACATATCTCGTCGCGTACGGCGACATGCCCAGCCTACAGCGGGCGGCGGCCCGCGCGTTGCTTGGCACGCAGGATATTTCCGGCAAGCTTCCGATATCGCTTCCCGGGTTATATCCGCGAGGCACCGGTATACAACTGCCGAAGAAATAGCGATTGGTAACGACATCGCACACAGGTCAGAACCATCTGCTGATTTAAATATGTCCCAATGGGAGATCGAGAATTTTCTCGAAGTAAAAGACGGTCGTCTCCACATTGATGGCGTGTCAGGCGTCGATCTTGCGGGTGCTCATGGCACGCCGCTGTTCGTGTTTAGCGAGCAACGCATTCGCCATAATATCGAACGAATAAAGAGGTCCGGCGAGGAGATTCCCTGTCCGCTAAAGGTTTGTTACGCCGCGAAAGCGATGTCGACGATGGCGATCCTGCAGACCGTAAAAGACGCCGGCTGCGATATCGAAGTAAATTCCGGCGGAGAGCTTTGGAAGGCGCTAAAGGCAGGTTTTTCGGGCGATCAGATCATCTTCAACGGCACCAGCAAAGAGGTTTGGGAAATCGAGAACGCGATCAAAGCCGATATTTACGCGATACAGGTCGATTCCCTTTACGAGCTTTCGCTGATCGAAGAAAATGCCGAGCGGCTGGGCAAAAAAGCGTCCGTCAGCCTCCGTCTTGTGCCCGAGATCGAAACGAACACGCATTCCGGTTTGCAGACTGCTTTGCTTACTTCCAAATTCGGAATGATGCCTGACGAAGCGTTATCTGCATTCGCTAGATACAAGAATTCACCGCATCTCGACCTCGCCGGTATCCATCTTCACATCGGTTCTCAGAATCCGAGCGCGCCGGTTTACGCCGAAGCATTCGAAGTGCTCTTTCACAATCTGCTTAAAATTTTCAACGAAACCGGAGTAAAGCTCTCGCACATCAATCTCGGTGGTGGATTTCCGGTAAATTATCTTCGCGATCGCCCGATCGGCGAACAGCTTCCCGCTGACCAGGCCGAAATGTTTTCCGCCGATTTCGAGCCAGCCGCGGCGATCAAAAACGCTTGGCTCGCCGTGCAGAGTGCGGCCAAAAGCTCTAATGCCAGCGAGCTGCTCGGCGGCATAACGCTGCTGCTCGAACCGGGACGCAGCATAATCGCCGACGCCGGATTATGTCTCACGTCAGTGCGAAACGTAAAATCGCGACCTATCGCGGAATCCGCATCTCGTCTTCCACAATCCGCCGTTGACCGGTGGCTGTTGACCGACGCGGGTTTTAACATCCTGCTTTCGATGGAAACCTATAAATGGTACTACCACATTGTTTCCGCAGAGCGTTCCGGTAACGACCACAATACGCCTTACAAGCTGGCTGGACCGCTCTGCGACGGCGGCGATGTCTATTTTGATATTGAGGGCATGCGGCGTCTGCCGGATCATCGCATGCTACCGCCCGACGTGCGGCCTGGCGAGGTACTTGCATTGCTCAATTGCGGAGCGTATTCGCTGGCACAAGCTTCTCAATATAACGGCCGATTTTTGCCCGCCGTGGTGATGGTTAAAAGAGGAGGCACGAGCGAGGTAATACGCGGACGCGACCGTTTTGAAGACTTGATCTCGCGCGATGTTTTCTAGCCCGCCGCTGAAACGATCTTGACGAGAATTTCCTTACCACGATCGCTCAGGTTTAAATTCTTGGCGTCCAGAACAGCCGACACTCCCGCGAGCGCCGCCGCTCGATTGCTCTCATCCCGGATCATCAAAATCGTATCTAAACTGGTTTCAATAACGCGGCCAGCACTCGCCTCGTCGCCGCCGCCGCCAAAACGCGCACCGATCTCGCTGTAGGCCTCGGCACGCGATGAAAGCTGCGGAACCGTCTCGGCAAGCTCAGACGCTTCATTAAGCGCCGCTATTGCACAGTCGGCCTCGCCAATCTCATTAAACGCGTCGCTCATGCCGAGCAGTGCAAAAACTCTGTTGTCATCATCGTGTATCGCCCTGATCGCCATGCGTGCGGCGTCGGGTTCACCGCGCAGAACTGACGCTCGCGCGATCTGCGAAAGTGCGGAAACCTGTCCTCCGTCATCGGCGATCTCATGTGCGATCTCGATGCCGCGTTCGCCTTTGCCGAAACCGGCAAACTGGCCGGCGATCTGCGCGTGCAAGTTTATTTTCGCCTTGGCATCTCGTGTTTCGCGTTCCTTTTGCGACCGCAAAATAGCGTAGGCTTCTTCAAGTGTCTCGATGCCTTCGTCGTTCTCGCCGCGTCGGGCAGAATCGCGTGCAAATCCTAGAAGTCCCGAGGCAAGGCTGGCTTTGTCGGTGATCAAGTCCAAAGTGCGATCGGCGAATTCCGAACTGCTCGCCTGCAGGAAACCGTTTGCGACGAGCGCAAGCAGCGGATCGCGGTGAATATTGTCGAGAGCTTCCGCGACGCCTCGTGCCGCGGCAAAAGTCTCAACGGCTCGATCGTTTCGTTTCAGCTCGACAAACGAAATTCCGATCTCGCACAGCACGCGGATCTTCTCTTCTTCATGTTCTATCTCACCGGCGGATTCGAGGGCCCGTTCGGTGAAGGAAACCGCACGCTCGGCGTCGATTTTCGCCGTTGCTGCCGCGGCGATCTCCTGGAACGCAGCGACGCGCGCGCTTGGAAAATCTATCTCGGAAAGCGTCGTTTCAGACGCGGCTTCGTCGCCCGCAGCGTTCAGGTAGGCCGCGATGCTCGCCAGCACAAATTCGGGATGGTCAAGCTCCGCAGCAAGCACACGCGCTCGATCAAATTCGGATCGCGAAGCGCATCGAAGCCCGATCGATTCGAGAGCCTGCAGCCGCAAACCACGGTCGTCGACCGATTCTGCGAGCTGCACCGCATAATCGACGTCGTCGATCTCGGCGCACTTTTCCGCGACCTTGATCAGCAGCCTGTCGCGCGTGTACGGGTCGTCAACCGTGTTTGCGAGTTCGGCGGCGAGGTCGACATCGCCGCGATGTAGGTAATGCGGCACGACGGCTTCCATTGCTGACGCGCGTCCGTCGCCGCTGCGTATCGCTTCGGCAATATAGGCGGCGCAAGCGAGCGGATCGCTTGCAGCATCTTCAAACGAGATCAGGTGTTCTGACATTTTTGGTCGTATTAACGAGCGGTTATCCTACGCTACCTCCCGGCGCGAAAACGCACGCCGCAATGAATCCGGAAACCAATCATTCAGATCCTTTGCGACCCAGTCGGCACCGGCGGCCCGCAGTTCCTCTTCCGAGACCGTATTGACGACGCCGAGTACAGGAAGGTCGGCCGCCTTCGCCGAGCGAATTCCCGGCGGAGCGTCCTCGATGACAAGGCATTCGGAATGGATCATCGGCAGATGCCCCCGATTGATCCGAGTCGAATCGATCTGGCGAAATCCTTCTCGGTAACACTGCGGGTCCGGTTTCGGCAGCCGCACTTCTTCAGCACTGATGATCACGTCGAAGCATCTCATCAGATCGGTGATCTCCAGGATGTACTCGATCTCTTGCAGTTTCGCCATACTGACGACGCCGAGCGTGAATTCATTCGCGCACTTGCGGATAAAATTTTCGATATTTGGGAAAAGCGGAGCGCCGTCAGCAACAATCTCGCGCCATTTAGCAGTCTTCGCTCCGGATATCTCGAGCACCTTGTTTGTTTCCGGTGTCTTGTCCGAACGTTTGTAAGCTTCACGTACGAATGTGTCGTCGTCCATGCCGAGGCTCGACATGTAATCCGCATCGGTCAGCACCACGCCTTCACCAGCCAGAATTTCCTGGTACGCACGCTTCTGGATCATCTCGTCGTCGATGATCACGCCGTTAAAATCGAAAAGGATCGCTTTTATCATAGTAAGTCTTACCGCAGAAATTCCTCGTCGAACATATTGCCTCGGCCTAATATCCCGTTCGGATCCAGAGCCCGTTTTACTGCGGCCATTTCGTTCAGGTAACGTTCGCCCATCATTACCGCGAGATATTTTCGCTTCAATTTTCCAATACCGTGTTCGGCCGAAACTGCCCCGCCGAGCATCACAGCCTGCGCGACAAACCGCCCGTAGAGATTTCGGGCCGCCGTCGCCTCTGCGTCGTTTTTCGGTAGAATATTCGCATGCAAATGATTGTCGCCGATGTGGCCGAAGATCACATAATCGAGTCGGCTTGCCTCGAGCTTTTCCTTATAGAACTTTAGGAACGCAGGAAAATTCGCGTCCGGCACCGCCATATCCGTACCGACTTTTCGCTGGCCGTATTTCGCGATGCGCTCGTTTACCGAGGTCGGAAGTGCATGACGAAATGCGCGCATTTTTTCTCGATCGACATCGGTTGTCGTGAACCATGAGCGTTCAAGATCGGCTCTGTGTTTTTCTAGCAGCAGGTTCCACTGTTCGAGAAGTTCGTCTTCGTTTTCCACGCTCGTTTCCTGTTCGAAGTAGATCGCTCCCGACATGCCGCCCGGAACCTCTGGAAACTTCTCGCCGATGAAATCCAAAGCCTTCGCATCGAAATACTCCAACAACGACGCATCGACTGGAACGCCGGCATCCGGCCGGTCCCGCGCGGCGTATGACAAACGCCGGGCGTGATCCACCAAGGCCAACAGATCCTCTTCCCGCTTGAAAAAAACCAAACCGCTGAAAAACCCTTGCGGCTTTTCCAGAAGTGAAAGTTCGAGCTCGGTGATCACGCCGAGCGTTCCCTCGCTGCCGATAAACAAGTCGATCGCATCGAGCGGCGGCTGATTGTAATAACCGCTCACATTCTTTCGCACGTCGGGACGTTCGTAATCCGGCACGCGAATCGAGATGTTCGTGCCCGACACTGTTTTAAGCTCAAGTGGTTCGCCGGCGTTTGCCACATTCTCGCCGCGACTAGGCCTGATTTCTTCGCCATTCGCCAGCACGACGCGAAGCGCGTTGATGAAGTTGCGGGTGGCTCCGTATTTAAAGCTTCGCGAACCCGACGCATTTGTCGCGGCGGTGCCGCCGATCTGGCAGCTCCATTCCGTTGGGTCCGGAGGATAAAACATTCCTTCGGCGTCAACGGCTTTCTGAAAATCTCCAAGAATGACGCCCGCTTCGACGACCGCCGTCTTGGTTTCCCTGTCGATAATTCTGATTTTGTTGAGCTTTTCGAGCGAGATGACAGAGCCGCCGAACGGTATTGCTCCGCCGACCGTTCCCGTCCGGGCGCCGCTGATGGTGACCGGAATATTCTGCGCATTCGCATCGCGTAAGATCGCTCCGATGTCCTCGGCCGACTCCGGTAGAAAAAGCTTATTCGCATGACCGCCCTGCATGTTGCTGGCATCGATCAAATAACTTTGCAGCTCGTCTTGTTGAGTTTTAGTCTGCATTTTTTGAACGCGGCTTCCGCAGAAAAATCGATTCCTCGTGAAACCCAAGTGATAAAAACGGTTCCAAAAATATTATCCCATCCGCTCCGATCCACACAATCCGGGCGATCCGCGTTCCGACTTTCGCCTATTGCAACGCCAACTGCCGTTCGCGCATATATTTCAGACGGTCGCGGATCTCGGCCGCCTGTTCGAATTTCATCTCTTTTGCGGCGTGCCGCATGTCGGCCTCGAGCTGCATAACAGTTTCCTTAAGCTGTTTCGGTGAATATTCATCGAACTTGTCCATCTCGAGCGGCACCTTAAAGTAATCGGCCTCGTAAGCGGTAACAAGCGTCGATTCGATCGATTTGACGATCGTCGTCGGCGTGATGCCGTGCTCTATATTATACGCTTCCTGGATCGCGCGGCGGCGCGCCGTTTCCTCGATCGCGTACTGCATCGATTTGGTTATCTTGTCAGCGTACAAGATCGCTCGGCCGTCGGAATTCCGTGCGGCGCGCCCGATGGTCTGGATCAGCGAACGCTCGGAACGCAGAAAGCCTTCCTTATCCGCATCCAGTATCGCGACGAGCGAAACTTCCGGCAGGTCGAGGCCTTCGCGAAGCAGGTTAATGCCGACCAGCACATCGTAAGTTCCGCGGCGCAGATCTCGAAGTATTTTGATACGCTCCAGCGTGTGGATGTCGCTGTGAAGATAACTGACCTTTACGCCGACCTCGGAAAAATATTCGCTCAGATTTTCCGACATGCGTTTGGTCAGCGTCGTGACCAGCACGCGTTCATTTCGCTCGGCACGCAGACGGCACTCTTCGAGCAGGTCGTCGATCTGCCCTTTAACCGGCCGTACTTCAACATTCGGATCGAGCAATCCGGTCGGGCGAATTATCTGTTCGATCACTTCACCTTCGGTCTTTTGCAATTCGTACGGACCCGGCGTCGCGGACACATAGATCGTTTGTCCTATTCGCGCTTCGAATTCCTGAAAATTCAACGGGCGATTGTCCTTTGCACTCGGCAGGCGAAAACCGTATTCGACCAGCGTTCCCTTTCGCGATTGATCGCCCTTGAACATTGCGCCGAGCTGTGGGATCGTCTGGTGCGATTCGTCGATCACCATCAGCGCGTCCTTTGGCAGGTAATCGAGCAGCGTCGGCGGCGGCGCCCCCGGCGGCTTGCCGGTCAGATGCCGCGAATAATTTTCGATGCCTCGGCAAAAGCCCATCTCCTTGATCATCTCGAGGTCATACATTGTCCGCTGATGCAGACGCTGGGCTTCGACGATGCGGCCTTCGTCGACGAGCACTTCTTCATGCTGATCGAGCTCCGCTTTGATCGTCTTGATCGCCCGCTTGATCGTCGGTTTGGACATCACATAGTGAGTTTTCGGATAGATCGGCACGCGCGTTCCGTGTTTCTTGATCACCTCGCCGAGCAGCGGATCGATGGTATAGATGGCGTCGATCTCGTCGCCAAAAAATTCGATCCGGTACGCCATGTCCTGATAACTCGGGTAAAGCTCGATGACATCGCCGCGTACGCGAAAAACGCCGCGGTCGAAATCGATATTGACGCGTTCGTACTGCAGCTCGACCAGCTTTTGCAGAAACTCTTCGCGGCGGATCTTCATTCCCGGCTCGATGAAGATCAGCATTCCGTAATACGCGTCCGGATCGCCAAGGCCGTAAATGCACGATACCGATGCGACAACGATCACGTCATTTCGTTCGAATAAAGCCCGCGTCGCGCTCAATCGTAGACGGTCGATCTCTTCGTTTATCGTCGCTTCCTTTTCTATATAAAGATCCGCCGCCGGCACGTACGCCTCGGGCTGATAGTAGTCGTAATACGAGACGAAATATTCGACCGAATTCTCGGGAAAAAATGTCTTGAATTCCTGATAAAGCTGCGCCGCCAGAGTCTTATTATGCGCGAGGACCAGCGTCGGCAACTGAGTTTCCTGAATGACGTTAGCGATGGTGAACGTCTTGCCGCTGCCCGTAATTCCAAGCAAAACCTGATCTTTCACGCCATCGTTCAGATTCCCGACGATCTGGGCGATCGCTTCGGGTTGGTCCCCTTTAGGAACATTTTCAGAAATGAGACGAAATTGCATGCTTTAATCATAACGAAAATTGTGACCTTATCAAAGCGAGATAATCGCCTGCGTTTTCATTCATAAACTTGAAAACTCGATATAGAATTGGCGAAATGCAAAGACCGAGAAATTCGCCGACTCTCTCCAATCGCAACCTGAGTGCCGGCAAAATCCCGACCCTGAAAAGGAGCTTCGCGCACTTCAAAAGGCCGGCATCATCGCGCGAGATGCTTACACCGTAGTAGATTCCGTTAATTATTTTCAGATCCGTAAACCGTTGTCGGTTTCCGGATTCCCCGTACTTTCGGTTTCCGGTTTCAACAACACCGAAATTATTCGCGCGCGGTCCGGGAACCTCGCCTGGCGTGGGGACCGGTATCGTTCTGCTCGGTAGTGTCGATGAAGTTAAGGCACAAATAAAGAACGTAGACGGTACCAATGTCAGCTTCGAAAAAGCCGACGATGAAGCCGGCACTCGCCGCAGGCCGCACTCGCGCACAGAGATTTTCTACGTCTCGTGGCGATGATGAATGCCTTGGGCATCGACGTCTACAAGCAAAGTCCTACGTTGATATATAGCCTCGCCTGTAAGTTGAACTGAGTTTGAATGACCCGCCTCCGCTTCCCTTTGACCTTGCGAAGTTTCATAATATTCTTATCGAACGTTGGTGTTCGATTTATTTATGTATTCGGCTCAAACTGTCCTTGAAACTTCGATCGAGGGGCTGCCCCTTGTCCATCGCGGGAAAGTCCGCGACGTTTATCAGGTAGACGATAATCGCCTGCTCTTGGTCGCTACCGATCGACTTTCGGCTTTCGACAGCGTGCTTCCGACGCCGATCAAACACAAAGGCCGCGTGCTGACCGCGCTTTCGGCGTTCTGGTTTAAAAAGCTCGAACATCTTGTCGACCACCACATGATCACAGCGAATTTCGACGAAATGCCGGACATCATTCGCAGGAACGAAGAGCTTCGCGGCCGCTCGATGCTGGTCAAGAAAACGAAGGTATTCCCCGTCGAATGCGTCGTTCGCGGATATCTCGAAGGTTCCGGCTGGAAGGATTACAAGGCAAATCGGGCGATTTGCGCTCTCGACCTGCCGAAAGGACTGCAACATTGCGACAAGCTGCACAAAGCGATCTTCACGCCCTCGACCAAGGCGGACGTGGGACACGATGACAACATCTCCCAGCTCGAATTCGTCAAGATCGTCGGACACGACACGGCGGTCGAATTAAAGACGATCTCAAAGTCGATCTACGCGGAAGCGAGCGAGTACGCCGCGACTCGCGGCATAATTATCGCCGATACGAAATTCGAATTCGGAAAGGACAACTCGGGCAATATTTTGCTTGTTGATGAAGTACTGACGCCTGACTCGTCACGATTCTGGTCGACTAACTCTTATGAGGCCGGCCATGCACAGGCGTCGTTCGATAAACAGTTCGTTCGCGAATATCTCGAAGCGATCGGCTGGGATAAAAAGCCGCCCGCACCGCCGCTGCCTGAAGAGATCGCCGCCGCAACAAGCGAACGATATATGCAGGCTTACGAGCTGCTGACCGGACAACCTCTTGACCTGGATTGATATTTTCTGAAGATCTATGCGGGACGTAATGGAATCGTTGATCGGCGAGATGCTTGACGGCAACATCATGCTCGGCGAGGCGATGACCGAATTCGAAAAGCTTTATATAGAAAAGGCTCTCGATCGCAATTCCGATCACCTTTGCAAGACGGCTGCGGCGCTCGGCATTCACCGCAACACGCTCTCGAAACGCGTCGCCGCCTACACCGCCGCGAAAAAGGCCAAACGTCCAAAGGCCCGAGGCTCGCGTAAATAACTATCTCGACTCGACGATCTCGACCGCCTCGCCGATCGAAATTGTCCCCTCCGGCTCATCGGCGATCAGGTTCTGCCCGAATAATATTTTACCTTTTTGATTTCGAAACCCGGAAAGAGTCGCGAGCGGCTCTTTCCCCGTTTTTTCGCCTTCCGTCTGATCGATCGTCGTGATCACGCATCGCTCGCACGGCTTGACGACGTGATAAAGCGTTTTGCCGATGCGGATCTTTTTCCATTTGTCTTCGGCGAACGGCTCGCTTCCCTTCACGACGAAGCTCGGCCGGAATCGATTCATCGGGAGCGGCTCCGGAAGACGCGAATTCAGATCGGCCAGCGACGCTTCACCGATGAGCAGAAAAGGATAACCGTCCGCAAAACTGACCTGATCGCGAAATCGCCGCACTGCGTAAAACGGGCTGACTATCCGTTTCGAGCTCGGCGTCATGGCGACAAGCGAGCATTTCGTTCCCAGGGCTTCGGAAAACCATTCATTTATTGCGTCGTCGTAAACCTCGGCTTTTACGGAGCTGTTCCAGATCTTCACCGTCGTTTTTTTGCCGTTATCTTCCGAAAACGGAATTTCGATTTGTTTCCAGCCCGCGCTCGCCGTTAGCATTCTGCCGTCGACCGTGACCTTGATCGTGGCCATCACCGGAAATTCACGCTGTGTGAGAAACGTGCGCGAATCGTCGACGAGCATCCAGCGGCGGTCGAATTCAAGCCCTCGTGCCTCGACGCGTGCACTTTCCAATCGAATACCTGCCAGCGATTTGATGGGATAGATGTTAATTTCTGAGAGTTTCATTCGATCTTTTCAAAGACACAATACCCGTCCGTTAAACTTGATGATCGCATTATCAACTTTTCTAAAAACGAAATTGCACTATTGACAATTGTGAGATCGTTTACTAAACTAGCACTCATACACTTCGAGTGCTAATAGTGATTTGCGGCTTGCCCGCATCTTCATCCTAAAGCTATTTATTTGATTTCAACCAAAAGGAGTAAGTGAAATATGGCTACTAACATCAAACCTCTACACGATCGCGTGATCATTCGCCGGATCGAAGACAACGTCAACCAGACGGCTGGCGGCCTTTTTATCCCCGACACTGCAAAAGAAAAACCGCAGGAAGGCGAGGTGATCGCCGCCGGCGACGGCAAGTATAAAGAAGACGGCACCCGTCAGGCCCTCGACGTTAAGGCCGGCGACCGCGTTCTGTTCGGCAAATACAGCGGTTCCGAGATCAAGCTCGACGGAGAAGAATTCATCATCATGCGCGAAGACGAGATCCTCGGCATCATCAACCGCGCCGGTGCCGCAGCGTAAGGGTAACGCGTTTACGCGTGAAACACGCTGGATCACAAGTCCGCATTTAATAAAACGAGCCGCATGACTGCGTTCATCACGCCTAAAGGCGTCACTCGTAAAGTTCAGGAGATTAATAAAATATTATGGCTAAACAAGTAGTTCACGGCGAAGATTCGCGTGCCGCAATTCTTCGCGGCGTCAATCAGCTCGCAGACGCAGTAAAAGTTACGCTGGGACCGAAAGGCCGCAACGTCGTTATCGACAAGAAATTCGGTTCGCCGACGATCACCAAGGACGGCGTCACGGTCGCAAAAGAGATCGAATTAAAAGACACGCTCGAAAACATGGGCGCCCAGATGGTTCGCGAAGTCGCTTCTAAAACGAGCGATGTCGCCGGCGACGGAACGACGACCGCAACGGTTCTCGCACAGGCAATCTTTAAGGAAGGCGTCCGCACGGTCGCAGCCGGTGCAAACCCGATGGCCCTCAAACGCGGCATCGAAAAGGCTGTCGGCGCGGTTGTCGCTGAGGTTGCACGTCTTGCCAAACCGGTTTCCGGTGAGATGATCGCACAGGTCGGCACGGTTTCGGCCAATGGCGACAAGACTATTGGCACGATCATCGCCGAAGCGATGGACAAGGTCGGCAAAGACGGCGTAATCACGGTTGAAGAATCAAAGACGATGGACACGCTGCTAGAAGTCGTCGAAGGAATGCAGTTCGATCGCGGCTATCTCTCGCCGTATTTCGTTACCGATCCGGACAGAATGGAAGCCGTTCTCGAAGAGCCTTTCATCCTCATCAACGAAAAGAAAGTTTCGAACATGCGTGATCTGCTTCCGATCCTGGAGCAGGTTGCTAAATTGGGCCGTCCGCTGCTCATCATTGCCGAAGACGTCGAGGGCGAAGCTCTTGCGACTCTTGTCGTGAACAAACTCCGCGGCACATTGAATGTCGCTGCCGTTAAAGCTCCGGGCTTCGGCGATCGCCGCAAGGCAATGCTCGAAGACATCGCGACTTTGACCGGCGGCAAGGTCATCAGCGAAGATCTTGGCATCAAGCTCGAGACGATCACTATCGAAGACCTCGGCAAAGCTAAAAAGGTGACGATCGATAAGGAAAACACCACCGTTGTCGAAGGCGCCGGTTCCGGCGAAGCGATCGACGGCCGCATCAAGACGATCCGCAATCAGATCGAAGATACGACCAGCGATTACGACCGTGAAAAACTGCAGGAACGCCTCGCTAAATTGGTCGGCGGTGTTGCGGTTATCAAGGTCGGTGCCGCAACTGAGATCGAGATGAAGGAAAAGAAGGCCCGCGTCGAAGATGCTATGAACGCAACGCGTGCCGCTGTCGAAGAAGGTATCGTAGCCGGCGGCGGAGTTGCTCTGGTTCGTGCCGGCAAGGTTCTCGATACCTTCAAGACCGACGGTGAAGATGCGGACGAACAGATCGGCGTCAACATCATTAAGCGTGCCCTGGAAGAGCCACTTCGTCAGATCGCGCAGAATGCCGGTAAAGAAGGGGCCGTGATCGTCGAAAAGGTTCTCGCCAGCAAAGAGGAAAGCTACGGCTTTAACGCCGCGACCGAGAAGTTCGAAGACCTCGTCGCAGCCGGCGTCATCGACCCCGCGAAGGTAACCCGCACTGCCCTGCAGAACGCGGCATCCATCGCCGGCCTGATGCTCACCACCGAAGCCATGATCGCCGACGTTCAGGACGAAAAGGGCGACGGCGGAATGGGCGGCATGGGCGGCGGCGGAATGGGCGGCATGGGAATGGGAATGTAACGCCGGCATCCTGCCGGCCTCCTGTCAGTGCCACCAGCGGTAGCCGGTGCTTCCTAACCACCTAAGGCCTCGTCACTCGACGAGGCCTTTGTTATATAATTTCGATGAATGATAGATGCGATTCGCCAGAAGATCGCCGATGGATAGACCTTCGACAAAGGCGGCCAGCGAATGAGGGTTAGAAGATGAGTGAAGAAAAAATGAAAGATGCCATCGTCACATACACACTCGAAAGGGATGGCAAATTCTACATTATCGAGAATGTTCCCGCCCGCATTAGTGAGCGCACCGGTGAAGAGTTTTTCTTACCAGCAACGGTCGAGCGGATCCAACAGATCATCCTGACGGGTAGCAAACCAGCCAGGACGATAGAAACCCCTGTCTTCAAATTCGCCGCGTGACGAATGATCGGAAACCAACTCTTATCTTCATCCCTCAGCCTTCAGCCCTCATCCTTCAAGGTAGTGGGCGGCAGGGGCATGGGGATGTAACTTCCCGAGTGCAAGCCCCACGCTTGTACGAACGCGATCAGTTCGCACGTAAACGATTGGCTTCGCTCATCAATGGGCGAGGCCTTTTTCTTGCGCCGAACATGGCTTGGTGTTACATTTTACATCTCATATCAGCATGCGTCTGAGACGACGCATAACGAATCGACACGAAGGGAGCGTAACGCAATGGACACAACTACACTCATTATTGTAATAGTCGTCTTGCTGCTGCTGTTCGGCGGGGGCGGCTTTTGGTATAGGGGTCGGGGACGCTAGGAGATCGAGCCCCCGACGAAAAGTGCGGCGGCATGGGCGGAATGGGAATGTAAGCTTTGCTTACAATACTCACGCAGCTTGAAGCGTGTTAATTACAAAAGGCCTCGTCACCCGACGGGGCCTTTTTCTGTTTGATATTTACGATACATGGCTACCGGGAGAGCCCGTCTGATGGTCATGACGCTCACCTCGTACATGCCGGCCAATTTAGGCCGGGCCCTTGAGGCGATCCAACTTGCGTGTCGCGCAACAAAGTATTATTTGCAGGTCCTCCGGCCGAGTTCTCCGGCGGATATAATTTCCGAATGGAACAGAGTAACCGTCGAGTGGCGAGCCGAACGGTTTTATTTTGCGGGTTTGTGCGCTAGACTTTCCGGTATCAGACGAAGTAGACAGACATTTATCGGACGGTTTTGATTAAAGTAAATGCCGGCTCCAAAACCCATCACACTCTCATTTGTTATTTAACCCATAAGCTTCTAGGAGGAATTTAGAGATGAATACGATCCAAACATTTGTCGCCGCCAGAATGCGGTCAGTGATAGTTCTTAGCGCGTCATTTGCTTTATTCGTGGTACCCGTGTGCACGCAAAATAAGGACATGGGCGCTAAGCACGCCAGAGTGATGATCACGATCGTCACTATCAAGCCGGAAATGAGGACGGAATTTGAGAATATTATTAAGACTGAGTACAACCCGGCGATCGTTAAAGGCGGTGCAAAGTGGAGTGATGTGTGGGTGCCGGCGATCGGCAACACATTTGAGTATGTTTTCATCGCACCGATCGACGGGTGGGCCCGACTTGACGGGATGAGCCCGTTCATAAAAGGAGCCGGCAAGGAGGGAGCCGCGGCCTTTTATGCAAAGGCCGGAACAATGGTGACGAATGTGCAGTCTTCTGCCGATGAATTTCTCGAAGACCTAAGCTACGAACCGAAAATGACGGGGCCGCCCCAGATTGCCGTTGTCACATTCACGTGCGTGGCTCCGGGCCGGGCCAGTGAGTTCGAAAACTTCATCAGGGACGAAATGCTGCCCCAAGTTAAAAAGTCCGACATCGGCGGATGGTCTATGCAAAGGCAGATATTCGGCGGTGATGTCAACAAATATACGACGGTCGCCTTGCACCAAAATTTCGCCGAGATAGAAAAGGGACCGGCGGCTCAGCGGGTTTTGGGGCAGGAAGGTTACATGAAGCTATTGCAGAAACTTCCGTCAGGAGTCGTCGTGCACCAGGAACGCATCGTGGCTCGATACGCACCCGGAATGAGCTATCGACCGGCATCATCGAAATAAGCTCGGATTCCCAATTGGTATCGGGCCTTCTTTCGCAGGGATGTGCTTTTCAACACACGGCATGGGCGGCATGGGAATGGGAATGTAAGCTCGGCTTACAATGCTCACGCAGCTTGAAGCGTGTTAATTACAAAAGGCCTCGTCGAGCGACGAGGCGTTTTTGTTTGCCTGCAAATCGGCTTAATGCTACCTTATCCGTGATTTCCACTCACACCATGAACACTCTCTACTACGGCGACAATCTGAATATCCTCAAACGATACATCGGCACCGAGTCGGTCGATCTTGTATATCTCGACCCGCCGTTCAACTCGAACCGCAACTACAACGTGCTTTTCAAAGACGAGAGCGGGATGGAAGCCGATTCGCGAGAGTGGCTTTCCGCAGACACGTGGCATTGGAAAGGTGCGGCCTCGACCTACGACGATCGTCCTTTCGGTACCAGGCCCGCCGCGACAGACCCGCGATCCCGCAGGCCCTTGCGATCGAGAGCGACCAGATCCCGATCAAAAACTCCACCGCCCATCTCCGCCGGTCGGGCGTCAGAACTTTCCCAGCAGATC
>JBBSGG010000035.1:0-35973 GCA_038254305.1 Pyrinomonadales bacterium
GAAACCGGTCGGTTTTGCCCGCTAAATACCCGTTAATTCTCGCTCACCGGCAAATTTCAGACACCGTTCTGGAGCGGCTACCGCGCCCGGGACACACGGTTGTTCCGGCGTAACGGAGACGGGGCCCATAGCAAGCAAGTGCGAAACAGGCAACTGCGTCTCTCACCCCTAATTTATGCGGGCTTCCGCATGCCCGAAATTGCCCGAAATCGCCTTATTTGCTATCTTAAGAAGCTACGCGCGTTAGTGAATTCATCGATTGAAACAGGACTAGATCACATGGCGATTGCACCCGAAGAACTGGATAAAGCGGCTGAAAGAGCGAAGAATGGCAAGGAGATCGTTTCCGAGCCCGCGAAGACGATGGAGGCGGACGGCTACAACCCGGACGCCAAAACGCAGAAAACCGCGAAAAGCACGGCTGCCGAAAGACCTTCGCCCGCGACGCGCAAAGCCGCCGAGGGCATAGACAAGTATCAGGGTCTGGATGAAAAAGCGCTCGTCGGCCTCTACCGTACGATGTACATGTCGCGGCGCATCGACGATAAAGAGATCCAGCTCAAAGGTCAAAATAAGATCTTTTTCCAGATATCGGGCGCGGGGCACGAGGCCGTTCTCGCTGGCGCGGCTCTTGCAATGAAACCCGCGTACGACTGGTTTTTCCCTTACTATCGCGATCGTGCGCTGATGCTAGGCCTCGGAATGACGGCGCTCGAAATGCTGTATTCGGCGGTCGGAGCCGAAGCGGATCCTAATTCGCATGGTCGTCAGATGCCTTCGCATTGGGGCCACAAGGACCTCAACGTCCCGTCGCAATCGTCATGCACCGGTTCACAGGCCCTGCATGCGGTCGGCGCGGCCGAGGCGAGCTACCGCGCCGGGCTCGTAGAGGGCCTTAGCGAGAAAATAGACGGATTCAAAGGCGACGAGGTCGTCTATATGTCGGTCGGCGACGGCACTACGAGCGAAGGCGAATGGTGGGAAGCTCTCAACACCGCCGCCAATTTAAAGCTGCCTGTGATCTTCGTCGTCGAAGACAACGGCTATGCGATCTCGACGCCGGTTGAGGTCGGAACAGCCGGCGGCGACATTTCGAAATTGGTGGTCGGATTTCCCGGTCTTTTTATTCAAAAGTGTGACGGCACCGATCCGCTCGAGTCGTATGCGGCTTTCAAACGCGCGGTCGAATACTGCCGCGAGCGGCGAGGTCCCGCGTTCATCCACGCGACGGTGATTCGCCCGTACTCGCATTCGCTTTCGGACGACGAAAAACTCTATAGACCGGATGAGGAACGCCAGGCCGACGCCGCGATCGACCCGATCAAAACGTACGCGGAATTCCTGATGACCGAAGGCATCGCGTCATCCGAAGCTCTGGAAACTCTGCGAAAAGAGATCGACGCCGAAGTAAACAAAGCCGCCGATATCGCGATCGAAACCCCTCAGCCGGCGCCCGAAACGGCGCTTAGAAATGTGTTTTCTCCCGACGCCGATCCCACAGACCGTCAGCTTTTCGACACCGAAGACGGCGCCGAGCTTTCCGGCAATGCCGGCACGATGGTCGATCTGATAAATCGCTGCATGCATGAAGAAATGGAGCGCGACGAACGCATCGTGGTTTTTGGCGAGGATGTTGCCGACGTGTCTCGCGAGGAGTACCTGGAGACGGTAAAAGGGAAAGGCGGCGTTTTTAAAGTAACGGCTAATTTACAGCGAAAGTTCGGTTCGGCACGCGTGTTCAATTCGCCGCTGGCTGAGGCAAACATCATCGGCCGCGCCGTCGGCATGGCGATCCGCAATTTGAAGCCGGTCGTCGAGATACAATTTTTCGATTATATATTCCCGGCGTTTCACCAGATCCGAAACGAGGTCGCGGTGACACGTTGGCGCAGTGACGGCGACACGAAATGCCCGATGGTCATTCGCGTTCCGGTCGGCGGTTATTTAAAAGGCGGTGCCGTTTACCACTCGCAATCGGGCACGACGCTTTTCTCGCACACGCCGGGTTTGATGATCGCCTATCCGTCAACCGCGCTCGACGCAAATGGATTATTAAGAACGGCGATCCGATGCGACGACCCGGTGCTCTTCCTCGAACACAAGCATCTTTACCGCCAGATCTACAACAAATCGCAGTATCCGTCAAAGGATTTTCTTATTCCATTCGGCAAGGCCAAAAAAGTTCGCGAAGGCAGCGACGTTTCGATAATCACCTTCGGCGCGCTGGTCGAGCGTTCTAATCAGGCCGCAAAACGCCTCGAACAGCAGGGAATTTCCGTTGAGATAATCGATCTGCGAACACTCGTGCCCTACGACTGGGAAGCGATCGCCGAATCCGTCAAAAAGACCTCGCGCGTCATCTTTGCTCACGAAGACCCGCTCTCGTACGGCTACGGCGCCGAGATCGCCGCACGCATTTCGGACGAGCTTTTCGAATACCTCGACGCTCCCGTCCGCCGCGTCGGCGCCACCGACACCTTCGTCGGCTACGCCCCGCAGCTAGAAGATTTCATCCTTCCGCAATCTGAAGACGTGGAAAAGGCGGTTCAGGAATTGATGAACTATTGAGTTGAATTGACGAGATGTATGGAAAGCCGTTATCACAGGACCCGTATCTCGATCTTAGCTTTTCTTCTACTTCTACCGCTTGCGCCTCTTCATTCGCAAGAACTCGGCCCATATGATATCGATCCCAAGACTGAAGACACGCGCTGTCTTGAGATGAACTATCGGCACAAAACGGCGCTCGAGCTGGAGCGGATGACTCCGGAACAACTGATAGACGAATCAGAAAAACATTGGAATTACCACGTCGGACTCATGGATCAGTATGGAATGTTCACGCTTCCGTCCTATACCGACAAAATCGGCATCGCAATAATACCCGTTCTAGCAGATCTTGCAGCCGAGTTTCGCGTGCGTACGCGTTCAAAGTGTCAGGAACAGAGATTTTTCACCGCGTTCGCTATTGCGTCGGACGTTGATGATCAAGTAATTCGTTTAAGGACAATCAAGGAAGCTCAGGCGGCTATACTGATTTCGGCCGATGCGCTGAAACAGATGAAGAACGCCGGATTAGCGGACCAGATTATCGACCCCAAAACCAAATACCCGAGGGAGTACAGCATGTATCCGTTTGGACTCCTTCTTTTGAGTTGATGCGTGAACTACTCGTGTCCGAATTTGGCGTCAAGTTATCCGACAAGGAGTTCCTAAGGTTTGTCGGATTTCTGACCTCCACCGATCCGACATACCCGGGATGGACTCCCAGGGTCAATATGTCTCGGGATCTTCGGAAAAACAAGGCAAAATATTATGAGGCCTATCTTCGATTTCAGAAAGCCATGCGAGCAAACGTTCCTAACGAGCTGTCCGAAGTACAGAAAGGCTCATAAATAAAAATGGCATTTACGCTAGAAGGTGCGCTAATGAGGCTCGCATAATTTAAGAAACGAATTGTTAAAGCTGACCGTTTCGCGGTGAGTTCGTCCAGTGCTTCCGCCATCGATTAACGCAGTTCCGGCAACCGATAAACCCCGTCATCCAATCGGTCGCAGAATCCTTCATGGAATAACTCGTGATTTGCCCGGCCCGACTCAGGACGCGCGAACCCGAAGGTACGGGACATGTCGCCGCGAAGTGTAAGGCCGCACATCTGCAGATAGCAGCGGGCGAGTTCGCGTACGGCGATCTCACGCGAAACCTTCTTTGCCATTTCTTTCGGGAAACGTGCTTCTGCAAGCGTCCAGATATACGTAAATTTCGGCGCGTACAGCACCTCCTGCGGAACGACTTTCATCGTTTTCTGCAGCTTGTCGAGAGCTTTTGTAAATCGCGGCCGCGTCGTGATCTCAGCTTCTGCCCGCAGGTCGGCCGAACCCATTTCCCACTCTTTTCGAAGTACTTTCAGGATCTTGTTCGCGCTCGCCGATAGATCTTTCGCCTCGCGTGTTTTCGGAACGCCCCAGATCGCGTTGAAAGACGGGATCATCCGCGGTGCGATAAACATCGAATTGCCTTTAACTAGTTTCGCGTAATAGACCTTGCCGCGAGCGATGACTTCGTCCTTCAAAACCCAAGCGGCGCTCGCCTCCGGATCTTTCTGAACGTTGCGCGGCATGTGCGCGTCGCGGCGGCCGCAGACCGCAATATAAACGGATGGCAGATTCTTTCGCATGTCGGTGAGCCCGAGGCAAAAGCCAAGGTCTTCGACCATTGCTTCGACGTCCTCTGCAGTCCCGACCTTCAGCGACTCTTCGCGACGCCATTTGCGGTCGCGAAATACCTCCGCAAACTCAGGCAGATCTTCCATCAGAATATTTAATCACAATTTCTCGTGCGTAGAAGCCGCACGGACTAAGGGCGCCTCAGCATTGCTATCGAGACGCCACTTCTGCCAATTGTCTGGTCTGTCTTGCTTTAGTTTTCGCTGATCGGCTGGTCACGCTTGAGAGGCGACGATGACTGCAGGACGACCGTCGATCCCTTCATAAGCTCTATATTATCGCGGCCCTGCACGACCACCGAGCCCGCGCCTACACCGCCGCCGATTATTGCACCGACCGCCGCACCTGTTCCGCCGCCCGCGATCGCACCGATGATAGCACCTAGGCCCGCACCGATCCCGCCGCGTTTAGCCGTTTCTTTTGTCTGGCTTTGCCCCTTCGCCGTGCCCTCGCTATCGACTCTCACCTCCTTTCCGAACTGGTCCTTCATGCTCAGCAGTGTTCCGCTGAAATCGTACGTCTGACCGTTCCGCAAGGTAATGCGGTCAAAATTGAACGTAACGTTTGAATGGCCCGAGACCTGGCCAGATCGGCCGACTCCCGACAGACGTCCTTCAACGACCGCTCCTCGAAATTCGTCGGGCGACTGTACGATCATCCTAAATCGATCGTTGTTCTGGGAAACCTTCGTATCAATATTATTATCCAGAACGGCCGTGACGGAGGTTCCGTTCGGAACAATGTACTGCCCGATGCGGGACTGGCGAAGGACCGGTCCCTGACCGTTATTGCCCGCACGATCGTCCGGATCATTACTGGAATAGGTGCCGCTCACGCCGCTGTCGGACGGCGAGCTGGTGTCGATGCCGAGACGCGCTACCGATTCATTCTTGGAGTAAAGGCTTTCGGCGAGTATTGTTTCGGAGAGATAATCCGTCGTGATTCGCCTGGTCACCTTCATTCCGCGCCCGCTGTCCGTCGGCGAAAACGTGACGGTGTAATCCGTGTCGCCGCCCAAACTCGAAACGACCAATTCCTGACCGCGCAGCGTCGCCCGTAAGCGAAGCGTTCGCGTGCCGGACTGCTCGGTCTTTTCACGGCCGTCGGCGACGAACGTCACAGGAGCGGCTTTCGATGAAGCGAGTGTCACCTGAGTACCCCGAATGTCGATCGCGATCTTTTCGGGTGCTTCGAGTTTCGATTCCAGATCCTGGCGGTTTGCTCCAGACACGTTCGAACTAGTGACTATGTCATTGATATTCTCGCTTCGTGCCGGATCGAGTTGATAAGTACCGGTGAGTCCATTGCCGTAAGATGCGGAACCGCTTGCGGCTGCAGGCGGATAGCTACCGGAATCTGGATATCGGGAGGTGGACGGGGCAGGATAAGTTCTCCCGGTACCGTTCCAATCCGGCGTCACGCCATAACTGCTTGCAAGCTTATTCACGAGTTCGCGTACGGCGGTCCAGGCGGACTGGACGTCGCGCGCCGCCATGCTGCCGCGCCGAAAATACGAATCGACAGGGCGCGCGGCCGCGAGTATGGCATTCACGTCATCGCGATTTTCCCGCTGCTGCGAAAGATTGTCATCGAATGCATTGACCTTGTCCTGCAGCTCGCGAACCGAACGCCGTAGCTGGTCGGAATCCTGCCGGCTGATAGAACCGCTTCGCGAGTCGCCGTCAAGCGTGTAACCAAAATCGTCGATCCGCGAATTCAGGCTGCGAACCGTGTCGCGAACCTGCCGGGTATTTCGCTGCTGCGCCTCAGCCAAGCCGCCAAGACCAATAACGAGCAAGCCGACAGCGGCATAGACCGAAACAATATTTCTTAACCTGCGCATAATTTTCTCCAGATAAAGGGCATGGCACACGGGTGCCGCAAAGGATTTGAAGCATTTTTTATACCAAAAGTTGTTCATGTCACCGCGCTTCCCTGTCCAGGGCAACCGTGTGTTAAAATCTCCCCGCGAAGGAGTGGGATTCGGAGGTTCTGCAGCAATGGCGACTAGCGAATACAGGGCGATCGTTCAATACGCCGACGACGATTTCTTCATCGGAACCGGATATAACGGACACGCTCAAACAATTGATATGAAAGGAGATAGGCATGCGGCTCCCTCTCCCTTGGAAATGCTTTTGATTGCGGTTGCGGCGTGTACGGCAGGCGATGTGGTCTCGATATTGCACAAAAAGCGACAGGACGTTACCGAATATCGCGCGGAAGTTACCGGTGAACGGGTTGACCAACATCCGCGTAAATTTACAAAGTTTCACATTCACCATATCGTGCATGGCCGTAGCGTTTCGGAAAGAGCCGTTGCCGATGCGATCGAACTGTCGGAGACTAAATATTGCTCGGTGGCAGCTACCGTTCGCCCGACGGCCGAGATCACAACGAGCTATGAGATCATCGAGGCCTAGATCAACAATCCGACAATGAAAAACAATCTGATGGTCACGATTGCTCTGGTGCTTCTCTTCGCGACATCTGCGAACTCACAAAACAGGCGAGCGGAACCGGCGCCGAGCAGCGTCGTTATCCGGATAATTAAGGCTGAAGACTCGCGCAATTTCGAGGCTGTCCGTAGCCTTATTGAGAGTCGGAATCTCGCGATCCAAAAACGCGCTTCGCTTGCTGCGGGACGGATCGGAGATGAGAGAGCTTTGACGCCTCTATCGGTACGGCTGAAAAGCAGCGACACTGACGTCCGAGCAATGGCGGCTTTTGCGATCGGAGAGATCGAGTCGATAAAAGGCGCGGACGCAATACTCGATGCGCTTCGCGATCCGGCCACTCCGGATGTTGTTCGTGCGAGAGCAGTCGAGGCTGCGGGAAAGATCGCAGCAGCAAATTCTAAAGATCAAAAAACGAAGGAACTCACTCGCGCGATCGTCGGCCTTCTTGAATCCGAGAGTCAGAAAGCGCCGACGCAGAACCGCGACATCGTTCTTTTGGCGATCACGGCAGTGCTTCGAACAAAGCCCGAGAACGGTGATGTCGTGACGGCAAAATATCTTACAAGTTCGGATGCACGCATCCGCGCAGATGCGGCGAATACGCTCTCGCGTCTGCACGCAAAAAACGGGAATGCCGCTCTCCGGTCGATGCTCAAATCGGACAGTGATCCCACGGCTCGCGCAAACGCAGCACGCGCACTCGGCTCAGCCGAGGATGCTGACGCTTACGACCTGTTGCTCGACGCGGCAACGAGTGATGAAGACTTGCGTGTGCGTGTATCGGCGATCCGCTCGCTCGCTTCGCTAAAGGACTCCAGGGCCGCCGAACCTCTCCTTGCACGCGCCAAAAGGCTGTTCGGAGTTTATTCATTTAATTCCCCGGGGGCTCGCAAACACGCGAATCCCGCCGAAAAGAATGAATTGCTCGAGATCGTTACGGCGCTCGGAAGACTTCTCTCTAATACGAGTCACAAAACGGCTTATCGTTTTCTTCAGAATTTCGCACTTGCCGACGCACATCATTCGCCTGAGATAGAAACGGCACTCGCCCGCATTGCGCCCGTCGAATATTCGGCGGTCGGTTTTTCGGCGATGACGATCGATAAAGGCACCGGTGCGATCACAGCCGATTGGCGGGCCGCCGTTAGCAATCGAACCGCGTTGGCCGAACTCGCTTCCCTCGACCCGAACGGCGAGATGAAACTCATCCGATCCGTCGCCGAAAATCGACTTCGCGAATATCTCCGCGATCCTTTTAAGGACACGAAAGGAGCTGTGCCCAGTTCGGTCATGCCGGCGATCCCGGATACTCTACGTTCATTTGCAGCGTTTAAGCCCGCTGATCTGAATGCCGTTCTTCTCCGCGAGCTGAAAGACACGGACGTTTTTATTCGGGCGGCGGCGGCCGAGCTTTTAGCGGATCAACCCGCATCGAAGGAAAATATTGACGCACTGAAAACGGCTTTTGATTCGGCATTGCTCAAAGACAAATATTACGACGACGCGCAGCTTGCCATCCTCGATGCATTGTTCAAGGCAGATAAAAAAGAATCGTTCGGATCATTGCTGATCGCCGTGAACGCGGCCGATTATCTTGTTCGTAAAAAGGCGTTCGACCTCCTTGCCGATAAAGAACTGGAAAAAGGCTTTCCTGGCATTACGACGTCGCTTGCCGCAGCCCGTCGAAGGCATAAAGATCAGGTTTTACCATACGCGGCCGGACGCGCAACAAAGCTCGGACAGATCTTGAATATCGAATCGGACTACCGTCGCGCGGCTTCGCGTAAGAACGGAATGGTTAAAGCGATGCTGACGACGGACAAGGGCATGTTTACGATCGAGCTTTGGCCCGAAGATGCACCGTTGACCGTCGATAATTTCATCAAACTCGCCCGGTCTAATTACTTCAACGGCCTAGAGTTTCACCGCGTGGTTCCGAATTTCGTAATTCAAGGCGGCGATCCACGCGGCGACGGCAACGGCGGCCCCGGATGGTCCATCCGATGCGAGATAAATATGCTGCCGTTCGATCGCGGAGCCGTCGGCATGGCTCTCTCAGGCAAGGACACCGGCGGCTCGCAATGGTTCGTTACTCATTCGCCACAGCCGCACCTCGACGGAGGTTATACCGTCTTCGGCCGCGTCAGCGAATCGGATATGAAGGTCGTAGATACCATCGTCCGTGGCGATAAAATTCTGTCCGTTCGGATTGTTGAGACGAATTTAACCCCGAGATCGCGTGGCAAGAATTAGCTGCGGAGCAGCGACATCCCGCGACAAAGCCGAAAGATATCGTTCGCCCTCAGCTTGCCGCCGAAGTAATCACGCAAGACGATTTTCACTCACGATGTTATTATCCCGTTTCGAAATGTGTATTTGGTTTACGACAGAACCTGACTTGGAGCGGTAGCTCCAACCCCGTTTTGAAACCATCACCCATGCGGTACCGTCTGGAGAGCGAGCGGCCGGCGACACCTCAAGTCTTGGTGCAGGTGGCGAAATACCCGGCCACGCTGCGTGTGTTGTAAAATACTCTTATGCAAGACGTAGAAAAGCCCCTGACTGTGAAGGACGCTCGCCACCAAGTTGAGGTTGAAAAAGGCCTCAACGATCTGGCGTTTTATCTAGACGACCTTTTCCGCATACCGGGAGTTGGGTGGCGCTTCGGCTTGGACGCGTTGATCGGCCTTGTGCCGAATGTCGGCGACACGCTGACGTCTTTCGCATCGTTCTATATTTTGCTGGCGGGTGTTCGTTATGGCGTGCCGAAGGTTACGCTACTTAGAATGGCGTTTAATATCGGCCTTGATTATGTCGTCGGGTCGATTCCCTTACTCGGCGATGCGTTTGATTTTTTCTGGAAATCGAACAAGCAGAATATGGAACTGATCCGCACACGCGCGACCGGCAAAAATGTCGGCACGACCGGCGATTATATTTTCGTTTTTGGCATTATCGGGTTTTTGATATTGCTGTTGATCGGTTCTATCTTCGCGAGTGTATTTATTCTGTATTGGGTGTTGAGCAGTCGGCCGCTTCTCTAGCTGTCGGAACCGGGAGCCGCAACGGCGATGTTGTTCGTAACAATTGAAAGCTTATAGTTTTGGAATTATCAGTTTTACCAAGTAAAAAAAGCAGCCCGTTTTCGAGCTGCCTCACTTAACACGAATATATCTCGGCAGATATTGCAGAAGAAGCAGACCTGATCTAATCGAAGCGGTCAAGATTCATCACCTTGTTCCACGCCGTCGCAAAGTCACGCACGAACCTCTCTTCAGAGTCTTCACATCCATAAACTTCCGCGATGGCGCGAAGTTCCGCATTCGAGCCAAAGACAAGGTCCGCGCGTGTCCCGGTCCATTTAGTTTCGCCGGTTACGCGGTCATTGCCTTCAAAGAACTGGCCGGAATCGTCGGTCGGTTTCCAAGCCGTGCTCATATCGAGAAGGTTGACAAAGAAATCGGTTGTCAATGTTCCGGGGCGTTCTGTGAAGACGCCGTGCTGCGAAGAGTCAAAGTTTGAATCGAGAACACGCATACCGCCGACGAGAACGGTCATTTCGGGTGCGGTCAACGTTAGCTGCTGTGCCTTGTCGACCAGCATTTCCTCGGCCGGGGTGGTATGGTGCTTCTTTTTATAATTGCGAAAGCCGTCCGCCTGCGGTTCGAGGTGATCTATCGCCTCGACGTCCGTCTGCTCTTGCGTTGCATCGCCGCGTCCGGGGGTAAAGGGCACCGTTACATCATAACCGGCATCCATCGCGGCTTTTTCGACGCCCGCGCATCCGCCGAGAACGATCAGGTCGGCGAGCGAAATCCGCTTACTGCCCCATCGCCCGTCATTGAATTCTTTTTGAATGCCTTCAAGTTTTGCCAGTACCGATCCGAGCCGGAAGGGGTTATTGACCTCCCAATTCCTTTGCGGTTCAAGGCAAATTCGAGCTCCGTTCGCTCCGCCGCGTTTGTCGCCGCCGCGAAAAGTAGATGCTGACGCCCAAGCCGTCGAGACGAGTTCAGAAACTGAGAGTCCCGAATCAAGAATCTGCGTCTTTAGTGCAGTGATGTCGTTGTCGTTGATCAGTTCGTGATCGACTTCCGGGATAGGATCCTGCCAGATCAGCTCCTCCTCCGGTACTTCCGGTCCGAGATAGCGTGTGATCGGTCCCATATCGCGATGCGTTAGTTTGAACCAAGCACGCGCGAACGCGTCCGCGAACTCATCCGGGTTCTCGAGGAATCGCCGCGAGATCTTTCCGTATTCCGGATCGATCCTCAAAGCAAGGTCCGTCGTTAGCATCGTCGGCTTATGCTTCTTGGACGAATCGTACGCGTCAGGCGTAATCTTGTCGGCATCTTTCGCGACCCACTGTTGGGCGCCGGCTGGACTTTTCGAGAGCTCCCATTCGAAACCGAACAGGGTCTCGAAAAAGTTGTTGTCCCATTGGGTCGGCGTTTGCGTCCAAGTGACCTCAAGGCCGCTGGTGATTGTGTCCGGGCCTTTTCCCGCGCCATAACTGTTATGCCAGCCAAAGCCCTGCGATCCAATGCTCTCCCCGGCCGGTTCGACTCCAACATGCGACGATTCTGCCGCGCCGTGGGTCTTGCCGAATGTGTGGCCGCCCGCGATAAGCGCGACGGTTTCCTCGTCGTTCATGGCCATCCTCCCAAAGGTCTCGCGGATGTCTTTTGCAGCCAGAAGAGGATCAGGGTTGCCGTCCGGGCCTTCGGGGTTGACGTAGATTAGGCCCATCTGCACCGCAGCAAGCGGATTTTCGAGTATGCGGCTGTGAACGTCGCCGTCAGCGTCATTGTCCGAAACGAGGGTTCCGACCTGCTTGTCCGCGCCTTCGGAACCATGAGCGTAACGTACATCGCCTCCGAGCCACTCCGTTTCGGCGCCCCAGTAAACGTCTTGATCGGCTTCCCAGACGTCAGCACGCCCACCGCCAAACCCGAACGTCTTAAAGCCCATGGTCTCGAGCGCGACGTTACCGGTTAGGATCATCAGGTCGGCCCAGGAAATTTTTCGGCCATATTTCTGTTTGATCGGCCACAGGAGCCGACGGGCTTTGTCGAGGCTCACATTGTCCGGCCAACTGTTGAGCGGAGCGAAGCGCTGCTGACCCCGGCCGCCTCCGCCGCGTCCGTCCGCAATGCGGTAGGTTCCCGCGCTATGCCAGGCCATCCGGATAAATAGACCGCCATAATGGCCGAAATCCGCCGGCCACCAATCCTGCGAGTCGGTCATAAGATCTGCAAGATCCTGCTTTAAGGCGGCATAATCGAGCGTCAGGAACTCCTTGGCGTAATCGAAATCCTCGCCCATCGGATCGGACTTGTCGGAGTGCTGCCGAAGTATGTTCAGATTCAATCCTTTCGGCCACCAGTCGCGGTTCGTTCGGCCGGTCTCGGTCGTGAACTTTATCGCCCCGCTCGTGAATGGGCATTTGCCGGCGCCGTTACCATTCTGTTCTGTGTCGTTTCCCATTTTGATTTACCCTCTAAATTTTCTATTTGTATTGTTGTCGGATCGGATTAAATTTATTTGCCTTGTTGAGCCTAAAGGGTTTTCTCACCCGGCTTCCAATCAGCGGCGCAAAATCCGCCGGTCTGCATGGCCTGCAGAACGCGCAGGGTCTCGTCGACCGATCGGCCGATGTTTATAGCGTGAACGACCGAATATTGCAGCACTCCCTCCGGATTGATTATGTACAGCCCGCGAAGCGCGATATTGGATTCCTCGATGAGGATGTTGTAGTCACGGGAGAGTCTGCCGCCGGCATCAGACGCGAGGGGAAATTTCAGGCCCTCAATACCATTTTGTGACCGCGGTGTTTTGATCCACGCACGGTGCGAATGGACCGAGTCGGTCGAGATGCCTAGAATCTCGGCGCCCAGGCTGCTGATCTCGTCGATGCGATCCGAAAAATGGATCAATTCGGTCGGGCATAATGCCGTAAAATCGAGCGGGTAGAACAACAGGATCAACCATTTGCCTTTATAGTCCGCGAGCTTTACATTCTCTTGCAGCGTTTCGATATTCCTGGTCGACGGCAGATTAAAGTCCGGCGCCGGCTGGCCGATCCTCGCCATCGCCGCGTCATTCGCAGGCGCGGTTCCTGTAGCTGTTGCCATTGTTAAATTTATCTCCTTATTTATTTTTTCGCCACAAAGGCACGGAGATCACAAAGGTTGGCGATGTGCCCTTAGTGCCCAGGTGTTTAATGCGTTACACACTCCGGACATAGCCCACGCAGCGTGAACTCTAAAGATTCCGGCTTGAAATTCGACAGTCTTGCGGCCCGCGAAACAAGCTCCGCCGGATGCTCCATCTCGATATCGACCAGCTTTCCGCATTTCGTGCAGATCGCGTGGTCGTGCCGCGACGTCATCCGGTCGAAACGGCTCGCGCCGTTGCCGAACTGGACCTCGGCTATGTGACCTGCGTCCTTAAGAAAGCGCAGCGAATTGTAAACGGTCGCGAACGAGATCGTCGGCAAAAGCAGTTTCGCATTCACGAACACCTCGTTCGCAGTCAAATGCTCGCTCACGGCGCTGATCACCTGCAGCACAACTTCACGCTGCTTCGTCAGGCCAAGATCTTGTATGTCTTTAACTTCCATGTGCGTAAGTTAGATTTAGAATAATTCTAAATAAACGAAAAGTCAAGCGAATATCTTGCCCGGACCTGAGCCAAAGAGATGCATCGTCCCGCAAGAAGTAAGGGGCATAGCTGCGACGCAATTTAAGCCTTTATTGGAAAACCTCTGCTGGAATCACTAATTTTCGCTTCGCCTGGATTATTAGCCCCGCTCGTTTCGAAGTGACGTCGATGTTTCGGTCGCCCGAGCCTTCGGTGAGTGGAATTTTGGGAATGTATGTAACGACGTACGACGCGTCAATCATCTTGGCCACGAGCGCGGATTTCTCGACCATTTCATCGAGCGACGTCGGCACGATCATTTCGCCGTTAGTATTTTCGGCTATCTTACTAAGCTGCACCTCGCTTTGTTCGAGATCGGCCTTGCGCGCCCTCAGCTTTCGCAGCATTGTCCGGTCCATGTTTACGGTCTTCCATTTCGGCGCGGTCGCTACGTCGCGGGCTCCGTTTGGTAGCTGTGCGGCGATCTCCGGCGGCAGAGCCTGCGGCGGCGGTGAATTCGAAACGCTCTTTGTACGCGGCGCGATGTCGGTCGCTTCCATTTGCGCATAGCTGATCACGTGTACACTAATGTCGGTCGAAAGCAGCCGATTGAGAGCGCGCGTTTTATCGCGTGCGTCGGCGTTGCTGTCGGTTCCGTCCGTGATCAGAACAAGATGCTTATTGTCGAAGCCGCTTTTCATCAGAAAATCGATCGAACGATCGATGGCATTTACGAATACCGACCGCCGTCCGAAATTCGTCCTGTCGACCGCTTTTAATGTCTGAGCTCGGTTGTCCGTCCACTCGGAAACGATGTCCGCGGCATCCGCGTATTGCAGGATCGCCACCTGGTCGCCGGGCTTCAGCGCGTGGACGACGGCGCGAGCGGTTTTTCGCGTTTGATCCAGACTCTTGACCTGCCGCATCTCGCCGCCGGTATCCATTACGATCAACACGTTTGCCGGAATTCTACGAACACTGGTCGGCTGGTGGAGAATGTTGTTTTCGGTAATGACGATGTCCGAGGTTTTAACGTCGGGGACGAATTTTCCGTTTTCGTCGAACGCAAGTACGTTGAGCTTAATTTCTTCCGTAAGCACGCGCACCGGTTCGTCCTCTTTTGGTGTGGGGGTCGGGGTCGGAGCAACGCGGCGGCTCTGGCCAAAACCGGCGAGAGAGAACACGGCGATCGACAGTAGCGGCAAAGCGAGCTTTCGTAAGAACATGAGTGCACCTTTCAGTAAGATGCTTACACGGGCTGCAAATTTGCATCGAAGCCGCGGACGATTCTATTTCGGCGTATCGAGCCTCGGGTATTTTTGAACAAAATCGATCAGCGTGCCGGCGTACTCGCGAAAACCGGGACATTTCACCGAGTGTTTCGCGAGCAATTCGTTGGCGAAAGTGGTGTCGTATGTCTGTGCGACGAAAAAGTAAGGAACCGCGGAAAGCGGCAGGCCGGTGATGGGCGGCGAAAAAGGCTGATTTAGCGAGGCACGAATGATCAGTGCCGGCGGAGCGACGAGCGAGCGTTTTCCCGTGAGCTTTTCTGCGATAACGTCAAAAAGTTCGGCGGTTGTTAGAGGGTCAGGATCTGCCAGTGCGATCGTCTTCCCCGTCGCTTCGTCCTCATCAAACAATGCCGCGATACCCTCGACAACAAAATCGACCGGAACCAGGTTGAGCCGGACATCGCCGTTTCCGACGTTTACCATTCGCAGCAGCGACGGCGCCTTTCGCAGGTATCGGATCAAATAGTAAATGCCGTCGTATTTCGCGGTGGCTCCCGTTTGCGAATCGCCGACCACGACCGATGGTCGAAAAATCGTCACCGGAAGCGATTGCTTTAGTTTTTCGACCTCTGCCTCCGCGAGATATTTGGTTTCCTCGTAAAAATTGCGAAAACCGGCGTTGTGTATGAGCTCGGTCTCGAGAATCCGGCCGGTCCGCAAACCGGCAACGTAACACGTCGAAACATAATTGTATCGCTTGAGCCGCTGGAGCGACCGAGCAAATTCATTGACGTTTCTTGTGCCTTCGACATTGACTGCACGTGCCGCGGCTTCAGCTACGGCTAGATCGTAGATTGCCGCGAGATGGTATATGTCCGTGGCTTCGGACCGGATAACGTCAAGATCGGCCGGGTCGATTCCGAGATCTTTTTTTGTGATGTCACCTTCGACGAGAGCGAAATTGTCGAGCGGCACGGAAGCACTTCGTGAGATCTCCTCAATCGATCGCATCGCGGCATCGACAAACCGCGGCTGTACGAGGAGAAAGAATTGCCGGTCCGGCGCGGCCAGTCGTGCGACGAGACGCTCGGCGATAAAGCCGGGAAAACCGGTAACGAAGATGGTTCGGTTGAACGTCATTGCTCGAACTGCATTCTACAACCTTTCGGTTACTGCCGTTTTTTCCACCTGTGGAAATTATATATGCTAGAGTTTCGGTGACGCGCGATTTAGTTCGAGACGCCGATTATGACATCCGCCAAACATACAGCTATTGCTGAAACCGAACCGAGCGAACTTGCCGAGCCGCGCTGGGCTGTCGTTTCGTTCAAAAAGCTCGAAGCGGCGGCACTGACATTCGCGGATGCGGTGAAAAAGCTTTCCGAGCTTGAATCGAGTAAGATTCCCGGTTTGTGCATTGTTACTGACGAGGCCGGCGCCCGCATCGCCGATTCAATTTCTTAATTCAAGTACGATCTTTCCGAAGCTGTCGTTCGATTCCATGTACTCGTGCGCCCGGCGAATATCTTCAAAAGCGAAAATCTCGTCGAGATTCGCGTTCAGCTTTCCGGCGGCGATGAGCGGCACGACCTCATCCGAAAAAAGACGCACGGCTTCGGCCTTTTCGGCGTTCGAACGTGCACGCAGCGCCGTGCCGATTATTTTTGCACGCTTGTAGAGCGCGGTGCCGAGGTTGATTTCGGCTGATCTACCGGCGGTCAGGCCAACCAGCATTATTCTACCTTTAACAGCGAGGCTCGCGAGGCTTTCAGGGAAATAATTTCCGCCGACCAGATCCAGCACGACATCGGTACCGCGTCCGTCCGTCGCCGCCTTTACGTTATCCGCGAATATTGGGGGCGAACCCGCAGCGATCGCACGATCGAGGCCGAATTCGACACACTTTTCCAATTTTGAAGCCGTCCTCGACGTTCCGATCACAAAGCAGCCACGTTCTTTTGCAAGCTGCAGGGCAGCCAGCCCAACGCCCGATCCGACAGCATGTATGAGCAGCGTTTCGGTCGGACGAAAATGCGCCTGCGTGAACAATGCATCGTGTGCCGTGATGAACGCCTCCGGAAAAGCCGCAGCCTGCGAGTAATCAAGATTTGCTGGAATTGCCGCGAGAAGTGATTCGTCGATGACGATCAGTTCCGCTTGAGCTTCGCCGGCGGTGATACCGAAGACACGATCACCGGTCTTGAATTTGCTGGCGAAAGGTCCGTTTTCGACGATCTCACCTGCGAACTCGAGGCCGGGAATATTAGGCGAGAAACCGGTGGGCGGCGGATATTTCCCCCGTCGCTGCATGATGTCGGCGCGATTAAGGCCGACCGCTCGGACTCGAACGCGAACCTCGGATCCTTGCGGCTCTCGCGGCTCCGGAACCTCGCGAATCTCAAGATTTTCCGGTCCGCCAAACTCTTTGATGTAGACGGCTTTCATCAGTTTCCGTATGAGAGACGTAATCAATCAGCAAATATAGCACCGACGGTGACAACTTGATCGCGGCGATCACGCCTAAAGGTGTCACTCAACCTAATGCCGCAATCGGGCTTCGACATTATTCGCCTTAAGGGAATTGCCGGTCGCCCGCTGCAGGTCGGCGATCGATTTGTTCAGCTCGGTCTGCGCCCGCAGCTCGTTGCTTCGTGCGACAGTGACGGCCGTCTGGCGTTCGAGTACGCGATAGATATCGGACTGGCCGGCGTCGAGCTTTCGCTTTTCCGAATCGTATTGCTTGACCGTGTTTTCCCGCGAGATCGCCGCGGCCCGCAATCGAGCCTCAGCCGAGCGCAGCGTCTGAAGCGCGTTTCGAACGTCGACCTGAATATTCTGTTCGATCTGCTCACGCTGCGTATCTATTCGCTCGGCTTCGACCCGCGAACGGCCGAACTGCGCGCGTGCCGTCTTGTCGCCAAAAAGCGGCAAATTGAACTGTACGCCGACGCGAAACGTCGGATATTTATTCGCGAAGATGTCGGTAAATGTCGAGCTCGCGCCGCCGATCGACTGTAGAAACGCCTGCTGTTGCGCCGCCTGGGCGGCGATACACGCGTCATAGGTCGGGTCACCGGCAACGCAACGGGAGAACGGGCTGGCAAAGTTGGGATTTTGGCTGCCGCCGATGCCGGACGATGTATAGCTCGCGATGAGATCGATCTGCGGTTTTTTCTGTTCGCTATAGAAGCGCTGATCGATAGCGTTGAGGTCCTTTTGCGCCTGATTGATCTCGAGCTCGGGACGATTTTGCAGTGCCGCTCCGAGAGCTTCAGGAAGCGTCGTCCGCGGAGGGTCAATATCGACCGGATCGACGGGCGTTACCGATTCCGACCAGATCTGATCTTTGCGGTTTGGCGAGATCAGATTCTTGAGCGTGTTTTCTGACTGGCCGACCACGCTCAAAGCGTCGTAGACAGCCTGTTCGAAATTGGCGACCTGTGTATCTGCCGCGACGATATCGATCGGCGCAAGCTGCCCTTCGTCGACGAGTCGTTTGTTGTGTTCGTACTGATCCTTCGCATCTCGAACTGCGTCACGCTGCACCTGCAGGTTTCGCAGCGCGTACGTGAGGTCCCAATACGCCCGCTGAACGCCTGCGATCGTGTCGATCGTTCGTTGGCGAAATTGCACGTCGGTCAGAGATAGATTTCGTTTCGCGATCTCGATCGTTCGGCGGTTTTGATCGAAGCTCCGGCCGCGCAAAAGAGGCTGTGTGACGCTGAATGTCAGACCGGCATTGTTTTGCGGACTGAGGATCGATATCGGATTGTCGGAGGTGACGCGTTGATTATTTAACGTCGCGTTCAGCACGGTTCCGAATTTTGGAATATAGCCCATCAGTCCGGCGTTGCCGACGAATGAACCCTGCGTCGTCGTTCTGTTGGTGCTGAAAATGCTAACGTTGGGCACGGTAGAACGCTCGTAGTATGTCTGCCCCGTAAATCGCGGTTCGTAGACGCCGCGAGCCGCCAGAAGGTCGAACTCCGCGATCTTTACGTTCTTTCGTGTGACCTCGATGTCCTTATTGTTTTCAAGCGCCAGAGCGATCGCGTCCGAAAGCGTCAGCGAACGGTTATCGCTCATATCGACACCGACGCGGCCCAGATCGGGAAGGCTCCGGTCGTCCGAGCTGTAACTCGGCGCGATCGTCGGAACGCCCTGCAGATTTTCAGGTGCGACTTCCTGCTTGTCGTCGACGGATTTTACGTCCACCACGGGCGCCGGCAGCGGCGACATCGCCGGGATCGGCGTTGGCGACGGAGCCGAGATCGGAGTTAATGCGGGCGTGAAAACCGGGGTCGGAGTCGCTGAGGTGACAGGTTCCAATGCAGGTGTCGGAACAGGCGTCGGGCCTGGGACCGTAACCGGTGTGGGAGCGGGCACCGGCGTGATCGAAGTGTCCTGACCAAAGAGCGTCGTGCCGCTAAGCAAAATTATTACCGGTAATAAAAGTAAGTATGATCGCGAAAACATAAAATAAACCCGTTGCGGCGATTTTCGAGGTGCCGCGTTCTTGTTCCGTTCTGTCCCAACCCGGACAGAGAATTAAAACTCAAAACCTAATTCTTACTTACGATCGCATTCGTCAGTGTCGAAAAACGTCGCCGAAGACCGCCGAAGAGCCATTCCGACGCGTCGCCGACCCTTCGGAAAACGTGCACTTCACTCAGATCGTCGAACATCGAATAGAACACCGGCACCGCGAGCAGCGTCAGCAAAAGACACAGGGACTGTCCACCGACGACCAGCACGCCGATCGATCGGTTCGTTCCGGAGCCAGCACCGCTTGAGAGCACCAGTGGAAGCATGCCGGCTACGAGAGCGATCGTCGTCATCAGAATAGGACGAAGCCGATCGCGGTTTGCCTGAATGATCGCATCGTAGCGGCTCATTCCCTTGGAACGCAGACTGTTCGTGTGATCGATCTGCAAAATTGCGTTTTTCTTGACCACGCCGAAGAGCAGCAGAAGGCCGAGCCCAGAAAAAATATTGACCGTCTGTCCCGTCAGCAAAAGACTGAGAATCCCGAACGGTATCGAGAGCGGCAGCGTAAGAAGGATCGTGATCGGATGAACGAACGACTCGAACTGCGCCGCAAGAACGATGTACATGAAGATGAATGACAACACGATAGCGAGAGCGAAGTAATAGAGCGATTTGCCGAGCTCTTTTGACTGGCCGACGTATCCCGTCGTGTATCCGGGCGGCAGGCTGAGAGTCTTTACGAATTTATCGATCTCGCCGGTAATATTAGTGGCCGAACCGCCCGGTTTCGTGTTTGCAAGTAGCGTTACCTGACGTTGACGGTTGGTTCTGTCGACGGAGGCCGGGCCAGTACCCTCGGAAACTTTTACGAGGCGGTCGAGCGTGACGTTGCCGAGCTTTGTCGACGGAACCACGAGCCGTTTCAATCCTTCCACATTTGTCCGGTAAAGATTTAAGGCTCGCACGCGAACTTCGTATTGGTCGGTTCCCTCGTTGAATTGCGTCGCCTCCTGACCCGCCACAAGCGTGTTGAGCGCCTGTGAGACATCGCCGATGCGAACGCCGAGGTCGGCCGCGGTGGCGCGGTCGACGGTCAGCTGCACCTCCGGCTTACCGCTGATCAACGTAGTGTCGACGTCCACCGCGTCGGGTATCGTCTTCATCTTCTCCATGATCTTTGCCGAATAGATCTCGAGCTGTTTGAGATCCGGCCCGGCGATCAGAAACTGGACGTTCGCGTTACGAAAACCGCCGCCCGAAAATGCCGCGACCGGCTGCACGGCGGTGCGTAATTCCTGCGGAAATTTCTGTTTGTCCACGAGCAGATCGCGAGTGTCGGCCATCAACTGTTCCTGGCTTTTAGCACGATCGGCAATGTCGCTCAATTTGACGTAGATCGAACCCGAATTAACAACTTGCTGCTGACCGCCGCCGATCGTTACAAGCGTGTCGGTCACTCCGGGCATTTTGCGGACCTCGGTCGCGATACGCTCCATCGTCTGCGATGTCGCACCCAGACTGAATCCTTCAGGAGCACGCACGGAAACTTCGAACTGCGATTGATCGTCGACCGGCAAAAAGTTTTTACCGACGAACATAAACAGCGGAATGATGGCCAGGAACACGAGAGCACAAAGCGTAATGATCACCCAGCGATTTGCCATCGAAAACCGCAGCAAGAAGGTGTAGACGCCGTCGACGTATCGAAACCAGCTCGTGTGCTTCGAATCTTCCGGCACTATCGTTCGCTTTTCCTCGATCATGCCGTCGCCGGTAATCTCCTGGTGAGCCTCGGGCGATTCTTCACCAACTAGCAAATGTTTCGGACGCTTGATGAGCCGGGCCGCGAGCATCGGCGTAAGCGTGAACGAGACGATCAGCGACACGCCGACCGCGAAAGACGCGGTCAAACCAAAGCTGGACATAAATCGTCCGACGATGCCCTGCATAAATCCGATCGGTACGAAAACCGCCATCAGCGAAAGCGTGGTCGCGAGAACCGCGAGGCCGATCTCACGCGTGCCTTCGATCGCCGCCTGAAACGGGTCCATTCCCTTTTCTTCGATAAAGCGGTAAATATTTTCGAGCACGACGATCGCATCGTCGATGACGATACCGACCATCAGCGTCAGCGCGAGCATAGTGATCGAATTAAGCGTGTATCCCATCGCGTACATCAGCGCGAATGTAGAAACGATCGAGGTCGGGATCGCAAGGGCTGCGATCAGCGTCGTGCGGAGATTCCAAAGAAAAAGGAAAACGACAATAGCCGCAAGAAGAGAACCGACGACCAAATGTTCTTCGATCGAATGCAGCGAATTTTCGATGAAGATCGAGTTGTCGCCGATGATGCGCATCTGGTAGCCGGCGGGCAGCGTTCCCTTGATCCCTCTCGCCTCGTCGCCCTGAATTTCGGCAAGCCTCGCCTTTATCTCATGAGCGACGGCGACGGTATTTTGTCCCGACTGTTTCGAGACGATAAGCGTCACGGCTGGCTGGCCGTTTAGCCGTGCTTCCGACCGAATCTCTTCCGCACCGTCCTGCGTGTATCCGAGGTCCTTGACTTTTACCTGGTAATCGCCCCGAGTCGCGACAACGACGTCGTTGAACTGCTCGGGCTTTTTGATCTTGCCCAGCGTTCGAACGCTGGATTCAGTCTGGCCCTGGTCGAGGCGGCCGCTCGGAAATTCGATGTTCTGAATTTTTAGCGCATTCGAAACCTCGGCGGCGGTCACATTGTAAGCCCGCATTTTGTCGGGATCGACCCAGACGTTTATCTGACGCTCCTGTCCGCCGATGATCGATATCTGACCGACACCGTTGACCGACTCAATGCGTTCCTTGATCTTGTGTTTCGCAACTTCGGTAACGTCGCGGAGCGATGCCGGCGCCGATACCGAAATTCGCAAAACCGGAGCGGCATCCGTATCCAGCTTTTGCACGGTAGGCTGTTCAGCCGTGTCGGGCAGATTCGGAATGACGGTCTGCACGCGGTTCTCGACTTCCTGCGCGGCGACGTTAACATCCTTTTCCAGGACGAACTGTACAAAGATCTGTGCGATGCCTTCGACCGATGTTGAACGAAGCTCATCGATTCCGCTGATCGTGTTTACGGCTTCCTCGACCTTTTCCGTGATCTCGGTCTCGATCTCCTCGGGCGAGGCGCCGGGATTGATGACCGTGATCGTGATCGTCGGAAAGTCGATCTTTGGAAAAAGGTCGACGCCGAGGCTGATAAACGAAAACAGGCCGACCACGACGAGTGAAAGTATCAACATCGTCGCGAACACAGGGCGTTTTACACAAACTTCTGCTAACCACTGCATAATCTTTTCGTTCTACTGTCTTACAAACACGCCATCCGTGAGCGCTGCCGGGTTGCTGACTACTACCATGTCGCCTTCCATCACGCCCTGTTTGATCTGGATCATATCGTTTTCCAACAAGCCGAGCTGCACGATGTGTTCGTGCGCGGCGCCATCAACTACCACGAAAACGCTATTTATGTCGCCCACGGTTTTAACCGCTCTGGCGGGGATCATCACCGCCAGTTCCGGTTTTGACTGTGTAATCCGGACCGTGGCGAACTGCCCCGGCTTCAACAGGCCTTCCGCATTTTGGACCTCGGCCTCGACGGAGAGCGTCCGGGCTGTCTGATTAAGGCTGGGTGCGATCCTGACCACGGTTCCGGCAAAATTTCGGTCCGGATATGCCGTCGTCTGGAGTGAAATGCCCTGGCCCGTTGCCACCTTTCCGATAGTCGCTTCGGGAATATCGATCTTCATTCGCAGCGTGGAGGTTCGGACGATCGTCGCAACCTTTGCGTTTGGCGCGCTCGGCGAAATGTACTCGCCGACGTCCGCTGATCGTTCCGAGACATAACCGCTGATCGGCGCGTAAACAACAGTGTCGGTGATCGCCTTCTGGGCCTGGTCGACCTGCGTCTGAGCAGTCGCAACCGCGGCTCGATTGCTTGAAACCACGGTGCGGGCCGTGTCTACGGCGGCTTGAGCCGTGCCGACGGCTCGTCCCGCAACGGCGGCGTTTGCTCGAGCATCATCAAGTTGACCGGCAAGCTGATCACGCTGCGATCTGCGCTGATCAAATACGGATTTCGAAACGTCACCGCTTTCGAGCAGGCGTTCAGTGCGAACCAATTCCTTATCGGCGAGGATAAGCTGCGCGTTGATCGCTTTGACCGCGGGAAAAGCATCGACGGTAAAATTCTCGCCTTCGCGAAGTCCGAGGCGGGCCTGCGTCTGGTGAAGATTAGCTATCGCCTGTTCGACGCCAGCTTCCGCCTGCGCGACCGCACGCCGCTGTTGTTCCACCTGCGCGCGGGCCTGCTCCAGCTTTATCGCGGCATCGCGAGAGTCGAGCCTGACCAGAACGTCACCTTTATTCACATAGCTGCCTATATCGAAATTGACCTCGACGATCTTACCGGCGACGGCCGGCGCAACATCCGTCTGAGCGTCGCTAGCGAGATTTCCGGTCGCCTCGATATAGGTCGGGATCGGCAGTACCACAGCCTTCTCCGCCGTTACATCGATCGTCTGCGGTTCGACCTTTACGTTCACGTTGGTCGTGCTCGCGCGGCCTGCACAGCCCGACGCGATAAACGTGCTGAGAAAAACAGCCGCAGATACAAAAATGAATGCTCTTCTATCGTTCATTATGTTGAAAATATTGAAGGTTATCTGGCAGGTGCCCCACCTGTCTGAGTACTCACTCCATGCAGTAATATCTTGGCAAATTCTGCTGCTGCCTCTTCGTTAGGTATATCCAGCAGAACACGTTTCTTATCCCACAAAATATTCGTTAGCGAATGCTGTATAAGCATTCCGAGAAACGCCCGCACAACAACGCGTGAATTCATCTTTCTCATCGCGCCGTCCCGCTGCCGGGTCTCAATATACGCGCTCATAAATTCATAAACGCGGGCAATATATTGATTAAAAAAACGCTCTGCAAGCTCATGTTCTTCGAGTGCGGAAAAGAACAGAAGACGCATAAAACCGACGTCAGCCTGATGCTTATTCATCGCGTGGAGTGCAATATGATAGAAAAATGCGTAATCATCCTTTTTCTCGATCGCCTGCCGAAGATCCGAATCCGCTTCCCAAGGAAACTGCTCCATCCCATCCTGACAGGCTTTGTTCGCGAGGATCGCACCGTATAGTTCATCCTTGCTGGCAAAGTGGCGGAAAACCATCGCTTCTGAAACGCCCGCGGCCCGTGCTATCTCTTTTGTCGTCGTACCGCTGAACCCTCGCTTTGAGAACAGGTCAACTGCCGTCTGCAATATCTGCTCTCGGCGCTCGTCACCTTTCATTCGCGAAGGCTGGTCACAATTAAATAGGTCTTTGATCAATTAATTCTCCGTTTCCGACGGTGAAGTAAGTGCTTACTTACCGAATAATCAAGATTGCCATTCAGGTCATATGGTTGTCAACCCGCCCGAATAACTTCCTTGGCAGAGATCGATTCGGAGGCGATATTGAGGAACTTTTCAGGCGTCGCGTTCGTTACAACTAAATACGGTCGATGTTCATCGGAGACTCGTGCTTTGCATAGAAAGCGATTCTGGGCTTGTTATAGGAGAAACATAATGTCGGAATTTGGACAGGAAGTTAAAAAAGCGGAAAAGGAACTGGAACAGGGCCTCGTCCCGGCGGGGGCCGGCGCGCCCACGGCCAGCGGCTCGTTTATGGACGACGAATTTTTAGGAGATCTCAAAATGCAGGCACAGGAATATGGCCAGAAGCTGCAGGACGCGGCTACCCGCGCGAAAGATATCGCGAGCGAGACGTTTGCCCAGGCGAGTGATAGATTCAAAGATTTACAGGGAAAGGACCCGAAGGAATTGATCGAGGACGCAAAGGAATACGCGCGTAAGAAACCGGGCCAGACTATCCTCGTTTCGGCTTTGGTGGGACTCGTCGTCGGCCTTATTCTCAAACGAAAATAGGCTTCAGCATTGAGCAGACAAAAAAGGCAGCCATTTGACTGGCTGCCTTTTTTGTTCGTCTTGGGCGCGTGATGTTAGCGACGCCTGCGCGAACCGAACGAGCGAAACGTCCGTGGTTTCGCCGGCGATGAAGGGCTAGCGGCGGTTGCCGTGTGAGCGACGGACGCGGTGCCTCCGAAATCCGGAAGTATCACGCGTTCGACAGGTTGACCCGTCAGCCGCTCGATCGCACGCATCGAGTGCTCTTCCGCCGTGGTGAACAGCGTGATCGCACGACCACCTTTACCTGCACGTCCCGTACGGCCGATTCGGTGAACGTAATCCTCAGGGGCGACCGGAATATCGTAATTGATCACGTGCGAGACGGAATCAATGTCGATACCGCGTGCGGCAACATCAGTTGCGATAAGCACACGGGTCTTACCCGATTTGAACGAACGCAGTGCGGCTTCACGCTGTGACTGCGAGCGATCGCCGTGGATGCGGTTCGATTTGTGCTCACGCTTCTCAAGGATATGCGCAAGGCGGTCGGCGCCGCGTTTCGTCCGCGTAAATACCAACACGCGTTCCCAGTCTTCCTTTTCGAGAAGATCGAGAAGCAGCGGCATCTTTAGCTGCTGTGCGACAGGATAAGCCGTCTGTTCGATAGAGACCGCAGCTTTTCCGCGGACACTCACTTCGATAAATGTCGGGTCCTTGACGATCGAATATGCGATGCGTTCCATTTCCGGAGCCATCGTTGCCGAGAAGAAAAGCGTTTGGCGTTTTTCCGGAACAGCTTTAACGATTCGCTTGATCGCGGGCAGGAAACCCATGTCGAGCATGCGGTCGGCCTCGTCGAGAACGAGAAAGTCGAGCTTTGAAAAATCAACCAGGCCCTGCTCCATGAAATCGAGTAGGCGTCCCGGGGTCGCAACGATAACGGTCGCGCCGCGTCTGAGGGCGTCGATCTGAGCCTTGTAGCCCGAACCGCCGATTATCGACGCGCAGGTAATGCCTTTTGGGGCAAACTGTCGGCATGCGACATCCGTCTGGTTAGCAAGCTCGCGCGTCGGTGCAAGTACAAGTACTTTCATCCCAACGGGTCGTTTGCCTGTGTTGAGTTTCTGTAGGATCGGCAGCAAAAATGCCGCGGTCTTGCCCGAGCCGGTTTCGGCTGTAGCTATGATATCGCCGCCCTCGAGGACGACGGGAATTGCCTGCTTTTGAACGGGTGTAGGCTCTGTGTAACCCATTTGCTCGCATTTGTCCGTCAAAAAGGACTGCAAGCCTAGATCTGTAAAAGTCATTAATGTAAATTATCTCTGGTCGACCGAAGTACCGCGGGCTCGATCTAGCTGTCAGTACAGTTCGACCGGTTGCGGACTCGCACGTGTCTCGGGCGTTTCCGCTGTCTGCAGTTGTACTTATGCCTAAATTTTAGGCTACAACAAGGTGCAGTTCTTCAGGATGTTTTAAGAAGTTACTAACGGTGGGTAAATCTTTCGGCTTAACGGTTGCAGCGAATGACCAACGTTTGATGGCTTGGAAACAACTCCAAACCGCTTCTGACAGTATTAAATTGCCGTCTCTCGTTGCTATCCAAATGCTGCTTCACTATGAAGCGAACGTACCGTTGATGAATGAGACACGGATTGACCAAGTAAAGAGATTACAACATTTAGGTGAAAGTTGCAAGCTATTTGCCTGGGGTCGGCCGCGGCATCATTCGAGATGATAGAAACCTGCCTACCGCTTGGTTGAACGCGACCGGATTGTCCCGAGCCGATCCGTGTCCGGCTCTCGGTATTATGACACTTTGAGCGGCCGGAAGCAGTTTTTCGAGCTCAGCATTGACGCGCTTGTGGATCTCGATCGTATTTTCGCCGCGGACGATGAGAATCGGCATTTTCAATCGTCGCACTTTTTCTTTTGAAAGATTTGGGAACGGGTCCGCGGCGTCCGTCGCTGCCTTGAAGAATCTCGAATTGGCCATCGCAGCAGCTTTTGCCGCGGGCGGCATGCGATCGAATGCTCCGGCACCGCCGAAAGTGTCGACCAATATACGCACCGCTTCCACGTCGTTTCCAGAACGAAAAGCATCGCCGGCCGGTTTCCAGGTCTTTGTCATAAATTCGTCGTAGACGGCAAGACCGGCAGGCGTATCTTTGATCCACTGGTGGACGGGCGGTTCGGCGAGCACGAGGCTTGCGACCGTTTTAGGGTGATCGACCGCGTACTTGAGTGCAACAAAGGCACCGATCGAGACGCCGATAAGATGGACCTTTTTAATTCGCAAAGCGCGGATCAGCGCGTCGAGATCGTCTGCCTCGGTGTATGCGGAGTGATAGTCAGATGTGATGGGATTGTCGTTGGGATAATGATAGCGGCGGCTGTATGAGATAACGCGAAACGATTTGGACAAGAGATCCATCTGCGGCTGCCACGAGCGATGATCGCCCTGCCCGCCGTGGAGCAGGATGACGGTTTCGCCGTGGCCGCTCTCAATATAGGTAAGGTCCATGCCGTTGACGTGGATCTTTTTCGGTTCGCTGCTTTGCGCGGATGCGTAGCCGCAAAACAGGAATAGAAGTAGTGCAGTTGTGAGAGTTTTGATATTCATACGCATTGACCATTCATTGTGAGGTGAGCCATTTCGCCGCGACATTGCGTGGAGTTCTTTTATTGCCGTCGACCTCGTAGTTCAATTTTCGCATCTCGTCCGTCGTGATCGCGCCCGTAAGTTTCGCGAATGCCTCGTTTAATGCCGGTATCGCGCTCTGACGGGCGATATACACAGCTTGGTATGGCGGGAAGTAGTGCCGGTCGTCGGTGAGTTGGAAAAGATCGAGCGCGGAGATCAGCCCGTCGGTCGAGTTGCCGGCGATGATGTCGAGCTCGCCCGATTGCAGCGCGCGGTATGTAAGCGAGAGATCCATTTCGCGTGGCTGTTTGGCGAAGTTAAAGCCGTAAGCTTTTGAGAATCCGGGATAGCCGTCGGCGCGCGACATAAAATCCTGCCCGAAGCCGGCCTGCCAGTTTGCGGCGAGCGGGACGGATTCCGAGATGGTCTTCAAATTGTTCTTGCGTGCGACATCGCCACGGACAAGGATAGCGAAGTCATTAGCGAAACCAAGCGGCGGGCTAATAGCGAGATTAAACTTTTCAGCGTACTCGGTCTTCGTCTGATCGTAGACGGCCTGCGGATCGGTCAGCGGCGGATGCTTCAGGATCGCGGTGTACGCAGTGCCGGTGTATTCGGGATAAACGTCGATCTGTTTGGATAGTAGCGATTGATGCGGTATATCGCCGCCAAGCTCGAACTGCCGTTCGACAGCCACGCCTTGTTTTTCCAGCATCTGCGCGAGTATCTCGGCGAGAATTATTGATTCTGTAAAGTCCTTTGATCCGACCACGACCTTTTGCCCGCCGACCGGGACCGCGGATCCGGCGGATCGAAACTGTGGAAAGAACCCGGCCGCGACGATCATTGCGAAAAGGGCAACGACGGCGCCGGCAAAAACCTTTCTACGCGTGGCATTGATGCGTTCGCCAATGGCGTAAGCTTTTTCGATCTGCCCCAGTGCAAAGTCACAAAGCAAGGCGAGCAGCGCCGACGCGAGTGCTCCGGCAAGGAGCAGATTGTTATCGTTTTGCCGCAGGCCGCGAAAAATATAGGTTCCCAAGCCACCGGCACCGACGGCTGCCGCAACTGTCGCGACGCCAACACAAATAACAACCGCGATGCGAACCCCGGTCAGCATCACCGGCATCGCCAGTGGCAGTTCGACCATCTTGAGGCGTTCCCAATCGGTCATTCCCATCGCCGTCGCTGCCTCGCTGATCTTCGGATCGATGCCCATGATGCCCGTGACGGTATTTCGAATGATCGGAAGGAGCGCGTAAAGAGCGAGGGCCGTGATCGCCGTCCGCGAACCCAAGCCGCCGATGTAGCTTATCGGGATCAACAGGCCGAACAAGGCGAGACTGGGCACCGTCTGCATAATGTTCGCGAAACCGAGGATCGGCGTTTGAAGCGATCTCACACGCGTTAGTAGGATCCCGAGCGGCACGCCGATCAGAATGGCGAGGCCCGTCGAAACAAAAACAAGAAAGATATGCTCACGCGTCAGCGTCAGCAATTCCGCCCAATTCGCATGCAAAAACTGTAGAAAACTCCGCATCGTTCCGTATGTCTATCGGCTTCGATAATTGACTCCCAGCTTCAGCTGGAAGTCAGATGCATTTTCGCTCGGTGGCTTCAGCCGAAGAATTTTCAGATAGATATGTCGATTAGCTATAGCTCAAATAAGACTCCATCCAAAGGCCAATTTACAAAATAAATCCTTCCACTACCCGGATTCCCCAAAATATCTCGGCCATCCAGCCTCATTTCGACTTCGGATACGTCGGCAGGAACTGTGGCACCGTCCGGCCTTTGGTTTTTTGTTCGAAGGCGTAGGCGTATTTGATCAACGACGGTTCGCTGTATGCCTTGCCGAAAAACGCCATTCCGGTGACGTTATTTTCACTAAGCCCTAACGGAACGGTTATGTATGGATATCCCGCGACGGCGGCGATCGACCAGGTCGAACCGCCTGTGGGGCCGACGAGCGCGTCGAGCTTGTCTTTCGCAATCACGGCATCGATTCCCTCCTCTCGCGTGAGGCGTTTTATTTTGGCCAGAGCGTCAATGTACACCTTGTCGGTCAGATCTCCTTTCGCCTGCGACTGGATGAAAAGCTCCTGCCCGAATTTGGGCATTTCGCGCTCCTTTGTCTCTTCGTTAAATTTGATCAAGTCTTCGAGTGTCTTGTATTTTGCTCCTCTGGCGGCAAGATATTTGTTCAGGTCGGTCTTGAATTCGTAAAGCAGAACGTCCGTCCTTTCGGTCCCGACCTTACTGTAATCGGGCGTGAATGTGACGTCGATCAGCGTTGCACCGGCGCTGCGCAGCGTGTCGAGAAACGGCTGGTAGTATGTCTTGATCTCGGGCTTGGTGGTGAACTGCATGACGATGCCGAGCCTCGCGCCTTTGAGTCCGCCGGCGTCGAGGAATTTTGTGTAGTCCTTCGCCGCCTTTTTGTCGGCATCTTTGGTTGCGGGATCGGTCTTATCACTCCCGGCCATTGCACCGAGCATGATCGCGGCGTCAGTGACGGTGCGGGCCATCGGGCCGGCGGTATCCTGTGTGTGGGCAATCGGGATGATGCCGCTCCGCGAGATTAGGCCCAGCGTCGGCTTGATCCCGACAATGCCGTTCGAAACGGCAGGGCAGATGATAGAACCGTTTGTCTCGGTGCCGACGGCCGCAGCCGAAAGGTTCGCCGAAACCGCAACACCCGAACCCGAGCTTGAGCCGCATGGGTTTTGGTCGAGAAAATACGGATTATTCGTCTGCAGACCGCGGCCCGACCAGCCGCTGATCGATTTAGTGCTGCGGAAATTCGCCCACTCGCTCAGATTAGTTTTGCCGATGATCACAGCGCCCGCCTTGCGAAGCCGCTGCGCGACGAACGCGTCCCGCTTCGGCGTCGGCGCATCGAGCAGAGCGAGCGAACCGGCGGTCGTATGCATCTTGTCGGCGGTGTCGATATTGTCTTTTATCAGGATCGGAATGCCGTGCAGCATCGACCGCACTTTTCCCTTTTTGCGCTCCTTGTCGAGCTGGTCGGCGATCGCAAGCGCGTCGGGATTAAGCTCCAGCACGGTGCGTGTCTTAGGATCGATCTGCGCGATCCTTTCCAGATACATCTCGACCAGCCGCCGCGAGGTCACCTCACCCGACTTCATCTTCGCCTGCAGCTGCGGGATCGTGATCTCGACAAGTTCGGGATGCAGGTCCCCATCTAGTAAATTTACCATCTCGCCTTTGGAATTCTTTAACAATGCGATCGTCGCGAAGCCGGCCGCCGCCGACTTCAGAAACTCGCGTCTGTCCTGATTGTTTGTGCTCATAAATTGAATAATAGATTCCGCCAATTGTAACAAAGCCGCATTGCCTAGATGATGCTCACGGTCTCCAGATAAGCCCGCGCAAGCGGGAGGTCGGATTTTGCAAAATTCGCCGGTGTGTCAATGAGGACGATCCGGCCTTTTTCCATAAGCGCGATCCGCGTGCCCAGTGTCATCGCTTCGTGAAGATCGTGCGTTACGAAAACGGCGGTCTTTCCCAATTCACTTACCAGTTTCGCAAATTCCTTTTGAAGATTGGTCCGTGTGATCGCATCGAGAGCTCCGAACGGTTCGTCGAGCAGAACGATCGACGGGTCGGCCGCGAGCGCGCGTGCGACACCGACGCGCTGCCGCTGGCCGCCGGACAACTCGTGCGGAAAACGGTCGGCGAATCTCGCCGCATCGAGCCCGACGAGTTCGAGCATTTCCGAAACGCGATTACGCTTTCTCTGCTCGTCCCATTTCGCCAGCGTTGGTACCAAACCTGCGTTTTCGCTGACGGTAAAGTGCGGGAACAGGCCGGCTTCCTGCAGGACGTAACCGATATGCCGGCGCAGATCTATGACATCCCAGTCGGTCGTTGCCTTGCCCTGGACCAGCACGCTTCCTGACGTCGGGGCGATCAGGCGATTGATCAGTTTGAGCGTCGTCGTTTTGCCGCAGCCTGACTCACCGAGCAGGATGAGCGTTTCGCCTTGAAACACGTCCAGATCGAGCCGCTCGAGGATCTTCGTCCCGCCGACCGCGAAGCTTACGTCCCTAAAGCTGATAATCGAAATGTTTTCCGCCATTTGATAAAAAATTGTATCACCCGATGCAATTTTTACCGTTATTACGCGTTTTGGTGTTGAGAGACGCAAAAAGCGATAGGCAGGGCGTTCTCGATGGCCGGAGAAGGACGATCTTTAATTTGAAATAATATTCGGCGGATAAAATGATGTTGACGAATTCAATTGGTTTGGATAGGCTGCGGCGGCTGATGATCGCAACGGCGTGCCTTACCGGAATTCTGACGCTTGGCGGACGCGTGGCTCTTGCCGGCGTCGCGGGCGAACAAAATGCGGCTCGCGCGACCGAGGCCGAGCAGATACTTTCGAATCTCGGTTATTGGGTGAGGAAGGTCAATTGGCGAGCGGACGCGGAAAATATTCGGGGTCGAATCAGAAAGCGGGATCGATCCCGCTTTCTTTTTATTTCTTTAGCCATGCCTGTCTGACAGTGAGCTGTTGCGGGGTTGCGGCGGGCATTTCGCTCAGCGAAAATGCCGTCACGTCGTGCGAACCGATCTTTACCGGAATATTCATTTCGGTGCCGCCGCGGGTAACGCTGAGGTTAGCCGTCTTTCCGGCAAGGGTTTGAAACTGCACCTGACGCGGATCGGTGCCGTTGATCTTTGTCACAACATCGCCCTCTCGCAATTCCGTCGCCGAAGCTCCGGAGCCGGGATCGATCGAATTCACAAATAGACCGCCATTTCGAAACCGCACGCCGAAGCCGAGATCGGGCGATTGGACGGTTTTGCGTTCGAGCTTGTAGCCGGCATAACCGAAGATGCGGTCGTAGTCCGGCACGTCGACGCCGAATATATATCGATTATAAAAATCGTGATAATCCTTTTTGGTCAGGCGATTTACGATCGCGATCATGTCCTCGGTCGTAAACCCGCGGCCGCGTTTGTAAAAATCGCTGAATAGAGCCCGCATTACGTCATCAAGCCCCGAGCGTCCGGCCGTGTCATTTCTGATAGAAAGATCAAGCAGTCCTGCAATGTTTTCGCCCTGGCCGTAGTACGAGATGCCGAACGCAACCGGCGTGTCGTAACCGACCCACGTCGACACGGACGATTCGGCCGGCGAGATGTAATTGCGCGCGTCGGTGCTCTCGATCTGGCTGGCGTTTCCGGCCACGCGGTCGAGAAAATTCTTCTCAGTTGTGATGCCGGCACGATACGTCGCCATGCTGCCGTAGTAATTTGTAAAGCCCTCGGAGACCCACAGAAGCGGCGTCTCATTTTCACGCGAATAATCGTATGGCCACATTTCGGCGGGACGTATTCGCTTGACGTTCCAAAGATGGAAAAATTCGTGCGCCGCGGTGCCGATAATTTGTTCGGGCGTTGCACGTTCGCCCGGCGCCGCGAACGAGACGAAGGAGTTCAGATGCTCGAGCGCGCCGCTTGCATTGGACTCGGGCGGCGCAAAGAAATAGAAGTAGACGTACTTTTCGTATGGAAGGCCGCCATATATCGCACTGTCAGTCGTCGCGATCTTTGCCAGCATCTCGGTAAATTTTCGCGATTTTTCTTCGTTGAACGTGCCTGCCGGATTAGCGACAAAGTAGTGCGGCTTTCCTTCTACCTCGAACGTATGCACATCGAACTTGCCCATTTCGGTCGGAGCGTCGACGAGCGTGTCATAATCGGCCGCCGTAAAAACCATCGGGTCGGTCGTTTCCTTGAGCGCGGAAACGATCTTCCATCCGGAAGGGAGGGAGAAATGGACCGTGCTCGGTTCATTGCGATGTCCCTCGGGCTGAAGGAACATCTCGATGCCCTGGAAAAACGCGAAATCCTTTGCGATCTTCGCCTGATTCAGTGCGAGAACCGTCGCGCGGTAATCGTAATCTACGCGTATCTTTCTGATGCCGCGCGTGTCCACATTCCAAGTCTGTTTTCGCGACATTCGGTGCGGAAGTATCTTTCCAGACGCGTCGGTTATGCGAAAACGAAGCAGATTCTTCGCGTAATTTTCGATGGTATACCAACCCGGCGCCCAGGTCGGCAAACTCAGGTCGAGACGCGCCTGATTGATATTCGCGATGTCGGTCGTGACGTGAAACTGCTGCGTCGCGGGATCGCTCAGGCTGACCGTGTAATTAACAGAAAGTGGATCCTTCTGCGCGTGTGCCGATTGAATGCCAAAGCACAAAAAAATGACAAGTAGCGTTGGAAACGAATGCCGAAGGCTTTTCATAATTATCTCTTTTTAATTTTAATCATATATTACAACGAGACCATTGAATTTGTTTCATTAACTAATGATAATCACCGGACACCTCGTTATTTTGATTCGGGCGCCGTCTATACCTTCAAATTCTCGGCCTTGTCGAATTGGTAGTAAGTCGCGGCGGAGGAATTTGGCGATGCTGACAGCGACCGACAACCTGTCCAATAATGCGAAACATCAATTGTTTAGATGAAGGTCTGCCAGACAACGCGCCGAGCGTGGTGCGGGTACGTGCGTGAGAAAAAGCTGGCGGCTTTTTGCGCGATAGTTTTAAAGGTATAAATCTCTTGAGGGAAGGGATTTTTATCAGTCTTACCGGCAGATACGGATAATGTTTACAGAATTATCTCCCGTCGGGGCGAACTGCCGTTTACTGAGGCGTTCGCATCCGTCTGGCGATACGGTCAATGAGCTCGTCAAATCTATCGGCTTCGCGAGATGTGCCTGAAAGCCCGAAGCGATCGCCCGCTTGCGGTCCTGGACGCTAACGTGACCCGTGAGCGCGATCGCCAGCGTACGCCCGCCGTAAATTTCAGGTAACGTGCGGATCGTGTGCATCATCTCGTAACCGTCCTGGCCCGGAAGCCCGACATCGCTGATCAAAACGTCGGGCCGCAGCTTCTTGGTAGTGTCGATAGCTGCGGAACGCAATCGACAACAGTGACGAGCATCCGATGCGCCTTTAAGAACGTCGCTGCAAATGTGATACGCGATACCGACGTCCTTCAGTATTGCAGTTATGAGATTCGCGTCTCGCGGTGTAGGCGTCAATAGCAATACCCGGAATTCCGTTTTATCAGAACTTACTTTCGTCACTTCTTCCACAACGTCGATGTTTCACTTTGCGAGCGCTCGCATTCGGGCAAAGAATCAAGCATAGAGATTTTACAAACCGATCCGATTCTGCTCGCTCTAGGAAAAGGTGACGCAGTAGAACCTCTTCACCGCTCGAACGGAACAACCTATCCTGCCCTTCCTCGAAATCAGTGATCTGCCTTATAACAATGCCGCGTTGCATGCGACCTCCAACGTCCAGTTTTTCAACAGTTTTCAAGCATTTGCGTGCCCCAGTTCGCCCAAAAAGCGCGCCGAAATTCAAATTTAGGGTTCGAAGCCCGTAAGTACGGGCTATTCCCACTCGATAGTGCTTGGAGGTTTCGAGGAAATATCGTAAACAACGCGGTTGATCCCACGGACCTCGGATGTAATGCGCGACGAGGTTTTTGCAAGAAAATCGTACGGCAGGCGTGCCCAGTCGGCGGTCATACCGTCGGTCGAGGTCACTGCACGAAGGCCGACAGTTTTTTCATAGGTCCGAAAATCGCCCATCACGCCGACGGACTGAATGGGAAGCAGCACCGCAAACGCTTGCCAAACGTCATCGTAAATTCCGAAATTGTGCAGCTCTTCGATAAAGATCCGGTCCGCTTTCTGCAGCATCTCGACCTTTTCCGGCGTCACATCGCCGAGAATCCGTACGCCAAGTCCCGGGCCCGGAAAAGGATGGCGTTCGAGTATCTCCTTCGGAATTCCAAGGTCGTTACCGACCAGCCGCACTTCGTCCTTAAACAGTTCGCGAAGCGGCTCGATCAACTTTAGGTTCATCTTTTCGGGCAGACCGCCGACATTGTGATGGGATTTGATAGTGACGGACGCCCCGCGCAGCGTAACCGATTCGATGACGTCTGGATATAGGGTGCCTTGAACGAGATATTTCACGCCGCCGATCTTCGTCGCTTCCGCGTCGAAGACATCGATAAATTTGCTGCCTATCGCTTTGCGTTTCAGCTCAGGATCGGACACGCCCTTGAGTACCGCGTAAAACTCCGCCGAAGCGTCGATTCCGCGAACATTCAGTTGCATCCGGTCGGCGTACAGCTTAAGGGTGTCTCCGAATTCGTTCATTCGAAGCAAACCGTTGCTCACGAAAATACACGTCTGGCGGGCACCGATCGCTTCGTGAACAAGCGCGGCCGCAACAGTCGAATCAACGCCGCCGGACAATCCGCAAACGAC
>JBBSGG010000036.1:0-33789 GCA_038254305.1 Pyrinomonadales bacterium
CAGGCCTTTGTACACGTAGCCGCGTTCGAGAAATTTGCCGAAAAGTCGGGCCGTCGACGATTCGTACTCCGGCGACATCGTCAGGTATGGGTTCGCCCACTCGCCCAGGATGCCAAGCCGCTGAAAGTCACGCGTCTGGTTGTTCATCGCAGTCGAGGCGTGCTCGCGGCAAATTCGGCGGAACGTCGCCACCGGCAGGTCGTTCTTGTTCTTGCCCTTTTCGGCCAGCTTTTTCTCGACGATCGTCTCGATCGGCAGCCCATGGCAGTCGTAACCGGGAACATAAGGCGCGTCGTAGCCCATCATTGAACGCGTCTTGACGACGAAGTCCTTCAAGATCTTGTTGAGCGCCGTGCCGATATGAATGTCAGCATTCGCGTACGGCGGGCCGTCGTGCAGGATAAACTTTTCGCGGCCTTTCCGGGCCGCTGTTATCTGATCGTAAAGCTTTATCTCGTTCCACTTTTTCAAACGAGCCGGCTCTGCCTGCCCTAGATTCGCCTTTTGCGCAAAATCCGTCTTCGGGAGATTAACTGTCTTTTTAAGGTCCGAAAATTCGGTCATAAGTCGGTGGTCAGCGGTCAGTGGCCAATCGACTGAAAGGCCGGCGACACTGGTTAAAAGGGAAATTTTATCATTCGGCGGAGAATTTCCGCATTCCGCAATCCGAAATCCGCACTCGCCAACGAGAAAGCCCCTAGCCTTTCGTTTCGGCTTGGGACTTTCTTAAAGCAAAATTTCGCCTGTCGCCTAGCTCACGGAGCGTAAGTCCCGATGTTAATAATCCTAATTATTGGCGAGCGGTTGCGTTTCATATCCATTTAACAGTATATCAGGAGCGTCAAGTTGTCATGGATCTTGTGCCGGGCCCAACTAATCGTACTTGTACTGAAATAAAGTTCGTGCCGGTTTCCCGATTAAGGAGCGCAAACTTATCAACACATGTTCAGATCTCGCTTCACTCGTGCTAATCGATTTTTCCGAAAATAAAATACTGCGTATCCGTTCCCGTCGCCATATGTGAAAGAGTCCGACCTTACTTCAACGTTAGGTCGACGATAGGCACGCCGTACCGCTAATCTGGCGGACCCGATTCGTACGCCGTTTCCAATCGCCCATTTCTCGGAGCGCAGGTCGATTAGCACAACTATGTTTCCAGTACTGCTTTCATCGAGTGTGATGACGAGGCCCGGGTATTTCAACGTCCGTTTCGCTCCGCCACAAGGATTGACCCGTGCTTCACGTTGGATGTCGGTGTTCCAAAACGATGCAGAACGTCAGAATATGTCGACCCGAGGCCTACCCCGTTAACTATGACTTTAACTTCCTTAAGACGACCAGAGGTTTCCGGTCCGGCAGGCGCGGATTCTTGAGCTTGTGCCAATCTAGGGGCACCGAAAATCAAAATTAGAAAACCAATCGCAGCAAAATATTTAAGGTCTAGCATTTTATTCGATTGCGGCCATTACCTTTGGGAAGACCGTAATTCCGCTTTTATTCCTCTTCGACCGTACACAGGAACGGAAACTCACGCGCCTTGGCGAGGTTCATGGCTTTGTCGGATTTCATGTTGGCGATCTCGTAGGGATAGATGCCGGCGGTACCGCTGCCCTTCTGATGGACGGTGAGCATGATCGTAAACGCCTCGGCGTCGGAGCGATTGAAGACGTATTCGAGCACGAAAACGACGAATTCCATCGTCGTGAAATCGTCGTTGTGAAGCACAACCTTAAAGAGCTTCGGCTTTTCGAGCTTCGGCCGCAGTTTGGTAATTACATCACTTTCGTATTCGCTGTCCGCCAAGTCGGGCATACAGGAAATTTAACCATATATTACGCCCGATGCGCACTTAAGGCAGTGTGCGTGTCAGCCATGCTGCGCTTCAACGGTTGCTTTACGTTCGAGTTTGCCCCAGCCGACGATCGCTCCGCGGATGGCGGTGAAGACCGATTTGACCATCACCCAATACATCACCTGCCGGTAGCCGAACCGCTGGATCAGCAGCCAGCCGAGAAGCTTTTTATTCTCGGTCTTTTCCATTAGAAAGGCGGCGAAGGCGCCCATCCAATCGACGGCGAGAAACAGCGCGTAATAAAAGAATACTTCGTTAAGATTCGTCGGCATTCGCGCGTATTCCTGCTGGTGTTCGAGGCTGGTCATTATTGCCGAGACAAACGTCCACAGAAACATCAGATCCATTACCGGCGAGATCAGCGGGAAGAGCACCTGAAAGATCCAAATGTTCGGCATGGCAATAAAACCGAGCGTGCCGTACTTCGGGTTGAGCAGCGCGTTCTTGTGCTTCCACATGCATTGAAGCGTGCCGAATGACCAGCGAAATCGCTGTTTCGCAAGATTTCGAAGTGAATCGGGCGCTTCCGTTAGGCCGATGGCCGCTTCTTCGTAACCGATGTGATAGCCGAGCTTTCGCACCTGTATGGTAAGGTCCTGATCCTCGGCGAGCGTGTCTGATGAAAAGCCGCCGGCTTCCTTCAGCACCGATTTTCGCCACGCACCGACCGATCCCGGTACGACGGTAATGCAGTTTAGCGAAGCGAACGCGCGGCGATCGAAGTTCTGCGACGTCACGTATTCGAGCGCCTGCCACTTGGTGACGATGTTGATGCGGTTTCCAACCTTTGCGTTTCCGGCGATCGCGCCGATGGTAGGGTCGGCAAAACGATGCGCGAGTGCCGCGACGGTCTGCGGCGTAAAGAGAGTATCGGCATCGAGTGCGATGATGATCTCGCCTGTCGCCTGCCGCCACCCGAAATTGAGAGCCTCGGCCTTTCCGCCGTTGCTCTTGCGAAACGCTTTAACCCGCGGATTGTCACGGAAATGTTCCGTCACGGCTTCAAACGTTTCGTCGGTCGATCCGTCGTCGACGACGATGATCTCAAAACTTGCGTAATCAGAAGCCAAAAGACTTTCGACCGTTCGCCGAATCACCTTCTCCTCATTGAACGCCGGAACGACTACCGACACCATCGGCGCATAACGCTCGCCGAAGTGCGAGCTTTCGCGTCGGCGTGAGCGAATGTACTGTGCAAAAGCAAGTATCCCAATTAGTACCATTCGCCCAAGGCCGAGGATTATTCCGAGCAGAAAGATCCAGCGCATCAGCCAACCCGCGAGCGAAAATACGTAGAAGACCAGCGAATCGGCACGTGCGTAAAACGACTGGTCCTGTTTGACCGGCGGCATTGCCTCGTCGCGGCTGATGTTTGCCAGGTCGGACACCGTCGTGAATTCAAATCCCTTCGCGCGTAGCTGATCTATTATCTTCGGCAATGCCTCAACGGTTGCCGAACGGTCACCGCCGGCGTCATGAAGCAAAACCACGTTGCCGCGTTCTTCCGGCGTTGAATTGGCCGCGGCCGTCATGATCTCGGCCACCATCTGATCAGCCGTATGGGGCGAGCCGTCTTCGTTCTTGAGCTTCCAGTCGTCGGGGTCGAGATGCAGGCCCACCGAAATGTAACCCAGTTTTTGGGCAGCCACGGTTGGTACGACTTCGTCCGGCGTATGCGGCTCGGCATCGCCGAAGTACGGCGCACGGAAAAGGCGCGTCGACCTGCCGGTCAGCGACTCGATCAGCCGCTGTGTGGCATTGAGTTCGAGATCGGTCACCGCTGACGGCACATCGCCCAGATTGGGATGTGTAAAGGTATGGTTTCCGATCTCGTGGCCTTCGTCAACGATCCGCCGTACAAGACCGGGATTTGCCTGTCCGTTTTCGCCGACTATGAAGAACGTCGCTTTAACATTTTCCTGCTTGAGAATGTCGAGCACCTTCGGCGTCCAAATCGGATCCGGGCCGTCGTCGAAAGTAAGAACGATCTTTCCGGGTTTGTCTCCGGTTCGCTGGATCACGTACGACGACGGCGCCGACTGATACTTTTCTTCGACGATCTGGCCGCCGCCGTCCGTTTTGATCTCGCGAACGCCGTCGCGCGGCTCCGCCTTTACTTGCAGTATCTCGCCGGTCCCGTCGAAATCGACGTTGTATCCGAACGTCATGCTGCGGAGCGAATCTGCAGGCTCGGCGTGGCCCGACCCGAATATCTTCCACAGCGATGGGTCCTCGCTGCCGAGCCGCCACAATGCAAAGCCTGCCGGTTTATACGGGCGCGCCGCCGCGATCTCGTTGTACGCCGTAACGGCGTCAAGAAACCAGACGGAATGCTTCGAGCCATCGTCCTCGTCGTACCTGAAGCTAGGCGTTTTGGATATCGGATCGAATTTGACATCGACAGCGGAGTCGAGCGATTCGGTGGCGGCAAGTATCGCGTCCTGGAAAGAAACGGTTTCAGCTTCGCTGCCGTTGTCGGACCAGTTGTAGCCGTAATTGCCGAAACAAACGATCATTTTGTCGGCCGGTACGTCAACGGCGCGTTTCTTTAGGATAGACTCGAACCAATCCTGTCCCGCGATCGGGCCCGCCTCGCCGGTCGACCAGTGCTGGTCATATGCCATCAGCATCAGATAATCGGTGATGTTCGCGTACGCCGCATAATTCCAGTCCGAATTGTCGAAAGGCACGGCTTGTGCAAGTATCAGCCCACGCTTCTTAAATTCTGTACGCAGCTCGCTGACGAAGGAGTACAGACGCATCTGTGACGACGCGGGAACCTCTTCGATATCGATCGTCAGGCCGTTGAAATGATTTTCGGCGATAGAATCCAGGATTGCCTTGATAAGGCTCTGGCGCGACTGCTCGGTCGCTATCGCCGAAGCGAGAATGTCTGCGTTCCACTGCTCGTTTTTATAGTTCTGCAGCAGCGGCAAGATGAGCACGCCGGGTTTTTCCTGACGGATGACTTCCGTAGCGCGATCGTCGACATCCAGCACCAGCGGTTTTGCGGCGTCGCCCGAAAGACGGATCCACTCCGGTACCAGCCAATCAAGCGCTCCGACATTTTGCTTTAGCGAGGCGAGGCTCGAGTCATCCCAGTTAACATAAAAACCAACCGAGATGGGCGGACTGTTCTCGTCTCGCTTGACGGCAGTCGCAGGCGGCGCCGCGATCGAGCGCATCTGCTCGCGAAACTGTTTTTCATACTTTGCTTCCTGCCGGGCGTTGCGCTCGGCTTTGGCCTTGTCGCTGACCAGCCTTAACTGGGCGTCGTGCTTCGACAACGGCGGAAGCTCGGGCACAGGCAGTATCGTATCGGCCCGCTGGGGCAGCGAAGCAATCGATTTCAGCCTTAGCTGCGGCAAAAACGGATTGATCAAAACGCTTACGGCAAAGAAAGCCAAAAAGCCAGTAGCCACGATCGCGGTACCGATGCCGAGAACGTTGAATAGCCGCCAGCGGCGGCCGCGCTCATCAAAAAATACGGGTTTATTTCTTTCCGTGGGTTCTACTTCTGTCATGTTCCGGAAGAGTTCGGGGAAACGGTCGTTTCAAATAGATATTACGCCCGAAAAGGCATTTGGTTCACGCGGATCGCGTCAAATTTCCAACGTTTATTTGGATGCTCAAAATATAAATAGACGCGGTAATTATTTTCTGCTAACTTTCCCTTGCGCTGATTACTTAGTATTCAATTCGGTCCACTATCTCGTTTTTTGTAAAAGACCGAGGCAATTGGCTGTTTACTGGCTGTACCGCACCATGAAACGAAAGATTTCTCCTGCTAGAAGGCCGTCCGCGTCGGCCCTTCGACCTTTGGTCGGAATCGACTCTCACCCTCGTGCGGGTGAGATTTCGGGTGCGGCGATGGACAAAATATTCAGGGACGTCGGGCAGAAATTGCGTGGTGGTCTCTCGAGCGAGGCTGAAGCCGTGCTCACGGCCGCGATCGGCGGGCATGATCATAACGCCGACGACCTCGCAAATCTCAAGCGCCTTCTCTCCTTTACGTTCGAGACGCTGGGACGTTATAAGGAGTCCCTCGAAACGCTCAAACCATTTGAGAGCGAAGAAGTCCTGCAACGACTGAAAAAGGAAACTCAGGTGCGCGTGACCACTCAGCTCGCCATTGCTTACAACAATCTAAACGACCATCCAAAGGCAGTTACGCTTCTCAAGGAAACACTTGAGACCGCCCGCGAAAGTGAACTGGTACAACTTTCGGGCAGCATCGATATCGGTCTCGCCAGAGTTTACCGAAAGCTTAACGAATGCGCGATATGCCGTGACTACGCCGAGCGCTCGCTGAATTATTTTCGCGAGTACGGCGACTGGCTAGGAATGGCCGAGGCATATCGCGAGATCGCCCTCGGCTACCATCAGGAAGGCAGCAGCGAAAAGGCACTTGAGTATTTCGAACTCGGTATCCAGATCATCGGCGACCGCTCGGCACCGTTCATGCTCGGCAAACTCTACACGGACATGTCCGGCGCGTACTGGTTTCTGCGCCGTCCGCACGAAGGTGTCGCGTGCCTAGAAAAATCTATCGAATTTTTCGACAAGACCGAGCATGTTCTCAACACCGTGATCGCCTACAATAACCTCGGCCTCAATCTCATGCTGATCGGCGAATGGGCACGTGCCGAACAGATGATCGAACGGGCGCTTGAGCTTGCGATACAGACCAATCATGTTCATATGGCCGGCATTCTGGATTCGCTCGGTGAATTGAAAATACTTCGCGGAGACCTCTCGGAAGCCAATAGCTTTCTTGAACGGGCCGTCAGCCTCGCGCGCGAACGAAAGCGCGAGTGGTATGAAGTGCAGGCGATGCGTAACCAGGCCCGCTGCTATCTCGCGCAGGGCAGAATAAAAGAAGCCGGCGACAAGGCACGCGAAACCATCGATCTGTCGCGCCGCATCGGCGACAAACATTATGCTAATATGGCTGGCCTCGTGCTTGCTGAAAGCTTCATCCACGAAGGCCGATTCGGGGAATGCGAAAATTATCTTCAGATCATTGAGGAAAGCGATCCGACGTCCGATTTCTTTGTTTTAGGAAACATCCAGCGAATACGCGGGCTTGCCGCACTCGAGGAAGGCGATGCGGAGCTCGCGGTACATCATTTTAACCGCAGCCTGACGATCTTCGAGGCAGCCGAGGACCTCTATCACACGGGCATTGCTCACCTGCTGATCGGCGCAAATCTCGGGCCGTCGATGTCGTCACGGGCGATAAAACATCTGACGAAAGCGGGCGAGATATTCAGGAAACTTGAGATCGACCCGCTTATGGAATCGGTCAACGAAAAGCTGGCGATCATCCGCAACCCGGTCCACGCGCATGCCGACGAAAGGTCGCGTCCGAGTTCGGTCGTTTCGCAGCTTTTGATGGTTCGGCTTGCCGAGGCCACGGCCTCACGCGAGCTGCTGTTTCGCGAGCTCGTCGCGGTGTTGCAGCAGGAGAGCCGCGCGAAAAAGCTGATCATCGCAGAGTCGAACGACAAGCGCGAACTCGTACCATTCATCACCCACGGCTATTCGCCCGAGGAAAGCGGCGAGCTGATCAGAAAATATACGGCCGCCCTGGAAAACAGCGATGAGAAAAGCTTTATCCGTACGAAGAACCTCTCCGTTTTTCCGCTCCGCCCATCGAACGCAAAACACGCGACGCTTATCGTCCAGCCGCAATCCGGCGCCGTGCTCAATGACAATAGTCCGCTCAGTCCGCTCCTGCGGGTGGTCGAACTTGGCCTCGACGTGATCGCGCTTCGCGAAAAGGACCGATCTCAGCCGGTCGAGCACGAAGCGAGTCCTTACACGTCGAACAGCCTTATGCCCGGCTTTATTCATTCGTCGCCGGCGATGACGGCACTGGTCGAAGAAGTTTACAAAATACGTTCATCCGATGTGACCGTGCTTGTAACCGGTGAGTCGGGCACCGGTAAGGAACTCGTCTCGCGTGCGATCCACACGCTTTCGAATCGGAAGGACAAGATATTCGTACCGTTTAACTGCACCGCGGTCCCCAAGGAACTGGCCGAGGGCCATCTTTTCGGATACCGGAAAGGTTCGTTCACGGGAGCTGTGACGGATTCGCCCGGAATGATCCGTGCGGCGGACGGCGGCACGCTCTTTCTCGATGAGATCGGTGATCTGCCGATAGATGTTCAGCCGAAACTGCTCCGATTTCTGCAGGAAGGCGAAGTGCAGCCGATCGGCGAGAAGAAGCCCATCAAGGTCGACGTCCGAATAATCGCAGCGACCAACATGCCGCTCGAAGACAAGGTGGCCGACGGCACTTTCCGCGAAGATCTCTATTATCGTTTGAACGTGATCCGGCTGCGCGTGCCGCCGCTTCGGGAACGCCGTTCGGAAATACCGCCGATCATCAATTACTACATCAATCACTATTCGGCGCGGTTCGGGAAACACGATATTGTCTTCACCCCGCAGACGATCGATCTGCTGATGGTGTGCGAATGGGACGGTAACGTACGACAACTCTGCAACGAAGTGCAGCGGCTGATAGCACGCGCCGTCGACAGCGAAGTTATCACGCCAGATCATCTCTCATCCGACCTTAAACGAAGCGCCCGGCCGCTTACGACATTTTCGGAATCCGGCAATGTACGTCCGATCGCGTCCTATGATAGTCCGTTCACGCCGTTCGGGAATTTGTCCGAAGGCGGAACGCTCGAGGAAGCCGTATCCGGCCTCGAGATGCAGATGATAAAAGGTGCTCTAGCGCGCCACAACTGGAACATCTCGCGGGTTGCCGGCGAGCTGGGCTTGACCCGCCGCGGACTCTACCTCAAACTGTCGCGCTACGGCATCGCAAAAGCTGCGTAAAAAGCGGACGAATATGAGACATTCCGAAAAACACCGATCGCATCGTATCGGATGGCTGCGGGCGGCAGTTTTGGGCGCAAACGACGGCATCGTTTCCACGACCAGCCTCGTTCTGGGCGTCGCAGCTGCGGGTTCGGGATCGAGCGGCGTGCTCGTCGCCGGTGTCGCGGGCCTTGTCGCGGGAGCGATGTCGATGGCGGCCGGCGAATACGTTTCGGTCAGCTCACAGGCGGATACGGAAGAGGCCGACTTGGCTCGTGAGCGTTGGGAGCTCGAGCATCAGGATCAAAGCGAGCGTGCAGAACTTGCGGCTATCTACGTCGGACGCGGGCTCGATAAGGAGCTTGCCCGCAAAGTCGCCGATCAGTTGATGGAACACGATGCGCTCGGCGCCCACGCACGTGAAGAGCTCGGCATTACGGACATGCAGCGCGCGAACCCGATACAGGCCGCGATCTCGTCGGCCGCGTCTTTCTCCGTAGGCGCCGCAATGCCTATCATCGTCGCCCTCGTTGTTCGCGAAAATTATTTCACGCCGGTTGTAACAGTCACGTCGCTTGTATTTCTCGCCGTTCTGGGATGGCTTGCCGCTCGCACCGGCGGAGCCTCGCCGCTCGGCGGGTCACTCCGCGTCACTTTCTGGGGCGCGGTCGCAATGGCTATAACTTACGGCGTCGGGCGTTTGTTCGGCGCGGCTTCATAACTAGGGCGCGATTAACCCATCGCTCGCAGATCCGCGACGATATTCGGCAGTATTGTGAGCACCTTGTCCACCTCCGCCGCCGTGTTGTAACGGCCCAACGAAAAGCGGATCGAACCCATCGCCCAAGAGTACGGAACATTCATCGCCTGCAGGACGGCCGACGCCATGTGGTTTTCCGAGTTACACGCCGAACCTGTCGACACACAAACGCCCGCCTTATCGAGAATCGCCATTATCATTTCACCATTGGTATCTTTGAGCGAAACATTCGATGTATTCGGCAAACGAAGAGCTGTATCTTTCGTTCCGTTCAAACGAGAATTTGGAATTTTCTGCAAAATTCCATTCTCGAGTGTTTCGCGGAGTTTTGCAGTTGCACTCAGCGGCAATACCTCAATCGCAAGTTTGGCAGCCGCGCCCATTCCGGCGATCTGATGCATCGGCTCGGTCCCGGCTCGACGTCCGCTTTCCTGGCCTCCGCCGACGTACATCGATGGAATTTTTACGCCATCGCGGATGTAGAGCGCGCCGGCGCCCTTCGGGCCGTTGAACTTGTGCGCAGATATCGAAAAAAGATCGACGGCCGTTTGGCCAAGTGCGATCGGCATCTTGCCCGCGGCGTTCACTCCATCGACGTGAAACATGGCGCTCGAACGATCTTTTACGATAGCGGCCAGTTCGGCCATCGGAAATATGACACCGGTTTCGTTATTTGCGAGCATCGCTGAAACCACGGCGGTATCGGGCCGGATCGCGTAGCGAAAGGCATCGACGTCGAGAGCGCCGTATTCGTCGACGTCGATCCATGTCACCTCGAAACCGTCGGTTTCCAATCGTTCGGCGAGCTTTCTGACGGCTTCGTGCTCGACGCGAGTGGTGACGATGTGTCGTTTTTCCGGCGACGCCCGAAGCGCGCCGAGTATCGCAAAGTTGTCGCTTTCGGTTCCACCCGAAGTAAACACGATCTCGTCCGGCGAATTCGCGCCGATCAACCCGGCGACCGAACTGCGTGCAGCCTCGACTATGTCTCGTGCGCGCCTTCCCATCGTGTGTGCGGACGACGGATTGCCGTAGTCATTTTCTAATACATCGACGATCGCAGCTGCTGCTTCCGGTGCGATCGGCGTCGTCGCGTTGTTGTCGAAATAGATCATTGTTCTGTTGTGGACAAAACCCGGACAAATTGATAACTGCGCGTCGTTGACGGATAATGAATAGCTTCCCACTGCCGCAGGGTCTGTCCGGGAATTACAATATCAGAACAGTGAGCGCATCCTTAAAGATCAGCGAGCCCAACGGACGAATTTGGGACCTCAGCCTTACTGCCGGCTCGACCTACTCGATCGGCCGCGCAAAAGAGAATGACATCGTTCTTAACGACCGGCGTGTCTCGCGCAAACACGCGCAGATCGCCGGACTCGACGGCGGATTTCAGATCATCGACGGTTCCTACGAGAACGGAATGCTTGTCCGCAGCGTCAATCATGTATTCGTCAACGGCGGACCTATCCTCGAAAAGTATCTCCGTCACGGCGATGTGATCCTGATCGGTGAGAGCCGTCTGGAATATCAAGACACTGCCGCCGAACCCGTTGCGGCACCTGCTGAAGATCCGATCACGCAGCCCGGCGCGCCCGCGGGCGTCAACTATGACGATAAACCGCTCGGCCAAACGCAAGTACAGATCTCGGCGAACGAAATAATCGGCCGCCAATCGCATCTCTCGATCGAAAATCCGGTCGCGACCGCCGAAGAAATAAAGGATCTCCGGCGTAAGGCGAAAATGCTCGAGCTCCTTTATGAAATGAGCCGCTCGATCGGCACGGTTTTTGACTTAAAAGAGATATTTGAAAAGGCAACCGATCTGATCTTTCGCGGAACACCGGCCGATCGTGTCGTCGCACTGATCGCCGACGAATCGCTCGACGGCAAAATTCTCGATTACAGCCTTTTTCCAGTAGCGATAAAAACACGCGACGAAAAGGTCGAAAAGCTGACAGAGAAACTTACCATCAGTCGCACCATCACGCAGAAAGTAATGCGCGAAAAGGTGGCACTGCTGTCGCAGGACGCAAAGACCGACGCGCAGTTCAGCGGCTCGGATTCGATCGTCTCGCAAGGCGTCAGATCGACCATCTGCGCACCGCTGATCACCGAGTCAAACGTCCACGGCGTGCTGTACGCCGACAGGCTCGATCCATTTGCGGCCTTTTCGCCTGACCATTTGGAACTGATCAGTGCGGTCGCGGCCCAGACGGCCGTAACTGTCGAAACCGTTAAGGCGCACAAGCGCCTTGCCCGCGAAGAGGTCGCCAGGGCAAACTATAGCCGCTTCATGCCGGAGTACGTCGTCAAGCAACTGCTCGAAAATCCTAACTCGTTTCGTCTCGGCGGCGTCAACCAATCGATCACCGTTCTTTTTGCTGATATTCGTGGATTTACTGCATTGTCCGAAAACGAAAAACCCGAAAAGGTTGTCGGCCTGCTCAACCGGTATTTCTCGGCGATGACCGAAATTATTTTCATGCACGGCGGCACGCTCGATAAATACACCGGTGACGGTCTGATGGCGATCTTTGGGGCACCGACTGCGAGCGATGAAGATGCGCTCAACGCGGTCAAAGCCGCTGTCACGATGCAGAAGAGACTGACGACGCTCAACGCCGAATTACGCGCCGAAGGATTTGAACAGATCTCGGTCGGCATCGGGCTCCATACCGGCGAGGCGACCATCGGATATATCGGTTCCGATAAACGGTCCGAATATACTGCTATCGGAGATACCGTTAATCTCGCCTCGCGTCTGGAATCGAACGCGGCGGGCGGACAGATTCTCATGAGCGAGGCAACGGCTGCGGCCAGCGGTAATCTAATACCGGTGACGATCCGCGAGCCGCTGACCGTCAAAAATCGCGTTCAGCCGGTAAATGTGCTCGAAGTAAAATGGGGCTGAAAGCGTCCCCGAAAACCGATAGAATTCTGTTGGCAGCCGCCGGCATAAGGAATATAATTACCCGACATTTGTAGTTTGTATGTTAAAGATCTCTTCGCTCAAAAAACTCGTGACCGATTCGATGGCGATCGACCTCGGTACGGCCAGCACTATAATTGCCGTAAAGGGCCGCGGGGTAGTGCTCGATGAACCGTCCCTCGTGGCGATCAATGAGATCACGGAGGAGATCGTTGCGTTCGGCCAGGAGGCCGCCGACATGACCGGCCGCGAAGGCCGCGATGTTGTCGTGCGGGCACCGCTGAGCGGCGGCGTCGTCGGCGATTTTGAGCGGACCAAACGCATGCTCGCTCACTTTGTAAAAAAGGCAAAGACGGGCGGCTCGAACATTTCGATCCAGGCCGTGATGAGCATGGTCTCTGACGTGACGCACGTCGAGCAGCGAGCTCTTTTGCACGCCGCTGAAGAAGCCCACATTGGAAAGGTCTTCATGATGGAAGAGGGTCTTGCAGCCGCATTCGGCGCGGGCGTTTCGCCGACCGATAAACGCGCATCCGCGATCGTCGATATCGGCGCCGGAACCACCAACATCGCAATCGTCGCAAAAGGCGCGATCGTCCATTCCACATCCGAACGCTATGGCAGCAACGAGATAAATACCGTCCTCGCCACGCACCTGCGACGTCACCGCGGTTTGCAGGTCGGAGAGGAAACGACTGAACAGCTCAAGACATCTTTCGCGACGGCGTTTCTCCCGAACGAACTCGGACGAACCACCGAGGTTCGCGGGCGCGACGTGCAAACCGGAAGCCCGGCAGCTGTCGAGATCACGACCGGCGAGGTCTATCCGATCGTCGAATCGATCGTTCGCCGAATCGCGCAAACAGTAAAGGAAACGCTGACCGAGCTTCGCCCCGAGGTTGCGGCCGACATCTACGACCGCGGCGTGATCTTGACCGGCGGCGGCGCTCTGCTCGAGGGCATCGAGCAATACATGCGTTCCTACATCAATCTTGCGGTCACCGTCTCGGACGAGCCGCGTTTTGCCACCGTCATGGGCCTGGTGAAAATGTTCGACGACCCGAAACTCCTTGAACGCGTCACTCGCAACGAACTCGGCATAATGCAAAACGCGGAAATTCCTTTCGAAGCTTGATCGTTACGAAGATCTCGTTATGTTTCCAACCTCAACCGTTCACTCTGTTTCCCGTGCTTGCTGAAGCAGGCCCGGCTGCTCGGTAGTCGCTTTTCCTGACACTACTTTCAAAATATTTGCGTCCGCTCCGAACTGCTCGACAAAGCTTTCTTTCGAAGTGGTTACGAAGGTCTGCGTTTTGCCGCGGAGATATTCCAAAAGCTGGCCGATGCGATGATAGTCGAGCTCGGCGTCTATATCGTCGAGCAGGAACAGCGGATATTCGCCGCGTTGAGCATGGTAGATGGCGATCGTCGCAAGCTGCAACATAAGCAGAGCGCTCCGCTGCTGGCCCGCCGAGCCAAAGCGGCGGATGTCACGACCATCCAGTAATATTTCGAGATCGTCGCGGTGCGTGCCGATCAGTGAATGCCCGGCGACTGTTTCAGCCTGAACGCGCATAGCCAGCCGCTCGGCGATTAGATGTTCATAGTCGGCAAGATCGCCTTTGCTCTCGAGCGATGAAATGTACGTGATCGTGATCTCTTCGGTGCCGAACAATTTGCACTCGAGCGCCTCGTTCAACCGTTGGACGATGCGAACGCGTGAGCGATGAATTTTCGCCGCAAGCGTCACGAGCTGCTCATTCCACGGAGCAAGCTGCCCGGCGGCTTTTTCGACGCTGAATTCGTTATCACGCGCGTTTTGCAAGAGCGAATTTTTTTGCTTGATCACGCGGTTATAATCTGCGATCGTTTTGACGAACGGCGGATGGATCGCGACGATGGTTCCGTCCAGAAAGCGCCGCCGAGCGTCCGGTTGTCCGCGAACTATCTCCAGCTCGTCCGAATTAAAAACCACGGCGTGAAGCTGCCCGAGATACTGCGAAACGCTCTCCTTCTTGCCGTTGATCAAAAAGCTTTTTGTGTTACCCTCCAGAGCGGCTTGCATGTCGCGCCTGATGTCTTCGCTCTGCCGAACGCTTCCGCGTACGATCGCCAGTTCTTCACCGAACCGGATCGCTTCGTGCAGTTTCGCTGTCTTGAAGGAGCGGGTCGTCGCTAGGATCGAGATCGCCTCAAGCCAGTTAGTCTTGCCTTGGCCGTTGTCACCTATTAAAATATTCAGGTCGGGGCCGCACGCGATCTCTCCGGTCAAATTGCGGAAATCTCGGGCCTGGATCTCTTCTAAAAGCATTTAGAAAATCTTACCATGCAACGACGGAGCCGCTCCGTCTTCAGGAATTCCTTCTTAACAAGAAAATTTATCGTTGAGGGCTTCACGCCTAGCCTCGATCTCGAAAGATTTCTGGAGATCGCTCTTCTATATGAATATTATTTAAATAGAGGGTGCAAAACATCCTTTAACATTCCACCGTTTCTGTTCAACAACACAATGCGCCCGATTCTCACGATTATTTTTACGGTTATTTTTGCGTCCGCGGCATTTGCTCAGCAAAGTTTGACGGTCGGCTCTGCGGCGCCTGAGTTTTCGGCCGAAGCAATGGATGGCAAGACCTACGATCTTAGCCAGCTCCACGGAAAGGTAGTCGTTCTCACCTTTTGGTCGACCCGCTGCCAGATCTGCCATGCGGAAATACCGCACTTAAACGAAGTAGCCGAGCATTACCGCGGGAAAGACGTGGTTTTCCTCGCGGTGACCATGGAAAACCAAGGCAAGGTCGAGCCTTACCTACGTTCGACGCCGTTTAATTTCAACATTTTGCCTAACAGCTTCGGGATTTTCCTCAAGTATGCTGACAAGGACAGTGCCGGAAACGTCAACATGGGCTTCCCGGCGCACTTTCTGATCGACCGACAGGGCTCGATCAAACTCCGCACGGACGGCTGGGACAAGGCCGCAAATCTAGATTCGCAAATATCGCGCGTGCTCGCGACCGAATAGTTTCTCTCCGAGACCTTTTTCGTCTTCATTCCTGTTTCCCGGCTGTCAGCTTCAGCCGGGTTTTTTTGTTTTGGGACGTCGAGATAGAGCACGGCTTTAGTCGTTCGTTGTTTTCTTACCGTGACTGCGATATATTTTTTTATCCGCGCCGGTGCGGAGAGGTAGCCTAATTGGTAAGGCAGTAGTCTTGAAAACTACCGCGCGTAAGCGCTTGCAGGTTCGAGTCCTGTCCTCTCCGCCATTCTTTTCCATCCATCGATCTATCTCCGCAGATCTCAATTGCGATAATTCAGTTTCAGTTGTAACCTCTTAAATGAATGAACCGTCATTCATCATAGGAATGAGAACGGGAACAGTTAAACGGAATACAAAAGCGAACGGTTTTGTCGCCGACAAGCGCGAAGCTATACTTCGGTCCGCCATTAAGGTATTTGCCCGCAAGGGCTATTTTAATTCAAAGGTGGCCGATATCGCCGGCGATGCTGGGATCGCTGACGGCACGGTTTATCTGTACTTCAAAAGCAAGGACGAAATTCTGCACTCCATCTTCGACCGTGCGATGGCGGAATTCATCTCTGAAGGTAAGCGCGAACTCGAACTCGAACCGGGGCCGAAAGAAAAACTGCAGCGGATAGCTCGCCTGCACCTCGAGCGTCTCGGGGCCGACCGCGACCTCGCCGTTGTCTTTCAGATTGAGCTGCGAGGTTCGACAAAATTCATGCAGGAATTTTCGGCTGCGGGCTTTGCTGAATATCTCGATATTATTCGAAAGACGATAGCTAACGGCCAGCAGTCGGGCGTTTTCAGCACGGACATTAAGCCGGTCGTCGGCGCCAAGATACTTTACGGCGCCCTCGATGAAATGGTGACGAATTGGATACTGTCGAAAAAGCATTATCCGCTCGCACCGATGGCCGACGAAGTATTGAAGATCGTTTTCGGAGGCTTGCTGGCCAAATGAACGACGCCGCAGCCGCACCGCTCGCCCGCAGAGCAACGTCCCGCGGCCTGCCGCTTTTTCCTGACGAACCATCAACGCTTCCGCAGATCTTTCTAAAAGCCGCCGCTCTACATGATCGCGCCGACGCACTTAATTTCAAACGAAATGGCGCGTGGCAAAGTATATCGACCCGCGAGATGACAACACGGATCGGGGATATTGCGCTCGGATTGTGGTCAATAGGCATAACGAGCGGCGATAAGGCCGCGATATTGTCGGCAAACTCTCCGGAATGGACGCTCGTCGATGCAGGATGCCAGTTTGCCGGTGTCATCGACGTCCCGATCTATACGACGCTTGCGCCGAAAACGATCGCGTTCATCCTGAACGACTCGCGAACGAAAATATTTTTTATTCAGAACAAGTCGGCGTACGACCGGATCTCGGATTCCATCGCCGAATGCTCCGCACTCGAGACGCTGATCTTTTTCGACGATGCTGGCATCGACTTGACCGGTGAAATGATGTCGCTCGCCGATCTCGAAAGAGCCGGCGCCTCAAAGCGCGGCGACGAGCCGGATTTGATCGAACAGCTTTCCGCGGCTGTTCAGCTCGATGATCTGGCTACTCTCATTTACACCAGCGGCACAACCGGCGAACCAAAAGGTGTGATGCTGACACACGCCAATATCGTTTCGAACGTGATCGACGCGGGCGAAAAATATCTGTTTTCACGCGAGGACGTTCCGCTCTCTGTACTGCCGCTTTCACATATATTTGAGCGCTCGGCGATGTACCTCTACATTTTCAACGGCATGTGCGTGCATTACGCGGAGGCGGTCGAGCGCGTTCCGGATAATCTCCGTGACGTCCGTCCGACGATCTTCGTAGGCGTTCCGCGAATTTTCGAAAAAGTGTACGCCAGTGCAAAGCTCAAGGCCGCACAGTCGGGCGGCATAAAGGAAAGGATCTTTGACTGGGCGATCGCGACAGCGAAGGAATTCGCCGCGCAAAAGGAATCGGGCGGACGGATCTCCCCCGCGCTGTCGCTCATGCACTTCGCAGCGGATCGTGTGGTCTACGCGAAGCTTCGCGAATTCTTCGGCGGCCGGCTGCGGTGCTGCATTACCGGCGGAGCAGCGCTCCCCGACGACATATATCTCATATTTACGGGCGCGGGAATTCCTATAATGCAGGGCTACGGCCTGACGGAAACATCGCCTGTCATCTCATCGAATAATCCGTCAGATGTGCGGCTCGGCACCGTCGGCAAACCGATCCACAATTTTAAAGTTCGCATTGCCGAGGACGGCGAGGTCGAGGCGCGAGGTCCGGGCGTTATGGCCGGTTATTTCAATAATCCTTCCGCCACGGCTCAGGCATTCACAAGCGACGGCTGGTTTCGCACCGGCGACATCGGCAGCATCGACGAGGACGGGTTCTTGCGGATCACCGACCGCAAAAAGGAATTGTTCAAGACATCGGCAGGAAAGTACGTCGCGCCTTCGCCAATCGAGCAGATGATCCGCACATCGCGGTTCGTCAGTCAGGCGGTGCTGGTCGGCAATGAACGAAAATACGCCGCCGCTTTGATCGTGCCTAATTTCGATATGCTCGCGTCGTACGCACGGCTAAAGGGAATTGGCATCTCGACACCGGCCGAATTTTGCAAAAACGATCGCATTCATGACCTGATCGAGCGTCAGGTCAAGGAAGCGACCAGCGGACTAGCCCGCCACGAGACTGTTAAAAAGATCGCTTTGCTCGAAAACGAAATGACAGTCGAAGGCGGTGAATTGACGCCAACATTAAAAGTAAAACGCCGCGTCGTCGATCAAAAATATAAAGCTGTCATCGACACAATGTATCGCGAAAAATAAAAGGCCCGCAGAAAGCGGGCCGTTTTATTTAAATCGATGAAAGAAACTAGGGGATCGGAATCGGTATGCGATTCGGAATTCCGGTTGCGAATTCTATCAGGTAGTCCGTAAATTTCTTTGGTGACTTGTCGACCTCTACAATGTCGAACGGTTCCAGCATCACATCTTTCCGCGCGCCTTTTTTGATGTCGTCGTAATTAACCTTGATCACCTCGGGGTCGGTCGAACCGGGCTTTCTGCGATAGATCTTAATGTTTTTCGTTTTCGCTTGGCGGTTGATGCCGCTCGCCATCGCCACGGCCTGCATAAGCGGAAGGCCGCCCTCAGGAATATTCATTTCTCCCGGTCTTAGTACCTCGCCGGTGACATAAACCGGTGAGGCCTTGGCAACCACAATGATGTCGCCAGGAAAAATCTCCGGGTTTGATTCCTCGCGGCCCTGTCGCAAGCTGGCCAGACTGTATAAACGTGAGGGCACATCGAGCATATTCGATGCATCTGCCAATTTCCAATCGTTTTGTGGGTTAGGAGCGACGCACAGGGGCGACCGCGTGCGGAAAACCTGCACCATTCCGCCGCTCTTCTCAGTCACGCCGCCGGCGGCCGAAATGAGTTCGAGCAAGTATGAACGCCTTTCCAGATTAAATTGCTGCTGCTGTCGCACTTCCCCGTAAACGCTGACGGGTGGGCGGCTGTTTCGCTTTGTCACGCGAATACTCGCCTGCGGACTGCGGAGATATCGTGCTAATAGGCCTGTAACATCAGTACGCAGTTCGCGTTCGGATCGACATTTCGCCATGACGGGCTTATCGAAAAACGGAACTTCGATCTTTCCGTCTTCATCGACGGTCGCGACGAAATCGAACTGCGGCTCGCCGAGTATCTTGCCGGTGATCTCATCGCCCGGCCCGATCATATAGCCGCGCTGGGCTTCGGCCGGGAGGATCTGTGCGAAGCCGCCGCTACTGAAACAAAAAGCAAGCACAACGGCCGCCATTAACTTGAACATTGAAAAAACCTCTGGAAAATCAGGTATAAGAATAACCTACAACCGCTTTTGATTCAATCCTTTATTGGTTTCGTTGCCCACTATCGAGCAGCGGCGATATTAGGCAAAAGCCGCCAATTTATTGTTGACACACAGGCTAAGCTCAATGTAAGTTCAACATATCCGCAATAAATGGAAACACACCTTAAGCCCGAGACAACCCGAAGTAATCTGACCGAGCAGTTCTGGTTTCTTCGCCGTCCGACGCAGTTCGTTGCCGACGTCGCGGTCTTGAGCGCCGCTTTTTTGATCGCCTATATGCCCGCGATCAACATTCATTTGGGTGATTATTATCTCAGAGCGGCCGTCACGCAGCTTCCGTTCGTGATCCTGGTTCAGATCTCGGCTCTTTTTCTCGTCGGTGCCTATTCGATACTCTGGCGATACGTAAGTATCGAAGACCTGCGGGTTTTTATAAAGGCGGCTTCGCTTTCAGGTGTCGTTCTTCTCATCTTCCGCTTTTTGCTCATCTTCACCGATTTCAACCTATGGCAGGTGCCGATCTCGGTCATTTTGATAGACACCGTACTCGCATTCGGCGGATTGCTGGCATTACGCGTACTGCGCAGGTTTTTCTTCGAGTTCAATGAAAAAAACAAGTTTTACAACAGTCGGCGGCGGCTCAAGAGGAAGCCTGCGCTGATCATAGGCGCCGGTCGTCTGGGAGCTACGCTTATCAAGGAAATGGGCGGGCGGCTCGATGCCGAACTCGATGTACGCGGCTTTGTAGATGACGACACGCGTAAACGCGGCGGCAGTGTCGGGGGAATAAAGGTACTAGGGACCACGGCCGACCTTGCGCGGCTCGTCAGTGAACTCGGCGTCAAACAAGTGGTCATCGCGCTTGATAAAGCCCGCGGTAAAGAAATACGGCGTGTGCTGGAGATCTGTGCCAACATCGAGGTCAAAGCGCAGATAGTACCGAGCTTAAACGAAATTGCCAACGGACGCGTGAACGTCAGTCGTCTTCGCGATGTGCAGATTGAGGATCTGCTTGGCCGCGAACCCGTCAAACTCGACGATAACAACCTGCACGAATTTCTTACCGGGCAGACGGTCATGGTTACCGGGGCCGGCGGCTCGATCGGCTCGGAGCTGGTTCGTCAGATCCTCAACTACAGCCCGAAACATATCCTGCTCGTCGAGCGGGCGGAATTTTTCCTTTTCCAGATCGAGCGCGAACTCGCCGCTATGCCGGACATCTCGTTCACGCCGCTGATAGCGGACGTCGGTGACGAACCGCGAATGCGCGAGATCTTCGGCAGGTTCAAACCGAACGTGATCTTTCATGCCGCGGCGCATAAACATGTGCCGCTGATGGAGACGAACACGGCCGAAGCTATCAAGAACAACGTCCTTGCTTCGCGCTCCCTGGGCAAACTCGCCGGCGAATTCGGAGCAAGAGATTTTGTCTTGATCTCGACCGATAAGGCCGTCAACCCAACATCCGTGATGGGCGCTTCCAAACGCATCGCGGAGATCGTCCTGCAAGGACTTAACCGCACCTTTGATACAAATTACATGGCGGTGCGTTTCGGAAACGTCCTTGGCTCCGCCGGTTCCGTCGTTCCGATTTTTCGCGAACAGATCCTCAAAGGCGAGGCCATAACCGTCACCGATAAGGAAATGACGCGGTACTTTATGACCATACCGGAAGCGTCGCAACTCGTGCTGCAGGCCGGTGCATTAGGCGGAGGCGGCGAGATCTTCATTCTCGATATGGGCCGGCCGGTCAAGATCATCGATCTTGCCGAGGATATGATCCGCCTTTCCGGGCTAACACCGTACGAGGACATCGACATCGTCTTCACGGGCGTCCGCCAGGGCGAGAAGCTTTTCGAGGAGCTGGAGATAACCGGCGAAAATCTGGACAAGACAAATCATCCCAAGATCTTCATTGGCAGGATCGCAGCTTATTCGAACGAAGAGGTTTCCGCGATCCTCAAGGCTTTCTCCGACGCGGTCGAAGACTCGGACGAGCAGCAGATACGCCGGCTTTTCAACAAATTCCTTCCTGAGGCATCCATCGCAACCGACGAAGCCGCCATCCGCTCCGAAGCCGTCGCCGGAACCGAGACATACTTCGCACCAACGTCGAAACTCGGTCTCGCCGAAAAATAGTTTCTTCCATTCCATGTCGCATCACCGTATTTCTAAAAAGGCCGCGAGCTTTACCGAATCTGTTATCCGCGAGATGACCCGTGAAGCGATGAAATACGGGGCTGTGAATCTCGGCCAGGGATTCCCCGATTTTGCCGCGCCCGAGGACATCAAGCAGAAGGCGATGGAGGCGATCGCCGCCGATCACAATCAATACGCGATCACCTGGGGCGTGAAATCGTTTCGCGATGCGATCGCCAAAAAGACGACGTGGTTTCTCGGGCTCGATCTGGATCCGGAAACAGAAATCACAGTAACATGCGGCTCGACCGAGGGAATGATCGCAGCTATGATGGCAACTGTCGATCCTGGCGAAGAGGTCGTCGTGTTCGAACCGTTCTATGAGAACTACGCGCCCGACGCGATACTTTCCGATGCGGTGCCGCGGCACGTCCCGCTGTATAGAACCGATTATGGCTTCGTTTTCGATCGCGGAGAGCTGCGTGCTGCCTTCAACGAAAAAACGAAAGCCATAATCATCTGCAATCCCAATAACCCGACCGGCAAGGTCTTTTCACGCACCGAGCTCGAATTTATCGCGGACCTTTGCAAAGAGCACGACGCGCTTTGTTTTACCGACGAGATATACGAGCACATCATATATGACGTTGCCGGTGATGCGGACCCGCTCGAACATATTTCGATGGCAACGATCGAAGGGATGCGCGAACGGACTGTGTTGGTAAATTCGCTGTCGAAAACGTATTCGGTCACCGGCTGGCGCGTCGGCTACTGTATTGCGCCGCCCGACATTACATCGGCCATCCGAAAGGTGCACGATTTCCTTACGGTAGGCGCGGCAAATCCGCTGCAGCACGCCGGCGCCTATGCTCTCAGCCTGCCGCCCAGATACTACGACGATCTGCAAAAAGAGTATCTAAAGAAACGCGATTTTATCGTGCCCATTTTGCAAAACGCCGGCTTCAAATGCGATTTGCCCCAAGGCGCCTATTACGTGATGTGCGATATTTCGAAATTCGGATTCGCGAACGATTTGGAATTTACGAGACACCTGATACGAGAGATAGGCGTTGCGGTCGTGCCCGGCTCGTCGTTCTATCACGACCCGGTTCTCGGCTCACAACTCGTCCGGTTCTGCTTTTGCAAAAAGGACGAAACGCTCAATGCCGCGGCGGAGAATCTGGCGAAACTGGTCCGCGGCTAGTAAAAGAAACGGCCTGAAGGAAATGGTTACTTTTTTGGTTGTATCTTTCACACCCCGTGTTTCTGCCGACTAAGCAACCCTTTCCGGAGCATCGCGCAACATAATTATTATTCCGAGCCTGTCAGCTCAACGGACGATCTTTTTTCTAAACCCGGAGGTACTATGATCCACAAATCATTTGTCATTCTATTAATTGCTGCAGGTTTATGCTCTTTCGCGCTGGCCCAGACGCCCGCGCCGCAACCGAGAGCCGAAACCCGTGCCTTCTCATTCAGCTTCGACGGCGACGGCGGATATTTGGGAGTGCAGACTGCCGAGGTCACGAAAGAAAATTTTACTCAGTTCGGACTTCGGGATGTCCGCGGCGTCGCTATCGAAAAGGTCGCTGCCGGTTCGCCGGCGGAAGCAGCGGGCCTGCGTGACGGCGACGTTATAGTTCGCTTTAACGGGGAAGAAGTAACCAGCACTAGAAAACTGGCGCGGCTTGTTGGCGATGTAGCGGCCGACCACAGAGCGACAATGACCGTTCTGCGCAACGGTGCCGATCGCGAGGTCGGCGTCACGCTCGGCAAGCGGCCGATTCCAAAATTTGAGGAAGGAGCCTTTGCCATGGCGCCCGGCCAATTCGGTCGTATACCGTTGCCGCCGACGGGCGTGATTCCGCAAATGCCTGATTCCCCCACGCTGCCACCGATGGGCGAGATGCCGCGTGTTCAGGGATTTCCCGACGGCGAAGGCAATGTCTTTATGTTTCGTGGGTCGGGCCGGCAGATCGGCATCGGCATTACGCCGTTGACCAAACAGCTTGCAGCACACTTCGGAGTCATCGGCGGAATATTGGTTAATAATGTCCGCGAAAAATCGCCGGCCGCTAAAGCCGGGCTTCGTGCGGGTGACATCATAACGGAAGTTGACGGCAAGGAAATAAAAGGCGATGTCGATCTCATTCGTGCGATCGCCGAGAAGAAGAATGGCGATGTCGAGCTGACCATCGCGCGCGACGGCAGCCGGCAGACTATCAGAGTAACACCGGAGGACGTGAAGAGCGATCTCAAAAACTTTGACGCACCTATGGCTCCGGGCAAGATGAGGTTCGCGCTGCCGCTGAATCAAATACTTATGCCCGGCCGAGTGATATAGACAATAACAACAGAGACGCTGCGTGAAATAAACGCCGGCACAATGTAGAATGTGTATCGACCTCTCGATTTCCTTCTCGCCCTCTCGGCGGTCAACTAATTCTTGGCCTCCTTCTTGAGAGCGTCTTTAGCAAGCTCATTCGCCTGATTGCTAAAATCGCGGGCCTTCTCCATTATCTTTTGATAATTTTCACTGCGGGTCTTGAATTCCTCTTTCACCTTATCGCGAAGCTGCGCGTTTTTCGGGTCGTAGTTGTCACGCAGCGAACGCGCCGCCTGCCGATAATTTTCAAATGCATCGAGCTGCCGCTTTAGCGACTCTTCTTTCAGACGCAGGTATTCTTTGTAATCTTCATTAGCATTAAGCTCCTGAGCTTTTTCGATCTTGTCGATCGCGGATTTACCAAAACCTGTTCCGTCGTTGATCAAATAAACCACATCGTCCGAAACCTTTTTGACCTGATCGGCATTGTTAGATTCGAGTGCTTTTTTTAGCTCCTCGCGTTTTCCCTCGTTGTCCCTGTAAAGAAACTTGATCTTCGTCAGGTCCTGATTAGCGTCGCGGACGAGCGCGGCCGCGTCGGTTGTTTCATCCGCCGGGCCAAGAATATCGATGCCGTCGGACGTGGAGCGGCTCGTGCTGCGGCACGAACACCACAAAAGCGTGATAGCGAACAACCAAATCAAAGATTTTCTATTCGTGTTCATTCGCGTAATTTCGGAAACTCTTCTTTAGGTCTTAGTCGATCAGCCGGAAGTTCGCATTGCTCCTGCGACGCCAAATAAAACCGTCGAGAACGTAATGCGTCAACTGCGGCAGAGCGAGAAGCGGAACAAGGTAAATTTTAGCGGACGCCCAATCCCAATCGCCGCCGAAAAGCCACTGCTTTTCGTGCCAGACGCCGCGATTCCAGAACAGCTCTTCTACGTATGCGATCGCCCATAGCGTCGCCAAAAATATTAGCCAGTTTTGCGATAGCGTGCGGTAGATGCGGCCGGTATTTTCGCGTCGCATCTTCGCGTACATATAGATCAAAGCGAAATACGGAACACCGTGAATGATCACGTTTGTCACTGTGAACGCGTAATCCGAATTGAAATATACGATACCGACGTACCAGCAAACAGCGGTCGTAGCGACGACAATGTCCTTGCCTATGTTCAAGAAGCCCTTCGAAACATAGAGATGGACCGATTTGGCAAAGTAGGCGGTTAGGGCAAGAACATAAGCAGGAAACAGGACGGTTTCAACGAATTCTGGCAGCTCGAAAAAATCGTTCGCCACAAACCAGTTAAAATTCCGCGGCAGACTCGTCATCCAAAACGCGAGCGGGTAAATCGTCGCCAGATAAACTGCCGCCGCGTCTATCCACCACGTCCAATTTTCCGTCTCGCCAAGTTTTCTCCGATACAAAGCGACCCAGCCATATTGCTGCCTGACGAAGTGAAAAACCGCGATGAGCGCGAGTGCCTTCCAAAAAGTAAGCTCGCCTTCGGAATATAAAGCTACGCCGAGCGCGTATCCGAACACGGGCACCAAAAGATAAAGCCAGAACCGCCGCTGAAACTCTTCCTTATCAAAATAGACGCGGAAACTCGTCGACCAGACATGCGCGACGTCGATCAGCAGCACAGCCGGAACCCAGGTCCACTCCGGCGACTCCCCGTTCAGAATTCCGAGCTGCGCCCCAATCGCCAGCAGCAAGATTGAGACAACGGCGCTTCCTAGAAAAACAGAAAGGTCTAATTCACGGGAGAAGAGCCAGATAGAATTCGTGCCAGTCAGATGCTGAGACGCCGAAGCTGGACGTGCTGGACTCTCAGGGGTGACGGTTGCGCTGTAAGCTGCCATTGGCATATGTTCTCAGTGCTTCTGTAACATGGTAGTCAGTACCCCGCGAGACGCCCGTAAGCCATGATAAAACGCCTCTTCGAACAGCGCGACGCCGCTCAGGTCGGTATGGGCGAAATGGATATTTCGATATGGCTGCATCGCTTTTTCGCGGACGTCGCTCCAGATAAAATTCGGCCGCGGGCTTATCATCGCATGGCCCCAGCGCATTATGTCGATACGGGTGGTGAGTTCGTAAATATCGGGATGTGCCCTGGCCATGTCGGTGAGGCAGACGTCGGCGAGCTGACGCCAGTCATAGTTGAATAGTTTGGTGCGACCGTTTTCTTCGTGGCACATCGGATAATAATACGTCAGTATAGTCGGGCCGTAGTCGATCTCTTTTTGATGCGTAGCCGTCACATATCCGAGACCGGGACTTTCGTACAAGACATTGTCCCACGCGAGCGGGAAGTCTTTTGCGAACTTCGGCTTCGGCCGGTCCTTTAAAAAAAGATTGGCGACAAACCATGCGTTGTGCTGAAACTCATTGGAGGCAAACGGAGCGTCCTCACGAAAACCACGAATGACAAAAGGAGCGGTAAACATAGGCGACGCGAAGATCGCTTTTTCGCAATGATATCCGCGAAGCTCTCCGCCGTTGAGGCAAATTACATCGACGCCCTTGTCGTTCGGAACGATCGAGACGACCGTCTGCGACCTGCGGACATTATCCTTTACCGTTTCGTAAAAATGATTTACAAAGCGCCCGTTGCCCTCGGGAAACGTGATGAACGGCTGCGATTCAACGCCGGACCTACGAACACGCGAACAAAAGTAAAACAATCCGGCCCACGCCGACGCCTGATCGAGCTTTAAGCCGTAATCGTCACGGGTCGCGTAATCGCAATACCAGATGAGGCGCTCGGATGTGAAATTATTACGCCGCAGCCATTCGGCAAATGAAATATTATCGAGCGATGTGACTTCCGTATCTGTCGAACACATCGCAAGCGGCACGGCGAATGCGCGTTTGCCTGACGCGTCGCGCCAATTTATCCAGATATCTAACTGCTTTTGAAATGCCGCGAACTGCAGCTTGTCGTCCTCACTTGCGCCAACGTTCAAATATAGGCCTTCGTACCAGCGGCCTTTGTAAAAAATACGTTCTTCCGGTTCGCGGCAAAGATACTGTTCTTTTACGACAACCTCGCCTGCCGCGTCACGTCCGTCGGTCAGCGATATTTCGTCGAGAAACGCGATCAACTCAACGTTTTCCTTGAACGGCACCGGCAGGTAATGGGCGCCCCACGGATAAGAGACGGGATCACCCACACCGCTGCGGGCGGTACCTCCGATCTCCTTCTCGAGTTCAAGCAATACAAAGTCGTTAAAGTTCTCCTTCCGAAATTTCCACGCCGCCGTCAACCCGGCAACTCCGCCGCCGATGATCGCCACTTTCGAAGCCTGCCAATTATCCGGCGGAACCTCGAAACTCCGATTTTCACGCAATAAATGCCCCAAATTTACAGATTGTCCGACAATCTCCCCATCGGGAAAGGAATCCGACTCTCTGTTCCTGCACGCCGCCATGGCGATCGGCGCGCCGAGGAACATTGTTAGTAATTCTCTTCGCGAAAGGTTCATTCGAAATGGTTGATGGTGAAAACTGATAGGTAATAGTTTTTACTTTATGACTTCTCTTTCAAAACGTCGCTCGAGAAATTGCTCGCTATTCCAAAGTTACTGCTCGAACCGCCGCCATTCGGATTCGTAATACCTGACAAGTGCCTGGTTATCTAAACGATTTATTTCAATGTCACCTTCGGGACGGGTCATGTCGGCGGAGAAATCGAACAGGGCCGTGAACGAAGCGTCGTTAAGGAATTTTAGATCAATGCCATCCGGCGGCTTTTGCGGTGTGTCGAAGGGTTGCAGTTTTGCCAGTGCGTAGCCCCAAACACCGAAGCTCGGCACTGTCGTCTGGTAAGGCTTAACAGTGAAGCCCACGGACTCCAGCGTCTCGATGATGCACCAATAAGAATTTCGCGCGATGAGCGGCGACGTGCACTGAATAACGATCGCAGAATCAGGCGTCAGCTTTTTCTTGAGAAGATTGTAGAAACGGGTGGTATAAAGTTTGCCCAACGCAAAGTTGTTCGGATCGGGGAAATCTACGATCGCGATGTCGAACGGTTCGGCGTCCACGCTGTCGAGCCAGACGAAGGCGTCGCCGTTGGTAAGATGAACCCGCGGATCTTTGAACGAATGGTGGTTCAGTTCTCCAAGCGCCGGCACGCGATCCGAGATCGATGTCATCTCAGGATCGAGGTCAACGATCTGCACAAATTCGACGGATGGATATTTTAGAATTTCACGGAGGGCAAGCCCATCACCGCCGCCGAGAACCAGAACGCGTTTCGCCTTTCCCGAAGACGCGGCGAACGCGGGATGCACGAGTGCTTCGTGATAGCGGTATTCATCGAATGAATTGAACTGTAGATTTCCATTCAGGAAAAGCGCGTAGCCGGTCTTACCCTTGGTGACGATTATGCGTTGGTACGATGAGCTTTTTGCATAGACGATGTTGTCCATGAAAAGCCCGTCTTCGGCGAGTGTCGTCAGCCGGTCAGCCTTGATGAAGGCGATCAGCAAGAGCACGATGATCACAACTCCTTTGATGCGAAAACCCAACAGTTTTTGCTTTATCAGCGGCTCGAGCAGCCAGGTTGCCCAGACCGCGACGCCAGCGTTGAGCATTCCGAACAGCAGCGACGTACGATTAAGACCGAGCTTCGGGACGAGAAGCAGCGGAAACAAAAGACTCGCGACGAGTGCTCCGACGTAATCGAGTGCGAGCACTCGCGAAACCAGGTCTTTGAAATCGAGCTCGTCTTTTAGTATTCGCATCAGCAGCGGTATTTCGAGCCCTACGAGCGTGCCGATAATAAAAACCGTCGCGTATAGAATGATGCCGAAATAGGAAATGTACGCGAACGAAAGAAAAAGCAGCGGCGCCGAAAAACCGCCGATCACGGCAACGGCCAGTTCGACATCGATAAATTTTTCGGCGATGCGTTTATCGATGAATCGCGAAAGCCACGATCCCAGTCCCATCGCCGATAGATATACGCCGATGATGATGGAAAACTGTGTGATCGAATCGCCCAGGACATAGCTGGACAGCGTGCCGGCGAGCAGCTCATAGATCAGGCCGCAGGTCGCGATGATCAGGACATTGAGGAAAAGAAGCGGTGTGCGATTCATGGTAAGGATAAGGGAAAGGCGAAAGAATAAATGAAAAGCGGTTCCGACTTTATCCTTTACCCTTTGTCCTTAGGCCTCTCACATCAGCCGTGTATCGCGGCGGAAATGATCATTGCGACGCCGATGATCACAGATCCTATGATGATCGCGAGCGATGTATTTTGATCGTCCTCGATCTCTTTCTTTACTGAGAACGGCGCGACGAGGACGACGATCAGGAACGCAAGCGCGAATACAATGAGGCCGATCGCGACGAAAATGATCGTAGTTTCCAAAACGGGCATCAGTTCGTCAAGCTTCACGATCAAACCTAACGTAGGCGTTACGGATAAAATATTAAGCATCATTTTCCTCCTCGAAATCCTGTGTAGATGAACGGCATACCGAGCCGCGAATGACTGCCCGAATTTGCGATCTCCCATCCGAACCAAGCGCTCGCCGCATACGCCGCGAGCACGCCGACCGCCAGTATCATATAGAGTATTTTGAGCATAAATTCCCTTGCCTCAATCGTCGGTCGAATCGTCGGAATCGTCTGAGCTGTTGCTCGAACCGCCCGAAGAGCTGAACATGCTGTCGCGCCAGCGGCTCGATTCGAATGTGAGCTTTCTGAAAATGCCAAGCAGCGGTGCGATAAGCAAGATCAGGAATGCACATAGAAAATTGACGCCGCGGACGACATTTTGCTCTACCTTGACGTTGACGTTCATCGGCGTCTGCCAATCCTGCCACGTGCCTTCGACCCGCAGCGTATATTTACCTGCGGGGAGCGACGAGAGAGTCGCGTCTTGCGACTGTCCGCCCTCTGACCAGCTTTCGCCGTCCTCGACACCTTGATAATACTCGATCGGTACGTTTACCGATTCCACTTCCTGGCTCTGGTCGTTGATCAGATCGACGTCCAGATCCGCAAACGAATTGTTCACGGGAGCCGACGCCGTGATGCGCACGTTTCTGTTCGTCTTGACATCAAAAGGCTGACTGAATATCGTTTGCGCGGCCTGCGAATTCTGCATCGGCGGCAGCGTAATCTGCTGCGACAGTATTGTCGACTGCAGTCCGCTGATCGGGATCATCGCTACCGCTATTAGCAAAAGAAGGAACAGCGGCACCGCTCCCCACGTGTAATAGAAACGCCCGGTAAACGGCTGATTCGGCGCGACAGACCACGGCTTCGGCAGGCCCAAAACACCGAACGCTTTTTCAACTGCGGCGACGGGCATGTAAGTGCCGAGAGACCAGTTGACCTCGGACGCGGTGATCTCCTGCGAGAGCATCAGCGGCGGTGCGACGTAATCGACCGCTCTGACCGTTTCGCCCTGTTCGACGCGCCAATAGAATTCGCCTTTGACCGCTTCGACCACGGCCGGTGCGTCCTGAAATACTTTGAACGTCTGGCCGTTATATTTTGCCGAACGTCCGCCGAGAACATTTTGGTTCGCGGTCGCGTCCGCCGGATTGACGGTTTCGACAAAATTCCAGTGATTGTCCGAATGGACGAGCCAACGGAAACCAACGATCGGATCGTACAGCAGGTATTCGTGCCAGAAATATTTGATCCCATCGATCGTCACGCTTCGCACAACCGCACCGATTATTTTGTATTTCTGCCCGCCCGTGAACGTTCCTTCCGCGCCGATCGACAGTGCAAAAGTCTGGTCGGCCGGCGGCGGATCGAGAGCGTGTAGGTAACTAAGGTTCCCCTGATTTACGTCGAGCAGCGAATTACAGTTCGGACATGTGACCCGTTCCGATTTATCCGGAGCGATGAGGTCGAGCGGGCCGCCGCAGTTCGGGCATGCCATCGCGGCGGAACTGACAGCTCCGGCTTCACGTTCGACGGGTTTCGCATCCGATAAACCGATATCGGCAAGCGTGACCCGCCGGCCGGAAAATACCCACGGCGGCGACATGCCATAGTCGATGGTGGCAAAAGCATTGTCGCGTCCCGATAAGTCGGCGTAATTACTTTGTTCATACGGCGTCAGGCGGTATGGTATTTCACCGTCCGCCGCTATGGATGTTGCGGTACCTTTCTCCGCCACGACGAAAACCGCCGGCGGAATTGCCGTAATCGTCGAACCAACTTCGAGATCCTCGAATCTAGGGATCGCGGTTCCCGCGGGCAGCGGCTGGTAAAATGTGAGGTAAAAGCGGCCTTGAGCTTCGGCTAGCCAGCCGACCCATCCATTCGAGAAGGTTGCGTACCATTCGTCCCAAGATCCGCCGAGCTGATGTTTTAGCTGCGCGCGGCCGGTCAGCTCAAACTTATTACTCTTAAATTCGCCCTTCAGACCAAGCTTTAGCGGCGAACCGCTCTGGGCGATCTCGGCGACCTTGCCAAGATCCTGCACTGACCGGTCCGTCCGCGCGACCGCCGAGCGGCAGAATGGACACACGACCACGACTGTCGAGCCTGCCGTAAATTCGATCGGCGCCGCGCACGACGGGCAATTCGTTCGTAGAGTGCTCACGCGTCGCCCCGCGCACTTTGAATTCTGAGCTGCTGTTGAAAATCGCCGCGCTCGATCTTCTGTACAAAAACGGCTTCGGCGGCAAGAGCACGCTCGAGTTCCTGTTCCCAATTCCATTCCGGACGAGTTCGACAGCAGTACAAATTAAAAGTCGCGATTCGGTGTTCGGGGTAGGTGTGACAGCCGAGATGCGATTCCGTCAGAGCTATCATGCCGGTGACGCCGCCTTCACCCGCAAATTTGTGCCACACTTCGCCAAGCGAATGCAGACCAAGACCGCCGATCACCTTTGCAAGCAGCGAACGTATCACTGATTCATCCCTAAGTTTTTCCGGGTCGCATCCCGCGGCTTCGACCAGCCATTCAGTTCCGACGATCATTTGTTTGACCTGGACCATTACGCTAATTTTCGGCGAAATGTTTTCAGTAAGCATCATCAAAGCTATAATAATTTTTTGCCGGCTTGGCCAGCGGTTTCGCTTACTGTATGTCGAAAAAAACTATAGCTAAATTATGCGCTTTTGTCATATGCGCTCTTGCCGCGTCGATAAATTTCGCGGGCTGCTCGCGGCCGGCCGAAGGCGGCAACAATGCTGCGGTTAGTTCCGTCTATGAAAAGCCCAAAACCGCCGGGCATTTCGAAGATCCGGCCATTCGCGAAAGCAGCGGCATCGCGGCTTCGCCGTGCCAGGCGGACGTCTTTTGGACGCACAACGATTCAGGCGACGGGGCATTCGTTTTTGCCGTCGACAAGCGCGGGCACAGTCGAGGAACGTTTCACGTCGCGAACGCGAAAAATATCGATTGGGAAGACATTGCCGTAACCAAAGATAAGAGCGGCAAATGCCATCTTTACATCGCCGAGATCGGTGATAACAATTCGAAGCGCGACGAAGTCGCCATCTATCGCGTGCCCGAGCCGACTGTTTCGGTAAAGGACGACGGCCAGCGGGAGACGGAACCAGCCTCTGTATTCAGATTTCGCTATCCGGACGGCCCGCACAACGCCGAAACTCTGCTCGCAAATCCCGCCACAGGTGTGCTTTATGTGCTCACCAAGCGATTCGACGGGCCATCGGGTATTTTTCGCCTAATACCTAATTTCGATTCGCCGGATGTTGCGACGGCGGAAAAGATCGGCGAGATCGCGGTCCCGTCGATCCCGAACGGCTTGCTTACCGGCGGATCCGTTGCTCCCGACGGATTGCGGGTAATGCTTTGCGATTATACGAATGGCTATGAACTTGTTTTGCCCGACGGTGACCAGAATTTCGAGGATATTTTTAAGCAAAAGCCGACGGTCATCGACCTCGGCGAACGAAAGCAGGGCGAAGGAATTACATACTCGGCTGATGGCCGCTCAGTGTTGGTTTCGAGCGAAAAGAAAGGAGCTCCGATAAACGAGATCTCGCGGTTGCGTTAAAAATATACGATCAAAAACCGGCGCCTTGTTAAGTACAAAGCGCCGGTTTTTTGCTAATTAATTCGCGGCTCAATTCGTGATCGTAAATTTACCTTTGTTCTCGATCACCTGGCCCGTTACTCGATCCTTTGTAACGACCTTGATCTCGTAATCGCCGAGCGGCATGCGATCGGTCGGAAGAAGCCTCGCGAGCGTCAGGCGCTGGCCAGAATCGCTCAGGCCGCCCCAGTCTTCACTCTGCTTCATCACTTCTTTGCCGCCTTTTACCAACACGTAATCGACGTCGACGGCGGGGCGAAGCGTGGTCTGGTCAATACCCGCATTGTAAACCTGAAGGTAAACCCCGACATCCTGGCCCTGTTTATAGATGCCCGTGAGATTTGGGATCACTTTCGCTCCGCCAATGACAAACATTCCGCCTATATCGCCTTCCGTTGTCGTGCGAAGCTTCGACGCAAGGATCATCGTCGATGTAGAAAGCTTTTTATCGTCGTAACGCGGAACTGTGAATCCCTGGTTTACGATTCCTTTATTCCCGCTTACCACGTCGCGGACAACGACATCGACCTTATACGTGCCCGGTGTCAAAGCGATGGCCTTCTGATAGACCGATTTCTTGTCCTTGGATTCCGAAAGCTCTGCAGCAGTCGCCGTCGTCGTTACCGAGTCTTCGAAAATACCCGAGCGCTTACCCGAGACGGCAGTGATTCGCCCGAAAATGTTCATTTTGGCCTGCTCCACGCCGCCGACGGTTTCAAAGGACAGGTCCTTATTCTCAGTCTGGACGGTAAAGGTTGCGATAACGCGGTCTTCCGACTGGCGGAAGAAATCGACGCGGAGCTGAAATCCGAGAGGATTGTTGTCGAGCACGCCCGAATCTATGCCGGTCGCAAGGTCGCTGAATTTGACTTGCGGCGGACGAGAGAGAGCGGTCAGCACCTCGAGCCGACGAAACGGCGAGTCTTGTTCACGCTGAAAGTTTTGCGCGCCCGTTCCCGAGAGGCGATCGCCTTTGTTCGACAGTCCCAGACTTTCCGCAGTCGTCAGGCCGGCGCCCGGAAC
>JBBSGG010000037.1:0-30729 GCA_038254305.1 Pyrinomonadales bacterium
CAAGATCAGCGACACGTATCGACCGCTTGTAGCGCCGATCCTTTTCGCCGACGAACGCAAAGCGAATCCGACAGATAAGTGATCTCGAATAACAATGCAAAAGAGAGCGGGAAACACGAGTGTTTTCAGCTCTCTTTTTTATGCCATGAGACTCGATCTATTTCTTAAAACGAGCCGGCTAATACCACAGCGAAGCCTGGCACAGGAGTTTTGTGATTCAGGCCTGATTTCCGTGAACGGCGCGGCGGCGAAATCTTCGAAAGAAATCTCGGCGGGTGATGAAATAACTATAAAGCGACGATCACGCCGGACGGTCATTATGGTAAATGCCGTTCCACAAACCAAACAAGTTGCCAAGGCTGCCGTTGCAGAGCTCTACGATATCGTCAGTGACGAGAATCTTCCCGATTCCGAATGATCAGCCGAGTATCTCTTTGATGGCTTTCGCGTAGATCTCGACCTTTCGCTTTGCACGTTTTACATCGGGATGTCCGTCTGCCAGGGTTTGCTGCAAGTTCCAAAGGTCGGTCTCAAGCTCGACCTTTCTCACGATCAGTTTTCCGAGCGCCAGCGTAAGTTTCGACGCATCGGCGCCTTTTACGGTGGAAAGCGAATCGGCATCGTTCTTGAGCTGTGCGAGGCTGAAGCGGTCGGCCTTCACTTTTGGATACTCCTCGGTAAAATCGATCAGCAGCGATTCGAGTTCGGCCTCGAGCTCGGTCCGTTTTAGCAGGATCTCGGCGTACGCCGGCGACGACGTCAAGAGCGACGATGTTTCGACAGCCGCGGGCACTGACGTTTTCGCTGCCTTCTGAGCAATGGCTGAAGCGCTAACAAACGCAATGAATACGAGGCCGGCAGCTAAACTTCCCAATCTTAATCGTGTGATCATTTGCCCTCGACGTTTAGAATGACTTGGTTCTTGACAGCGGCGAGCGCTTCGGGGGTGCCGACGGAGGCGCGGTGCTTTGCAAGGATGTCCGTCACATCCGCTTTTTGAGCGTAGAGTCCCGACGATAGAAAAACGATGAATGCTACGGCAAACGCCGCCGATCTGGATTTGTAATATGCCATTTTATTAACTCTCCGAAAATCAGGCGCCGGCGGCTTCGGCTGCCGCGGGCGGGCGTGAAGTGAAGGCGCTGCAAGATTCGATAGCGATGTCTGAATCCTCGGCCTCAACGCGGCCGTCGCCGAACGACTCGTTGCGTTCCAGGTCGTGAAAATATGTCGTAATATTATCGAGTATTTCAGTCGCCGAGTGCGAATGATAGAGCGTCTGGCGAAACTGCGCGCCGCCGACGAGACCCTTTGTGAATTGCCCGGCAAGCTGCTTCATTTTGCCGAGGGCGACGAGCTCCTGCATATCTTCGCGGCACATGCTGAAGAATTCGAGCAGAACGGCTTTCTTTTCGTTCAGGTCAGGCTGATAGACGGGACGTCCTTCGATCGCGTCGTGAAACTGCCGAAAGATCCACGGATTCTGCATTGCCCCGCGACCGATGAGGATGCCGTCAGTTCCTGCTTCGCGCCATTTACGCATGCCGTTTTCGATCGTCGTGATATCGCCGTTCCCTGAAACCGGTATCGTCACTGCCTCTTTGACCTGTCGAATGAACTCCCAATCCGCGAGGCCTTTGTAACCCTGCTCCTTTGTCCGGCCGTGCACCTGGATGTGCTCGACGCCGCATTGCTCGGCCATTTTCGCTACCTCGACACAGTTGATCGTCGAATCGGAATATCCGGTACGAAGCTTCAAAGTCAGCGGTATAGAGATCGCGTTTTTTATGTCCTTTAGGATCGTCTCGAGACGCGGCAGATCGCGAAGCAGGCCGCTGCCGCCACCGTTTCTGACAACTTTCGGCGCCGGACAGCCGCAGTTGACATCGAGAATGTCGGCGCCGATCTCCTCGGCCATTTCCGCGCCCATCGCCATACGCCCGGGCTGTCCGCCAAAGATCTGGACGGCAAACGGCCGTTCCTCATCATCAAAACGCATCTGCCGCTTCGATTTAGGATTATGGCGTGTCAGGCCCTCGACCGAGATGAATTCCGAGACGACCAGACCGACACCGCCGCGCCGCTTGATCAGCCTGCGAAAGGTGTAATCCGTCACGCCCGCCATCGGCGACAGGATAAGCGGCGGGTTGATCTCGATGTTCCTGATCTTGAACGGTTTCATAACATGCAGGATCGCAAGTGAGTTACGATTCTGCTCTAACCTATTTCGTTGCTTTTCTTAGCTCGATGCTCGTTGCCTCGAACCCGATCTCGGTAACGGTTCCGTCAGCGTTGCGGTTATCAAATTTTGCGCCGTCTTCGTTTATCAGATGAATAAGGAACGTAAAAAATGCCTTCATTGTTGAACCGCTATTTGCTCTGATAAACGACCTTTCCATTCATGATCGTTGTCAAGACCTTCGTTTTAGCGATCTGGATGGGGTCGATGGCAAAGATATCATCCGAAACTATGATGAGGTCCGCCAGCTTACCAGCTTCGATCGTTCCCTTCACGTTCTCTTGAAATTCCGCGTACGCCGAGCCGTAGGTGAAGCCGCGGACAGCTTCTTCAACAGTTATCTTCTGCTCCGGGATCCAGCCGTTCGGATTTTTGTCGTCGAGCGTCCGACGAGTGACCGCCGCATAAACGCCCCACAACGCGTTCATTGAAGCGACTGGAGAATCAGAGCCGAATGCGAGCACTGCACCCGAATCCAGCAGCGAGCGAAACGCGTAGGTTCCCTTTAGACGTTTTTCATCGAGGCGCTTCCACGCCCATCGGCCGTCATCGATAATATGCAGCGGCTGCATCGACGCAACGACCTTCAAACTGCCGAATCGAGGAATGTCCTGCTGCCGTAAATGCTGTGCATGCTCAATGCGAAAACGCCGGTCGCGCGGTCCGTTGACGTTCCCCGCATTTTCGTAAAAATCGAGGATCGTCGCATTTGCACGGTCGCCGATCGCATGAATGTAAACCTGCAACCCAGCTTTGTCGGCATCGACGATGTTTTGCTTCATCGCGCCGGTCACTTCGGCCCGCGGCAGTCCCGTCGTAGTCGGCGCATCGAGATACGGATCGAAAAACCACGCGGTCGTAGACCCGAGACTGCCGTCGGCAAATCCTTTGAGACAGCCGACACGAAGCATCGCATCGCCGAATGCGTAATGCAGGCCCGTGTTTGCCCAACGCTTAAAGTCGGCGAGCGGCGAGCAGCCGTAGATACGGGTTTTCAATTTTCCCTGCCGGAGCAGCTCTTGATAGACGCCGATGTCGGTCCCCGCGGACATGTCCTGTACGCTCGTCACTCCGAGGCTGGCGGCGTGCTCGCTGGCGGCCTGAGCGAACTCCAATTTCTGTTCGAATGACGCGTCCGGGATCGCTTTTTCGATGTAGCCCATCGCGGCGTCTTTGAAAACGCCCGCAGGTTCGCCCGCAGTATCGCGGACGATCAAGCCGCCGGCCACCTCGGGCGTGTCCCTTTTGACGCCGGCGAGTTTCATCGCCAGGCTGTTCGCGAGCGCCATGTGGCCGTCCAGACGGTTTACGAAAACGGGATTGTCGGGTGTGACCGCGTCGATCATCACAGCCGTTGGCAGGTCGTTCGGCTTCCAGTTTTCGTGGTCCCATTGCCCGCCGAGTATCCATCTTCCCTTCGGCTGTTTCGCTGCAAAATCCTTTATACGCCGGACGAATTCGGCGGGCGTTTTCGCGTCACGCAGATCGACCGACGACAACTGCGCGCCCGTCTCGAGGAAATGCACGTGCGCGTCGTTGAATCCCGGCAGAACGAGCTTACCGCCCGCGTCGATGACCTTGGTCCCCGAACCGATGTACGACTTGATCTCGGCGTCCGTGCCCACCGCGACGATCCGGTCTCCCACCACGGCGATCGACCGAGCGATCGGGATCGCCCCGCCCATTGTGTGAACATTCCCATTAGTCAGCACCAGATCTGCAGCGGCCTTCTGCGCAAAGGCGTTGAATGACAGAATGATTGTCAGAAGCACGATCGAAAGAATTTTCATTTGATTTTGTGGCGACATCATACGTAGTTGTCGGGTAGCTTGCTGAACAAAACTAATCGCCCGTTCGCTAGGTCGAAAATGTGCGAGTGAAAAACTTTATTTTGTGCAAACAAAAAAATGCCGGCAAGATTTTAGTTTGTCAGCATTTTTTGTAACAGAAAAATTTATTGTTTCGGCAGATCTGCTTAGGTATTTTTTGTCGCCATCTTCGTGGTTTTCCTCGTTTGGTGCTTCATAACGTGATGATGTTTTCTAATCATCCGGCGATTACGCTTTATCATCCGGCGGTTTTGCATAATCATGCGGCGATTACTCGCTGCGGTGCCGGAACGATAATGACGATGGTGTCTTCTCGTCATTCCCGATTCCTTCCGGTCTTCCCTTTTGTCCTGCATCCCGTCTTCTCTCTTGTCGGCTTTTTTCGACATTGTGTTCGGTTTCATGGTGGTTTGTTTCATACCGGTTTGAGCCGATACGCCGACAACCGAACCTAGAGTCAGAAACATTCCAACGGCAGACGCCGTAATTACTTTTGCAAATTTCATCTGAAAATCTCCTTTTACCCTATGAAAATTCTACTCCCAACGATCAATAAAGAATATGCTCTTAATTTGAACGGGAATCAAGCTGTTTTCAAGGGAAAGCGGCAATTTTTGAAATAATTTTTCGACTGCCGAAGACGTAGGACAGGGTTGGTTATACATTCGGCAATCCCAGGACGGATGCGTCGATGCGTGACTTGTTCAACCTGTCGCGGAAGGCAATCGAAGTTCTGAATAAGCTCGTCGACACGGCTGAAAATGGTATTCTACTCTTTAAGACCCGCGGTCACGTGAACAACCGACACCTCGAGGTACTGGAGACACTGGCGAACACAACACCGTCTCGGATTTAAGACTTGCGGCACACGTTCGCGACACGGCAGCACGAGCCGGCACGGACTTTGCCGACGCCGGCAACGTTAATGGGCACGCAGCATCAACGAGACGATGCGGTATGCCCATCCTCGCGACATACACAAATCAGCGACGGTGGCTTGGATGGAAGAGATGTAATGGGAGCGGCAGCAAACCCAAAAATCGGCGTGAAATCCGTAGACGGGCACTGTGGTCGGCACAGTGCCTTTTTTCATCAAACGGCAAGTCGCTTACGATGCCAGTATTTATTGCCCAGAAACGCCGTCCAATAGATTTTAATGAAAGAAAAGCATATCCAGATTATCGGAATTGCCTTCACGGCCATTTACGCGCTGTTTGTAGTCTTTCTTTATGCCGCCGAACCGAAGTCGCTCGAGGACATCTCGTTGAAAGCAAGATCGACGATGGAAAGTGCCGCGACCAAGGGCCAGATAATTACCGGAACATACGAGGTCGATGCTGCGAAATTCGCGGAGGGTTTAAGGGCATTCAACGCCGACAATTTTGTCGCCGCACGCGATGCTTTCGAACGGGCGGATCCGGAAAAACGCGATGCTAAAACGCAGTTTTATATCGCCTACACGTTCTATCGGCAGGGCTGGGGACGCCTGTCGAACGATGATGAATTATTCAAACAGGGCATAGCGGCCGTTGATCGCGTGACCCCGCTCGACCGCGATTTCCGGTCGGACGATCCGGGGCTCAAAATGCACACTCCGGCCGAGCTTCGATACGAACTTGAGGAAGGCACCCGGATCACCGCCGACGATTTCAATCCTCTGCGGCTGATTCGCGAGCGAAAATGAAAACTGAAAGCTCTATACCCGATTCTTTGAGACCGCCAGAAGAACGCGCGATCACTGGCGAGCTGGTGGACGCGGAGATCTCCGTCACCTCAGACGGATCGGTCGCGGCACTCTCGACCGACGTTATCGAAACGATCGACCGAACAAAAAGATCGTCGCAGAGCTCGGTGCTGTTTTATATCGGGCTTCCGGCCATCTTTTTGACGGTCACGCTGCTCGGCGGCATGCGCCTCGGAATAGAAAATGTATTTGTATTTCTAAAGCCGTCGCTCTTTTGCTTGATCGCGGCGACAATACTGCTGATCCTATTTTTCCGTGCCGGACTTATAGTTTTGGATGGTTGGTTTTCGGAAGATTTTCCGGCGGCGAAAAACGCAGCGAATGGCTCGATACTTCTCACGCTTTTTGCGGCGGCGACACAGCTTTTCAATTCGCTTTTACCCGAACGCGGGCTGCCGTTCTGGATCGTCGGCTTCTGTTTTTTCTGGACGCTTTGGAACAATCTCTTCGCGGATTTTGATACGAAACGGCTGCTCCGAAGCCTCGGAGCGCTCTTCGGACTAGCATTCATTGTAAAGTACATTTTGCTCGCCTACATCAGCGAGCCGACGGGTAAGAGCTGGATCATTTCGGTACTTGAAAATCCTGTGCAGGAGGCGACCGTCGCCCTGCTCGATCTGCCGAGGTTTTCAGCAGGCACGGGTTACCTGCAATTTTTCGCCGTGGGATTATTTCTACTCGGCCTTTTCCTTTTGCCGGCGCGAACAAATTCCGGACGGGCGTAGTAAAAATTTATTGGGTGAGAGTCAGTTTTACCGAACGACCATCCCGCCGGACCGTGATCGCACGTCCGTTAAAGGCCCCTTTTTCGTTCACCTCACTGATTGGCTTGTCATCGATAGCTTCAATAACATCGCCCGATCTTAGGCCTGCCGTGCCTGCCACACTGTGAGCTCGCACATTTTTCACTACCCAGCCGTTAGAATATTCCGCGTCGACGCCAAGCTGCGAAAATACATCACGGACCGAGACGTTAGGAGCGTTGGCGAATCCTGGCGGAGTGACAGCGGTATTGACCGGAGTCGTGTTGATGCCTCGCGGAAGAATGGTCGTTGATGTGCCGCGAACTGCACGATCGATCGAGCCGCCACCGTCGTTGGCGTCAGCGGCTGGGCGAGCGGGCATTGCCTTTTGCATCGACGTTCGCTGAGCGACCGCGATCCTTTCCGGCCTCAAATGGCTTGGCGTAACAGGCGCCGAAATCGGTGGTTGAACGCTTGCGATCTCAGGTGCTCGGGCGATCGTTGGGGTGACAGCCACGACCGGCATGGGTGATGCGGCCTGTGCAGTAATTTCGTTTCCTTTGGGCCCAGCATCGCGTATCGGAAGTGCGAAGTAAAACACGCCGACGATGAACAGAAGAGCCGTGGGAGCCGCAAATTTCAACCAGACTGGAAGCGAAAATGGAGCAGCCGCGGCGGACGGTCGGCCTTGTGCCATTCGTGCCTTCAGGCGAAAGTCGAAATCCTTCGGCGCTTCGACGCGGGGCAGCGTACCGAGCAGGTCCGCGACCTGACGATCATCCCGCTCCAGCTCTTCTATTATCGGTTCGTTTGCGTTCATTGCTGATCAAAGTACTGTTTCAATTTCTCTCTTAAAAGTGCGCGTGCTCGGCTGATCCTCGATTTTGTCGTTCCTAATCCGAGATCAAGTATCGCGGCTATTTCGTCGTACGACCTTCCTTCAATATCGCGAAGCACCACGGGCACCCGATATTTCGGCGGCAGCGTGGCAATAGCTTTCGCGATCACCGCGGTCCGTTCGTCGTCGACCATCGTCGTATCCGCCAGCGGTCGCTGATCGGGCGGCTGATACTCGGCCGTTTCGTCGCCTTCCGCCTGGAAAAGCCCGGTCAGCGACAGTATCGAGCGGCGTTTTCGCCTGCGTATCTCGCTGATCGCGAGATTTGTCGCGATGCGATAGATATACGTGGAAAATGCGAAACCAGTGTGATACCGGTCGATCGCATAATACACGCGAACGAAGGTCTCCTGGGCCAGATCGACCGCTTCTTCGTAATCATTCAAAAAACGATAGAGATAGTTTGTTAACGGATTGCGGTAACGGCCGACGATCTGGGCAAATGCCGCCTCATCGCCGCTCTTGGTGAGCTCGATCAATGCATGGTCGGATAATTTCTCCTCAGCCACGTTCGGGGATGCGTCCTCCGATGTCCGCGGCGCGATTTTGTCCAATACCATACATTCATACGTTTTACACCAGTTCGCCTATCCGAACAAAAGACGTCTACTTCTTGAAACACGCGGGCGGCGAATAAATGTTGCGAAAAATTCCCTCGGATCGAGATTTTAAAGGTCTGGGCGTTTTACGGTGACGATCCGGAACTTTCTTTCGTCAGACTGCGGAACTACGTCGCGAACACAAAAAAGGCAGCGATGAGTATCGCTGCCCCGAGTATTAATGACGACTGTTTCATTGGTTTCTCTCGGCAAAAATCGAATTTCGATTCATTCCACAAAACCACAGCCGCAAAGTTGCGAATTTATTTTTAACCTGCCGAAAAAAGTGCCGCGTCGATCTTTTGCCCGTAGGTCACGGTGCCGATCTCGGTTTCCTCGATCACCTTATCGCCGGCGTAGAGCACCGACCTGTACGGGACAAGCGTGCCCTGAGCGTAATTGTAATTGTAGTACTTACGTTTGTATTTAAGGCCGGTGTCCTCATACGCGAGCATCATCACCCGAAATGATTTGACACTGACATAAAATCGCATTTTTCGCTGCTGCTTATCGGTTACATCCATCATGTAATACTCGACGCCCAACTCCTTTTGCCGGCCCGCGAGCGAAATTGTCGACCCATTCTCTTTATATCGGAGCAATGCTTCAATGTTGTACGTGTTCTGATTCTGGAAGGCCCGAGTCGCGTCATCACGCGGCGTGAAGACCGATTCGTTGAATATGCCGAACACCTTATCCTCGCTGGAGACGAGCGAAAAACGAGCCGTCGAATACTCCTGATCGAGCCTGATCTTTTCGCTGCCGTCCGTCGCACTGCGAAGCGTCCAGCGCTGGTAATTGGCGCTGTCCGATTTGCCGTCAGCGCCGGTCGTCGTGGTTTTGCCTTTCTCCACTGCGGTCTGCCGGATGTGATTCAGCGTCTCGCGTCCGCCCGGAAATGCGTAAACAAGGATAGTTGATTCAGCCACCTGCTCGGCGGTCAACGGCTTTGACGCGTCTATCTTGGGGGCTTTCGCGCTCTTCGGTTCTTCAGCCGGCGTCGACGTTTTCTTTTCGGCGACCTTATCGGCGACTTTCGTAGTCGATGTGACAGCCTGACCGGACGCGCCGACGACGAAAGAGCCGCAAAGAAGCGAAAGCGTGACTATTGAGCGAATACGCAGGATCACAAGTGAATTTCTCCTTAAAGATGAACGAAATTTCGCAAAGGCGGATTGTAACACAATGGCCCCAAAACGGCATGAACACTCGTTTCGGCCATTTGAATTGATGAAATACCGCCGCTTTTAGATGCATGCAACCGAGTCTTCGAATTATACTCGCAACTGTAAACGTGAGACCGCAATTCAATCCCGATGCCGCACGTCGCCCTGCTCGAACCCGAAATACCGCCAAATACCGGCAATATTGCCCGTCTTTGCGCCGCAACAAATACGCCGCTCCACATCGTCGGCGTCACGGGCTTTCGCATGGACGACCGAACCCTGCGGCGTGCGGGCCTGGACTATTGGGAGCATGTCGATCTGCAAAGGCACCTTGATCTCGATGCACTGCATGCGGCACTGCCGAATTCGAGGTTTGTGTATCTAACGACAAAAACGACAAATGTGTACAGCGACTTCGTCTTCGCCGAGGACGACTGCCTGGTCTTCGGACCCGAGACCCGCGGCATTCCTGAATCGATACTAAATTCTGATCCTGATCACTGTCTGACGATTCCCATGGCGAACGGCGCGGTGCGGAGCCTGAATTTGGCAACGAGCGTCGGGATCGTGCTTTATGAAGCTCTGCGCCAACTCCGAAACGCGTCCTCCGATCTACGGTGAAAACCGTATTATTTATACATCCATTTTACCCGTAAAAACGTCTTATTATCGTGGAATTAAGTACTCGAACATTGAAGGAAATTGAAATGAACAAGGTAATAAGAGGGATTGTCGCAACGTCGATGATGCTGCTGGTTTTTTCGGTTGCAGACATAAGCGCGCAGCAATATTTAGCGGCGGGCGCAGTCCGTGCAAATACGCCGGTCGAACGGCAGGTTTTCAAAAAGATAAACGGATTGCCGTATTACGGTGTCTTTGACCATATTTCGTTTGAGGTAAAAGGCAGTCAGGTGGTTCTTTACGGAAAGGTGAATTCGCTGGGAACACGAAGAGATGCGGAACGTGCTGTAAGCCGCGTTCCCGGCGTCACATCGGTAGTGAATAACATTGTCAACTTGCCGCCGTCGCCATTCGACGATCGCATCCGTCGCAGTATCGTCCGAAGTTTCGAGAATAGCGGCGGTTTGTATATGTATCTGCGTGAGCCGAGTCCTTCGGTGCGGATCATCGTCGAGAACGGCCGCGTCAGCCTCGAGGGCTACGTAAACAATAGCGGGACCGCGAATCTGATGAATATACTTGCGAATCAGACGCCGGGAGTTTTCAAGGTGAAGAATAACCTCATCACAGAAAGCGCACGTGATCGATAAGCAGTAGTAGTTAGTAGTTAGTACGTAGAAAAGCCGGGTCAGTTTTGGCCCGGCTTTTTCGTTTAGTAGATCCGTATCACGCGGCCGGTTATCAGTCCTTCCACGCTGCGGATGTAGCCGTTCACTACTCGGTCCATGGACGCCGGATCGAACCCGGCGAACCAATCGCCGTACGCCTCGGCCGAATCTTCGACGACGGTCGGGCACACGGCGTTTATCCGCATCCCGCGTGCGAGTTCCTGAGCGGCAGCGATGACAAAACTGTTCAGCCCGCCGTTTACAAGTGAAACGCCTGCTCCGCCCGCGATCGGATCGTCGGCGAGGATTCCGCTAGTCAGCGTAAACGAACCGCCGTCCGTAATATATTTTTGCCCGATCAGCACGAGATTGACGTGTCCCATCAGCTTCCCGCGGATCCCGACGTAGACATCGTCTTCCGTCATCTCTGAAAGCGCCGCGAACTTCGCATCGCCCGCCGCGCATACGACCGCATCGACTTTTCCGGCCGCACGATACATTTCCCCGATCGATTCGATCGATGTCATATCGACCTTCACGTCGCCGCTTCGACTCGCGCGGATAACTTCATGCTTTTTCAAAAATGCCGCCTCCAAACGCTTTCCGATCGTGCCGCCGGCACCTATCAATAGTATTTTCATATTTCGATTATCGGCCGGTGACGTTGCCTTTCCCGGCCTAATAAGCCATTATACTTGTTTGCCTTCTGCGGCAAATTTACAACTATGGTACCGACAGAAAAGATACGCAACATCGCCATCATCGCACACGTTGACCACGGAAAGACCACGCTCGTCGACGCAATGCTCCAGCAGTCCGGAACCTACCGCGACAACGAAACGGTCGTCGAACGCGTGATGGATTCGATGGATCTTGAAAAAGAACGCGGCATCACGATCATGGCAAAAAATACGTCGGTCCGGTACGGCGACTACAAGATCAACATCGTCGATACGCCGGGCCACGCCGATTTCGGCGGTGAGGTCGAGCGCGTGCTCAAGATGGTCGACGGCATCGTGCTTCTGGTCGATTCCGCCGAAGGCTGCCTGCCGCAGACGCGTTTCGTTCTGCGCAAAGCGCTCGAGCTCAAACTTCCCTGCATCGCTCTCGTCAACAAGATCGACCGCCAGGACGCACGGCCGGAAGAGGTTGTCGACGAGATCTACGACCTTTTTATTGATCTCGGTGCCAATGATCAACAGATCGAGTTTCCGATACTCTACGCAGTTTCCCGTGACGGCGTCGCGAAGAAAAACCTTGAGGACGAATCGAAAAATCTCATTCCGCTTTTCGATCAGGTGATCGAAACGATTCCGGCACCGCACGCCATCCGCACCGATTCGCTACAACTGCTCGTTGCGAATATCGATTACAACGCCTTCGTCGGGCGTCTCGCGATCGGCCGTATCTTTTCGGGCGAGATATCCAAGAATCAAGAAGTGATCGTCGCGAAGATCGACGGCTCGACGCAGAAAACGCGTGTGAAAGAGCTTTTCGTATTCGAAGGCCTCGACCGCACTTCGGTCGACAAAGCCGGTGTCGGCGAGATCGTCGCGCTTGCCGGATTTGACGATATCAATATCGGTGAAACGATCACGCTGGTCGAAAATCCGCGCCCGCTGCCGATCATTGCCGTCGACGAACCGACGATCTCGATGATCTTCAGCGTTAACAATTCGCCGTTCTCCGGAATCGACGGAAAGTTTGTCACCTCGCGGCAGATCAAGGACCGACTTGACCGCGAGCTGCTCGGCAACGTCGCTCTACGGATCACGCAGGTCGAAGGTTATTCGGAACAATTCAAAGTATCGGGCCGCGGCGAACTGCAGCTGGCGATCCTGATCGAAATGATGCGTCGCGAAGGCTATGAGGTGCAGGTCGCGAAACCCGAGGTCATTACGAAGAAAGACGAAAAAACGGGCGAGACGCTCGAGCCGATCGAACAGGTCGTGATCGACGTGCCGGAAGAATTCATCGGCGTGGTAACCGAAGCTCTCGGCCGTCGAAAGGGCCAGATGTCCAAGATGATCAACAACGGCTCCGGCCGCGTTCGTCTTGAATACGAAGTTCCGTCACGTGGGCTGATCGGATTCCGAGGCGAATTCCTGACCGAAACAAAAGGTACCGGCCTCCTCAATACGCTTTTTCTGCGGTTCGATAAATGGCAGGGCGATCTAAAGGGCCGCGCGACCGGCTCGCTCGTCTCCGACCGCATGGGCGAGACGAACACGTACGCTCTCTACAACCTGCAGGAACGCGGAACGCTTTTCGTCAAACCGCAGATCAAGGTGTACGAAGGTATGATCGTCGGCGAAAATGCACGTGCCGTCGACCTCGACGTCAATCCGATCAAGGAAAAGAAACTCTCGAACATGCGAACAACTTCCGCCGACGAAGCCATGCGCCTCGTTCCGGTCCGCGAGATGTCGCTCGAACGAGCCCTCGAATTCATCGCCGACGACGAACTCATCGAGGTCACTCCGAAAGCGATCAGACTGAGAAAGCGCGTTCTTAAAGCGAACGAACGTCCGAAAAGATAGGGAGATCGCCCTTACCGTGGACTGACCCGCTTTCCACAATCAAAGTTCGCACGACGCTGTTTACCTTGAATGTCGGCTCGTCGGGATCATAAATACTACGCCCGAGAGCCCATTCCACATTCGACCGCTCCAAAACATTTTCGTTGACATAAGACTCTAATAGGCATAGCTTAAAAGTCTCAAGTGTACCGAAGGCCTCTTCTACGTCTCGAAATCAAAAGGAGAATCTCTCATGTCTTCGAATAAGAAAATAGCGTGCGTATTGACTTTATCGATCGTTACGATTGCCGGAGTATTTCTTTGGATTACAAATTCTGCTGCTGGCGTTACCAATAGCGCGGATTTTAATCAGAAAATTCTCAATTCCCTCGCGGAACTAAACCTGCCTAAGAGCAACGACCTTTCGTTAATAAACTCAGCGCCCGACAATCTTGGGAACTATATCTCTTATCGTTCTGGCGTGGCCCTAAGCCAGTCAAACAAAGACGCCCTGCGGCAGAGTGAACAGCTGTGCTGGAATCAAAGTAAATCCGTCGGTCAATCGCAACTGGCTCAAATATTAACCGACGTTGCGTTTGAGCGGCTTGTTACACTCACTGACAGCGACATTGGTAGTATGTCGGACACTTTGCGTGGCTTCAACGATTCGTCATTGTCATCGACGTTTCAGAGCGGACGGAGCATGGTCCGGTTGCGTGCAAATGGGGAAGGTTCGTTGCAGCCGCAATATTTCGTGAGTCAGCTCGAGTATGCAAGAGATGCTCAAATTGACTATAATCGATCGCGATCCGGCTATCCTCCCCTATTGATACAAGCTAATCGGGCAGCTCTTTACAACCGAATAGTCAATGAGATTTCCGAACGCGTCAGGACGCTTTCAGACGCTGATCCGGAATTTCTCACTGGTTCTACGAAGGGCCTGACTCCCGCGAAGGCTATGCTTGTTTCCTATGCGGTAGTGACGAATGACATGCTTCTAGGTAATTCAGTTGACTTACAGCAAAGGATGGCAATCCAGCAACAAACCCTAAGTTCCTATTGGAATCAACAATATCCGAGTCCGCAAGGTCGAAAAGCGTTTGGAGTTAATGGATATCTCTATAGCAGCCCGACGAATTATCTTTTCGACGATGCCTCGGTAGCTAGGGTTCTGACGCTCATCAACGAGAGGAGTAACTAGTCATGAAAAAACCATTACTAATGCTTTTTGCATGTGCATGTTTTATTTTTGGTTGTGACGCGGGCTGCCAGGCCTCAACCGTGAACGTCGGGAGGCGGACGTACTAATCGTCTTGGTCGACTCGGGCAATGGAGAAAACGCAGGAGTCGTGGTAAGCGATCAAAACGGTAACGTTACAGTTCCTTGCGGCCAGACTGTCGGGATCAACCAAGGAGTGTAATTTGTTTTAAGACAATTTTGTAATCTGAACTCCAAGGTTACTCGCCCGTAAACGCGTCACGAAGGCAAACGGGCAGCTCAACGCATAGATTTCATTGTCAGCGATTGGAAGCAGAGGCTGTCTGAAAAGACAGCCTCTTTTCGTCGGGCGCTAGCTTTGGGGTTGGGCCCTTTCACATTCCTTCAGTCTTTGAGATATCTGAAATTTAACTTGACAGACGTTCGGTAATACGTTACTTTTCAGTTACGTATTAGGAGGCGATAAAATGAAATTTGATGAAATGACGATTGATGTACAGCAGAGTGTCGTGGTAAACGGCGGTATCGACGAGGTTTTCGAAGGCATGCTCTTTCGCCTTGGCGAGGGGAACACGCGGCCCGACGGCGAATCGCTGCAATTGAACATCGAGCCGTGGGCAGGCGGCCGATGGTTTCGCGACCGCGGTGAAGGCGTTCAGCACCTTTGGGGACACGTGCAGGCGATCAAAGCACCAGAACTGCTCGAAATAAGCGGGCCGATGTTCATGTCATACCCGGCGATCAATCATATCGAGGTTAAACTCGAGAAGGTTGACGACGGAACTAAGATCTCGCTGCGTCACCGGGCCGTCGGAATGATCGACCCGGCACATCGCGAAGGCGTTTCGCACGGCTGGAACCACATGATCGACGCGGTACGAAAGGATTTCGAAAAAACGTCGGCGTCGCCCGCCTAAACGATGGCCGAAGATCTCGACAATATCTGGAAAGCTCTCTCCGACCCGACACGCCGCACGATCCTCGATCTTCTGCGACAGGGGCCGAAGACTACCACGGAAATTGTCGAGGTCTTTACGGACATGACACGGTTCGCAGTAATGAAGCATATCGACGTCCTGCGCGACGTTGGGCTGGTGATAACGCGTGCTGAGGGGCGACGGCGTGTGAACTCGCTAAACGCGGTGCCGATCAGGCAGATCTACGAACGATGGGTCAGTCCTTTCGCTGAACTGTGGTCGAGCACGCTGCTGCGGCTGAAGGACGACGTCGAAAAGCGATAGATAAATCAACGATCGTTTGTGCGACCAGTGAGGAATCATTGTTTACCGAATGGAAACTCGTAAGTGGAAACACGACGATAGCCGCATGCCGCGAATCGCCTTTTGGCGGTCGATCCTGCTCAACCACAACTACCACCATCGCGGCCAACTCTCGACGTATCTTAGACAGTTGGACGTTAAACTTCCGTCGATATACGGCCCCAGCGCGGACGTAAATCCGTTCGCGGCTCAGTGAAGACCATTGAACAACCTAAAGAATTACAAAGGAGAACTTGATAATGGCTACTATTAATCCCTATCTGGCATTCCAGGGCAATTGCGAAGAAGCGTTCGAATTTTATCGATCGCAGTTTGGCGGCGAATTCGCTGTAAAAATGTATATGAACGACATCGACTGCGGCATGCCGATACCGGCAGGTGCCGAAAAGAAGATCATGCACATTGCGCTGCCGATCAAGGCCAATATGCTGATGGCAAGCGATTCCGTTGAAGGCATGGGCGCTCCGTTCCAGGCCGGAAACAATTATTCGGTCTCTGTCAGCGCCGATTCCGAAGAGGAAGGGCGTAAGTTATTTGACAGCCTCTCTGCCGGCGGCAAGGTGATGATGCCCTTCGCGGATGCGTTTTGGGGAGGACTTTTCGGGATGTTCACGGACAAATTCGGTGTTCAGTGGATGGTATCTTTCGACAAGCGGCAGCAGCCGGCATAAATTTTCGGCTCGATTGCAAAAAGGAACAGAAACGCCGTGTTACAACACGTTTCTGTTCTTTCTTTATGTTAGCTGTCGCCGAAATGTGTTGTCGAGATCAGCGCGGCTTAGGCGATTCGGCGTCAACCATGCTGTCGTCTTCGTCATAATCGTTTTCGTCGTCTTCAAAAATCTCGTATCCATGAGCGTCGTCGTAATAATATGGCCGCTCGGTTTGATCGGCTTCAGCAGCTCCCTTCTTTTCATCGGCGCCCTTGTCACTCGGCTTCGGCTTTTCCTGCATAAATCATTTATAATCGATTCGAAATCTTTCTCCAATTAACCATATGAAAGTGAATCGAACACTTCTGGGTGCGGCTTTTTTCGCAGCCACGGCCGTTTCTGCATATTTCGCCTCGGCAAGCGGGGCTCAGCATGCCGTTACTCGTACCGCCGCCGGCGATTACGATTATCAGATCGGGGCGATCCTTTATCAACAGAAGGCGGCGGAATATAGAGCACTCGCCTATCAGGCGTATAACCTTGCACGGTGGCAGCTCGACGCGGATCTCGATAAGAAAAACGTCAAAAAATTGCTGAAGGCGGAAAGAAACCGACCGCGCGCGATCGTTGTCGATATAGACGAAACAGTGCTCGATAATTCGCCGGCAAACGCAGCCGGAGCAAAGAAGAGTTTGCCTTTTAACATTAAAGATTGGTATGCCTGGGGCGAGATGCGAAAAGCCAAAGCGGTTCCCGGTGCAGTCGACTTTCTGAATTACGCCGTGTCGAAAGGCGTAAAGATTTTTTACCTTTCCAACCGCGACGAGGTACAGAAACAGGCGACGATCGACAATCTGAGGAGCGTCGGGTTTACCGACATTTCCGCGGAAAACGTCCAGCTTCGCGACAAGGAATCGACCAAGGAACCGCGCCGAATCGCGATCGCCGCAAAATACCGTATTGTCATGCTGATGGGCGATAATCTCGACGATTTCTCTAACGTTTTCGAACGAAAATCTGTCATCGAGCGCTTTAACGAAGCGGACAAAGCCCGCGAGCTCTGGGGCAAGCGTTTCATCGTCCTGCCAAACGCAATGTACGGAACATGGGAAAGCGCCGTCTACGGCTACGAACGCCTGACCGAAGCCCAAAAAGCAGAAAGACGTGCGAATGCCCTCGAATTGCCGTAAAATTGCATTATGAAACGAACGCCCGAGGAAAAACTTCTAAACCCACGTCCCGGGAGCTTGGCGGCCGCGGCTCGCGACTTTGGCATCGATCTTTCACTGACGGCTTCGCAGCTGCACCTGACGCCTCAGCAGCGCATTGACAACTTGCAGTCCAGCATGAAATTTCTGGCTGAATTGGAAAAAGCTCGAAAAACCGGCCCGGTGCGTAAAAGCAAGAGTTAATGATCGACATCGAAAAAGCGATCGCCAGTCTCGCCGCCAACAATGTCGACTACGTCATTGTTGGCGGTGTCGCTGTTACACTTCATTCATCGGGGTACATAACTCGCGATCTCGATTTTTGCTACTCGCGTGATAAGTCCAACATCGAACGCCTGGTGGCCGCGTTATCGCCTTTCGACCCGAAACCTCGAGATTGGCCAGATGACTTGCCATATTTTTTTGATGTAAGTACCTTGCGAAACGGAACCAATTTCACATTCGAAACTGCTATCGGCGACATCGACCTTCTCGGCGAAGTGAAAGGCGTCGGAGACTACTCGGACGCGATCGCAAGGTCGGTTGTTTTCACACTTTACGGCGTTGAAGTGAAGGCTTTCGACCTCGACGCCTTGATCGAATCAAAAACTGCCGCCGATCGGCCCAAGGATCACCTGGTGTTGCCTGAGTTACTTGCCTTGCGAGAAGCCCTAGACCCTTACGAAGAATAAGAAATGATCAGCAGAATTTTTCTGAAAGGCGTTTTGAATATCGCCTTGTTCGCATCGCTTTTTTCCTCCATCTCCGCTCAACACCTGACCGTTCGCCAGATCATGGCCGAGCCGTCGATCGCCGGGATGAGGGCCGAGGGCGAGAAGCTTTCGCCTGACGGCAGCAAAGTCATCTACCTGTGGAATGCCGAAGGTAAACTTCCGCGCGATCTTTATCTTGTTTCAACGTCCGGCGGCGATTCGAAGATCATTTTGCGAATAAACGACCTGCCGGTTCCGATGCGCACTCCCGAAAAAGAAAATAAGCTCGATTACGGCCTTGTCCTGCGTGACGATTTTGTAAAGGAGCGGGAAAACCAGCTCGGCAATTTCGAATGGTCACCCGACTCGAAGCGGCTTGTTTTTTCCTACGGCGGCGATCTTTATATTTTGACGCCGGGCGGTAGACCGATGCGGTTGACGCAGACTCAGGCACCCGAGGCGGCGCTCAGATTTATCGACAACGACCGCATTCTTTACACGCAGGGCGGAAATCTTTTCGCCTGGAACCTGGCTTCAAATTTGATCACTCAGATCTCAAGGGAAGCCAATCCGGCGACATTCGTTTCGGTGACGAACGCGACGCCGAACAAAGAAGGCTCGCTGGTCGCATACGTTGTTGCCGACAGTTCTAAACAGAAAGCTCTGGTCGTGCCGAATTATCTCGATGAATTTGTTCAGGCGTCGAATGTGCGTCGCGGGTGGTCCGAACAAAAGATACTAGTTGTTCCTGCCGACGGCAGCCGAGACACGCCTTTCGAGATCAAGCTCCCTAAACCCGAAGGCGTCAGCAATTTTCGCCGCATCGTCTGGGCCGCCGACGGCCGCAGCCTCATCGCCGACCGCGTCGACAAAGACACAAAACGCCGCCAGCTCTTTTACATCCACAACGTCGGTGCCAAGGACGAACAAACGATCCTAGTAACCGAAGAAACCGACGACAAATGGCAGGCTCCCCTTTCATCGATCGTCGAACCGAATCCAAATGATGCTAGCGAGCTTTTCTTCGGCTCAGAAAAAGACGGCTTCAACCATCTGTATCTCGCGACTCTGCAAAAACGATTGGCCGAGCCAAACCCTACGGGCGTTATCCGTCAGGAAAATTCAACAGATGCGGGATATGCCACGACGCCTGAGATTAAGCAGCTCACAAAGGGAAACTGGCAAGTGGAGTGGGCGAAGTGGGATCCCAAGGCGGTACAAATAATCTACATGTCTACGGAGGCAGGGCCTGCAACTCGACGGTTCTCGGTTATTACGGCTAATGCGTTTAAGGTGGAAACGTTTGACGACACCAACCCAACACCTTTACCGGGCATGATCGAGTCCCCCCAGATCGCGACGGAATCAAGTTCGGCTATCCCTCAAGTAGTCTATGGGTTTTCACGATGGGACCATCCAGCCGAACTCGTCGCACAAAAGATCTGTATGGCCTGCTCCGGAAGCGAATCGATCGCCGATCGGATCTTCTTAACCCATACAACACCCGACCCGTTTCTTCAGAGAAAATGGAACGCTCCCAAGTTCATCGACATCCCATCCCGCGACGGAAAACAAATAAAATCAAAGATCTATCTCCCCGCCGGTCACAACCCAAAGCAAAAGTACCCGATGGTCGTTTTCGTCCATGGCGCGGGTTATCTGCAGAACGTGATCAATGGCTGGAACAGCTATTACCGCGAGTTTATGTTCAACGAGCTACTGACGCAGAAGGGTTACGTCGTGCTGGACATCGACTATCGCGGGTCGGCCGGGTACGGTCGTGATTGGCGGACGGATGTTTACGATTTTCTCGGCGGCAAGGACATGGACGACCACATCGATGCGATCGACTATATGGTCAAAAACTATTCGGTAAATCCGGATAAGGTCGGCGTGTACGGCGGCAGCTATGGCGGATTTATGGCCGAGATGCTGGCAATGCGTGCTCCCGATAAGATCGCGGCGGCGGCGGCGTTGAGGCCTGTCGCGGACTGGAAGAACTATTACGCATCGTCGCCAGGCTACACGGCTCAGCGTCTCGGCTTTCCCGATAAAAATCCGGAAGCCTACAAACGCAGCTCGCCGATCACTTACGCCGACCAGTTGAAACGCCCGCTTTTGATCCTGCACGGCGAGGCGGACGACAACGTTCATATACAGGACTCGATGCAGCTCGTCGAAAAGCTGATCCGCCTCGGCAAGACGCCGTATTTCGAAGTAATGTTCTACCCGTCCGAAAATCACGGCTTCGTTCGCCCCGAAAGCTGGACCGACGAATACGAGCGTATTTTGGCTTTCTTCGAAAAACACTTAAAATAGTTAAGAATTGAAAATGGAGAATTGAGAATTTTTCCTGCATTCTCAATTCTCCATTTTCACTCGATTTCGGGCGATCCATCGATATGCGTATTTTAGTCACCGGCGGAGCCGGATTCATCGGTTCGCACCTTTGCGAACGGCTGCTGGGCGAAGGTAATGATGTTATCTGTCTCGACAATTTTTTCACCGGTCGAAAGGAAAATATCGCGCATCTTTTGAGCGACACACGATTCGAGCTTGTACGGCATGACGTGACGGAGCCGATATTGCTCGAGGTCGATCAGGTCTACAATTTGGCGTGTCCGGCCTCGCCCGTGCATTACCAGTACAATCCGGTGAAGACCGTAAAGACCAGCGTCATGGGTATGATCAACATGCTCGGGCTGGCAAAGCGCGTACGGGCGCGCATATTGCAGGCATCGACGTCGGAGGTTTACGGCGATCCGCTCATCCATCCGCAAACGGAAGATTACTTCGGCAACGTCAATTGTATCGGCCTCCGAAGCTGTTACGACGAAGGCAAACGCGTCGCCGAAACGCTGATGATGGATTATCATCGCCAAAACGCGGTCGATACGCGGATCGTACGGATCTTTAACACATACGGTGAGCGAATGCTCGAGAATGACGGCCGCGTCGTCTCAAATTTTATCGTACAGGCGCTTCGCGGCCAGGAAGTGACGATCTACGGTGACGGTTCGCAAACTCGTTCCTTTTGTTACGTAAGCGATCTGGTCGAGGGGCTCATACGTCTGATGAACGCCGAAGGTGGCGACATACATTTGCCCGTCAACATCGGAAATCCGGGCGAATTCACGATGAATCAGCTTGCCGACGAGGTCGGAAAAGCATGCGGTAAAGAGATCAAGATAAAATACATGCCGCTGCCGCAGGACGACCCGAAACAGCGTCAGCCGAATATAGAACGCGCTAAAGCACTGCTCGGCTGGCAGCCGACCGTGCCGCTGGCGGAAGGCTTAGCAAAGGCGGTCACGTATTTCAGCGGTAGAATCAACACTTAGGTATCTACAGGTCGTTGGCCTGTTCAAGCGGCCGGTCAGAACTGCCGCACACAATTTATGAAAATTCTCATCACCGGCGGTGCCGGCTTCGTTGGCAGTCACCTTGCCGACAAACTCATTTCACAGGGACACGAGATCACGGTCATCGACGATCTATCAACCGGCCGCTATTCAAACGTTGCGCATCTGGAGGATACAGAGCATTTTCGCCTGATCATTGACACAGTGCTCAACGAAAAGCTGATGGAAGACCTGATCCGCGAAACCGACCACGTTTATCACATGGCGAGTGCCGTCGGCGTGAAATTGATAATGGACCACCCGGTCAAAACTATCGAAACTATCTTTCGCGGAACCGATGTCGTACTCGGGTTTTGTTCACGCTACCGTAAACGCGTGCTCATCCCGAGCACGTCGGAAGTTTACGGCAAGGGTGCGTCGGTGCCGTTCAGTGAGGACGACGATCTATTGACGGGCGCGACCGACAAACATCGCTGGGCTTACGCATGTGCAAAAACACTCGACGAATTTCTCGCCCTTGCTCATTACAAGGAAACGCGTCTCCCCGTCGTGGTCGTTCGCCTATTTAACACTGTCGGGCCGCGTCAGACCGGACAGTATGGAATGGTCGTGCCGCGTTTCGTCCATTCGGCGATCAAGAACGAGCCGATCATCGTCCACGGCGACGGGACGCAGTCACGCTGCTTCGGGCATGTCCACGATGTCGTCGAAGGCCTGACGTCGCTGCTCGACAATCCGGAGTGTTTTGGCAAGGTGATCAATCTCGGCAACGATGAAGAAACCTCGATCCTGCAGCTCGCTCAAAAAGCCATAGACCTTACCGGCAGCTCGAGCGAGATCCAGTTCATTCCGTACGAAGAAGCGTACGGCGACGGCTTCGAAGATATGCAGCGCCGAGTTCCGAACCTCGAAAAAGCAAAACGTCTGATCGGCTATCAGCCAACCCGACAGCTCGAAGACATCATCAATGATGTGGCCGCCGAATATCGAAAGGAAAACTCCGCCGCCGCGTAAAATGATCAAACCACATCGACTTACACGCTTCTGCCTGTTATCGCTGATCGCGATCGCCAGCCTTGCCATTGCCGGCCAGGCGCAGACCGGCGGCATAAAAGGAAAGGTTCGTGCGAATACGGGTCAATCGATCTCGGGCGCGACCGTAACCGTCCGAAAGGACGGCAGGGATGTCCGGTCGGCCACCTCAGATTCGAAAGGGATGTTCTCGATCAACGGGCTCGAATCGGCAAACTACAATGTTGTCTTCGACGCCGGCGGCTACAGCACGGGCGTGCTTTACAACGTCGAGGTAAAAAGCGGCAAGACGCGCGATCTGGGCGAACGACTGATCCTCTCTCGCGATCAGGGAACGCAGGTCATCATCAAGGGCAGCGTTTTTTACCGTGAAGGCACGAGCGTCACCGGGGCAAAGGTCGATTTCGAAAGGATCAACGCGGACGGGTCGACGACAAGGGTCGAAAACGCATTGACGAACATCAGCGGCGAATTCACATTTCGCCAGCCGGAGGCCGAAGCCAAATTCAAGATCACCGCCCGGTTCAAGGGAGCCGTCGGTACAAAGGAAGTAACTGTCAGCAACGCCGCGATCTATCGTCTCGCGATCACATTGGATATTTCTCGTTCGGAAAAGTAGCGCGTAGATAGAAAACGGGAAAGGGCAAGAAGTTTTCAGCTTCCTGCCCTTTTTGCGTCTAAATAAGAATCAGTTTATCGTTTCCGAGATCTCTTCTGCGGGCTGGCTTCCATTAACCGTGCCGGTGTCCGTTACGATCAGCGGAAATTCCTCGAGCAGCACAGTATTCGCGAGTGTCTGCACCCAATATGTTCCGGCCGACGGAAAAACGACGTTGACGAAAAAGCTGACATTATCGGTAAATCCGCCGGCCGCGAGCTCGATCGGCGTCGGTTGCGAAGTAACGACCATGTTTATTTTATCGGGCGAAAGTATTCGCACCTCGGTCTGGTGGTTTCCCTCGCCTTTCCAATGATTTATCACGGCAAACTTGATCAGTGAGATCGGCAGCTTGTCGACCATGATGTTTTGAAAGATACCCATCAGCGATATCTTGTTGCCCATCTCAATCCGAACATCGTCGCACAAAAGCGTGTAAATAAGTTGTAAATTAGCTGATTGCATTAGATAACGAAATTTCTCTTTTCAGACAAATACGTCGAATCGACGCGTTATTTCAAAGTCTCAGGCGGCGCCGTGTTCCTTGAACCACGCCTGCAGTTTCGCCCACGCGTCATCCGACGCTTGTTTGTTGTAACTCGGACGGTAGTCTGCGTGAAATCCGTGATCCGCATTCGGGTAGACAATTATCTTTGAGCCCGATCTTCCCTTTTTCAGTTCGTCCTGCATCCGTTGAACGCCGTCGACCGTGATGCCTTTGTCGAGACCGCCGTAAAACCCTATAACCGGCACCGTGAGATCTTTCGCGTAATCGATCGGCGTCGTTGGCTGGGCCGCGTTGACGGGCGAATTCGGCGTCGGCACTACGCGGCCGTACCACGCGGCACCGGCATCGACATTCTTATTGTGCGCGGCGTAAAGCCAGACGATTCGTCCGCCCCAGCAAAAGCCGGTGATCGAAAGCTTCTTTGTGTTCCCGCTGTTATTTGCCGCCCAGGCGACCGTCGAGTCGAGATCGGACATCGACTGTGTATCGGGAATTTTGGAAAATATCTGCGTGTTCAGGTCACGCGGGTCCTTCAGATCCTTCACTTCGCCCTGTCGAGCGTACAACGCCGGAGCGACCGCCATATAACCGAGCTTTGCGAAGCGCCGGCAAACGTCCTGGACCCATTCCTGGACGCCGAAGATCTCGTGCACAACGAGTACGACGGGAAATTTCTTGCCCTTTTTGCCAGGCATCGCGCGGTAAGCCGGTATCTGTCCGTCAGCAACGGGAATTTTTACTTCACCTGCGACCAGACCGACGGAATCGGTCGTTATCCTGGTCTGCGCCTGTATCGGCTGCACTGCGGCTGAAAAAGTTCCGGCCGCAAGTATCGACGTTACGAGAAATTCGCGTCGATCGAGCACGGGCGCTTCCGGAATTGAATTCGCGATATCCTCACGCATAGATTTTCTTCTTCGATCAATGACAATTTTTACTTTTCCTAATGCATTGGTCAAGAGTATACTGAATTCAAATACGCGACCGTCGGTTCGATGCGGTGACGCCCAGTGCGGAATTTGCCGGCACTTTGCAAGTCACCGACCGCCGATGAACGTTCCGGATCGAGATGCTGTTGTACGTCCTTATCTGCCTATGTCTTTCGCTGACCGGTATCGCCGGCCTGCAGTTCGCTTACCTTTTCTACCTCGATCGCCTGGATAAACAGCGCAAAAAACGAATAGCCGAACTCGAACACGATCATCAAAAGCTGTCGGAACGGCTGCTGTGCGCGGAATCTCGGTTAGCTAAACAGAACCAGCTGATCGAAGCAATGTATCTCGACGAAGAAGGCGAAGAGGCGTGGGCCGACGTGATCGAAGACCGCTAAATTTGCTTAAGTTCCGCGACGGTCGCGCCCCAGCCGCCGGAAAACTCGTCGCCCGTTTTAAATCCCTTTATAAAATCAGTCTCTGCCAGGATCTTTCGCACCGCTTCGCGCTGTACGCCGATTCCCTTGCCGTGGATAATTCGGACAAAACGGAATCCCTTTCGCCGCGCTTCGTCGAGATAAGCTCGCGTGACGTCTGCGACGTCCCTTGGGCGAAAAGCGTGAAGGTCGAGTGTATCGCCGACGTCGATATCGACAATTTCCGGAAACGGGCAGTCATCGTCCATTTCGGCCATCTTTAGCGTCCTTTCGCCTGTAGATACTGCGCGATATCTTCCGGCGGCGTGACCTTCAGACGACTCTTGTCACGAAATACTACGAACCGTTTATCTTCCATCTGGCCGTTGGCATTGCGGAGTTTCAACGAAAAGGTCTTATTGTCGCCGACGCCCTCGACCCGCAGCGGGAGCACTCCCCACAGGTCTGTCGTCGTCCGGTATGCCGTATAGTAACTCTGATCATATTTGTCGAACGCGAATATCTGAACCGCGTCGAAATCCGCCTCGACCCCGTCGATCGCTTTTACAGCATTCGTCCGTGAAAGCACTATCCAATCTCCGGGTGTGGCGTTTCGATCACTGGTTACCGCTTTGGCCGCGGAATCGGTATCGAGCCGCTGCCAGCTCACAAATTTGCGATTATTGGTCTGAAAGAAAACGATATCCGTGGGCACTTGCAGCTCGACCTGCCTGCCGAAGAGCCAACCTGCCGGCGCCGGAGACACCGACGGATCGAGTTTCACGAGGTACCAAATGTCATATTTATCATCGAGTTTTTCGGCATCTCCCGCTTCCTTGGCGGCTTCGATCTCTTCGTTCTTGGCTTTCTTAGTCGACTTCTTCTCGCCCTTGGCGGCATCGTCCACGTCGGGCACTTCCTGTTTCGGAACGTACTCCCAATCCATCACTTCGAATGAAGCTCCATTCGGCATCTTAAAAAGTGCATTATCAGGATTCATGTCCGCCGCAAGCCGCAAATTTGAGGCGGCACGAAGCTGTCCGGCCGCCTGCGGCTGAAGATCTTTAAATCCTTCGGCAAGCTTTTTCGACCGTTCAAGCACGTCGTTTGTGATCACATTCTGCGCTTCGATCCAACCTTCCGTTTGCGTCTCGTCGTGAGCGCGGACGCGCAGCCACTGCACTTTCTCGAAGTCGATCTGGTCTATAACGTCGAGCTTGTCGCCGCGTTTTACTTCCAGAAGGTCCGCGGCAACCACCGCGTAAGAGGTGCGGATCTGCGCCGTTTTCGCCATAACAGTCGCCGTATCCGACGATCCGACGATGCCGCCGACCGTCTGGTCGAACAAGCCGCATCCCGAACCCAACACGACGCAGGCGATCAAAATAACTGACAATGCTTTCGTTTTCATTTGCTATTGCGAACTCAATTTTCGCCAATTATTATAACCCAGTTTATCCAGCAGCACCTTTTGCCGCGATGACCGTTTCGCATTTACGGCGAAGGAATTTCGCTCCGCTGTAAGCTCGATGGCGGTAGCGGCGCGAAGAGCGGAAAGATCGAAGTCTTCTGTTCCCTGAACGTATTTCGCGATGATATCCGGCGCAACGCCTTCCGATCGCATGGCCGCGAGAACGGTCGTCAAAGCGTCAGCCGGCGGATGCGGGCGGGCGTGCTCGGACACGATCTTTCGCAATAGATCCGATACCGAACGGCGGCCGCGCGATGCATCGAGGATCGAAACATCGGCAAGGAACGCGACCAGCATTCCCCGAGCATAAACCTGCGTATCGTTTCCAGTGAAACGATCTCTCGATGCGTCCACCAGCGACCTCCGGTGCGTTTGATGCGCGTCGATACTGTAAGCCCGGGAAAGCGTGTCGAGAAAGTCGTCGAACCTTATACGATTAAGCGCAACCGCCAGCTTCAGCGATTCGTACAACGCAAAACCTTCGTAAAACCAATCATAATTGCCCGTTAGGTCGACGCCGTTCGGCAGCCATAGATGAAAGATCTCATGACGTAGCTGCTCGTGCAGGCGCTGAAGCGACTGCGTGCGAAAATTCATATCCGAGGAGACGATCGTCAGCGTATTTCCGCGAGTTTCGGCCTGCCACGCTCCTGGCTGGACACCATCGGGATAGCGAATAATCAGGATCTCAGCCGCTTCGGCCCGTTCACCCAGTAGCTTCTGATACTCAGCAAAGATCTCGGCGGACATCGCCGCGGCTTCCGCCTCGGTAAACAAAAATTTTCCGGCGAGCACTATCTTCGGCCCCGAAGTCGATGTGCTGACTGTAAGATTTCGTCCTAGAAGAAATACCGACCTGTCGACGTCGGTGACGAGGAACGACCCATCGGTCTGGTGCGTGCCGGTCGTCTCAATTTGCCAGCCCGCGGGGATCTTGATCGTTACCGAACCCGACGTCCTCGCCACACCCGCAAACTTCGGCAGCAGATCGTCCAGCATTATCACCGCCTTATCATCTGCTATCCACGACGCATGAGCTGAAGCCGTTGTCGTATTCGATCCGCTCGCCGCGACCGTATAACTCCAGGTATCGTATTTTTCCTCCGCCAAAAACTCGCCCGGCCCAAGTTTCCGGTAGCCGACCGTCGAACCGTCTTTCTTCGTTAGCTTTAAGTCGGAAATGCGGTCGGCGATCGCCCGGCTTCCGGGCACGGACGTGAGAAAATAAAAGCTCAGCGGATCCTTGCGTTCGAAGTTCGCAACGAACCTTCCGCTGACGCTCGCCGTCCGCGATGCGGGATCGACCGTTATCTCCGCCTCAACGCTTTGGGCCGCGGCAATGTTAAAAGATTGTAAAATCAGCAAAAATGCCAACAAAAAGGGCAGAAACGCAGGCGCGAGTTTTGACATCTAAACTGGTTGGGAACTAAACTATTCGCTTCATGGGCCGTTTGTTCGCCCTTCTAATTACAGGACCTTTTATGAGTCTAATCAAGATCGTGGTATACGCGCTAGTATTTTTACTTAGCCTGATATTTCTTGGGCGTTTTTTCTTTTAACATTTCTGACGATCCGTTATTTTCGACTTTTTTACCAGAGCACCATCTCGCGCGGCTTATTGGCAGATTATCATATCGCTGGCGGCGGTCATCACAGGCCGCCGTTTTGTATTTTCGAACCTTGAGACATTATGAGTGAGTCACGAAAGATAAAACGTGCACTATTCAGCCTCTCGGACAAGACCGGAGCCGTGGAATTTGCACGCGCATTGACGAGTTTCGGTATTGAGATCATCTCGACGGGCGGCACCGCTGCAGCGCTTCGCCAAGGAGGTCTCGCAGTCACTGACGTTTCCGAGGTCACGGGTTTTCCGGAGATCATGGATGGCCGCGTGAAAACGCTGCATCCGAAGATCCACGGAGCGCTTCTCGGCTTGCGAGACAAACCTGATCACCTAGAGGCGATGGCCCTTCACCAGATCGAGCCGATCGATCTCGTTGCGATAGATCTCTATCCATTCGAAAATGCGATAGCAAAAGTTGGCGTGACGCTAGCGGAAGCGGTTGAGAATATCGATATCGGCGGGCCGGCGATAATGCGCTCCGCGTCAAAGAACTGGCGCGATGTGGCGGTGGTTACCGATGCACGAATGTACGTCGATATTCTTGCCGAGCTGAATGAAAACGACGGCGGGTTGTCGCTTGAAACTCGCAGCCGCCTTGCCTTGCTTGCATACACGCGGACCGCTGCGTATGACCTGGCGATCTCCTCGTATTTATCGAAACAGCTAACGGAATCGGATCTCGACTATCTCGAACCATACAATCCTCTGCAGAATCTTACATTTATCGAAAGTGAAGATCTGTCAGATGCGGCATCAGCTCCCGACCGATCTCTTAGCGAGATACGATTTGCCGAAGATCGGCTTATTGAGCTCGCAAAGGTCGCCGATCTTCGATACGGCGAAAATCCGCATCAGAATGCCGCTCTTTACGTCTCGGACAAAGGCGGCGGCATAGCGAATTCCGAGCAGCTGCACGGCAAAGAAATGTCGTTCAACAATTACGTTGACGCCGATGCCGCGTGGGATCTCGTCAACGATTTTAATGAACTCGCCGTCGCGATAATTAAACACACAAATCCATCCGGTGTGGCCGTCGGACGCAATAACGACGAGGCTTACCGACGCGCTCTTTCAACCGATCCGGCGTCTGCATTCGGCGGCATAGTTGCCTTCAATCGCAAAGTCGGCCCTACTGAAGCAGTGTCTGTAAATGAAGTGTTTACCGAGGTGGTCATAGCCCCGGACATCGACGCCGAGGCATTGGAAATATTCCGCTCGAAAAAGAATCTTCGTGTATTGCGGATGTCACGCGACATTTCGGCGGACCGGTTTGAATACAAACAGATCTCTGGCGGAATGCTCGTCCAGGACGCCGACGCGTACAGTGTAAGCGAAGCCGATCTCAAGGCAGTCTCGGAAAAACAGCCGAGCGACGAGCAGATTCGGGCGATGCTTCTCGCCTGGAAGGTTTGCAAGCACGTAAAATCAAACGCGATCGTCATCGCAAATGAGTTTCAGACACTTGGCGTAGGCTCAGGCCAGATGAACCGGGTCGATTCGGTCCGGATCGCGTCCATGCGGGCCGAGCGCTTCGACCTGCCCGTTAAAGGCGCGGCACTCGCCTCCGACGCATTTTTTCCGTTTCGCGATAATGTTGACGAGGCAGCAAAACTCGGCATTTCAGCGATAATTCAGCCGGGCGGATCGATCAAGGACGAAGAAACGATAAAAGCGGCCGATGAGCACGGCATGATCATGGTATTTACCGGTTTTCGGCACTTCAAACACTAGGTTAAACAATATTTGTTAAAGTAAAACATTAATTTACTTGACAGAAGGATCTTTCTGCTGTAAATTACCTTTAAATAAGACAACGAAGGAACGCTCGGACGGTTGATCGAAAACCGAAGAAGCGTTCCTTCGTTCGTTTAAACGATAATCAGCAACCGCGCTATTTTTGTTCGACGAAAGTTCGCAGCGACATTTCGTGACCATCGGTTTCGACCGAGATCGCGCCGTTTTGGCCGGTTGTTAAAACGGTTGCGCCCGCGGCCCGCCAACGGTCGATAACTTCGGGATGCGGATGCCCGAATCGCGAACGCTTTCCGACCGACACTACGGCGATCGACGGGCGCACGGCGTCGACGAAACCGGCGGTCGAAGATGTGCGGCTTCCGTGATGCGGCACCTTTACCACATCGGCGTTTAGCTCGCCGCCGGCATCGATCGCCGATTCCGCCGCTCGCTCGATGTCACCGGTGAGGAGTATGCGCCGCTCGCCGAAAGTGAGCATCGTCACCACCGAATGATCGTTATCGGAAGGCGAATTTGGCAAACTCTCGGCTTCGGGCCACAGAAACTCAACACGCACTCCACCGATCTCTGTTGCGTCTCCGCGCGAGATCGCTCGGGACGCAATGCCGCGTTTCGCGAGCACAGCCGCAAGTTCGGCAAACTCGGGATCGTCTGACGGCTCGCGGCCGAACAACGCATCACCGACCGCAAAATTTGCCGCCACGGCATTCAACCCCTGAATATGATCCGTATCCGCGTGCGTCGCCAGGAGATGGTCGACGCGCGAATATCCGCGTTCCCACAAGAACGGCGACACGACGGATTCGCCGATAGTTTGAACGTCGGGTTGAAACGAACCTTCGGTCCGGAAATCGGGTTTGCCGCCGCCGTCA
>JBBSGG010000038.1:0-29660 GCA_038254305.1 Pyrinomonadales bacterium
GAGATTTCAAAGATGGATGACCGAAGTTATAAAGCTGCAAAGCCCGTAGCTTTATCTAACTGTATGCAAAGCAGATGAATTTGCTTAAAATTATTCTTAAATTGTGATGCGCCGTCGAACAATTCAATGGACGTGAGGGCGAAACAGCGACTTTCTTTTCACGTTGTCCGTTAAACTCCGAGTTGCGTGGTGGCGGTTTCGCCCCACGTCATCTCAGCCGTTATTGCTCCTAGACAAGTCCTCGATTTTCCTCTACGGCTATCTGATCAAAAACGACAGGCGAAAAGAACTCCAAGAGATCGCCGGTGACGGGATGCTTGAATGCAAGTTGTGCGGCGTGGAGGCAGAGGCGGGTGAATTCGCGGCCGCCGCGCGTGGTGTCGCCGGTGATCGGGTGGCCGATCGAGGCGCAGTGGATGCGAAGCTGATTTGTGCGGCCGGTGACCGGTTCGAGTTCGAGCAGGGTTGAATTTGAATATCTCTCCAGAACGCAATAGCGGGTTTCCGCAGACTTCCCGTCTGCTTTTACGCCCCAGCGTTTTTCTTCGGCAAATCGCCCGATCGAGTGGCTGATGATACCGTTATCCTGCTCGCACACGCCGTCGACGAGTGCGATGTATCGCTTTTTGACCAGCTTACGGCTCAAGTGGTCAGAGAGCACGCGATGTGCCTGCGCGGTTTTTGCGACGATCATCAGCCCTGAGGTTTGTTTATCGAGACGGTGGACCAAACCGGGACGTATGCTGGGAATGCCGTCGGTTTTTGCACGATTCAAGTAAAACGAGAGTGCATTGAGCAGCGTGCCGCTTTTGTCTCGGTGCGTCGGATGAACGAGCATTCCGGCCGGCTTATTGATAACAATTATTTCGGCGTCCTCGAAAACTATGTCGAGCGGAATATTCTCGGGCCGCATAGCGTTCCCGCGCGTTATGTCGAGCTCGATCTCCAGAAAATCATTAGCCCGCAACCGATAACCAATGTTCTCGTTGCGGCCGTTTACTTCGCATTTCCCGTCGCGGACGAGTTCGCGAAGGTACATCTTGCTGAGTCCGCCAAAGCGGTCGAAAAGAAAGTCTTCGAGCCGCATTTTATTTGCTATTTCTGGGATTTGGATCTCGTGTCGTCGGGTCACGATATCATTTTAGCCGAACGCGCAGAAAGAAGCAGTCGCGCCGCGCGGCGCGTGTCGACAACCGTGGTTAAAGACATTTTTGTGTCTTTTTCACCTTGTTTCACCTCAATTTTAAGATACTAATCGCATAAACAGCCCATTTTCCCAAAATACGCGATATATGCTAGAGTCCAATGAAATCGTTCTAATTCCCACCTCACGAATTTGTAGGATATATGGACTCTTCGGTCGTCGAATCGATCGCCGCCTTGAGTGAAATGCTTTCCATCGGATCGGGCGGTCCGGTAAACCTAAATCCGGTCGTCGACGAGATCGCGCGCATTCTAAAAGCTGATAGAGCATTTCTTCTCGGACTCAATACGGGCGACGACAAACTCGTTCCGCTCGCTTCGACCGGGTTGACCGTGGCCGAATTTCGCAAGCTTGAAACTCGCGCCGACGGTGCGGCCTTTAGGAAAACTTTCGACAAAGGCGAGATCTCGGTGGTAGAAAACGCGGTCGGGGACAGCAGTCTCGCTTACGTATCCGCGGTCGATGCTCGTGCGCTCGTGGCGGTCCCGGTGCGAGCGGCGCGAAGATCGGTTGGCGTCCTCTGCGCCGAATTTTCGGATTCGTTCGATCTGGAGGAGAAGGCCCAGCTTCTGAAACTTTTCGCGTCGCTCGTCGGCCAAAGCCTGCGAGTGGAGCGTGCCGTATTTGGCGAGCGTCAAAAATTGATCGAGGAAAATTCGCATCTTCGCCAGGAGCTAAAGGAAAAATACGACTTCACACACATTATCGGCACATCGAACGCGATGAAGATGGTGTACGACCAGATCACACAGGTCGCCCGGTCGAACGCGACGGTACTGCTGCGCGGCGAAAGCGGCACCGGCAAGGAAATGATCGCAAATGCGATCCACTACAATAGCCTTCGCAGCAAGCGTCCGCTGATCAAGATAAACTGCGCCGCTCTGCCCGCTACGCTCATCGAGGCCGAACTTTTCGGTTACGAAAAAGGTGCTTTCACGGGCGCCGACCGGACAAAAAAAGGACGATTCGAGTTAGCTGACGGCGGGACGCTTTTCCTTGACGAGATAGGCGACCTGCCGCCGCAGACACAGGTAAAATTGCTGCGTGTGCTGCAGGAACGCGAATTCGAACGCCTCGGCGGCACCGAAACGATCAAATCGAATCTTCGTCTTATCGCGGCGACAAATCAGAACCTCGAAGAAGCTATCGCCGCCGGCGAATTTCGCGAAGATCTATATTACCGGCTGAACGTTTTCTCGATCTTTCTGCCCGCGCTTCGCGATCGCAAATCCGACGTTCTTCTGCTCGCCGAGCACTTTCTCGAAAAATATGAAAAGGAGCACGACAAGCGTATTCGCCGCATATCGACACCGGCGATCGACATGCTGATGAGCTATCATTTTCCGGGGAACGTGCGCGAGCTTGAAAATGCGATCGAGCGTGCCGTACTCGTTTGCGACGCTAATGTGATCCACGGCCATCACCTCCCGCCGACACTGCAGACGGCCGAAGTTTCAGGGACCGTGACCGAGGTTTCGCTCGCGTCTGCGGTCGCAGCCTTCGAACGCGACATGATCCAGGACGCGCTGAAATCGACGAAGGGCAATGTGTCGAAAGCGGCGAAGATGCTGAATTCGACCGAGCGAATTCTCGGATACAAGATCAAGAAATACGTCGTCGATCCGATGCGATTCCGCGAATGAACATTCCCGACATTCTGACGCGAGATCTGCCCGATCCGCAATCAGCCAGCCGTTTTTTGCTCCAGTTCTCCGGCCAGCATGCGGCGGCGGCGATGCGGCTCGCGCGAAACGAAGGCCTGCTCTCGGACGTTGCCGCACTCGTGTCTTACAGTCCGCTGATCGCTGCGACGTTTCTTCACAATCCGGAATACGTCGCGTGGCTCGAACGAAAGCGTCTGGAATCGGGCGTTCGGACAAAGGAGCAACTGCTCGAATCGCTCGCGCGTTTTGCACTCACCAATTCCACCGTCGATCACAACATTCTCCTTGCGCGTTTTCGCCGGCGCGAGCTGATACGCATCTTTCTAGCGGACATTCGGCGTCTGCTCACGACGGCAGAGATCACCGAGGGCATTTCTAATCTTGCGGATGCGATCCTGGAATACGCACTTCGGATCGCCGACCAGGAGTCAAATAATCGTTTGGGCGTTCCGCAGGAAACGGACGACCGCGACCGTCGAAAAACCGCAACATTCTGCGCTGTCTCGCTAGGCAAACTCGGCTCACGCGAACTCAATTATTCCTCCGATATCGATCTGCTTTTTATCTATTCGAATAACGGCACCACGTCTGCAACGGGCACGCGTGATGCCGTGACGAATCTGGAATATTTTTCGAAGCTCGCCGCTTCGGTCGCAAAACTCGTCGGCGGACAGAGCGGCGAAGGCGCGGCATATCGCGTCGACCTTCGTCTTCGGCCCCACGGACGCGTCGGGCCGCTGGCGTTATCGCTCAACGATACGGTCCGGTATTACGTGACGGAAGCACAAAGCTGGGAGCGGCAGGTGCTGATCCGCTCGCGTTCGAGCGCCGGCGACGCCGAACTTTTTCAAAAGTTCTTTACCGCGGTGGAGAGTTCCGTTTTCGCTGCAAGCGAGAATGTCGATAACGCTTTGAGCGGCGTGCGGCGTTCGAAACAAAAGATTGACCTGCAGCATCGCGGTGACGCTTTTATTGACGTAAAGCTCGGGCGCGGCGGAATACGCGAGATCGAATTTATCGCGCAGGCCCTGCAGATCGCGTATGGCGGCGCCGATCGCTGGCTGCGTGCGCCGCATACGCTGATCAGCCTTTCGCGAATTGCCGACCGCGGCTTATTGAGTGCGAAAGAGCTTAGCCGGCTCTACGATGCATACGAATTCCTTCGGCGGCTGGAGCACATTCTTCAGATGGAGAACGGACTGCAAACACACGCCGTTCCGACGAATGCAGACAAGCGTCTCGTCGTCGCGAAGAAGATGAAGTTTGAAACTTTGTCCGGCTTCGACGATGCTCTCGCTGCCAACGCAGAGAGAGTGCATTGCGTCTTCGAGCGTGTGTTTGCCGAACGCGCAGAAGAAAACAATGCGGGCGATCTGCACGTAGATGATTCGAAGAAGCCAGTGAATGGGCCGCAGCATTCGCGGCCAAACGCGGTTCCGTCCACAAGCGCATCGGCATTGAGCTCGGCGAAGCGTTCGCTGCTCGAAAAGGCTTCGGCTGGGTCGCAAAGAGTCGGCGAAATGATCGCGGCTTCGCCCGACTTGATCAACGCAGTTCCGCGATCGGTGGAGGAAATTCGCGAGCACATTTATTTGACGCGCTTTGATGAGGCGATAGACCGGGCCAGCGATTTCGCTTCTCGGCTTGCGGCCATACGTCGCATTTGGTCGGAAGCCCATTTCGGCCTTATGGTGATCGACGCCGCAGGCGAGATCGGTTTGCCCGAGATCAAATTCCTTCAAACCGCACTTGCGGGTGCAAGCATCGAGGCCGGTTTGCGGATCGCAAACGATGAATTGAAAAGGCGATACGGTGCTATGCACGAACCGCGAATCGCGGCGTTGGGCCTCGGCAAACTCGGCAGCGGCGGGCTCGACTACGATTCCGATCTAGACCTTGTGATGGTTTACGATTCGGAACACACGGGCGAAATTTCCGCGTCCGATCCGGCAACGCTGGAGCTTTATTCGCGGGCGGTCGAACTTTTCGTCACATCGCTGTCGTCGATGACGCGCGGCGGCAGTATGTACCGTATTGATCTGCGTCTGCGACCACACGGACGCAACGGACGGAACGCGATCTCAACAGAATCATTTGTCGATTACGTACGGACGTCGGCCGCCGTCTGGGAACTGTTGGCGTTCGTCAAACTGCGGTTCGCCGGCGGCGATGCTTCGGTCGGCATCAATGCCGAATCGGCGATCAGAGGCGCGATACACATGCGTGCATCCGATACGGGTGCGGCCGAACTTGCGGCCGAGACGCGCCGGATCAGGCTGCGACTTGAAAGTGAGCGTTCGCGCGGCAGCCACGCCTCGCCCGATATCAAATTCGGCCCGGGCGGCATGCTCGATGTTTATTTTGCCGTGCGCTACCTGCAGCTACGCGACAACCTTCCTAACGATGGCGAAGAACGCTCGACCGGACCGATGCTTCGGCGGCTGTTGGAAAATAATTCGTTGTTGGAAGCGGATCACGACCGTCTGGCGGCCGGTTATAAATACTTGTCGCGACTCGATCACGCGATCCGGTTGGCGGTCGGCCGCCGTACACTCTTACCCAAGGCAAATCTTCACGCAATGGATGTCATCGCGCAGCGTCTCGAACTCAGCTCCGCCGCTGATGTCGAACCCCAACTGGCACTTCATCGCATTGAGATACGAGCTGCTTTCGACAGTATTCTTCCGGAAAATGACTAGCGTTCCGTTCCGACGCAGTCTAGGGCAAAAAAATAATATTTAATTTCTACCGCGTCCTGTTGCCGAAAATGAAGTGTTAGTGTTAAATAGCATCCGACGCAAAGGCCGCAGCCTCGGCCGCTGTTTCATCCAAACCCACTCAGGAGAAAACATGAAATTCGTAATTAGCCTCAAAGATCGAGGTCTATATCCGTTCGTAACGGCGATCGTTATCGCTGCAATGCTCACCATTACGGCGCCGCTTGCGTTCGCCGCAGACACAAAATACGATGTCGAACTCGTAGTCAACGACGGCAAGAAATCGGTCGAAACCGATGCCGACATTATATTTAAGGAAAAGACATTCACCGTCGTGCCCGACAAGAAGAACTTCGCGTCATCGGCAAAAGAGATCGCCTATTCTGACATCAAAGTCGCTGATGCCTCATTCGCCAAAAAGCCAATGCTATCAGGTGGCGGAGCCGTTGTGACAGCGTTGCTGGTAGGTTTTATATTCGCACTGCCCTTTCTGTTCATTAAGAAAAAGAAGCACTGGATGACCGTGCAAACGGAAAAGGAGTTTGCAGTTATAAAACTGGGCGATAATAATTTTCGTCAGATTGCGTCGGAATTCGCGACGCATGGCGTAAAGGTCAACGACCTGGGCGACGAGAGTAAGAACGTCAAAAACGACAAATAAATTTCACGCCTCGCGCGTTTCTCGTAACCGATCCTCGAAAAGGCACCGTTTGCAAAAGCGGTGCTTTTTTCGTTCTTCGAGAGGCTCGTGATCGGCGGTCGGCAGACGCTCGATGATAAAACGCTGGTCGTCGGGCAGCTCATGCCAGCTTTGCATTATTGGATAGCCGCATCGCGGGCACTCGTTTTTTGGTTCGAAACTTCTCACTTTCTTTTTGCGTTTAAGCCGTTACAGTTTAATATTTTAGGGCAATATTAGAAACGTTACCGCATCACGACGCATTAGCTCAAACGATAAATAATGAAGATCCGAAATTTCCTTGCCGTTGCTTGTCTCGGCCTTCTGCTTTTCCAGGCCGCAGCCGGCCAGGCCGACGAAAAGTTCGATTTTTACACACGCGGTGATTACCGCCCGAACGTGCCGCGGCCGCAGAGCATTCTGCGGTTCGACGTCGGGGATTTTCACACGACATATTCGCAGATGGAACGCGTGATCGAATCGATCGCCGCCGCGGCGCCCGACCGCGTGAAGATCTACGACATCGGCGAAACCAACGAACATCGTATGCAGCACATCGTTGCGATATCGGCTCCGGAAAATATATCGCGGATCGACGATATCAAAGCGACGATCGGCCGCCTTGCGGATCCGCGACGCACGAACGCATCGGAAGCTCAGGCTATCGCGCAGAATACGCCGGCAATCGCGTGGATGGCTTATACCATTCACGGCAACGAATCGGCGTCGTTCGAGACGATGATGCAGGTCATTTATCAGCTCGCCGCGTCGAACGAACCGAAAACGCTGGATATTCTAAAAAATACCGTGGTGCTTGTTGTCACGGGAGAAAATCCGGACGGTCACGAGCGTTTTGTCACGTGGTATAACTCGGTCGGGATGGGTAATGCCGATCGGAATGCGTTCGAGCACCGCGAACCGTGGAGCATATACGGCCGCGTCAGCCATTACCGTTTCGATCTTAACCGCGACACTCTCGCGATGACGCAAAAGGAAACGCAGAATCTGCAAAAGGCATTTCTCGATTGGAATCCGCAGGTCTCGGTAGATCATCACGGCCAGCCGTCGCAGTTCTTTTTCCCGCCCGCCGCTCTACCGATCAATCCGAATTTTCCCCAGCCGGTGACAAATAAGTGGCTCGACATTTACGGACGTGCAAACGCTCATGCCTTCGACGCAAATCACTGGGATTATTTCGTTCGCGACGTTTTCGATCTGTTCTATCCGGGCTATTGGGACACATATCCGTCGCTGAACGGCGCGATCGGCATGACATACGAGACCGACGGCGGCGGTTTCAAGGGTCTGCGATATACGCGCGAGGACGGAACGATCGCTACGCTGCGGAGCGCCATCGCAAAACACTTTGTCGCGTCGATGACCACGCTCGAACAAACGGCGGTGAACAAGGCCGAACGGCTAAAGGATTTTTACGAATTTCGTGCGAAAGGCATGAACGAATACGCGGCCGGCAAACTGAAGCGTGTCATCATCCCGCCGACGACTGACCGCGTGAAGAGTGCAGAGTTGATCGAAACGCTTCGACGCTCGCGGATCGAAGTAAAGGTCGCGGGCTCTGCGTTTACATCAACGACCGCGCATAGCTACATGGAGAAAGATTCTCCGGCAGCGGCGCGGACATTCCCCGCCGGCTCGTACATCATAGATCTGAACCAGCCGCAAAGGATCTTGATCAAATCGATCCTCGAACAGGACACGCCGCAGGACAAGGCGTTTGTCGATGACAACCTGCGCCGTTTCGGCCGCAATCAAATGCGCGGCAAAAGCCAGTCGAAGGAAGACTACGGCTTTTACGACATCACCGCGTGGTCGCTGCCGCTCGCGTTCGGCGTGGAGGCCTATTGGACCGAGGACACAGGCAGCATCGCCGGTGCCGACGTGACCGATGAATATCTGGCGAACGCGAAACGCGGAACCTTCGGTGGCCGGGCACAGGTCGCGTATATAATTCCTTACGACACTGACGCCGCAGGCGCGATGGCGATACGTCTGGAGCAGCAGGGATTTCGCGTCGCCGTCGCGACACGTTCGCTCAACGCCGCGGGGCGCAATTGGCCGGTGGGCACCTTTTTACTTCGCGTGTCGCGAAATCCGGAAACGGTCCACGACGCTGTGGCAAAGCTCGCTGTCGAGATGGGCGTAAATGTTTACCCCGCTAATTCGGGGTTTGCCGACGAGGGTGACACAGGCATCGGCGGTGAAGCGATATCGTCGCTTCACGCCGCTAAGATAGCCATGGTAGCGGACGAGGCGGTCGATCAGACGTCATTCGGCTCGATCTGGTGGACATTCGACAAATACGGCGTCGCTTTTACGCCGATGTCGATCGCGTCGATCAAGAGCAACGGACTCGAAGATTACAACGTCCTCATTTTGCCGAGCGGCTCGCCCGGCCGGTATTTCAGTGCGTTCGGGTCCGGCGGCGTATCGGCTCTCAAGGAATGGGTTTCGCACGGCGGAACGCTGATCACGGCTCGCGGCGGATCGGTTTTCGCCGCACTCAAAGATGTGTCGCTAACGTCCTCGCGTCTGGTCGGCAGCGACGACGACGAAGAAAAAGGCAAGGTTAGCGATGGGCAAGACCCTGACAAGCGAAAAGAGGCTGAAACGGCCCCGGCGCCTACACCATTACCGAAAAAGACGCCGCTTCCCGAACCAACGCCGACCCCTGAACTTAAATCTGACAAGGCTGACGGCATCGCTCCGGGACTTCCGCCGATCGCATCGCCGTCGGCAAATGCGAACAAAGTGCCGGAGGCATTGCCGGGCTCGATAATGCGGGCAACCGTCGACCGCACTTCGCCTCTAACATATGGCATCGCGGCGGACGAAATTCCGGTGCTTTTGGCGAGCGGATATTTTTTCCGCTATTCTAAAGAAGGGACGAACGCATTGGTTTTCGACGCAAAGCCGAAAAAGCCGTTGACGATTTCGGGCTTTGTCTGGGAAGGTAATACCGAGAAGCTTTTGAAGGGCACGGCGTATCTTTTGGGCGAATCAAACGGCAGCGGCCAGGTCGTGTTATTTGCCGAAGAGCCGTTCTTTCGCGGTATATTTCGGTCGACGACGCGGCCGTTCTTCAACGCGATCGCCTTTAACGGAATTTTGTAGAGATCTGATGCACATTGGATGAGTAAAATGTTTACGGTAAAAGCCGGTTACAGCGATAATATCGAGCTAAGAACGAGCATTGAGCGGGCGCGCGCATTCTTTGCGGATATCCGGAATTTCGCGGATCTTATGCCGGGGATCGCCAGCATTCATACCGACGCGAAAGGCGTCGCGCATTGGAAGATCGAGGCTGATATTCCCGTCGTCGGCGCGATGACGCAGAAGTTTGCCGTCGAGCTTGCGGAGAACAGCGACGACCGCATCGAATGGTTTCCGGTGTCCATCGAGACACAAAACTTTTTGCGCTATTCGGCGGACTTTTTGCAGAAAGCGAAAGATGTGACGCTGGTCCATTTTTCGCAGATGGTCGAGCTTCGACGCAAATCGGCCCGCGATCTGCACATGCTGGCGGGCGTCGTCGGCGAAGGCGTGATCAGCTCCGAAATGAGCAAAAAGATCACGGAAATGATCAAGGTTTTTATTCAGCGGGCGAAGGAAAGGCTGGAAACATCAGAAGCCTGATCTGAACTTCTGCTCCGTTTACGTGACAGCGCCGCCATCGACGATCACGACTTCCCCGTTCATAAAGCTGTTGCGGTCGCTGACCATGAAAGCAGCGTATTCGGCGAGCTCCGACGGTTTGCCGAGCCTTCCTTTCGACACCAAAAAATCATGCATCTGCAGCAGGCGTTCGGGCAGCGTATTGCCGAGGTCGGTGTCGAAAATTCCGGCGGCGATCGCGTTGACCGTGATGCCGAAATTTGCCGCTTCGCGCGACAGGCATTTCGTAAAACCGATCATCGCCGCCTTTGACGTCGCATAATGGACGGACGTCGGCAGCGAGCGGATCGCTCCGACCGACGTAATATTCAGGATCGATCCGACCTTCTCGCGGATCATCTGCTTATAGAACGGTTTTGTGACGGAGAAAAGACTGTTGACGTTGGTATCGACAACCCAATCCCAGCTCTTATCGGTAGTCGTTGCGAAATTGTCGGGTTTATTGACGGCGGCATTGTTAACAAGAATATTGATCGAACCCCACCCATCGCGGATCTCGCGCGCGACATGCTTCATCCCGAACCGGTCAGTTACCGAGACTTTGTAGGACAGTGCTTTTCGGCCGTGTGCCTCGATCTTGGCGCGGATCTCGGCGGCCAGATCGTCGCGTGAATTATAATTGAAAGCGACGTCCGCACCCTCGCGTGCAAAAACCTCGCAGATCGCGGCGCCGATGCCGCGCGTGCCGCCGGAAACAAATGCGCGCTTTCCTTCAAGTAAGAGACTCAATGTATTTATCAGCTCCGAAAAGAGTTAATCGTTACATGCAAGGTTAATGAAATAGAAAAAGACTGACAAGTTGGTGAATGCTTTTGATGGCGCAATGCTGACGTTAAATGTCAGGCAGCGGCCTCGAGAAGATCAGTTTCGCGATGGGGCAGAAGGGCGGTGATCTCGCGGATAATATGCTCGGTCGAATTCGGCACTGACATTCCCGCGGCGGCAACACGCATCCGCTGATACCGGCCGGGGTCGCCGATCAGAGCAGCGATCGTCGGAACGATGTCGCTTGAACGCTTGAGCAGGATACCGGCACCACGCTTTGCGATCAGCCGCGATGTGCCGACTTCCTGCGGCATGGGCGGTGTCGTGGCGTCGGCGATGATGGGCAGCCGGCACGCCAGAGCCTCGAACGTCGTAAGTCCGCCCAGCTTAGATATCATCACGTTCGCCGAGTGCATGAGCTTTTCGATCTCATCAGAATAGCCGATGACCTTGACCGGAAATTTCGCGTGTCTGGCGATCTCTTCGGCTTCCTTTCGGAGCTCTTCGTTCTTGCCGGCGAGAAAGATCGCCTGTACGTCGAGTTCGCCGCGGACGAGTTCCTTAAAGATCGCCGGGATATTCCCGCCGCCGATCCAGCCGGCATTGACGAAAACTGTGAACTTGTCGGGATCCAGGCCGTATGCGAGCCGGGCGTTTTGCGCATCAAGCTCGGTGACCTCGTGAAATTTCGGATGCAGCGGCAGGCCCGATATCTTGATCTTTTCCGACGACACGCCGTAGTCGATCAATTGCCGGCGGGCGTCGTCGTTTGCGACGAGGTAGAGCGAAACGTCGTCGCAAGCCCAGCCCTTCCAAAACCCGTAACACGGATCGGTAACAACCGTAACGAGCGGCACCTGAGAACTTAGATTAAGCTCGCGCAGAATGCGCCCAAAAATGTGCTGTGTCAGCGGATGGACGCTGACGACAACGTGCGGGCACCATTTTTCAAAGCTCTCGCGGACGTAACCAATGCAGCGGTTGTAAAAAAACTCACGTGTTTCGGGCCGGAAACGGTTCACTGCCCAATACAGGTACTTCATCCAGCCCTGCTTGTTGCGGAGTATCCAGTTGTAAACATTCACGAGGCGATCGGTTATGTGATGTGATTCTTCGACCGCTTTGATCACGCGAACCGCTATCGATCTTCCCGTCCAAAACCGCTCGATCCCAACGGCCAAAGCCTGCGCCGCCGAGCGATGCCCGCCGCCCGTGTCAGAAGAAATGATGAGAATCTTTGGCGTTGTTTGGGGCATCAGCGTATTGGAATCCCAACTGGTCGCAGGTTTCCTGAATGCGGCCCTTCGAAATCGAAACAATTTTTTTAAGCCTTCAAAGCGACTTCCCGCGCCGCTTCGAATGCTCCGCTTTTCGCGGCCTTTTTCATCTGCGATTCGAGACGTTTGATCTTGATCAGATGGCCCGGGTTTAGCGGTAGCGACGGATAGAAACAGTTCGATTCATGCGTGCAATGACAGCCTGCGCCGGCTTCGATGCGACGTTCATTCATCATGTCGGTCTTCCAGGCGGCCTGAAAATCCCAGTCGTAATCACGGAGGTTTAAAACATCCGTCTTGTTCTCACACGACGAAAGTGCTCCGTTGTCATAGATCACGGCTCCGGCACTTCCCGCATAACATTTAAGCTGCGCCTTATCCGTTTCCTTGGTCTTGCTGATGAGGTCGTGCATGTAAATGTCGACCGCGGCTTTGAAAAATCCGGACTTTCCGCCGTAATTATTTTTGAGCACAGCGTTTTTTGTGTCATCAAGAATCATTTGGGCAAGCTGGCCATAACGCTTATGGTCAAAGTTCAACTCCGTCGGGTCCGCTGACGGCGGTCGAATATAGTTGATATTTACCTTGTCCGGCTTGAGGTCGTATTTGAGAAAATCGTACCAGTCGAAGATCGTGTCCTCATTCGAATGCATCACGCACGTGCATGTCTGGATATCGAGCTGCGGAAACTGCTCGCGTTTCATCTGCTGCAATGTGCGTGCGGTGTGGATCGCCTTGTCCCAGCTTCCCTCTTTACGACGGATCTTTTCGTGCGATTCTTTCATGCCGTCGATTCCGAGCGCAACGGTCACGTTGAGGTTCGGGCATTCTTCCATTATCCGTGTAACGTCCGGAAAGATTCGCGGATGGATCTGGCCGTTCGACATTAGATAGACGGAATCGAGCTTGTTGTTCTCGTAGAATGCACGAACGATCTCGGGCAAGTCCTTTCGAGTGAAGGGTTCGCCGCCGGCAAGCACAAGCACGCCGAGATTGCCGCCGAGCGTTTCCGATATCTTCGCGATCTCGTCGGCCTTCATCTGCAGTTTCTTTCGCGGTCGATCGTCGAGCTCTTCCGTAAAAAAGCAGTGCGTACAGCGCATGTCGCATACGCTGGTCACGAGGATGTTCAGAAACACCGGCGAGATCGGTCGGCCGACAATAATGCTCGCGTACCTCTTAAATATCTCTTTTGTGGCAAAATCCATTTCGTTTCCTTTAGTCAAAAACCACCTATAATTTAACCTGTTAAACAGCTTTCAGCAAGTCTTTCACGGCTGTAGGCCGCCGCTGTTTATTTGATGCAGACGAGCTTGCGGCGATTTCCTTTTAATTTAAAGACATGCACGCGCGCTCAATGAAATATGAACGATCTGAGCGGGAATTTTGTTGCTTCTAAACACGGGCCGTGCAAATACTTCGCTTTTTTCTTTTGTGAGCTAAAATATAGACATGTTTCGCAGAATCTATCTCGACAACAGCGCGACCACGCCGGTAGACCCGGAAGTGCTCGAAGCCATGCTGCCGTATCTATCAGGCAAATTCGGCAATGCGTCGAGTATCCATTTTTACGGCCAGGAAGCCCGCGCGGCGGTCGATAAGGCGCGGCACAAGGTCGCCGCGCTCTTGCACGCCGGTCCGAACGAGATCGTTTTTACATCAGGCGGAACGGAATCGAACAATCTCGCGATACGAGGTTCGTTGGAAGCGCTCAAGAATATCGCTGAAAAACCGCATATAATCACCTCCGCGATCGAGCATTCGGCCGTCCAGAACGTCTGCGAAGACCTCGCCAACCAAGGTTTCGACATTACCTATCTTCCCGTTTATGACGACGGCATTGTCCGGATTCAGGATGTCGAGGCCGCGATCCGCGAAAATACGGCACTCATCTCGGTAATGACCGCAAACAACGAGATCGGGACTATACAGCCCGTCGAAGAGATCGGCGCTCTCGTTCGGCGTCTCCGAAAGGATGGACGTAAGATCTTCTTTCACACCGACGCAGTCCAGGCCGCGGGCAAACTCAACATCGACGTCGACACGATCGGCTGCGATCTGCTGAGCATCTCCGCCCATAAGATCTACGCGCCGAAGGGCACGGGGGCGCTCTATGTTCGCCGCGGTATCCGTCTCCATCCGCAGAATATCGGCGGACACCAGGAACGCGAACGCCGCGGCGGCACCGAATCCGTCGCGAATATAGTTGCATTTGGCCGGGCGTGCGAAAAGGCACTCGATGATCTCGCCGATAACGCCAAACGCCTGGCAGATCTTCGCGACGATCTTGAAAGACGTGTCGCCGCCGTAATTCCCGACGTTGTTTTCAACGGCAGCCGCGACCTGCGAATTCCAACGATCTCGAATATCTCGTTCGGCTCGGTCGAGGGCGAAGGACTGCTGATCAATCTCGATATGCAGGGTGTTGCCATCTCGACCGGTTCCGCCTGCTCATCCGGCTCGCTGGAGCCTTCGCCTGTCATACGAGCTATCGGACGCAGCGACGAGCTTGCCCGCGGTGCGATCAGATTCAGTTTCGGCATCGAGAACACGCGGGAAGACGTTGATCACGTCCTCGATATTTTGCCGCTGGCTGTGGCGAGTCTGCGGCGGATGGCGCCTTCGATGGCGGGTCCCGTATCATAATCATAAAAAAGGCCCGGCTTCGAAAAGCCGGGCTGCAAAGAAAACTGATTCCTAAGCTCGTATCGTTAAGAAATTAGCCTGCTACGATTATTCCGCAATTAACCGGATCTTTCGTGTCGCTCGAAAATCCTGCGACTATGATGCCTGTAAAGCCGGCAACGATGATCCCGGTCAAGCCGGCAACGATGATACCGTTATCGACTTTAGTTGTATCGGTGCACGGATCGCCGCTGGTTGCTCCCGCAACGATAATTCCTGCATTTGCGAACGTAGTGCCGAACGCCAAGACTGTCATGAGCGTAAGTGCGGTAAGTGTCTTTTGGATGTTTTTCATTTTCTCTCCTGTTCTCCTGGGGTTGTGGAAGCCAGTTGCTTCATTCGGAGTTACCTATTACAAGAGTTGTGCCAATGGAAAAACATGAAGGATGGAATGCCGCAACCTGTTGATAGCACTAAACTTATAGTAGTCTTACATCACGACTCTACGACGTTTCGGAAAAATCTTGACTCGTATACTAAGTAACCACCCACCGTTCTACCTGCCCTAAATAGCTTAAATACAGCGGTTACGTGATTGTATACACGATATACACGCAAAAACTGTGAATCTGGTATACAAAAAAGTAGAAGTTTATCAAGATTTAACATCGTTTTTCCTAGCTTTTCGCCGCGTCCGGTGGTATTGTTTCTAACGGCGAACCTTTGCAGTTCCTTTTGCCGACTCAGCTTCCAATCCCCCTTCGCTTTCCTATGAGCATCTTCGCTCATCTATATCTGTCACTTTATGAGCAGAGAAACCGTCTCGACTTACGCTAAATCGGCGACGATCGCATTGGGCGGCGCGTGCTTGATCTATGCGGCGGCGCGGCTGCAGCCCGGGGCTTTCAGCTGGGGATTTTTCTTTGTCTTGGTTTTCGGCGTAATTGCGGCGCCGCGGCTCACGATCACACTGCCGAGATCAAATTTCGCGATCAGTTTTTCGGATGCACTTACACTTCTGACCTTTCTGCTCTACGGCGGCGAGGCCGCCATCGTGATCGCGGTGGCCGAAACATTTTCAAACTGTATATATCTCCGCTCGCGCGGTTTTCCTTTCGGGCGTTTGATGATACCGGCGAATATCTCGATCACGGCGATTGCCACGACCGCGACCTATTGTGTCTGGTTGATATTTCAGGGTATCGGACTCGACACCTTAAAGACTCAGCACCTGATCACGGTACTCGGCGGACTGGCCCTTACTCAGTTTTTCGTAGCATCGGCAGCCGTTGCGTTATTCCAGTCACTCAAAGACGGCTCGAACATATTTAAGACTTGGAAACGCGATTGTTTTTCGAGCTCGATGACGCAGATCGTCGGTGCCGGGCTCGCAGGTTTGATCTATAAACTCGTCAATTACGGTGATGTGATGACGACAATGATCTCCGGCGTCGGGCTGCTCGTCGCTTATCTCAGTTATCGGCAGTCGATCGCGGAAATCAGCGACGCCGTCGGCCAGATCGAAGAGGCTGAACAGCAAAAGGCGGAGGCCGAGCGTGAGCGCAGGCTGGAAGCCGAACACCACGCCGGACAATTGGGCGAATCGCTTGCGAAAGAAGAGATGGCGAACCAAGCTCTGCGAAAGAGCGAAAAGGACCTGCAGCACGCCGCTCTTTACGATTCGCTGACCGGCCTTGCGAACCGAAAATGCCTCGGCGATATTTTGCGCAAGTTGATCGGCGAGTACCGCGACGACCCGCGTGCTACATTCCAGGTCTTGTTTCTCGATATTCGCAGCTTCAAAAACATCAACGACAGCCTCGGCCACTCGATCGGTGATAAGGTCTTGGCGATCGCCGCGAAACGTTTTATAAAGGTCGTCAATGATTCGGACACGGTCGCACGCATAGGCGGGGACGAATTCGCGATAATTCTGCGGGGCCTGGATTCGGCGGCAAAAGCACAGCGTGTCGCGAGAAAGATCTATCACAATATCACTCAGCCGTTCTCGCTAAGCGGCAACAGCATTTCGATCGATGTAAATATAGGCATCGCACCGTGCGACACCGAATACGAAACTCCCGAGGAGATACTTCGCGACGCCGACATCGCGATGCACTACGCCAAGGAAAAAGGGAACGGCCTCGCCGTTTTCACGAAAGGGCTGCGGGCACGATTTCTCGAACGCGTGCGATTCGAGATGGACCTTCGCCACGCGATCGACCGAAACGAATTAGCGGTACATTATCAGCCGATCATTTCGCTGACCGACGGCAAGCTCGTCGGTTTCGAAGCTCTTCTTCGCTGGCATCATTCGGAGTTCGGCATAATACCGCCAAACAGGTTTATTCCCATCGCTGAAGATTCCGGGCTGATCCAACCGATCACGGTCTGGATACTCGAGCAAACCGGCCGCCAGCTCTGCGCCTGGAAAGATATTGCACCCGAGTATGCAGACCTGATGATCAGCGTCAACATCTCAGGCAAGCATCTTTCGAACAACGACCTGATCGACGACGTCGTGAACACCATTGCTAACACGGGAATTGCGCCCTCGTCCCTCAAGCTCGAGATCACCGAGAGCACGGCGATGGAAAACACCGAGCACACGATCAATGTACTCAATCGCCTCAAGCAGATCGGCGTCAGGCTCAGCATTGACGATTTCGGCACGGGTTATTCGTCGCTCAGCATTTTGCACCGTCTGCCTTTCGACACATTAAAGATCGATCGTTCGTTCGTTTATAACGTCGGGCCGACCGGCGAGAATTCGGAGATCCTGCAGACGATCATTTCGCTCGCCAAGAACCTTAAGATGCGTGTGATCGCCGAAGGTATCGAGACCGAAAGCCAACTGGCCGTGCTGCAAAATCTCGGCTGCGATTACGGCCAGGGATTCCTGCTCGCAAAGCCTAAGAGCCGCGAAGAGACCGAACGACTTCTTTATCAAAGCCCGAATTGGCTGCCTTACGGACAGCTATCGCGGTTCGAGCCGCGCGAGACGCCGTCGTCGGACGACCGGCTGCCCGTGTTTTAACAAATCGCAATTACAATTTTCTCGAAGAAAGGCATCGGAATTCCCGCGCCTTTCTATTTTTTTGGCTTTGAAAAGCGCCGGCGCGAAACTATAATCAGGCAACATTCCAAAACCCAGAGGTCACGATCATGTCAAAATCTTTCGTTTTAGCGCTCTCGCTATGCTTCGTATTTATTTCGACGGCAACCGCCCAAACCGCGTTTGACTACCCGAAACCGCGAAAGGCCGATCAGGTTGACGATTATCACGGCGTTAAGGTCGCAGATCCTTACCGTTGGATGGAGGACACCGATTCCGCCGAAACGAAAAGCTGGATCGAGGCGGAAAATAAGGTCACGAACGCATATCTCGCGACGATCCCGCAGCGGGAAAAGATCAAGGCTCGCCTGACCGAGCTGTGGAACTACGAACGCTATTCGGCGCCGAGCAAGGTTGGCAGTCATTACATTTATTCGAAAAACGACGGCCTGCAGAATCAAAGCGTGCTCTTCATCGCCGATTCGATAAGCGATCCCGGACGTGTATTTTTCGACCCGAACAAGCTTTCGACAGACGGCACGGCCGCTCTCAGCGGCTCTTCATTCACCGAGGACGGAAAACTCTGGGCGTACGGCGTCGCGACAGCCGGTTCCGACCGAACGGAATGGAAGGTGATGGACGTGGCGACCGGAAAGCTGCTTTCGGACACGCTCAAACCGAATCGTCAGGGCGGCATTTCGTGGCTGAAGGACGACAGCGGGTTTTATTACAGCAGCTATCCGGACGTCGCCGCCGGCTCGGAGCTAAAGAACAACACGTTTTTCCAGAAGCTGTATTTTCACAAGCTCGGCACGCCGCAATCGGAAGACTACGTTGTCTACGAACGCCCCGACGATAAGGAATATTTCGTCGGCGCTCAGGTAACGGAGGACGGGAACTGGCTGCTAATTTCCGTCGGCAAAGGAACGTCGCCGAAGAACATGGTCTATTTCAAGAACCTGACGACGGAAAAATCGCCGATCGTGCCGCTCGTAGACAAGCTCGAAGCAAATTACTCGTTCCTCGGCAACGACGAAGGTAATTTCTATTTCCAGACCGACAAAGATGCTCCGCGTGCGCGAATCGTAAAAGTCGACGCCCTTTCCAAAAACCCGGCTTGGAAGGTCATCGTTCCCGAAGCGCCCGAAACGCTGGGCAGCGTCGATTTCATCAATAACCAATTCGTCCTCAACTACCTCAAAGACGCGTACACGCAGATCAGGATCGTCGACACCAATGGGAAAGCTGTTCGCGAGGTCAAGCTTCCCGGCATCGGCTCAGCCGGTGGTTTCGGCGGCAAGCGTTACGATACCGAGACGTTCTATTCGTATTCGAGCTACAACGCGCCGCCGACGATCTATCGTTACGACATGAAGACCGGGCAAAGCACATTGTTCCGACAGGCGAAGGTCAAAATCGACACGAGTGGATACGAGGTCAAACAGGTCTTCTATCCAAGCAAGGACGGAACGAAGGTTCCGATGTTCATCGTTTACAAAAAAGGCCTCAAGCTTGACGGCAGCAACCCGACGATCCTTTACGGTTACGGCGGTTTCAATATTCCATCGACGCCGGGATTTTCCATTTCGCGAATGGTCTGGATGGAAATGGGCGGCGTTTTCGCTGTGGCTAATATCCGAGGCGGCAGCGAATACGGCGAGGCTTGGCACGAAGCCGGTACGAAGCTGAAAAAGCAGAACGTGTTCGACGATTTTATCGGGGCCGCAGAATGGCTGATCGCGAATAAATACACCTCAAATAAAAAGCTGGCGATCCAGGGCGGATCGAACGGCGGCCTGCTCGTCGGTGCGGTGCTCAATCAGCGGCCCGACCTTTTCGGTGCCGCGCTTCCGGCAGTCGGTGTGATGGACATGCTCCGCTTTCCGAAATTCACGATCGGCTGGGCGTGGACATCCGACTACGGCTCGCCGGACAACGCGGACGAATTCGGCGCTATATACAAATACTCGCCATATCACAACGTGAAACCGGGAACGCATTATCCTGCGACGCTCATCACGACGGCCGATCACGATGACCGCGTCTTCCCTGCTCATAGCTTTAAGTATACGGCGGCGATGCAGGCCGCGCAGGCTGGCGAAGCGCCCGTCCTGATCCGCATTGAAACCAAGGCGGGACACGGTGCCGGAAAACCGACTTCGAAACAGATTGAGGAAGTCGCAGACCTCTACGGATTCCTTTACAAGAATCTGGGAATGGAGAACTAAGAGGCGGCGACAGTTAGAGAAAGGAGGCTTCGCGGCCTCCTTTTTCGTGAGCGCGCAATGGATCCATCAATTTTACTTACCCACGTGAAACGTGCAGTATTCGGTCGGCTCACTGCCGGGAACGAAACTCTTCATTTCACGTTTCGGGCAGTACTGTGTCGCACGCATGCCCGTGAGCGAACAAACGACGACGGACACGTTTCGCGGCGTCGAAGATCGCTCGCGTGAATTTCCGTTCGGAGTAGAGCCGTCCTGCCATGTTCCATTGAGCGGCGTCGGCGTCGGTTCGGCAGGATCAGCGGGTTCCGATGGCGTCGAATCCGGAGACGGAACATTCTCTTCGTAGTTTTCCACCGCCGGCTGCTCAATCAAAGTTTTGTTTGGCACGGTCCCGCCGACAAATAATTCGACGCGCCGAAATTCAGCGGGCACGTTGGTCACGTAGATCTCAGGCGCCGGCGGCGCGATCTCGGTTGACCACGCCGGATCTTCGGCCGGTGTTGCCGTCGGCAGCGGCGACGGCTTTGCCGTTGGTTCGGGCCCGGGAGCGTCGCCGGTGTCAGTAAGCTCACGTATCAAGGATCCGTCGCGAATGTCGATCTCCGCCTTTCTAACGGTCGCAGGCATCGGCCAGTCGCCGTTCCATTCCGGATGTTCGCGAAGTGCCTCCTGCATGAAGTCCGCCCAGATCGGCATCGCCGAATCCGCACCCTTCATTTCGAGATTGTCGCCGTCGTCGAAGCCTACGTAAACGGCACATATCAGCTCCGGCGTGAACCCGACGAACCAGCCGTCGCGCGACGTTCCGGTCTTTCCGGCGAATGCCGTCTTGCCCGCGACGTTGTGAAATCCCCACGCCTGGGCCTGAGCTGCCGTGCCGCGATTTATCACGTCTTTCATTATGTCGTCCATGATGTACGCGACGTCCGGACGAATTACATTCTTGCGGTCGGGCTCGGGTGCGGCGACGACACGTCCGTCACCGGTGGTCACATGCGTGATCGGCGTCGGCATCACCCGGTCGCCGAGATTTGCGAAGATCGTATAAGCCGTCGCAACCTCGAGCGGCGTCGCCTCGGCGGTGCCGAGAGCCATCGACGGATAAGCTTTTTCGACTTGCGGCATTCCTGCCTTATGCGCAAGATTCATCACCTTGCCGATGTTCACCTGCATGCCGAGATCGACGGTGATGACATTTTTGCTGTGAACTAGAGCGTCGCGGAGCGTCGTGTCCTTGTTCGAAAAGACGTCGCCGAAGTTTCCCGGTGAATAACGTTCCTGTCCGTAGGTGAAAACTTTTTTCTCGTCCTTAAAGATGCTGGCCGCGGTAAAGATGCGCGAGCCGTCGTACGGCGAATTGATCGCCGTCGCGTAGACGAACGGTTTAAATACCGAACCCGGCTGGCGTTTTGCATCGGTCGCGCGATTGAACTGATTTTGCAGATAATCGCGTCCGCCGATCATCGCAACGATCTCGCCGGTCTTCGGACGGATCGCGACAAGTGCGGCATTCAGGTTTCCTTTTTCTTTTTTCGGGAATAATTTGTCGAGCCGCTCGAGCCGTTTGCTGACGCTTTCGTAGGCGACACGCTGCAAATCCGGGTCGATCGACGTATAAACACGCAGGTGCTGGAGCGCTTCCGGGTCACTTACAATCTTCGGCAGCTCCTCGATCGCGTACTGCGAAAAATACGGCATGCCCTGCAGGTCTTTTTTATTCGAGATCTGCTTCAGTTCGAGGACGGCCGCATGCGCCTCGGCGAGCTGCTGCTGGGAGATCTCGCCCGCTTCCTGCATGGAATCGAGAACCTGGTTACGACGCTCGGTGACCTTTTCGAGATTTTTGAACGGATTGTAGCGGTTCGGGCTGCGAATTATGCCGGCGATGAACGCCGCTTCGGGCAAAGTGAGCTGCGTTACGTCCTTACCGAAATAGACGTTCGAGGCTTCGCCAACGCCGTAGATCGAAACGCCCGACTGCTGTCCGAGATAGATCTGATTCGCATAGAGCGTGAAGATCTCCTGCTTCGTCAAACGCGTCTCGAGAATGACGGACATGAATGCTTCAGTGATCTTTCTCTGAATCGTCGGGTCGTTATTCAGGAGCAAATTCTTAACAAGCTGCTGCGTGATCGACGACCCGCCTTGATTTGACAGCGGCGTGTTCTCGTCGCCCTCATAGCGTCGCCAGAGGGCACGCGCGATGCCCCGGAAATTAACGCCGTAGTGCTCGAAAAAGGCGCGGTCCTCGGTGACCGTGACCGCTTTCACAAGCTGCGGCGGCAGATCGTTGAACGTTACCGAACGCCGTCGCCCGTCGCCTTCGGCGGCAAGCGTGCTAAGCATCTTCGGTTCGAGAGGCGCCTTTTCGAGTACGCTTCCACTTGTTTTTTCGGCGATGGAATCGACCGACTTACCGTCCGTCTTAAATTTTACACGCAGCGTCGGAAACTCGACCTTGCCATCGATGACGCTCGTCGCTCCGGGCTCGATAATAAGGTTCGCACCGTCCATCGAGAAACGCCCTCGGGATTGGTCCGCGCGTGAATTCTTCTCAATATAGCCGGCGGATTTTAGATAGTCGATCAGACCCTGCGGCGTTACGCTCTCGCCCGTGCGAAGGATCTTAGGCGCCGAGTAGATCCCGGCCGACGGCGTATAGACCTCGCCGCTCAGCAATTTTCGATCGATCCGGTCGGAATATTCGAACCAGTAATACGTGACGACGAGAAAACCAATAAGCAGAAGCAGCAGCGATGCCGATAGCGTCCACATATTGAAAACACGCCGGCGGTAACGCTGAAAACGCGACATCGGCGGCGCCTGATATGCGGTCACATTCCTTCGCAACATCCTGCGTTTAGTTGCCGTTCGTGAGGTATGTAAAGGCATTGGTGTGGCGACGGAGGTGCGGAAAGCGGAGGCTGAAATTTCGCGGGCGATCCCATGTTCGATTCTATTGGTTTAACCGGCGCATGTCTATAAGTTTATGGTCTACGGCAGTAGTCTAAATGCCGCCCGGTCGGGTTTGGTGTTTTCGAAAAAATCGGGTTTACGCTCTTCAGAACCTCGTTTCCAGCAGCACCGCGCTTCCGAGAAACGAGAGTAAAAACAGATCAGGATCGACGGCGCGAAACCGGCCATAATTTACTATTATAATCCTCCGATCGCGTCCGTCCAACCATATTTCGTTAACACGGCCAAGCCGCGGCGTTGCAAGCGCAAGCCGCTCGTCTTATCCTTTGAATGAAATGAAGATACTTGTAACAGGCGGCAGTGGGTACCTCGGCACACACGTTCGCCGGACGCTCGACGGAGTTGATTTTTCGCGGCGCTCCGGTTTCGATCTGCTCAAGCCGGAAGATTGCGGCATCGTCGCCGAATACGACGTTATCGTTCATCTTGCGGCGCGGCTTGATAAATCACCCGACGCCGCCGAGGACGTCTTTCGCACTAATGTCGAGGGCACGGTCAATCTGCTCCGTCACGTGCGCGAGGACGCGGCGTTTATTTTTGCTTCGACGAAGGACGTTTACGGGCGTTTCGCTGACAATTACGCGAACGTTCCGGAAAACTGCCCGATAGTCTATTCGGGTCAATCGGCGCTCGAATGGTCAAAGCTGGTCGCCGAACGATATGTCGAATTTTACGCAAACCAGCGAAATTTCCGCTCCTGCATATTTCGCCTGTCGACAGTTTACGCGCCGCAGTCGGATGGAAACACGCCAAATTTCGTCGGCGGTTACGCGGACGCAATAGATCTCGGCGAACCGATCGCGCTTCCGGGCGACGGATTTCCGATTCGCGACTTTTTGCACGTCGACGATCTTTCAGCGGCGTGTCAGGCGTTTGTCGATTCCGTGATCAGACACGGGCTCTATAATCTCGGCGGCGGCCAGCGAAACGCTTTAACGCTGAATGACCTGATTGAAAAACTTGAAAAAGTTTCGCAGCTGCAGGCAGTTGTCGACGACACGAAACCCATTCCAAATCCGACGCCGATGAATTACGTCAGCGATCTCGGACTTATTTCTCAGGAACTCGACTGGACGCCGGCGGTCACTCTTGAGGAAGGTTTGAAGACCTTATTTTCCCGATAACGTGAAGATTGTCGTCAGGGGAACAAACTGGATAGGCGACGCGGCGATGTCTGTGCCTGCTTTGCGGCGGCTGCGGCAGGCTTTTCCGTCGGCCTCGATCACGCTGCATACGCGTTCGTGGGCCGAAGGCGTTTTCCAGGACGCGGATTTTATCGACAAGATACTGCTCATTGATGATGGAGGCTCGCGGGTCGGATCGGTGATAGCACAGACAGCGGCGCTACGCCGTGAACGATTCGACCTCGCTCTTTTGTTTCCGAATTCGTTCGAAAGCGCGCTCGTCGCAAGGTTGGCGAATATTTCTCAGTCGATCGGCTACGCGGGCGAGGGACGCGGCCGTTTTCTAACCCACGCGATCCCGCGGCCCGAATGGAAGGATACGCGGCATGAAGCATTCTATTATTTGAATCTTGCCGATACAGCTTCGAAAAGATTCGGCGGCCTCGACGTGACCGGCTCGACGCCCGATGCGTGGCTTCCCGTTTCAGCTATTCGTCAGCAAAAAGCCCGCGAATTTCTCGCAGACCACGGCATCGATCTTTCGCGGCGACGCATAGCGATCGCTGCGGGTTCGAAAAATTCGCGCGCAAAGCGGTGGCTGCCTGAAAGCTATACGTTACTGGCGGATCGATTCGCCAGCGAGCTATCAGCGAACATTGTGCTTGTCGGCGCATCCGACGAGACAGAGATCTCCGCATTGGTTGCCCAGCAGGCAAACGCATCACTGATCGATCTGACCGGGAAGACAAATTTGGCCGAGGCAGCGGCGGTTTTGAGCGTTTGCGATCTGCTTGTCGCCAACGACATGGGCCTTGCACATCTCGCATCGGCAGCGGGAACGCCAACCGTCGTTATATTCGGTCCGACGAATCATTTAACAACCGCGCCCTTCGGGTCCAACGCGGCAGTTGCACGCGTGGACGTCGAATGTTCGCCCTGCATGCTCCGGGATTGCCCGATCGATCACCGCTGCATGACCCGGCTGTCGGTCGACGACGTTTTCCAGAAAGCGGCAAGAATGATAGATTCGACTGGAATATGATCAGTGAGGCTACCAAGAAAAAACCCGCAATATTTGTCGATCGGGACGGCACGCTGATCGAGGAAGTGAACTTCCTCTCACGTGTCGAAGACCTGAGGATTTTCGAGTTTACCGCCCAGGCACTTCGGCTCTTAAAAGATCAAGGCTTTCTCGTCGTGGTCGTGACAAATCAATCGGGCATCGGCCGGCGTATCTATGACGAAGCCGCGATGAACTCGATCCATGCTTCTATACAGAAACAGCTTGGAGGCGCGATCGACGCATTTTATTTCTGCCCGCATCTTCCCTGCGACGGCTGCGAATGCCGAAAGCCGGGCCTGGGAATGATCCTTTCAGCTTGCGCCGATCATGAGATCGATCTCACCAATTCGTGGATGGTCGGAGACAAAGCCATCGATATGCAAACGGGCGTTAATGCCGGCATTCGCACGGCGATGGTCATGACCGGCTACGGGCGTCAGCATGTTGGCGATCTGGAATTCGAACCTGACGTCCGAGGCGAGAATCTGCTGGAAGTTTCGCGCCGGATAGCCGAGCAGCCGCAGCGTATAGCTTCGGATCTTTCGCCGGTGCGGGAATTCGAGGTATGAGCAATGGACCGATCGAGTCTCACGCGGCACGTCCAAAGTCATCTGCAAGGCGCTCGATATCATCTTCGCCGAAATAGTCACCCGTTTGAACTTCGATAAATATTAGCGGCGTGTCCGCGTCGGGATTTTGGACGCGGTGCGCGTCGCCGATCGCGATGTCCACCGTACCGCCGGCAGATACTAGAATGTCCTGGTCGTTTAGTGTTACTTTAGCTGTGCCCTGAGCAACAAACCAGTGCTCGGCGCGGCGTGAATGACGCTGATAACTAAGGCGTTTTCCCGGATACACTTCAATTCGCTTGACCTTATAATTGCTTTGGTCGTCGAGCACGGTGAAATTGCCCCACGGACGCTCCTCGAATTCGTTGCCTTCGTTCATTTGTTTATGCTCAGATTTTGAGCGGAGAGTATGAACAGTCTAGACCAAAACCCACTTTCCGCCAACAGTCATCAGATGCAGAAGGTGCAAACGCTGGTCATCGGCCGTTTGGTCTTGATCTTCCTTCTGCTCGTGACAAGCTGGACGTCTTATAGCGGCCCGGCCGAGTTTTCGTTTCAGAATTTTCCGCAGGGCACGTTCCTTGTATGCATCGTTTCAGTCGGCCTGACCGCTATATATTTTCTGTTGCTGCGCATCAGCCGGGCTCTCGCGTGGCAGGTGCGCGTTCAGTTCGGCCTCGACGCGCTTTTGATCACATGGCTCGTTTGGCGGACAGCCGATCTGAGTTCGCCATACATCACGCTTTACATAGTACTGATCGCGGCATCGAGCTTTTATCTCAGGCCGCGTTCGACGATGCTGATGTCGATGGTCTGCGCGGGGCTGTTTACGGCATTAGCGACGCTCGTCGCATTGTCGGCGATCGAAACGACCGGCACACCGCTGTCCTCAGCGAAGATAATCCAGATCGTCAGTTTCCACGTCGTCGCGTTCCTGGTCGTAGGAATTCTCGCCGCAAGGCTTGCGGAAGGCAATTCGTCATCGGTCGAGCTGCACGAGGCGACAAAATCGCTGGCAAACCTGCGGGCGCTGCACGAGCGAATAATCGAATCGATCCGTTCGGGCCTGATCACGACTGATCTTGACGGAACGATCTATACGTTCAACGCCGCTGCGACAGAGATCACCGGCCATCGCTCAGATGCGATGCACGGCCGCTCGATCTATGAACTGATTCCCGGATTTCGCGATTCGATCGATCTTTCGAAAGGCAACAGTATCGAACAGATGCCGCGTTTTGAATCGAAACTCTCGACGCCGGACGGATTTGCCGTACGCATCGGCTACAGCATCTCGAATCTATACTCAGAAGAGAACGAGGCATCGGGGTTTATCATTACCTTTCAGGATCTGACCGAGATCCGCTCGATGGAAGAAAGCGTGAGGCGAAAGGACCGTCTGGCTGCGGTCGGCCGCGTCGGCGCCGGCCTCGCACACGAGATCCGCAATCCGCTCGGCGCTATGCGCGGCGCGATCCAGGTTCTGGAATCGAACACGCCGCCTGAATCCGTTCAGTCGGATCTGATGAGTATCATTCTCCGCGAATCCGATCGCCTCAACAGCATCATCACTAATTTTTTGAACTACGCTCGACCGAAGGTCGGCAGCTTCGGCGAGATCGATCTATGTGAGGCGGTACGCGAGACGGTCAAACTGATGCGACACAGCCCGGACATTCGCACCTATCACATCATCGAAGAAGTACTTCCCGAAGGTTCTGTGTTCGTTTCTGCGGATGCGACACAGCTCAAACAGATCTTTTGGAATCTTTCGCGGAACGCTATCCAGGCGATGCCGGGCGGTGGAAAACTTAAAATATCGGTCGAGACCACACCGAATAGCCGCGTTCGCATAATCTTCGAAGATTCGGGAAATGGCATGACGCCCGATCAGGTAGAGCGGTTATTCGAGCCCTTCTCGAGTTCGACCTCCGGCGGCACAGGCCTGGGGCTGTCGATCGTCTACCAGATTATTCGCGATCATAACGGCGCGATAAACGTCCGCAGCTTCGAAGGAGAAGGAACGGTGATAACTGTCGAACTGCCTCGTGAAATCAGGCAGGAACCGAAGATACCGGAGGCCGAGGCGATGCACATTTCATCGACGCCCACGCGGCTAAAGGAATATCTCAAGGTTAAGAACGAAGAATCCGAAATTTCTTCTTAACAAACCGCGTGTTTTTTGTGAAAATTGAATTGCGAGCGGCCGCGCCGCCATTTTCCCGCTTCCCGTTTCAATTTAGAATTCGTATATAAATGTCCAACATTCTGATCGTTGACGATGAGCAGAGCTACAGACAGCTCCTCAGCCTTGTATTCGAAGGCGCGGGCCACGTTATCCGCACGGCCTCGAACGGTATCGAAGCGTTGGCACGTTTGAAGGAAGAACCGGCGGACGTGATCATCTCAGACGTGAAAATGCCGGATATGGACGGCATCGAGATGCTCCGCGCTGTTCGCGAAACGCTGCCTGACCTTGGCGTTATATTGATGACGGCTTTTGCGTCGGTCGAAACCGCACGCGAGGCGTTCAAGCTGGGCGCCGATGATTTTATCCAAAAGCCGTTCGATGTCGAAGAACTCAAACTGATCGTCAAAAAAACGCTCGAAAAACAAGCGTTGATCGACGAAAATCGGGCCTTTAAGCGTGCACAGCGGCAGCGCGGCAGCATAAAGAACATCATCGGCCACTCGAGCATCATGCAGTCGATCTTCCAGATGATCGAGACGGTCGCGGAAGTGAATTCGACCGTTTTGATCAACGGCGAAAGCGGGACCGGTAAAGAACTGGTCGCGAGGGCGATCCACGATCTCAGCCCTCGAGCCGAAAAACCTTTCATTTCAATAAACTGCGGCGCGTTTACAGAAACGCTGCTCGAATCGGAACTGTTCGGCTATATCAAAGGCTCGTTTACGGGCGCTAATTCGAATCGGAAGGGCCTTTTCGAAGCGGCCAACCGCGGAACGATCTTTCTTGACGAGATCGGTGAAATGTCGCCGGCGATGCAGGTAAAGCTGCTTCGCGTACTGCAGGAACGAAAGGTCCGGCCCGTCGGCGCTCATGACGAGATACCGATCGACGCTCGCGTGATCGCGGCCACAAACCGCGATCTTAAACAGATGTCGCTCGACGGAACGTTTCGCGAGGACCTTTTTTATCGCATTTCGGTAATTCCGATCAGCCTGCCACCACTTCGCGACCGTCGCGAGGACATTGCCGAGCTGGTTTATCATTTCATTGCTAAGTTTTGCGACCAGACTGGCCGCGAGGTGACGATCTCGCCGAAGTCGATGGACTTTCTTGAAAACTATATGTGGGGCGGTAACGTTCGGGAGCTCGAACACACGATCGAACGCGCCGTCGCACTCGAGCGCGGCGACGAAATTCAGCCTGAACGCCTGCCCGAACACATTACCAACTACAACCCGGAACGAATTCAGGCCGAGTTCGACCTGCCCGAGGAGGGCCTGAACCTTTCCGCTCATCTCGACAACCTTGAAAAGACCTACGTTGTCGAAGCGCTCCGCAAAACCGCCGGAAATCAAACGCGTGCGGCCGACCTGCTGCAAATGCAGGTTCGTTCGCTGCGGCATCTGCTCGACAAACACAGCATAAGAAACCTTTCCGCTCAAATGAGAAGCGGTGATTGAACGCTATCTTTACCGCTAAATCCCGTTTTCTGACATAAACTGTCATTTCCGCTTTACCAAAAACTGTTATTTTCACGCTAATTCACTTCCGTCCCGCGTTAGGTGTCCAGCTCTGACCTCGTTGAAACGCTGTCAACATTAAACATACGAATCCATTAAACAAGTTTGTTACTAATGGCACGCGGTTTGTAAGTACCTTCACGACCTGGGAAAGGTAGAAAGATTTATTACTTTAGGAGATCGTGAACTTACCCATGAAAAATCAGAAAGGTTTCTCACTTATCGAACTTTTGATCGTCGTTGTGATCATCGGCATTATTGCCGCGATCGCTATCCCTAACCTGCTTGCAGCACGTCGCTCTGCGAATGA
>JBBSGG010000039.1:0-28995 GCA_038254305.1 Pyrinomonadales bacterium
CCGGCAAGCCCGGCATCATTCGCGATCGTCTCCAAGCCAACCGGAAACGCAGGCTTGACGGCGACGGGAACACGCAACTTCGGTATCGCCACGGACGGCGTCCTGAGCTCTGAAGTTCTGCCACCCACGACGGGTGGTCTAGGTTCGATGACGATCGGCGGCAGCGCAGCAGCCGGAGCATCGTTCACCAACGGCACGCCGATGGGCTAACCGAAAGCAGTCTCATCTTTCACAAAATGGGAAGCGGTCATCGTGCATGATCGCTTCCCCTTTCGGTTCCCGCCCCTTCGCTCACTTCCCGCTTCTAATGCCCGACACCCTTTCAATAAAAGAACTTCAAAAACCGATCGTTCTGTTCTGCATCGGGTTTGCAGCCGTGATGCTCGCACTCACGATCGCGATACCGCCGGTATGGACTACGTTCATTCACTCTTGGCGGGTTGAACTAACGGCCGCCGTGTTTCTTTTAGTAACACTTGCCGCCGCCGCGTATTTCAAGTGGAACGCCGCCGCTCAATGGACAGTCTCGTCTGTCGAGATAAAATTGATCGTCCTACCAATATCAGCTTTTATTTGCTGGAGTGCTCTTTCGATGATCTGGGCTGCATCTTGGAGATCGTCGCTTCACCACACGCTCGTCTGGTCGGAATATCTCATCTTTTTTCTCCTAGTTCGTCATTTTCTTGAGACCGGCCGCAATTATTCCAAACTCGTCACAACGGCCGCACTTTGCATAGGTTTTTTCGGCGTCCTCGCGACGACCGGTTACTGCACCTTTCTCGCCATCGGCACGGGAACAAAGCTTGGCATTGTCTACGCAAAGTTCGGCGAGCAGGCCAATACGATATTCCCGCTTGTACTTGCGGGCGTTCTGACCTTGTCGGGCAGAAAATTCGCCGCCGGCACGGCGCTGCTCGCGTTTCTGTGGCTGCTGGATTTCTGCAGTCTCAGCCGCATCAATATTCTTTTATTTGCGGCGGCGGCGGTGTTTGCGGTCGGCGTGGTATTCGCCTTTAAGCGTTTTCGGCCATATCGTCGAAAGCTCGCTATTGTCGCAGTCGTACTCATCGCGGTGCCGATACCGCTGCATGTTTTCAATTTATTTAGCGATGATGCGGGGATACCGATGGTCAGGCGCGTTACCGACGACGCTTTGATCAGCAGCAGCAATAATTTCCGAAAGCTCATGTTGTCGATCTCAGAAGAGATGATCGTCGCTCATCCGTTGATCGGCATCGGAGCCGACAATTTCGGATTCGAGACGAACGCTTATCGTGCGTCGTACGCCGCACGCAACCTTGACGACATCGACCTCGCGCAAGCTGAAAGCGAAATACCTGAACGCGCTCACAACGAGTATGTGCAGATATTTGCCGAACTCGGCATTGTCGGTGTCGCTGTTTTCATCTGGTTTATGCTTGGAATCGGGTATACAGCGGTGAGGATCGTTCGCGATCAGAGAGGCCGATTCCTTCATGGTTATGCCGCCCTCCTCGGTTTAGCGTTGTTTTTAGCGAGTTCGACCGTCAGTTCCTATTCATTTCGGCTCGTCCAGAACGGCTTCGTATTTTTCTTCGTTCTCGCCGTCGCTGCAAAGCTCGCGTTTCGGCAAGAGACATCGGAAATTCCGATGTCTATTCCTGCCGGCCATTCGCGGTTTCGCCTCGCGGTTTCGTGCGGAATGATCGCATGCGTTTTAATGATCGGATACTGCACGGTTCGTGTCGCAAGCGTGATGTACGCGACGCAGGCAAACTACACCACCGATCTTGACGCCGCGATGCCGCTTTATCAAAAAGCTATCGCACTCGACAGCGAAAATCCCGAGGCGCCGTATTTCTACGGCATGCGTCTGTTTTCGACCGGGCGGTATAGCGAAGCAGTTCCGCTATTGCAGAGGTCGATCGATATCGGCAAGGCTCGGTCCGAAGACTATTCTTATCTCGCCTCGGCACAGTCGATGTCCGGCGACAATGCAGGAGCCGAACGCACGTTTACCTCAGCGGTTCGTTTGTATCCGCGTTCGCCGTTTGTGTTAACGCGATACGCCGCACTCTTACGAGCAAGCGGTAAGAATGCGGAGTCGGTGATTCCGCTCGATCTGGCAAAGGAGATCAACGCGCGTCAGGCAAATACATGGTGGGAAATGCTGACCGAAAGCCCGCAAGCCGCAGCTGACCTTGCTGTGGTCTGCGAGGACTATGTGCCGCTAATGGACCTGCTGCCGCAACCGGCCATGATGGCCGTAAAGGCCGAACGCGAGATCAGATTTCCAAAGGAAAAATTCAAATTTTAGTGATCCGCTGTTCATTTTCGCCCCGCATCTCAAGTATGCGCTTTTCACGAAGCGCGTAAATGATCTATCATGCACCTGTCCGGCCTGCGCGAGGCGCACCGGCGATCCCCGCAGTAATTTTCGTTTCATCACTTTTCGAAAATTGAAGCATATTTTTTCAATCGCAAAGAACACCTTTCGGGAAGCCGTGCGGGATCGCGTGCTGTACAACCTCGTGTTGTTCGTGCTCTTGCTGGTGGCCTGCGCGATCCTGCTCGGCGATCTCAGTGACGGTCATGAATCCCGCACCATCGTCAACATCGGCCTGAACGCGATGCTTGTTTTCGGCGCCTTCATTGCGATCTTCGTCGGCGTCGGACTGGTTTCGAAGGAGATCGAAAAACGCACCGTCTACGCTGTCTTCGCAAAGCCGGTAACGCGCGGCCAATTTATCGTCGGTAAGTATCTGGGCCTGTGCGGAACGCTGTTCGTAAATACGGCGGTGATGGGAATTGGCGTGACGCTGGCGCTTTTGACCGTCGGCGGACACTCTCTGATGTTTTCGATCTGGGGCTCTATCACGCTGATATTCTTCGAACTGACGATAATCACCGCGGTCGCGATACTTTTCTCCTCGTTTTCGTCGCCGGCACTCTCGGCATTGATGACGTTTTCGATATTCATCATCGGCCATCTTAGTTCGTCGCTTCGCGATCTCGCCGCGGGCCTGGGGTCAAAAGCCGCAATTTATTTCTTCGATGTGATCTATTATCTACTGCCGAATTTTTCGCTTTTCAGCTTCCGGACCGAAGCTGCCAACGGTATGATCCCGACGTCGACACACCTGGTTGCGGCGGCCATCTATACGATCATTTACGCGGCGGTGCTGCAGACGGTCACGATCCTCGCATTTCAGAAACGGAACTTCAAGTAGCAATGGCGGCCCGCCTTCGACATATCATTCTATATTTTCTGATCATTGCCGGCGGGCTCGCGGTTGCGGCATATGTCGGCCGGTTCGGCGGCCAGCACCGGGCAGAATTGCCTGCCGACATCGAGGATCAGGATCTTGCCGTACAGGGAAAAAGGCTGAAGGGGTTCGTGCTCGGCGCCGACGGACTCTTGAGTGACTGGTACTGGATGTCGTCGCTGCAATATATCGGCAATAAAATTGTGCGGAACGGGCTCGAGACGATAAATATCGAAGACCTGCGGCCGCTAAACCCGCGGCTATTGTTTCCCTTCCTCGACAACACGACCGAACTCGATCCGCATTTCCTGGACGCGTATTATTACGGCGCGATCGTCCTTCCGGCGATCGACCCCGATCAGGCGATTCGGTTAACGGAAAAAGGAATAGCAAACAATCCTAACGACTGGCGTCTCTACCAATATCTCGGGTACATCTATTGGCGTCTGAAAAACTATTCGAAGGCCGCGGAGATCTACGAGAAAGGTTCGGAGATCGCGGGAGCTCCGCCGTTCATGAAGCTGATGGCCGCATCGATGGAAAATCAAGGCGGCAGCCGCGTGACCGCGCGTGCAATGTATACGCAGATGTTCGACGACGCAGGCGACTCATCAGCACGCGAGAACGCGCGGCTCAGGTTATTACAGCTCGATTCGCTCGACGAACGCGATGCGATCGCAAAGGCGATCGATGGTTTTCGCGAGCGCAACGGCCGGTGTCCGGTGACACTCGTCGAGCTACTTCCCTTTCTTCGTAATGCTAAACCCGCGAGCGGCAAGGACCTGCGTGTCGACAGGTCGGGAAACATCGTCGACCCAGACGGCGCGCCGTATGTTTTGGATCAGCACGAATGCAAGGCTGATATCGGGCCCGGCTCGCACATTCCGCGCGTCTGAAAATCTCAATGGAAAATATCGTTGAAATAGAAAATCTTTCGAAGGATTACGAAACCGGCTTTTGGCGGAAAAAAAAGGTCCGTGCTTTAGACGACCTTTCGCTAAACGTGCGGCCGGGTCAGATCTTCGGCTTTCTCGGCGGCAACGGCGCGGGCAAAACGACGACGATCAAGATCCTGATGAGCCTGCTCTATCCGAGCGGCGGCACGGCGAAGATACTTGGGCGAAATATCGGGGACGTGAAGATGCACTCGTCGATCGGTTATTGTCCGGAAAATCCTTACTTTTACGATTACCTTACCGCTTTGGAACTGATGCGGTATTTCGGCGAGCTATTTGGAATGTCGCCGTCTCAGCGCAAAAAGCGATCGGAAGATCTGCTCGGACGGGTTGGGCTCGATGAAAAGGATTGGAACAAACAGCTCCGAAAATTCTCAAAAGGAATGCTCCAGCGGGTCGGGCTTGCTCAATCGCTGATAAACGAACCAGAGATCGTCTTTATGGACGAGCCGATGAGCGGACTCGACCCGATCGGCCGCCGCGAAGTACGCGAATTGATCGCCGGGCTTCGCGATTCCGGCACGACGGTTTTTATGTCGACGCACATTTTATCCGACGTCGAGGCGCTGTGCGACGAGGTCGCGATATTGCGAAAAGGAAAGCTCGCCGCGTCAGGCAACTTAGCCGATCTGCTTGCCCGAGAAGATGAGAACCGGGCCTTCGAGATACAGTTTCGCGGGATCGAGAGCAGTGTCCTTGCCGGTTCCCTGTCGACCGTCACCGGCGCTTCGATCAGAGGAAAAGGCAGCGGTGTCACAGTGCAGGTTTTGGACGAATCAGATGTCGAGACGGCGATCACGCTTGCGCGTAAAGCCGGTGCATCGCTCGTCTCGGTGCAGAGCGTAAAACAGTCGCTCGAAGATCTTTTTGTTCGGGAAACCGCTTGAGCGCAGTTAGTTCTGAACGCGGATCGCGGTCACTTTCCAGCGGATATTTGCGCGGTCGTCCTTTGGGTCAAATCCGTCAAGCGCGAGCGTGATCGGTATGGTCTCGCCCGGTTCGAGCAGCGCCTGCTGCGTAGGCACGACGAGGACGCGCTTTTCCTTGACGATCTGGTTGAACTGCGTGATAACGGCGCAGTTAACCTCGAGGCCGTTGATCACGCGATTGCCTTTGTTGCGGATCTTACCCCGAATGAACATCGATATTTTTCCAAAAGCGTTCGGCGATTGAACCGTATCGTCATCGGTGGAGATAACGATATCTTTCGTTATCAGATCGAATTCCGGCGCGCCCTCGCGGAATGAACCGGCCAGTATCTCGGTCATCTGGTCCTGCATCGAAGGCCGACGCGACGCGATAAAAACGACTGCGGCGATCAACATCGCGCCGACCAATGCGCCGATCAACAGGCCTTTATTTACGCCTTTTTTCTCCTTTTTTTCCGGACCGAGAAGCGAGTTCATAAATTCCGATCATTCAAGCCACAGGGACGCTTTTCCGTCAGAGTTCCAATAGGTTATCATTTTACAAATCGAACCAAAAATGCCCCCATCTGAAGCGAATTTTTCCGCCGGACCACGCTTTGTCGAGGTTGCTCTGCCGATCCCGCTGCGGCGGACATTTACATACGAAATACCGATAGGCTTTCGCGAACGGCTTAGTCTCGGTGCCCGCTTGCAGGTCCCTTTCGGCAAGTCGAGCGCGGTCGGCTATGCCGTCGCCGTGGCGGACGAACTGCCGTCGGAACTCGGGATCGACCCCGCAAGCGTCAAGCAGGTCCTCGAGTTACTAGATGAAGAACCGCTGGTTACCGACGAGATACTTCGGCTGACAAAATGGACGGCCGATTATTATGCCGCTTCGTGGGGCGAGCTGCTCAAGGCCGCGTTGCCCGCGGGCATCAACGCCGCAAAAGAAAGACTCGTCGAGATCACGGAAAGCGGAAAGACCGAGCTGCTCAAAGTTGCGAATTTCAAACCCGCGAAATGGCAGGTGCTTCGTGATCTTTCGGGTGCGGGCGAAAAACCGCAGCGTGATCTGGAACGTGAATTCGGATCCGCCGCCGCGAAACGCGCGATCCGTGAGCTCGAAAGCCCCGGCCTCGTTCGCACGCGCGAACGCAGCGTCACCACAAAGGTTCGTCCCAAACTTCGGAAATGGGTTCGTCTTTCGATGGCGGCCGACAAGGCACTGGAGGTCGCGGCAAATATCGGTCAACGTGCCGTCGTCGCGGCCTTGGAAAATGCTGGCGGCGAGATGATATTCAGCGAGCTTCGCTATACATCGGGCTCCGGCGCATCGGCGATCAACACGCTGGCAAAAAAAGGGATCGTAGAGCTTTCGATCAAGGAAGTAAGACGTGATCCCAAATCCGCCGCCGTTAGGCGTGAGATCGATCCGCTAACGCTGAACTTCGATCAGGTCTCCGTTCTTGCGGAGATCGAAGACGCTCTCGACGAATCGAAATTCAAGGTCTTTTTACTTCACGGAGTCACAGGCAGCGGCAAAACCGAGGTTTATATTCGCGCGATGAAAAACGCGCTCGCCAAGGGTAAATCGGCGATGATGCTCGTGCCTGAGATCGCTCTGACGCCGATGTTCTCCGGCAGGCTACAGGCGGTTTTTGGCGAAGAGGTGGCGATACTTCATTCCAATCTTTCACCGGGCGAACGCTTCGACGAGTGGCGGAGGATCTATTCCGGCAAGGCCCGGATCGTGATCGGCACGCGTTCCGCGGTCTTTGCACCGCTGCGGGATATTGGATTGCTGATCGTTGATGAAGAGCACGACAGCTCATATCGGCAGCAGGAATCGCCGTTTTACAACGCGCGCGACACGGCGGTGATGAGAGCGAGCCTCGCGGATGCGGCGGTGGTTTTGGGAAGTGCAACGCCCGCGCTTGAGAGTTATCAAAATGCCAAGAGTGGCAAGTATCGCTACTTACAGCTAAAACACCGAATCGAAAATCGACCGCTTGCACGTGCGGAACTGATCGACATGCGCGACGTTTTTCGTCAAGCGGGACGCGATGTAACGCTCTCGCCGCACCTTATCGAAGCGATCGAAGAGACGCATCGAAAAGGCGAGCAAATGATAATCCTCCTCAACCGCCGCGGTTTTTCGACGTTCGTATTATGCCGAACTTGCGGTGAATCGCTGCGGTGCAAGAACTGCGACATTACCTTGACGTTTCATCGCCGCGAGTCTCGGCTCGTATGTCATTATTGCGGGCATAACACGGCCGTGCCGAAAAAATGTCCGTTCTGCGAGAGCGAATTTCTATATTTCATCGGCGAGGGCACCGAACAGCTCGAAGAGATCGCTCTAAAAAAGTTCCCGAAGATGCGGATCGCACGGATCGATCGCGACACGATGGCACGCAAAGGGCAAATGTCCGCGACGCTCTCGGCTTTCGATAAAGGTGAGCTCGATATGCTGGTCGGCACGCAGATGCTGGCAAAAGGGCATGACTTTCACAATGTAACGCTTGTCGGGGTGATTTCCGTCGACACGGGACTGGGATTGCCGGATTTTCGTTCCGCCGAACGCACGTTCCAGCTTTTGACGCAGGTCGCCGGACGAGCGGGCCGCGGCGATCTTCCGGGCCGTGTTTTGATCCAAACCTATTATCCCGAGCATTACGCGCTCAGGTTCGCATGCGAGCAGGATTTCGAGGGTTTCTTCGCCGAGGAATTGAAATACCGTCAGCGGCTGCATTATCCGCCGTATGTTGTGCTCGCTTCGATCCTGATCAAGAATGTCGATCTAGCTGCGGCGGATCGTAACGCCGCAATGGTCCGCGCTGCTCTGGATCGCGCGAATCCGGCGGGCAGAGTTCGAATTCTCGGTCCGGCGGCCGCGTCGATCGCTCGGCTCAAGAACGAATTTCGCATCCAGATACTGGTCAAATCCGCTACGCGCTCAGCTCTTCGTGAAACGATAGATATTGCGGTCGCGGACGCACAAGAAAACGGGGCCGACCTCAAGAACGTTCGTGTTGAGATCGACCCCGTAAACATGTTGTAGGACCGTTATTAGTTGACGGCTTTCGAGCTGAATTCCGCCTGTGCGAATTTGATCTGCGAATAAACCTCTGACAGCGAGATCTTGCAGCTGACCGACTCCAGCGAAACCACGTCATCGCGTTCGTTATAGATGCGATAGATCCACTGTTTGGCGTTCTGCCGTGCGTAATGCTCAATACGCATCTCGTCTTCCTTGATCATCAGGCATTCCTTGATGCTGTCCATCGCAAGAAAGGCTTCCATCTTTTGCGTCTTGTCCGAAGTATTCGTCTTTGCCGAAAATATCTCGAGCACGACCGTCGGATTAAGCAGCAGATCCATGTTCTGATCGGCAAACTCGGGCTCGCCATTGACAAGCACGAGGTCGGGATATGTGATCAGATTGTTGCGCATCCGGACACGCATATTGCCGAGATACATGTCGATCTTGTGGCCGTGAAGGCGGCTGCCGATCGCGATAGCGGCATTTGAGACGATGAGATTGTGCCATCGGTTCGAGCCCGACCGCGCTACGACGCTTCCATTCATATATTCATTCCTCGACGGGTTATTTCGTTCGCTGCTTAAATAGTCGTCGGCGGTGGTTTTTTTTGGAATTGAGCTAACGGCTTTTTCCTGCATACTTTACGTGACTCCTGGGTTTTGGTGATGCGTAGATCAACGGAGAGGAAAACAAAGGGCGGCGGCGTCTTTGCCGATGCGCATTAGTCTGCTAAAAATAGTGTTGCATATCGTTTGACACTTTTTCAAGGATTTACTTATGAAACTTTCTGATCTGGCAGCGGCGACGGGGTCCAGGATCGAGACCGGAACGCCCGAAACCGAGATCAGCGGAGCGTCCGGAATGGACATCGCGACGACCGGGCATGTAACGTTCTTGGCCAATCCGAAGTACACGCCTCAGATCGCCGAAACACGAGCATCGGCGATCTTTCTAGCCGAAAATGTCGAATGCGGACGCACCGACCTCGCGATACTGCGAGCCGTCGATCCGTATGTTGCATACGCGATCTCGCTGCGGCTCTTTCATCCGGAAAGACCGCTAAATGCATCGATCCATCCGTCCGCGGTGATCCATCCGACAGCTCAGGTTTCCGACGGCTGCGAGATCCACGCCAATGTCGTGATCGGTGAGAACGCCGCGATCGGAAAAGGTTGCCGCATCTTTCCGAACGTCACTATTTACGAGGGCGTCCGAATTGGCGAAGGCTGCACACTGCATTCCGGCGTGTCGATCCGCGAAAACTGCGAGATCGGAAAACGCTGCGTCATACATAACAATTCGACTGTCGGCTGCGACGGTTTCGGCTACGCGAAAACGGTTGAAAAAATTTGGTTCAAAATTCCGCAAACTGGCCGCGTTGTACTCGAAGACGATGTAGAGATCGGCGCTAATACGGCGATCGATCGTGCGTCGGCCGGCGAAACGCGGATCAAACGCGGCGCGAAGCTCGACAGTCTCGTCCAGGTCGGGCATTCCTGCACGATCGGTGAAGATGCATTGATATGTGCGCAGACGGGCCTCGCGGGCAGCTCGATCATCGGCGATCGCGTCATACTCGCGGGGCAGGTAGGAATTGCCGGACACTTGAAAGTTGGCAACGATGCGGTCGTCACCGCGAAATCTGCCACTAGCCACGACGTTGCCGAGGGAAAGATAATTTCGGGTATTCCGGCTTTTGACAATCGAGAATGGCTGCGTTCGACCGCGGCTTTCCGGAAGCTGGGCGAATTTGCGTCGCGGCTACGCGATCTGCAAAAACGAATCGCGAAACTGGAGGATCGCTAGTGGAGCGAAAAGAGAAGGTCATTATCGGCCTGTGCGTTTTGGCGACTATTTTTTCGGGTGTGCTGCATTTCACCGTCGCGAACGCCGTCTTCACCTTTGGCGTCGCGGCAGTCGCGCTTGCTCTGCTTGCGGTGATCGTCGGCGACGCCACAGAGCAGCTCGGTTCGCGGCTCGGTCCGGGTGCAACCGGAATATTGCAGGCCGCACTCGGCAATATGCCGGAGCTTTTCGTTGGGATCTTTGCCCTTCGTGCGGGACTTGTCGAACTTGTTCAGGCCGCACTGATCGGATCGATCCTCGGGAACGCGCTGCTCGTTTTCGGGATCGCTCTGTTTTTAGGCGGCCTCAAAAACGGCACGCAGCGGTTCAAATCGGAGCCGCCGAAAATGATCGCGACGCTTATGATAATCGCGGTCTCAGCGCTGATGATACCGACACTTGCAAGATATCTGCACACGCCGGCCGAACCGCACGTCGACAGTCTCGACATCGTCTGTTCTGTCGTGCTGCTCGTGCTGCTGGCGGCAAATATTTATTTCTCGGTAAAAGGCGACCCGGCGGTCGCTGCGCAGCCGGAAGATACCGGCGGGCCGGAATGGTCGCTTGGCCTTGCTGTCGGCGTGCTTGCGGGTGCGGGCGCCGGGGCGGCGTTCGTCTCCGACTGGTTCGTCGCGGCTCTCGAACCGACCATGAAAGTTCTGGGCTTGTCGGAGGCGTTCACCGGCCTTGTGATCGTGGCGATCGCCGGCAATTCGATCGAGAATCTCGTCGGCATACAGTTCGCCTGGCGAAACCAGGCCGATTACGCCGTCAGCATAATGCTGAACAGCTCTTTGCAGATCGCGCTCGGTTTGATCCCGATCCTCGTGCTCTTGTCGTTCGTGCTGGGCGGCGCCGTTCTCACTCTGGTCCTTCCGCCTATGCTGCTCGCCGCTCTCGCTCTGGCGGCGATCGTGAACGCATTTGTCGTCTACGATGGCGAATCGATCTGGCTCGAAGGCTTGGCTCTGATCGGGCTGTACTGCATTATCGCCGCCGCGTTCTGGTGGGGTTAGTTTGGGGTTTTATTTCGAAAGTGGTGTAATTGGATGAGAGGGTTTTTATGGAAGCAACACAAAGATCAATGATCTCGGAAAGCGGTTTTGACATCACGCCTCTGACTACGGAACAACGCGACCGGTTGGCGACGGATCTGACTCCGGACGAATACCGCGTCCTGCTGGATCACGGGACAGAAGCGCCATTTTGCGGAACGCTCCTCGACAATAAGCTCGATGGCACGTACGCTTGCCGCCTTTGCGGCCTGCCGCTATTTACTTCGAAACACAAGTTCGAATCGGGTACGGGATGGCCGTCGTTCCATTCGCCGTTCGATCCGCAGCACTTGACGAATATCGAGGACAGCACATACGGCATGCGTCGTGTCGAGATCCGCTGCGCTCGGTGCGGAGGACATCAGGGTCACGTTTTTCCCGACGGCCCACCTCCGACCGGCCAGCGATACTGCCTGAATTCAGCATCGCTCGAATTCTTCGCGGAAGGTGAGAATATTCCGCAGAAATCTTAAATTATCTTGACTGGAATCTTAATCCCAGAATGCCATCTTGATCTCCTGATCCGACGGCGAAGCAATTCAAGTGGGAGTCCTTGCTGATCCACCTTATTCCGGATCGTTCGGATTGTTGAACAACACGCCGAGTTTAATACTTCCCTGGCCATGCTGGGGAAATCCGGGGGTATTCCTGTTGCCCGGATCGAGATTCGAAGCCGTGTCGTCCGGTGGAAACAGCACCAGTGAACTGAGAAATTCGATTATCTCCTGCTGCTTCTTGTCGTTCATTGCCGCAAACCGGTCGCGGGCCAATGCCGCCTCGCCGCCGTGACGCAAGATCACATCCATCAGCTGCATGCTTCGGCCGTCGTGCCCGTAGGGCCCGGTCGAGCCCACACCCCATAACGGCGTCGTCATGAAAAGCGTCTGGTACGTTCCGTCATAGTTTCGCTCGTAGAAATTAGGGCCGAGGTCATGACGCTTAAAGTCGGTAAATATATTCCTCACCATAAACTGGCCGCCGATCGGCCGCTTCCAGCTGGGATATCCGCTGTTGTCGGATACAAGACTGAATAACGGCGTCGCGGTGGCGAACAGGCTGTTAAAATTGCCCTTCTGCGGATCGTAAACTGTTTCCACGTCCGCGACCCGTCTGTCATGCTCGATTTGCAGGTCCGCAACATGACACTGCGCGCAGCCGATCTCGTGAAACGTTTCGAGGCCGTTGCGGGTTGCCTGCGTTTGGCGATGCGTGCCCGCCTTAAAATAATTGAGCAGGTAAAATTCTAGGTGGTCCACGATGCTGGTCGGGATCTCGTTCGCGATCCCGTCGCCGTCCTCGTCCATCGTTTCGTTTTCGACCATCGGTCCGCTTATCTGGTCCTTCGAACCATCCAGAACCATGCCCGAAGGTGTTTCGATCCGACCTCCGCCGTGGGCGAGATGGAGGTCGGGGTCGACCGCCTGAAGTCCCATTTCGTCATTCAGTGCACCGACTATGAACTCTCGGATCGATATCGTCCCGCCGTGATGGAAAAACGGTTTGACCCGGAGGTTCGCATCTATCCCTTCGACACGTGTGGTATCAACCGTACCATCAGGCCGCGCCGTTATTTGTCCGAATTGCAGTCCCTTGCTGCGCAGGTCTTTTGTTACATTCCTTTGGGCGCCGGCCGCCTGTGATATAGCGGTCGCCCGGATAGCTCGAAGGTCTGTGGTGATCTCATCCGCTAGCATTTCCTTTAAGCCCAGGCCAAAAAGATGCGGAGCGTCGCGGCTGTCGGGCCGTGTCACTACATCGCCGCCGAACCCAGCCGAGCCGCGCGGGCGCCCGTGACAGCTGGCGCAACTATCGGCAAGGCCAGCGCCGATCCGCAATGACGTCTCAATATTGCCGCCGAGAATGAGATCGTTGGCTATCGGCCCTGCACCTTGTGTCCTCAGGAATTTACGCTGGAATAGCTGTCTGCCACGCCGTATGGAGCGAAATGGGTCGCGTTTGATGATAAACATCGACGAATCCGGGGTCATCATATCGCCGCGTCCGGCTCCAGCCTGTTGGCTAAATGACTTAGCTATCCCCGCATTGATCGTATTGGGGTTTTTCGTTCGGTCGATCAATTGAGCTAGGGCGGTCGAACCAAGCCAAAGCGCGATTCCGCCAAACGCGAGCGCTGCAATTACCAGCTTTGTCCGATAAACAAGGCGTGAACTATTCATTAAAAATCTCCTCCTTTGGGCCGTCGAGAAAATTGCCCTTCTAGAATAACCCCTGGATGTGATGGATGACTGACTACGACTCTATTAGACGAAAAAATGATAGAAAGATTTCACTTCGTTTGATCGTTTAGACGAAACTTCTGGAATTATTTGCCCAACTTGGTCTTTTTTTTTGCCGATATAGATTGTTTGGCCGCCGATATTACCTTTTTTAACGCTTGAAGTCCAGAAATAATTTTAAAAGCCGAAAGGACCGAACGCTACCGGTCAGTCTTCAATCCTTTCGGCAATGCGCTCACGGGATCTTACTTTCGGTCTTTAAAACTGTCGAACAGCTCGGTATGACGGCTCGTCAGGGGCAGCAGTCTGCCATTGATAAAGACGTATTTGATGTTCGTTCGTGGTTCGAGAATGTCGCCATCGGCAACTACTAGATTGGCGACCTTGCCTGTTTCAAGCGAACCCAGGCGATCGGCAACTCCGAGAATGCGCGCCGGATAAAGCGTTACCGCTTTTAATGCTTCGTCCTTCGGCAAGCCGTATGCACCGGCAAGCCCGGCGTGATACGGAAGGTCGCGGACTTCGGCTCCATCATTTCCGGTCGAGATCGCGAAATTAACTCCCGCCTGCTGCAGTTTGGCCGGAGCTTCGAAAAGATAATCGTACGGGTCGTCATCGCGAACCGGCAAATTGTAAATGTTCGTGAAAATAACGGCGATGTTGTTTTTCTTTAGGTCGTCTGCAACGCGCCATGCTTCCTGCCCGCCGACGACGATCCCCTTGACCTTCGTTTCACCGACAAACTTTACGACCGAACGAATGTCCCTTTCGCGTTCCGCCGTGAACATGATCGGTTTGACGCCGCGAACATACGGCACCATCGCCTCAAGCCGAATGTCTTTCGCGGGATACGGCAGTGAATTATCCTTCGCGTATGCTTCCTGCGCGCGGGCGTAATTCTCGACGTTAGTGAAGATCTTTTTAAGCTCATCAAGCTGAGCGTCGCGGCGCTTCATCGCCTCGTTGAAATCAACCGGCTGCGGGCCGACGCCCGGTGTAAATCCGCCGAAGGTAGCGATCCGCGGGAAATTAATGATCAATGCCGCCGTCGGCTCGACGGCCATTTCGGCCTGCGTCGAACCGTTCAGATTGATGAGAGCGCCCTGGCCGGCGATCAGTCCGCCCGACGGTGCGGTAAAAACGCTGGTAATGCCGTTGATCCGGGTTACATTTACATGCGACGAATGCGGATTGATGCCCGTGATCGCCTTTGCGTTTGCGTTCATCGAGCCGATCTCGGCTGCGTCGACAGTCGCACCCGCACCGAGCGGAATTTCGGCAAGACCGAGCTGTGTGTTCGCGTCGATCATTCCCGGAAAAACAGAAAGCCCTTTACCGTCGATGCGCTCGGCTCCGGACGGAACGGGGATACCTGCACCGACCCCGGCGATCTTGCCGTCGCGGATAATAAGCGTGCCGTTTTCGATAACGCCGCCGGAAACGGTGTAGATGCGGGCGCCGATTATCGCAAATGTGCCGGGACGGCCGGTTTTGTTTTGCTGCGAACCGTCGCTCTGAGCGAAGGCGAGTGTCGCCGCGCAGCAAGCCGTCAGCAAAACACCGGCGGCTTTACGGATCGCAGATCGTATATCAAAAATCGAAGGTCTCATCGGTTGTCTCCGTATTCCGCTTCGTCGCGTTCTTCGGTCCTGTGTTCGGACGGTATCTTCGGCTGCGTTGCTCCGCTGCCCGGCGCTTGGTTTATCTCGAGCTTTTCGAGCGCATCGCGTTCTTTGGCGAGCTCGGCTCGTTTTTCAATGTCCTTTGCCCGATCGAAATAAACCGCGCCCTCGATCATAGTGATTTCCGGGTGCGAATAAACGCTGAACGGATGCACATTCCAGATAACGATGTCGGCGTCTTTTCCGACCTCTATGGAACCGGTCCGCTTGTCGATGCCGAGTTGTTTCGCCGGATTGAGCGTGATCATTTTGAGCGCGTCCTCTTCCGGCACGCCGCCGTATTTTTCGACCTTTGCCGCGTCAAGGTTAAGCCGCCGCATGCGCTCGTCGGAATCGGAGTTTATCGAAACGACAACGCCCGCTTTCCATAACAGGTAAGCGTTATACGGAATGGCGTCGTACGCCTCCAGCTTATAGCTCCAACTATCGGTAAATATCGAAACGCCGGTGCCGCGTTTTGCTATCTCCGGCGCGATCTTGTAAGCCTCAAGACCATGCTGCAGCGTCGCGACCTTAAAGCCGAATTCGTCGGCGAGCAGCATCAGATTAAGGTGCTCATCCGAGCGGTAGCCATGTGCGTGAACCAGGCGTTTGCCTTCCAGCACCTCGACCAGCGGTTCAAGTTCCAAATCGCGACGCGGAGGCACGGTCGTCTTTTTCGCACGATAATCGTCCCACGACTTTTTGTAATCGCGTGCCCGCAGAAAAGCGTCGCGCATCGTCTCGAGCGTGCCCATTCGCGTTCGCGGATACCGCGGCGTTTGGCCGGACTGAACCGACACGTACGACCGCTTTGGATTTTCACCAAGTGCAAATTTGATACCCGGCGGAGCGTCCAGGATCGGAAACTCTTCGATGGGCCGACCGAATTTGAATTTTACCGTCGAATTTTGCCCGCCGATCGGATTTGCCGAGCCGTGAAGCAAATTTGCGCTCGTCACGCCGCCGGCAAGAGCTCGGTAAATGGCGATGTCGGTCGGGTTCAGCACATCACGAATCCGCGTCATCGATGTCACCGCAAGAGTGCCTTCATTGACGGCGTCCATCATCGTGTGCGAATGGCAGTCGACGATGCCCGGAGTCACAAATTTGCCCGTAGCGTCGATGATGAGCGCACTCGAGCCGGCGGAAAGTCCCTTCCCGATCCTGGCGATCTTGCCGCCGCGGATCAGGATATCGGTGTTCTCAAGCGTGCCGCGAACTGCCGTCAGCACGGTCGCATTCTTTATTAACACCTCGTCCGGTGTTTGAGCGACAACCGAAGTTTGCAGGCCCGGGCCCAACATCACAAGCAACAATAACCCCGTAACTATTTTCTTCATATCTTTGTTCGCGCCGAACCGGTTTGCGACCTTTTCTATCTGCCCTTCCTTCTGAATTTTGCCTTCCGCATTCCGTCTTCACCTCAGGGATTTCGCGTTCCCGAAAACGGAACGACACCTTGCGGCGAATCGATCGTACCGCTGATCTGATTGCCGATCACCGTGCCTTTTACGTGGATCTCGATAGTCGATCCGCCGAAATCAACGGTTGACGTGAAGGTAAAGCCGTCGGCGGTAACCTTTCCGTCCTTAACCGGAGCGGTGCCTAGCTGCGTTTGCAGCGAACCGCTCACCGTAGCTGCCTGCTGCGTCAAGGCGAGCGTTCCCGTCAAGGTCTGTCCCGGAACATCTATCGTCACGGAGTAATTTCCGCCAACGGTCGCAAACCCCGCGGCTGTCTTTGCGGTTGCCGAGGCGGCAGCTTCCTTTTTCGCTGCAGCAGGCTTCTGTTCAAAATACTTTCCGTCAACAAAAACGTGGCTTACGTAGCGATCCTTTCCGAATACATCGCCGCGCACAACGGCAAGATTAGCGATCTTTCCCGCTTCGATCGATCCCGTGCGGTCGGCGATGCCCAAGATCTCGGCCGCGCCGAGGGTCATTGCACGGACCGCGGCATCCTTTGCCAGCCCGGCTTCAACCGACTTGCCGGCGTTTGTAAAAAAATCATTCGCCGTCGTTGAGCCGCCGGATTGGAAGGCAAATTTGACCCCGGCTTGGGCGAGCCTTGCGGCGGTTTTCGGCGTCCCGGCACGAAATCGGAGCAGCTCCATGCTTTCAGGATCTGCGTCCGGCGAAGCCGCGGCGGTGCGTTTCGGAAAATTCAGCGAGAGCAGAACCGGAACATCCTGAGCTTTGAGTCGATCCGCGATTTTCCATGCTTCCTGACCACCGGCAATAATGGCCTTAAGGTTAAATTCGCGTGCCAAGTCGAGAGCGCGCACTATCTCGATCTCGCGATTCGCGTTGAACACGACAGGCACCTTGCGATCGAGCAGCGGTATCAGCGCATCGAGTGCGGCATCGGCGGAGGGCCGTTTCATGCCGCGCGGATTTGCGTCGTACATTTTTCGGATCTCCTGGAGACGTTGAGCGTCCAGAAACATCTGTCGCATCGACGAAAACGTTCCCATCAGCGATCCGGGATAACCGCCGCTTAATGTATTGAACGAAACGTGTTCGGCAAATGCATCCTTCACTATCATCGCGGAGGTCGAATCGCCGGCAAGATCGATGATGACCGAGCGGCCGTTAAAGATGCCGCTCCGCCCGATGGTCACCGCCGTTGTAAAGCCAGCATTTCTGCTCGATTCGAACTGAGCGTCGCCGGCACGCAGGTCGTCCGCGGCGGACTCTTCGGGCCGCAGGCCTGCCGGATAATTCGAGTTCGTCGAAGCCGGTGTCGGCTGCGGCGCTCCCTGGCCACGCGGCTGCGGAACTGCGGCGGGCTGAGCCTGCAATCCCAGCGACGTGACTGCGTCGATGAAGCCCGGATACACGGTGAGACCTGCGCCGTCGAAGACCTGTGCGTCGGCCGGAGCTTTTACGTCGGCGCCCACCGACTCGATCAGCCCGTCGCGCACTACGACGGTTCCACGCTCGATCACCGGGCCGGAAACGGTAACGATCCGTGCGTCGCGGATCGCGTACGACTGAGCGTCGGCTGCGCCAAAAGACGAAGCAATAGCCGCGGTCGCGAACAAAAAATGCTGCAGTTTCATAAACTTTTCTGCGGAAATGCGAAGTAAGAACTACTCAAAGGAAAGTGCTTTAACGGAAAGGATAATAAAAAGGTTTCAGATTGCAAACCTTCGCTTTGCAGTCTGAAACTTTGAAAGCATTTGGCGCCAAGCATCAGCCGAACGCTTCAGTTTCCAGCAGCTTCTTTTTGCGGTCGATCCCCCATCGATAGCCGCTCAATTTACCGCTGCTGGCGATCACACGGTGACACGGAATGACAACCGCGACGTGGTTCGATGCACATGCGCGGGCGACAGCCCGGACCTTTTTCTTGTCGCCGAGCTGTTCAGCGATCTGGCTATATGAAACGGTCTCGCCGTACGGTATCTTTCGCAGGATGTCCCATACCCTCATTTGAAATGCCGTCGCCTGAATGTCCAGCGGCAAGTCGAGCCGACGGTTCTCGCCCGAAAGATGCTTCAGTATCTCGTCAACGAAATCTTTCAGCACGACCGCATCGCGAATTATCTCGGCATTCGGAAATTCGTTTTTCAGATTTTCGACAAGGCTCTCGTCATCGTCGGCAAAGGTCACGGAGCAGAGTCCTTTGATCGTCCGTCCGACCAGGATCCGTCCCAGCTCGCAGTCGGTGATCGCATAGTTGATCTTCATTCCCTTTCCACCGCTTTTGTATGCCTTCGGCGTCATTCCGAGACTGTCCGCCGCAGTTTCATAAAGCCTGCTGCTCGATGCAAAGCCCGCATCGTACATCGCGGTAGTCACGTCGCTGCCTTCCCTTACTTCGCTCCTAAACTTTTCCATACGTTTTGCCTCCGCGTATTTCTTTGGCGATACGCCGATTATTTCCTTAAAGCTTCGCTGCAGATGAAAGGTGCTCAGATCAAGGCTGCAGATGAAAGGTGCTCAGATCAAGTTCGCGACCGAGCTCTTCGAGGGTCATCGCAGTTTCCACGTCCATCAGCGTGCAAGCTCTTAACACCTTTGCAACCTGCGGCTCGGGAGCATTTGCCGCCGACGGACGGCATCTCAAACATGCCCGGAAGCCGCGCGATTCCGCGTCACTCGCAGTCGCGAAAAAGTCGACGTTTTTTCGAAGCGGCAGGCGGGCCCGACACGACGGTTTGCAGTAAATACCCGTCGTCTTGACGCCGAGAACGAAAGCACCGTCAAAACGCGCATCGTTCGCCATCACTGCGTGCCAAAATACTTCGTTTTCCATATTTGAAGAGTTTATCCGCGCCACAGACTAAAATCTATCCGAAAATTGCTGTAGAATTTTAAATATGGGCGCGATTGTTCTGTTCGACGGCGTGTGCAATTTTTGCAACAGCTTGGTGAATTTCGTTATCGAACACGATCGCGATGGTTATTTCAAATTCGCGCCGCTCCAGTCAGACGAAGGGCGTAGGTTAGCCACGCAATCCGGCTATTCTATGCTGGTTACAGGAGACGATGCATTGGACAAAGATGTTCGGATCGACTCGGTGATCCTGATCGAAAAGGGAAGAGTGTTTACCCATTCGACCGCGGCTCTCGAGATCTCAAAAAGGCTTGGGGTGCCTTGGTCGCTCCTTTATGCATTTATTGTGGTGCCGAAAGGCATTCGCGACTATTTTTACAAACTATTCGCGCGATATAGATATCGGCTTTTCGGAAGAAAAGACCGATGCATGCTGCCGTCGCCCGAAGTGCGGGAACGATTTCTAACGTAGGATCGGCTGTAAGCCTGGCTTTTTATTAGACTAAGATGTGCTGAGCTTTGATCGAGGACAGACCTACAGTCTGCCTGTTATACATATAGATATGAAAGCAACCTGGAATGGAACAACGCTCGCGGAAAGCGAGGAAACACGGGTCGTCGAGGGAAATTATTATTTCCCGGCCGATTCGATCGTGACGGAATATTTTCAACCGAGCGAGACGCACACCGTCTGCGGCTGGAAAGGCACGGCGAGCTACTATGACGTGGTGGTGAACGGCGAGACAAACGGCGACGCCGCCTGGTACTATCCGGACGCGAAAACCGAAGCCAAAGAGATAGAGGGCTTCGTCGCATTCTGGAAAGGCGTCGAAGTAACGGAATAAAACGCCATGCAGAAGCCCGCGCGGGTCGTTACAGCGCGCGGTTCTGACCGCAGACTATGAGCCATTCGCTCGAAACACTGGAATACGAACGGCTGCTTGAGCTCGTCAGCCGAAACGCGCAGACGCCGATGGGCGTGGGGCGTTTTGCTGATCTGCGTCCCTTTTCCGAGCGTTTCGAACTCGACCGGGCCCTGGCGGCGATCTCGGAAACGATCGCGTTGAACGAAGAACGGCAGGTTTCCTGGTCGTTCAGCGGTCTGGAAGATCCGACAGACGCAGTTGCGATACTGAAAATAAGAAACGCGACTCTTGAACCGAACCGAATGCTCGAGATCGCACGCGTCTGCAGCCAGGCGATCTTTGCCCGCTCGTCTATCCACCCCGAAAAAGAATTCGCACCGACGCTGTGGACGATCGTCGAGACAATCCCGCCGACGCTGCTCGCCGTGATCGACAAGATCAACAAAAAGCTCTTGCCCGGCGGCGAGATCGACGATTCCGCATCGCCGGAGCTCGCACGCCTGCGGCGGGAGATCAACAACCAGCGACAGCGGCTGACGAGATCGCTCGAAACCGCGATGCGCGGTGCGGGCGACGCAATACAAGACGCGATCGTCACGATGCGAAACGACCGATTTGTCATACCCGTCAAGAACGAATTCCGCGGCAAGGTCAGCGGCGTAGCCCACGGTTTTTCCTCGTCCGGTGCGACCATCTTCGTCGAGCCGCTCGAGGCCATCGAAGCGAACAACGAGCTGCAAAATCTAAAGGGTAAGGAAGAACGCGAGATCGCACGGATCCTGTTCGAGCTGACCGATGAATTGCGCGAACAGCTCCCGGCAGTCGAGGCCGCCGCTGACGCTGTTGCCGAGCTCGATTTCGTAAAGGCGAAAGTCGAATTCGCGCGAAAATTCAATGCCGTCGTGCCAATTATCGCCAACAGTGAAACACTCGATCTCGTCGAAGCTCGCCATCCGCTGCTCGAAGAGAACATGCGAACCACGCCAAGTGGCTACGCGTCAGAACCGCGAGCAGTAGCGAACGGGTTCCACCGCGGAGAGTCGAGGACGAGCGCTCGACCACCCGCCAACTCAGGTGGTTCTGACCGGGAGATCGTCCCAAGCTCATTCACGCTGACGAAACAGAAATCGGTCATGATCATCTCCGGTGCAAACGCGGGCGGCAAGACGGTCGTTCTGAAGACCGCGGGATTGCTCGGCCTAATGGCGATCTCAGGCTTGCCGGTTCCGGCTAAGACCGCAACGATCCCCTTTTATCGTTCGGTGCTCGCGGACATTGGCGACCATCAATCGCTGTCCGCAAATCTATCGACGTTCTCGTCGCACATGTCGAATATTGCGAACATGATCCGCGTCTGCACCGCTCCCGCGCTCGTTCTGCTCGACGAAGCCGGAACCGGCACAGATCCTGAGGAAGGTTCCGCTCTTGGCGTCGCGATCGTCGATCATTTTCGCCGGAACTGCCGGGCCCAAGTCATCGCGTCGACGCATTACCGCGGGCTGAAAATGTATGCCGCAAACGACGAAGGGGTGGTCAACGCCTCGGTCGAATTCGACGAGAAAACGCTTCAGCCGACGTATCGCCTGCTGCTCGGACTTGCAGGTGCGTCGTCCGGAATCCAGATCGCCGGCCGCTTCGGAATTCTGCCAGAAGTCATCGACCACGCCCGCGAGAATCTGGACGCCTCGGCACAGGAAGCCGAACAGTATCTGCGAAAGCTGCAGACCGAAACGACGACTGCGGAAGACCTGCGGAAAGCTCTCGAAGAAGAACGCGAAGCCGTGGCGATGAAATACGCGGGGCTCGAGATCGAAGCCGGAAAAAAGGAAAAAGCGCGTCAAAAGGAATTCGAGAACGAGCTCGCGCAAACGGTCGATGCATTCGACCGGCAGTCGAAGGCGTTCATTAAGACGATCGAAGACAAGGCATTGAAAAACAGGCTCGATAAGGAACGCTCCTCCCGCAAAGCCGAACTCAACCGTGCCGTAGTCTCAAAAGTCCAGACTGGCAAGCCAAGATTCGGCCTAGTATCACAGGCAGAAACACGACCGGTAGGGAGTGTGCCCGCTTCGGCTGATTCAATTAAAATCGGTTCGCGTGTCATCACGTCGTTCGGCAATATCGGCACTGTCGAGAAATTAGACAAGGACGTAGCAGAAGTCCTCGTTGGCGGAATGAGGCTGAGAGAAAAGACGGCGAATCTCCAGGTCGCCGCCGATGAGCCTAAGACGGATGCACGCCCTGTCGGAAATGTCTCTACGCCAGGCATCACGATCGATGGCCGCGACGCCGATTCCGAACTCAACCTGATCGGCAAAACCACCGCCGACGCCGAATACGAGATCGACCGCTTCCTGGACGAAGCCTACATGGCTTCGCTGCCCCGCGTCCGTATCATCCACGGCTTTGGCACCGGTGCATTAAAGAATTTCGTGCACCACTATCTAAAAAATCACGATCTGATCGAACGCTTCGCATTTGCAGCGGACAACCAAGGCGGACACGGTGCGACAATTGCGGATCTGAAACTCTAACATTATTGACACCGGTTAAAATCGAGAAGAAAATCACTTTATGAATGCAACATTAGAATTAACGCTTCCTGATGGTGTCAATATCAGCGATTCGGAACTCAAAATGGTCGTCGCAACAAAGCTGTTTGAAATGGGCGAATTATCGTCAGGCCAGGCGGCTGAAATGGCCGGAATCACAAAGCGCGAGTTTCTCGAAGCGGCCGGCAAATATGGTGTGTCGATCTTCGGATATGACGCTGAAGAATTGAAAGCCGACCTTCGGCAGCGATGAACGGATCTGTTCAGCGGTGGGCGCGCCATCCAGTTCGAACTCTCGTGGGCAAGTACAACATCGATCCCAAGCGCGGCCGAGTTTTTTACAAAGTAGCCGTCGGCGATCCGGACGATCCAAAAGGTGTGGAATATTGGTATCTACCTTAACCTGTGCTCTACGAACAATATTTTATTGACGATCTTCGCGACCGGGCCGATCTGGTGCGGATAATCGAGCCGTATGCGCAACTCAAGAAAAAGGGTTCGAACTGGATGGGCTGCTGTCCGTTTCACGATGAGAAAACGCCTTCGTTTTCGGTCAGTCCGTCGAAAGGTTTTTATAAATGCTTCGGCTGCGGCAAAGGTGGAAATGCCTACACTTTCCTGATGGAGATGGAAGGGTTGAATTTTCCCGAAGCGATACAGCGCGTCGCCGAGATATCCGGCGTGCAGCTTCCCGAACCGGTCGATGACAAGCAGTTCGTAAAAACGAAGAAGCGGACCGAAGAAAAGAAGAGACTTGTCGATCAGATAGTAGAGCTGAATATCCTCGCTCTCGATTTTTGGGAAGCCGAGCTGCAAAGCGATGACCCAAAAGCCAAAGCCGCCCGCGAGTATCTCGAAAGCCGCGGCATATCGACAGAAATTCAAAAGATATTCCGCATCGGTTTTTCACCCGATACCTGGGATGAGCTTCTCAATCTTCTCCGCGAAAAGATCGGCGACGAGAGTCTGATCGAGCAGAGCGGGCTCGTTTCGGTTAATGAAGAAAAGGACCGCGTGTTCGATCGGTTTCGCGGCCGGATAATGTTTCCCGTGCTTGATATAAACGGTCGCCCGGTCGCTTTCGGTGCGCGGGCGATGGGCGACGATCAGCCTAAATATTTAAACTCGCCGGAGACACCGGCTTACGTAAAAGGCCGCCATCTTTACGGTTTGTTCCAATCGAAAGACGAGTTACGAAAGAAAAAATTCGTCATACTCGTCGAAGGCTATCTCGACCTGATCGCCTTGAATCAATTCGGCATCACAAACGTCGCGGCCAGTTTGGGCACGGCGTTCACACCGGAGCAGTCAAAACTTCTGAGTCGTTTTTCCAAAAAGGTCGTGATCAATTACGACGGTGATAAAGCCGGGATCGCCGCCGCTCGAAAAGCCGTCGAAATACTGCTCGAAAGCGATTTCGAGATAAAGATACTTGTGCTGCCCGACGGCAAGGACCCGGACGATTTCATCCGCGAAAACGGTGTCGAACGCTACAACGAAACCCGCGGAAAGGCACTGCCGGTTTTGCAGTTCGTGCTGGAGAGCTCAATGCACGACCGAAGCCTCGGCAATGCCCGACAAAAGGCCGAAGCGATCGAGGAAGTTCTTCCCACACTTTCGCTTCTCAGAAATCCGATCCAGAAACGCGAGAGTTTTGATCAGGTGATGAATTTCTTTCGCGTCGAGGACGCCGGCCTGAAACGCGATCTGTGGCAAACGGTAAAGGGCGGCAGCACAAACGGGAGCGAAACGGTCAAACGTCAGGTCCGCAAAGCTACGCAGGCGAAAATGACGGTCGCCGAGCAGCATTTGCTGGAGCTTTTGGTCTTCGACGCGGAGCTCCGCGAAAACGTCATCCCGATCCTCGAAGAAACCGATTACGAAGCTCTTGCCACGGCGCCCGTTTTTCGCGCGATCATCGAAATGAATACCCGAAAGATCGAAGTTTCGCTCGAAAAGATGCTGGAAATGGTGGACGACGAGGAACTCAAGAACGATTTTGTTCCCGTCCTAATGGTCGGCGAGCCCAAACGCTCCGACGGCGAAGTGATAGACGATGTGCTGCACGACGCCGAAAATTGCATCTTCACGCTTCGCTCGATGGCGATATCCAATCGGCTTTTGGAGATCAGCCAGGAGTTGATCGCGGCTGAATTGGATCAGAACACACCGCTCGTCACCCAGTTCGTGCAGGAACATCTCGATCTTTCGCGAATGAAGCAGCATCTCCTTAATAAAATCGCCGAAAACTGATATACTTCTGTTTTTTAAACGTTTGCGCACGGGCAGGAACAAAAACCATCTCGCAAACGTTAATAAGTGTTATTCCGAACAACGGTTTAGACGGAGATTTAATCATAATCTCTAACGATTTATGGCTGATTACGACGAAAAAGAAGACCTGATGGATCGCTTGATGGCTTTGGGCAAGCGAAAGAAATTTTTGAGCTTCGATGAGCTCAACCGGGAGATCCCGGAAAACATGATGTCTCCCGACGATATCGAGGACGTGCTCGAGCGTCTGGAGGGAGCGAACATATCGGTAGCCGAGTCCGACGCGCAGATGCTTGAGCGTGCGTCGCACATGGCCCTTGACGAGGTCGAACCGGAAGCGGACGAGGAAGAGGTCGACCTTGATCTATCCGCCGGTGCGCTCGATAAATCGAACGATCCTGTCCGCCTTTATCTACGCGAGATGGGAATCGTGCCGCTCCTCACCCGCGAGGGCGAGGTGACGATCGCCAAACGCATCGAACGCGGTCAGATCAAAACACGCAAAGCTATCTCGCGTTCCCCGATATCAGTGGAAAGGCTGATCAAGATCGGCGAAGACCTGGGTCAGGGAAAAGCGAGTATCCGCGAAACGGTCGCGTTTTCAGAACAAGCCGAGATCTCGCTCGAAGAGGACAAAGCCGAAGAATATCTGCGGTGGACACTCGAAGGTATCGGCAACATCCGGCAGAATTTCGAGGCCGCGCTTAAAGTTTGGATCGCACTCCGCAAGGAACAGGCGATTCCCAAGGTCAAGAAAAGCAAGAAGCTTATTCGCCTAACGCGACAAACAGCGCGCAAGCGGCTGGAGATCGCGCAGGAGATCAAGAATCTTAACCTGACCGAGCACTCTATGCAGGTGATGATCGCCTCGATCCGAAAGGTGGTCGAGGACATTCGAAAGGCCGAGCGGGCGATCAAACAGTCGGAAGAGCGCATCAAGAAAAAGCCGGGTGCCGCCGAGAAACGAACGCTCACCGCTAAGATCCTTGAGGCGAAGGACAGTCTCGTTGAGATCGAGGAAAAATTTCACCTGCCGCCTGTCGAGATCAAGCGATCATTTCAGACGATCAGCGTCGGCGAGTACGAGACGAACAAAGCGAAACGTGAGCTTGTCGAGGCCAATCTGAGGCTCGTCGTTTCGATCGCAAAGAAATATACGAATCGCGGACTGCAGTTTCTCGACCTAATTCAGGAAGGCAATATCGGTTTGATGAAAGCCGTCGATAAGTTTGAATGGCGTCGCGGATACAAATTTTCAACGTACGCAACCTGGTGGATCAGGCAGGCGATCACGCGTGCTATCGCCGATCAGGCGCGCACGATCCGCATTCCGGTGCACATGATCGAGACGATCAACAAGCTGATCCGCACATCGCGGCTGCTGGTGCAGGAACTCGGCCGCGAACCGACCAGCGAAGAGATCGCGAAACGAATGGACATTCCCGTGTCGAAGGTTCGAAAGGTTCTCAAGATCGCACAGGAACCGATCTCGCTTGAGACGCCGATCGGCGAAGAGGAAGATTCGCATCTCGGCGATTTCATCGAGGATAAATCCATACTCAATCCGGCGGAATCGGTCACGTTCTCAAATCTGCGTGAGATCACCGACGAAGTCTTAGCGACGCTGACGCCGCGTGAGGAAAAAGTGATCAAGATGCGTTTCGGGCTAGGCAACACCGGCTCCGAACACACGCTTGAAGAGGTCGGACAACATTTTGCCGTGACCCGCGAGCGTATTCGCCAGATCGAAGCCAAGGCGCTGAGAAAGCTGCGGCATCCGTCGCGTTCACGACGACTGAAAGCCTTTTTAGAAGGCAAACAGTAGATCGCGTTGTCTGTGAATAAAGAAGAGTGGTAACCGTCGTTGCCACTCTTTTTATTTTTCCATAGACTTAAGACACATGGATTTTGGAACCCAGATCTTTTGGCTCGTCATACTGTCGATCACGGTGGCGAGCGTCGCCTGGACAATTACGCAGGAAGATATTTTCCGCGAATGGCGCGAGGCACTACACGAAAAGAGCGAAACCGCGTCCAATATTCTTGCGAGGAAATTCTGCTACGTCTGGACGTGTGAATATTGCTTTTCGCACTGGGTCACAGTCCTCGTCCTTTTACTCACTGGCTTTCGGCTTTTGATCGATGATTGGCGCGGTTACATTCTGGCCTTTTTCGTACTTCCCTGGCTGGCAAATCAATGGATGAGCATCTATCGGATGCTCCGTGTGGACATCAAGCACGAGAATCTGCTGGCTGAACAAGTAAAAAAAGAAACGTAAAGTAGGTTAGGTCAATCGCTTGGCCTCAGCGATCGCGGCCGCGAGATCGGTAACGGCTCCATCTAATTGAAGCTCGTAGACGGCGTCAAGAATACGCTTGAAATTCGGCGATGGTGACTGGCCGAGTTCGATGAGATGGCGCCCGAGCAAAATAGGTTCGGGCGCCTTTTTTTCGATCTGCAGCTCGCGCACTTTTTCGACGAACCACTCCTGCGCATCCGAACCAAAACGTTTTTCCGGCGGCAGCCAATCGGGATTTCGTCCAAGCGAGTCGGCTTTGGCGACGCGGTAGAGCAGATCGGGTTCGACCTTTCGAGCAAGACGCCGAAACGCTCCGTCGCCAACGGGCGATTTAGCCTTGAAATACTCGCCTGGCTTCAAGTGGTAACGCACGAGTTGAACGACCTGGTTTCGGACGTCGAACCCATTCAAAGTATAAATGCCCAGTGTGTCGAGAAAGCTCAGTGTCGGCTCGACACCCGCTTCGTCATGCCCGCGTGAACGCGTTCGCCCGTCGACAAATTCAGTCGTCAGCGGCTTGCCGAGATCATGAGCGACGGCGCCCAGCATAACGGCAACCTTGCGTTCGTACGGCAGGTTGTCGATCAGCTTGCGGGCCTCGTCGGCAACCATCATTGTGTGAACGTCGACATTGCCTTCCGGATGCCATTCCGGCTCCTGCGGCACGCCGACAAGTGATTGCAGTTCAGGAAATATTTGCGCGACTACGTTCAAATCGTAAAGCCATTGCAGGCCGATCGAAGGCTCGTCCGCCTGCAAAAGGATCTTCTCAAATTCGCCCCAAACACGCTCCTTCGGCAGGTCGGTTACATCGATGGTTTTGCAAAGCTCGACGGTGTCAGCAGAGATCGAAAAACGGAGTCTCGCCGCAAATTGCGCCGCACGCAGCACACGCAGCGAGTCTTCGGCGAACGTGTCCGCTGAGACATGACGCAAGATTTTCCGATCTATGTCGCGACGGCCGTCGAAAGGATCGACGATCTCGCCGGTCAGCGGATCTTTCAGGATCGCATTAACGGTAAAATCACGCCGCCGGCATGCGTCTTCAAACGACATCAGAGGATCGCCTTCGATGACAAATCCGCGATGTCCTTTGCCGATCTTTCGCTCACGCCGGGGAATGGAAACGTCCAGATCGCTTTCTAGTTTATAAACGGTGAACGCCTCGCCGACGACGTTAACTTCGCCGAATGAATCAAGAATCTCCCGCAACTTTTTTGGCTGGACGCCATAGGCCTCCAAGTCCCAATCCTTCGGCGCGACGCCCATCAACTCGTCGCGGACGCATCCGCCGACAAGCATCGCCCGGCCGCCGAGAGACCTGACGGATTTTGACAGTTTAATAATTTCTTCGAATCGGTCTTTCAAGCCAAGAAAAGCGCCCTCGCTAAACTACCAGCGGTCAAATATCAAGCGGACTCTTCACAAACGATTTATTTTTCAGAACGTGAGTGTAAATTTGCGTAGTCCGTATATCCTTATGTCCGAGAAGTTCCTGGACGGTACGTATATCATAATGATTTTCGAGCAAATGTGTCGCAAAGCTGTGCCGAAACGTATGGCAATTGCCGTGTTTAAATACGTTGGAGCACTTCATTGCTTCTTTAACCGCTTTTTGAATCGTGGATTCCGATGTGTAGTGGCGACGTATCACTCCGTCCTCGCGCGTCGGCGAGAGCTTTGCCGATGGAAAAACATACTGCCACGCCCAAGCCTTGCCCGCGTTAGGATATTTCTTCGCAAGAGCGAACGGCAGCCAAGTTTCACCG
>JBBSGG010000040.1:0-28354 GCA_038254305.1 Pyrinomonadales bacterium
AATCCACTCGGGAGCACCATTAAAATCTTTAACAAATGCGGGGAAGTTGATCGCCGGCGAGCATGTCGACGATTCGTGTCCCACCGAATCCGGTCGTCATGGAAACAATTCCTTGAGGCTCGGCTTTGACATCCCCGATGATGGCGGCGCCGGTACCGTGTGGGTGACGCCGCATTTTCTCTAATACTAGATCGGCAATATCGCCGGATACAACAGCAACGAGCTTGCCCTCGTTCGCTACGTACAACGGATCGAGGCCAAGGATCTCGCACGCGCCCCGCACATTCTCTCTGACAGGAACCCATTCCTCGCGGATCTCGATACCGACCTCCGAACTCATTGCGATCTCGTTCAGCGTCGTGGCAACACCGCCGCGAGTCGGGTCGCGCAATGAGTGAATGCCATCGATCGAGCCGACTGAATCCGCGACCTTGATAATTTCTGAAACAAGAGAATGCAGCGGGGCGGAATCGCTTTCAATATCGGTTTCAAGCTCTAGTTCGCCGCGGGCGATCATGATCGTTGTCCCGTGGTCGCCGATCGTGCCGCTGACTATCACTTTATCGCCAACCTGCGCGCGCGCGGAAGACACATCGGCTCGCGTTTCTATAGCGCCGATACCCGCCGTATTGATAAATATCTTGTCGGCTCCGCCTTTTTGCACCACTTTCGTATCACCGGTGACGATCAAAACGCCGGATTCTTCAGCCGCCTTTTGCATCGATGAGCATACGCGACGAAGATCTTCGATCGAAAACCCTTCTTCGATAATAAACCCGACCGATAGATAAAGTGGACGAGCGCCGCTCATTGCAAGATCGTTGACCGTGCCGTGTACTGCAAGTTTGCCGATATCGCCGCCGGGGAAGAATATCGGATCGACGACGTACGAATCGGTCGTGAAAGCCATTCGGCTTGCGCCGTTTACTTCGAAGATCGCCTGATCCTCGAGCTTGTCGAGCATCGGATTTTTGAAGTATTCGAGAAACAGGCCTTCGACAAGATCATGCATCGCACGCCCGCCGCTGCCATGCGCGAGCGTGATGTGAGTCTCGCGTATCTTGTGCTTACGCCGGCGGGCTCGCTCGACACGTTCGAATAATGGGCTTGTGGCAAACGACTCGTTCATTTATTTCACGTGGTTTTCCCTGGCAGATAATAAAACCGAACAACGATCAGGCCGGCGATCGCCCCGGCGCATAAAACGAGGTCTAACGCCCCAACTTCCGGATTGACCGTCTTGCGCGCCAAGACGAAGATAACGACCTCGACGGCCGCGCTCAGGCGTCTGAACAACAAGAGCAGGCCGAATTCCGCAGTGATCGCGACCAGCAGGAGATTGTCCACGATCTTTAGCAAAACCCTGTATTCATCCTGCTGCTCGCCCCAGAGTTTTGGAAAATCCCTGACCACCGTATCGAACGCAGCTATGGCCGCCGCGACAAGCAGCAGTACGGCCAAAGCTGACAGAAAAAGATGAATTCCCGTGCCTAGATAATTACTTATCATCATCTCGGCTTGGGATTCTTCGCCGGTGCCTATCTCGCTCTCATGTGCTTCGTCTGGTGGAGCCTTTCCCGCCATAGTCCTCTCTACAATAAATTACGAACAGCCCGTCGGACCACCTCGGTCGTTAATCCATAAACCAAATGCGACGAAAGGGCATAGGCATGCGTCGAAAGCGGATATTCAGTCACTGATTTCGAAAGACCCAGTGCAGGAACTACAATGTCGTCCGCAAACAGCCATACCGCCGTTCCAAACGACAATCCGGCACCGGCCGTCGCTATCGGTTCGATCTCGGCCGCAATGCCGTATATTAAGCCAGAGGTCGCTCCCATGGCGTAATGAACAACCTCGCCCGCCGGTTCTTTTTCGCTTTTAGTAAGATCGTGATCAAATATATTTTCTGAAATTTTTATAGCTGCTTTAACCGTCGAAGGTTCGTCTCCGCCATTTTTCTTTTTCGATTTCTCTTCGGTTTCGGCAATAGCCGTTAGCAGTGATTGAAATTGCGTCATCACGAACGACGCTACCAGGCCCCCGACCAGTCCGGCCACCGCTCCCCTAGCTACATCGCCCGCACTCGTTTCTACCATTTCTTAATTCCCCCCTGAGCAAGATAAATTTAAACCGTCGGGACACCCGATCGCTGAGCGACCTTCGATAATCGTCCAAAATTATAATACGCGGCACATGCGCCTTCACTTGAGACCATACAAGATCCGATAGGCGTTTCGGGCGTGCAGGCGGTGCCGAACACCTTGCATTCCCACGGCTTTTTCACGCCCTTCAGGATCTCGCCGCACTGGCATGCTTTCGGGTCGGCAACCCGCAAGCCGGGCACTTCGAATTTTAACTCGGCATCGAACGCTCCGTATTTTTCTTTCAGCTTCATTCCGCTGTGGGCGATCGAGCCGAGTCCGCGCCATTCAAAAAACCTTCGCGATTCGAATACTTCGCTCAGGACCTCCAACGCCTTGCGGTTTCCGTCGCGCTCGACACATCGGCCGTACTGATTTTCGATCTCGGCGCGGCCCTCGATCACTTGTTTTACGATCATGTAAACCGACTGCAAAATATCCAGCGGCTCAAAGCCGGTAACAACCAGCGGCTTGCCGTATTCGTTCGGCACAAATTCATAACACCGCGTTCCGATCACGGTGCTGACGTGTCCCGGACCCACGAAGCCGTCGATCTGCAGGTCCGGTGAATCGAGCATCGCTTTCAGCGAAGGCACGATCATAATGTGGTTACAAAAAATACTGAAATTTTCTACTTTGTCCTTCGCTGCCTGAAGTATCGTCATCGCTGTCGAAGGTGAGGTCGTTTCGAATCCGAGCGCGAGGAAAATAACGTGTCGCTCCGGATTTTGTTTTGCGATCTTCAGAGCGTCGAGCGGCGAATATACCATCCGCACGTCGGCGCCTTTGGCTTTTGCATCGATAAGATTCGTGCTCGATCCGGGTACACGCATCATGTCGCCGAAGGTCGTGAATATCACGTCCGGCTGCAAGGCGAGCGAAATGCAATCGTCGGTACGGCCAAGCGGAATGACACAAACGGGACAGCCAGGGCCGTGGATCATTTCGATATTCGGCGGCAAAAGATCTTCGATACCGTACTTAAAGATCGCATGAGTATGTCCGCCGCATACCTCCATCAGCTTCAGCGGCTTATCGGTCATCCCCGCGATCTTTTCTGCGAGTGTTTTGGCAAGGTCCGCCTGTCTATATTCGTCGATGTATTTCATAGCTGTATTTTCCCGGCATTGATATCAATTGATCGAGCTTTTCAACAGCGGCTTGTTCTGTAAAAACTCATGCACCATGTCCCACAATATGTGATAGAGCGTAACGTGTGATTCCTGAATCCGGTGAATACTGGGCGTCAGTACGGTGAAGCAATGATCGATCAACCTATCGCGCTTCATTTCGTCCATCTTGCCGCCGTCGGCGCCGGCGAAACCGATAACCGTGAGTTTCATTCGCCGGGCGGTTTGAAATGCGTGAAGCAAGTTCTCCGAATTGCCACTGGTCGAGATCCCAATTAAAATGTCGCCTTCTTTTCCAAGTGCGATTATCTGCCGAACGAAGACGTCCGCGAAACTCACATCATTGGCAACTGCGGTGACCATCGCCATGTCGCTATTCAAACAGATCGCGGGAAGCGCTTTCCGGCCGACCGTGATCGGATGCATGAACTCGACGGCTACGTGCTGCGCGTCGGTGGCAGAGCCGCCGTTTCCACAAACCAAGAGTTTCCTGCCTTTTGAAAATGCTTTTGCGAGAGCGAGCGACGCTGCAAGAATATCTTCGTTATTGTCCTCAAAAAATCGCAGTTTCACCTCGGCGCTTTCGCGCGCCTTTTCGAGCAGAGAAAAGCGAAGTTGATCCATCAGTTCCGCGGGGTTTTCATTCTCCTCGTGAAGGAACGGGTAAAACGATTGTGAGAAATCCTCAATTGCCTTTGTCATACGTACGTTCTATTCGACTTAGCCGATCGTTGTCTGAAACTGCTCGAATTCCTCCTGGTAGGAGCCCAGCTCCTGAAGGAGCCGCAGAGTCTCGAGCGCTTGCTTTTCGTCGATCTTGCTCATCGCAAATCCGACGTGCACCAACACATAGTCACCAAGGACGAGGTCGTCAAGCATGCCTATATTTACGGCTCGTCGCACACCGCCTATCTCGACTTTGGCAATATTATTTTCCACGTCAACTATCTCGACGATCTTTCCGGGAATTGCAAGACACATAAACCAGGACTCCTCTAAACAAGCTAGTTGCGCGCCATGATCGACACGCACATTCTGACGTTTTCAATCCAGTTGCGCGTTTGCTACGGCCGCCTGGCCGAACGAGATACCCGCATCATTCGTCGGCACACGCCGGTGAATAAGAACTTCGAATTTATCTTCTTCAAGCAGTCGGCGAGTTTGACGAAGCAATATCATGTTTTGGAAAACGCCGCCTGACAGGGCGACGCGATTCAAGCCGTAGAGTTCCCGACTACGGCGGGCAACGCATACAATCAATCGTGCGATCGAGTTATGAAATCGCGCCGCTACTTCACCGACCGATCTGCCGTCAAGCAGATCTTCGACCGCCCGCTTTATCACTGCCTCGGCATTGATCGTCCCATCCTCGGCAACTCCGAACCCGTAATAACCCGAAACGTCGGCGTCAGCCGCGGCCTCCAGTTCGATCGCAGCCTGACCTTCGTAGACTACCCTGCTGCGAACACCGATCAGAGCGGACACGGCATCGAAAAGCCGCCCCATGCTTGACGTCTCCGGACAATTGGTTTTTGTCCGGATCATACTGCGAAGCGTTGACCATTCGCTTTTGTTCATGCCTTCGACGAACGGGAGCTCGAGAGTCGTGAATTCATCGCCGAAAGCCTTCTGCAAATAAACCGCGGCGATTCGCCACGGTTCGCGGATCGCCTTCGCTCCGCCGGGAAGCGGTATATAATCGAGATGTGCGATCCGCGCGGCTTTTGTAAAGTCCGCGATAAAAAACTCGCCGCCCCAGAGCTTCCCGTCTGTTCCGAAACCGAGTCCGTCCAGTGCCACGCCGATCACTTCGCCTTCGACGGCGTTGTCCGCCATACAACTTGCGATATGAGCGTGGTGGTGCTGTACTCCGATCTTAGTTACCGAATGTTCGTACGATTGTGCGTATTTGGTCGAAAGATAGTCGGGATGCAGATCGTGGGCGATGATCTCGGGGCAGAGATCAAACAAGCGTTTGTAGTGTTCTACACCGTCCGTGAATGAACGAAGGGTCTCGAGATTTTCGAGATCGCCGATGTGATGCGACACATAGGCATGATCGCCCCGCGTCATACAGAAAGTATTCTTGAGCTCGGCACCGCAGGCGAGAATTTGGGTTTTGAATTTGAATGACGCCTTGATCGGCGCAGGTGCAAAACCGCGCGAACGCCGGAGAAGATAAAGGTCTGGGCCGCATATATTCGGGGATGGGTTCTTCACCACCCGAACCACCGAGTCGTCGGTGCGAATGTGAATCTGCCGATCGTGCGTCAAATAACGATCCGCAATCTGATCTAAACGTTTGCCGGCATCCTCATCACGGAAAGCAATAGGTTCGTCCGAAACATTGCCGCTCGTCATAACTAAAGGATGGTCAAGATCCTCGAAAAGTAAGTAATGCAGCGGGGTGTACGGCAGCATGAACCCGAGTGTTTTGGTACCGGGGGCGACGGCGTCGGGCAATTGCATAACGTCCCGTCGTTCAAGCAAAACGATCGGCTTCGCAGGCGATAAGAGCAGCTCTTTTTCCGCGGCAGAAACGACGCAGTATCGTTCGACCACCGGTACGGACGAGGCCATCAACGCAAAGGGCCTTTCCTCGCGATGCTTCCGGCTCCGTAAACGTTCCACCGCAGTCTTATTCAATGCATCACAAGCGAGGTGATAGCCGCCCAGGCCCTTGATCGCGATGATCTTACCGTTTTGCAAAAGCTGAAGTGTCGAGCGAATCAAGTCAGTATCGCCTGCGGCGGCGGGTGCTTGCGGTCGGACATCCGTTACAGCATTGTTCCTCGGCAGAGCTGACTCACCATCCGCAGTTGGTTCCGAAAGGCGCAAGCTGGGTCCGCATTGCGCGCATGCGATCGGTTCGGCGTGGAATCTGCGGTCGAAAGGGTTTTCGTATTCCGCCGTGCAAGCGGTGCACATGTCGAAGGACCGCATTGTGGTTCTTTTGCGATCGTACGGAACACTTTCCACGATGGTGAATCGCGGGCCGCAGTTTGTGCAGTTGATAAAAGGGTATCTGAATCGCCTGTTAAGCGGATCGAACAGTTCGAGCAGACAGTCGTCGCAAGTGCCCACATCGGCAGCAACCGGCATCCGCGAATGCCCATTCGATTCACTGTCGATGATGCGAAAATCTTGATATTGCGAACTATACTCCAGCAGCGTAAGCTCAACGGATTCGACGGTTGAGAGGGGGGGGGGCTTCAGTTTTATATCGGTGACGAATCGACCTATCGACGCGGCTTCGCCTTCTACGTCGATGAAGACGCCGTGGGAATTATTAAGAACGGTTCCTTTAAGAAAACTCCTTGTCGCAAGGGAATAAATAAACGGGCGAAACCCCACGCCCTGGACCGTGCCCCGAACTAAGATTTGAGTTCGTGTTCGCATAGATCGGTAATTACGTCACCCTCCGGCGTACGCAACGGGCGCTCGCGAGTCGTTTAGATAAGCGAGCCACTCGTTCATTCCCGCACCGGTTTTCGCCGACAATTCAAACACCCTCATTCCCGGCCGCACCGAATGAATACTGCCGCGGGCCGCGTCGCGATCGAATTCGGCGGCGTCCGCAAGATCGATCTTTGTAATAACGGCAACATCGGCCGAATTGAAAATTGTCGGATATTTCAGCGGTTTGTCCTCGCCCTCGGTCACGGACATCAGCACAAGTCTTAAACTTTCACCGAGATCGTAACTTGACGGACAAACGAGATTTCCGACGTTCTCTATGAAAAGATAATCCAGTTCGTTGAGGTTCCATCCGTCGAGAGCACGATCGACCATTTGAGCGTCGAGATGGCAAACAGTTCCAGTAGTTATTTGTTTGACCGGAGCCTGTGAGCGTTCGAGACGTGCGGCATCATTAGCGGTCGCCAAGTCGCCGACCAGAGCGGCCACCTTGTATCGAGGTTGAAGCATCGTCAGCGTTTTTTCCAGAAATGCGGTCTTCCCAGAACCCGGACTCGAAACCAAACTGACCGTCGTGACACCCGCAAGGCCGTATCGCCTGCGAAGATCCGTCGCGAGCAAATCGTTTTGTCTCAATACATTTTTCCGGACCTCAACAAGCCGCGGCCGCATAGCCATTTTCTAACTCCAAAGCTGTGATCAATAGCTCTCGGCCCCGAATTACCTCAGGGGTCGGAGATAAACAAACCGGACAACGAAAATTCTGGATCGAATCCAGAACACGTTCCTCACGGCAAATCGGACAAAAGACCGCGGCTGCAATATTTTCGATCTCAAGGCGGGAACCTTGCAATGGCGTTCCCTCGGCTGCGAGGTCGTAAGAGAACAACAACGCTTCTTTCACGACGCCGGACAGAACGCCCACCTGCAGGTGGACAGCGGCGACGCGGTTTTCGGGATAACGTTCCAGTTCGGCCGCTGCTCCCTCGATTATGCTTTGGGCGATCGACAGCTCATGCATAGTTACAACGCGTTCCGTACAGCCCCCCGCACGGCCTCAGTCGTTAATCCGTATACCAAATGTGAAGCGAGCCCTTTCAGAATAACGCCATCCTTTTTTCTTTCTTTTGCGTTGCTCACTAGTAATACCGCGGGTGGTGGTCACATGCTGCTGATCTTTACATAGCGCTTTATGTCGGGGAGGCTGGCAATGATCAATGCAAGAACGACAGCGATCACGAAACCGAGAATGGCCCAGCGAATCCGCATAAGGTTCATTCCCGCTGCCGCGACGAAGGCCACAAAAAACACGAAAACTAAGGCAGCGAGCAGGCTGAAGCCGCCTTCGCCGAGATCCTTTCGCACTGTGTTCTGTTTCGTTTCGATCTGTCGCTTCATACTCGAAATCCTCCTTTGTCTGATCGTGCGCTGGCTCTACATTGTACTGATCTTGATATATCGCTTGATATCCGGAAGGGTGACAACGACAAGCGCAGCCACGCCTACCAACGCCATCAAGCCGGCGATGCCTAACATTGTATGTCCAGACGAATCGTTCCGTCTGCTTTCCCGTTTCATTCCAAAGTCTCTTTGTTTCGATAATTCTTCTTGTTCCATTTTATCCTCCTCCTTGCTCAAACGCCTGCAGCCATTCCAACTCTCGCATTTTCTTCGGCGAGAACTCTCTCAACCAGCGATTCGACGATCTCGACTGCCTTGTCAAGAGACGCTTTCACCGGCTCGCTAAGACCCATATGACCTTCGCCTTCTTCACCGGTAAATGCCGGCTCGCATCCGACAACGATGATTTTCCTGAACGTTCCCCCGAGCGACCGTACCATAGATAGAACCTTCAGTGGATTCATTCCGTGCGGTTCGAACAATTCGGAACCTTCTTCGAGCGCGTCGATCTGTTTACGGTCGGGTTCGATAACGTAGATCGTGCCCGGCTCATCGCCTCGCGGAGCGGCGTCTACAAAGATCGTAGTTTCGTAACCGTCCATCAGCGCATATGCCAAATCAAAACTGCGAATTCCGAAATCCACGAGCCTTACCCCGGCGGGCACTCCGCGTAGTGCCAAGATAGCCGCAACCTCGCAGCCGAACGCATCGTCCCCGAGAAATATATTACCTATACAAGCGATGAGAATACGTTCGTTCATGTATTCGGATCCTCGAATGTCGCGGCCGCGAGCGGTTCCACTTCTTCCGGCGAAAAAAAGAAACGGTGTCCCGGCTGGCGAAGCATGCCGAGGTCACGGCCGGGATCGTCGTCGAGCACGACTGCCAGGTGAACTTTGTTTTCGTAATCCTGTTCGATAGATTCGACGATGGCAACGCGGCCCGCGAGGGCGAGATCGAAAATATCTCCGCCGCGGCCCGGCCGAAGCAAAACTCGGTCGCCGGTCTTGACATCGACGCCGTCGACGACGACGTCAACGAGTTCGCTTCGTTCTTCCAGTAACTGCCACTCCAGCTCATCCATAAGTTGGTTTCGTCACCTTATTTAAACCTCGAACAGCGCCATGCATTTTTTGCAGCTGCTCGTTCGGCATTATCTCCGTCCGTTCAAGAATTGCACGCGCACGATCATCAATAGAACGCATTTCGCGTTTTTCGGCGTCAGTCATCGTCATTATACGCAGCGTTAGTATCTCATCGATCTCCGTACCGTCGAATAGGTTGCCGGCGCTTTCGGGTGCGATCTCGGGATGATCATAAAGAATGATCGGCGACGACAAAATGCAGTCGCGCTCGCCTTCACTGCCAGCCAAAACCGGGTAAGTGCCTATATTCTTGCATTCTGGGGCGACATTCTTGTACGCCTCGGGCGGGTCGATCAGCGAAACGAATTCGCCGCCCTCAATACCAAGGATCGTATGCGTGGAAACCAGAGAACTTAGCAATGCGTCGTCACGACTGGCAAGCGACGCACTTTTGAATTCGGTGGTGTTTTGTATCGTGACCGTGATCTTAAAACAACCGGAGCTTTTCACTTCGGCGGGCGTCACATTTGCATCGATCCGGACACGCACTCGGGCGTAAATCGCGGCCTGAGTTCTTAGAAAAGCGCCGGCCGTCAGTCCGGAGGAATCGAGGATGGGATCGGTCTTACGCGTTGCGGGAAAGGCGAAATCGAAAGTAACAACTTGCGGCCCTCTTAAGGTCAAAACCGGGAGTTCGATATCTCTCTCGACCGCTTCCTGCCAGGCTTGGAATAGCTCTCCGCTTACCTCTAAGGCCCGCACCATTTCGAGATCGTCGGAAGCTCCGTGCGATCGAGCTTTTCCAACCTCGCGATCAGTGAGATGAAGAAAACGGACCTTGACAGTCAAAGTTGACGAGTCCGTTCCGATCGCCAAACACTGCGTCTGCATTTCCCAAGCTTCCGTGCCGTTTTGAGCTTCGCTATACGACTGCGGAACGACGGCTCCCCAATTGAACCGCTGCCGGTTCTTAACCGACGACGCGCGATATGGGTAGAGCATATAGCCCTCGTACAATACTGCGTTCGCTATGTTTTCTACCGACTGGAAGTTCATAAAGAAACGCCGCCCTCGTTCGCACGGTTTTCGTTTGTCGCCGCAGATCTGCGGTCGTCAACCGCCTCGTCCACCGAAAGATCGTCCGCCAGCAAACGGCTGAATACTCTCTCCCAATTCGGCAGCGAATTCCGCGTCTTGTAATCCTGCAATTTATCGAAGATGTCCTTCTGTATATTCAGCCACGCGCTGTTCGGATAATAGAGTTCCATCATTTCCTTCCAGATCTTCACCGGCAGGCGATAATTCGCCTCCTTTTCCCAAGATATTTGCGAGATCTGCAAAGCTCCGGTTTCGTCGTGATAAAAAATTGTCCCGCTGAATAAAAGGCACAGCGGAATGTCACCGTCGCCAAGGCCGTCGAAATATTTCGTGGTTGCGACATTGAAATCGAACGTGCATGGTACTTGAAGATCAACTACTGTGGTGCCGGTAAAATTTTGAACTGAGGCGGTTGTGTGCGTCCACAGCAGTGTCTTAAGCGTCTGGCCCCACCGCTCGGGCTCGCCGTAGAGTTCGAAGAGATTCGCCTTTTCGTCCGCGTTATATTGCCGCCGCACCGTTTCGATCTGGATCTGGCACCGAAGCATTACGCTTTGGATCGTTTCCCCAGCGTCGGTGTTCGTCACCCGCAACTTGAAGACGAGTTGCGGCGACATTGAAAATGGCAGAGGCTCTGCCGATTCGACGCTGAAATCCAGATCAGGCATACGTTGCCTCCTGTATGATATGCGAGTGCTCCTTAAGCGAATCGAAAAACGAATCGATCGCCGTCCAGGCCTCGGTCCCGCCCGAGAGTCCGTGCCATTTCATGCGGATAAGGCCGACGAGTTTGTAGCATTCGTCGATCGGAGCGATGAAGTATTGACGCCGCTCGCCGACGCGGTTTACGAGCAGGGCCTCGACATCCGGCAGCATTTTTTGAAGGCTGGCGTTTTGGCTCACTATCTCGTCCCACGCTTCAAGAGCCAGAAGGCTTTCGGTCGCGCCTGCCGGGCTCGGGTAAAGCGCGACTATTTTGCCATCGGGCGTACTCCTGAAAAAGAACGCGAGTTGTATCGGAAGCATCAGGCTGCTCCATTGCTGGTCATTGATTCTGAAATCGGGAAGATAGGTCGAACTTCGCGGAACACGACTGAAACGCCCGTCTCCTTTTCCGCTGAAAAGGATCGCGCACGCGTTGCATGCGCAATGCAGTTCTCTATTTGCCGGCTCGATCAGATGCGGATGCTCGGCCGCAAGCTCCCCGCTGCAGAGATCACACCGCTCGACCGCTTTTCGCGGGCGGATAAAACGACGAAGTGCGGTGAGGTCCTTTTCCATACGTAACAAAGCCTATCTTTAGGCGGGAGGCATACTCGGGCTGCTCGGATCGATCGGTTCGCGGTCCTCCGGATTTATTCCCGTCGAGTCTCGCGAGGTCGATCCGCCGGCGGGACGTCCCGCTCCTGTGTCTTCTTTTTCGTGGCGGCCAGGTTCTTTGCCTTCCGAACCCGTAAGATTTTCTCCCTTTCGCGTTCCAGTATCGTGCGATGGCGAATCCGTGCCTTGATCTGAATGTTGCTGCATGTTTTTTACCCTCCTTTAAAAATTCAAGCCGCCGCCGTAAATTCGCAGTCTGTGTACTCAGCTGTATTGATCCGCCCGATCTGAACAAGGCCGCCTGGATCGGGCCGCTCAGGTGCGACCTCGACCTCGATCGACAAAACATCGGGTGCGGCAGCGTAAATCGTTTCTTCAATTGTATGTCGTAGCGTCAAAGCCGATGACGGGCATCCCTCGCAGCTTCCTTTGAGGCGAAGCGTGACGACGCCCGAATTAACGCGTACAAGTTCCACATCACCTTTGTGAAGGCTCAACGTCGGCCGAACCCTTTCCAGTGCCTGCGTTATCCGCGTCTCGATGTCGAGCGGGTGCAGATCGTAAAGCATCAGAAGGCTCGATGCGAGATCATCGCCCGCGAGGTCGTCGAAGATCGCGTACCCGGCTGCGCCTGCATTGGCCGTGATATCCATCATTCGGCCAATGCCGGCACCGTGAAAATCCATGAGTGTCTGAATGAGTTCTAGCGCAGCGGTTCGAATGTTCGGATCGGCCGACGATTCGATCGTCTGGACCAGTTCTCCGACCCGCTGCATTTGATCTTGAAATTCCTTGGTTTCCTGCATCGTTTTTGAGTGCTAAAGCCGTCCGCACGAGGCGGACGGCCGCTATTAGTGCTGAACGCCGAACATCGGGGAATGGTGTTTCTCCAATACCTTGCCGTCGCCGAGGTACATATGTACGCCGCACGGTAGGCACGGATCGAAGCTTCGGACCGCACGCATGATGTCTATACCCTTAAAGTTCTCCTGGCCATTTTCCTCGAAGATCGGCGTATTTTGGATCGCGTCTTCGTACGGGCCGGGCGTGCCGTAGATGTCACGCGGCGTGGCGTTCCACGGCGTTGGCGGATACGGGTGATAATTTGCGATCTTTCCCTCACGGATAACGACATGATGCGAAAGAACGCCGCGAACCGCTTCGTGAAATCCGCAGCCGATAGCTTCGTCGGGAACCTTGAACTCGGTCCAGGTTTTTGTATTTCCGGCGTGAAGTTCGGCCATCGCCTTCTCCGCGAAATGCAAAGCTGCGGCAGCGGCGTAAGCCTGAAAATATGTTCTGGCCCGATCGCGTTCGAGTGCGTTCGACCACTTGGGAATATGCCACTCTAGCTCCGCTTCGGGCTTCAGGGCCGTCTTCGGCAAATAGATCTTGACGCTGTGTCCGGTGGCCTTTATATACCCGATGTCAACCTTGTCTGCAAGCGCGGTTGACCAGAGCCTGGCGAAAGGACCGCCGCCGGTGTCGAGCGCGAGATATTTGTTGTCTCCTTCTTCACCCTCGTGATACCAGCGCGGGCACATTACCCACGAGTATTTGCCGTCGAAGTCGCGCTTTTGCGGCCGGGGAATCGTGGTCTGATTCCAGGGGTGGCGCCGGTCGATTGGATTGCCAAGGGGATCGTTCTTTACAAAGATCTCCTGATCTTCCCAATCATCATAATAAGAATGGCCGAGCAGGATCCTAATTCCGAGATTGATGTCAACCAGATTGGTCGTGACAAGCTTTCCGTCGACTATGACGCCTGGTGTGACGTACATAGCGTTGCCCCACTCGTTCATGTTTTCGTACTTGTAATCACAGACGTCCGGGTCTTGAAATGATCCCCAGCAGCCGAGCAAAATGCGCCGTCTACCGACTTCTTCGTAACCGGGCAGCGCCTCGTAAAAGAAGTCGAAGAGGTCGTCGTGTAACGGAACGACCTTTTTACAGAACTCGACATAGCGCATCAGTCGCACCATGTAGTCCGTAAAGAGCTGCACGGTCGGAACGGTGCCGACACCGCCCGGGTAGAGAGTTGAGGGGTGAACGTGGCGGCCCTCCATCAGGCAGAACATTTCTCGCGTATAACGGCTTACATGCAGTGTCTCGCGATAAAATTCGCCGGTGAAGGGATTGAGCGCCGTCATTATATCGGAGATCTTCCTATAGCCGTGGTCTTCGAAATGTGGCGCATCTGTTACTTTCGCCTTTTCCCACACGCTCGGATTCGTTTCCCGGACCATCTTCTCGCAAAAATCCACGCCTACCAGATTATCTTGATAAATGTTGTGGTCGAACATGTACTCGGCGGCTTCGCCAAGGTTTACTATCCACTCCGCAATCGCCGGCGGACGCACGCCGAATGCCATGTTCTGCGCATAGCAGGCGCACGTCGCGTGGTTATCGCCGCAAATACCGCAAATGCGGCTGGTTATAAAGTGAGCGTCACGCGGGTCTTTGCCCTTCATAAAGATGCTGTAACCGCGAAAGATCGACGACGTGCTCCAACATTCGGCGACCTCGCGATTAGCAAAATCGATTTTTGTATAAATACCGAGACTCCCCACGATGCGGGTGATCGGATCCCAATTCATATCAACCAACGTTCTCGGCTTGGCCGGAGCTTCAGTACCTGTGATAACACTCATCGTCTATACCTCCTTTCCTCGTCCGTAGGTTGTAGGTTTGTATCCGGTGGTCAGCTTCCATCCCTTATGCCGCCATTTCGGCTCTTTATTAACGGTCGTATTCGTAATACCGCGCAGCTTGCGTATCATGCCGCCGTAAAGCCCGATCGTGCCGGCCGAAATTCTCGCTCCGGGCGGTTCATCCATAAACGGCATGAATTTGTCCGGAAAACCGGGCATCGTGCAGCCGATGCATATGCCGCCAACATTCGGGCAGCCGCCGATTCCCGCCATCCACCCGCGTTTCGGGACGTTGCAGTTTACGACCGGCCCCCAGCAGCCGAGTTTGACTATGCATTTCGGCGAGCCGTACTCGGTCGCGAAATCCCCCTGCTCGTAGTAGCCGGCACGATCACAGCCTTCATGAACCGTTTTGCCGAAGAGCCACGTCGGCCGCAGCTGGTCGTCAAGCGGGATCATCGGAGCAAGTCCCGCTACCTGATATAGCAAGTACAATACCGTTTCCATGAAATTATCCGGCTGAACCGGGCATCCTGGAACGTTTATGATCGGCAGGCCTAATGTCGATTTGAAATCCCAGCCTAGATAATCCGCAAGACCCATCGCTCCAGTCGGATTTCCTTCCATGGCGTGGATCCCGCCGTATGTGGCGCAGGTGCCGATGGCGATCGTCGCCGCAGCTTTCGGGGCGAGCCGGTCGATCCACTCGCAGGTCGTGATCGGCTGTCCGGTCATGGGGTCATAACCGCAGGCCGCCCAGTAACCTTCTTCCTTGATCTTTTCGTTCGGGATAGAGCCCTCTACAACCAGCACGTAAGGATCTATCAGACCCTGTTCGGCTTGGTAATAATATTTTAGAAAATCGTCACCGACCTCGTAAGCCAAGTCCGGATTATGTAAATGCACTTTAGGAAGTCCGGGAATCGCACCCAAAACAACCTCTTCAATACTCGGCTGGGTCGCGGCAGTTATCGAAATTGTATCGCCGTCGCATCCGAGTCCGGCGGTGATCCAAACGATGTGAACATCACTTATTGCGGGTGCCTTCTGTGTTTTCCGTCCATACGGAACGTCTAGTGCCATACCTACCTCCATTAGTTGGTATCAATGCTCGAAATTCGAGCTTATGTTTAATGAATACACGTTTACAGAATGAGTATGGAAAAGCCACCGGGCTTGCGTCTATTCGCAAATCTACGTATTTCTGCCGCAAAACCTACGTATTTTTCGGGTGCTCAGCTTTTAATGTATTTCGATTTGAGGAAGACGGGGCAGAAGGAAGCAAGGGGCGTTCGGATCATTCCATGGAAATGATTCCGCGGCGGATGGCATAACGTGTCAGGTCCGCCTGAGTATGAACGCCGAGTTTGGCCATCACCTTTGCCCGGTGTGTCTCAGCGGTTCGGACGCTTATGCCGAGCCTGATCGCGATCCGATTGTTGGTGAGGCCCTCGGCAGATAAATGCAGTACCTCGCGCTCGCGGGGTGTAAGCGTTTCGTACTTGTCAACGGTCCCAACGCGGTTCATTTGCTCATATATTTCGATGGCGCGGTCCGACAGTGAAGGACTGAGGTAGCGGTGACCGTTGCTGACTTCGCGAACGGCGTGAATGAGGTCTGCGGAGCCGCTGTCTTTGAGAACGTACGCGGATACGCCGTTCGATAGAGCTTCGAGTACGAATCCCTCATCGTCGTGCATTGAAAGAACAACGATCCTTGTGTGCGGAGATTGTTTGCTAAGTTGCCGAGCGACGTCCAGACCGTTTAGGCCGGGCATCATGAGATCGAGCACAAGCACGTCAGGAGTGAGTTTTTTTACGAGATCGATCGCATTTATTCCGTCGCCCGTCTCGCCGATCACTTCGAAATCGGGTTCGGCGTCAAGCAGAGCACGAACGCCTTGCCGAACGATAAGATGATCGTCCGCGAGCACAATGCTTATTATCACGCCTCTAATCTTCGTCACCTCCGGCCGACGTGCTCTGTTTTTCTATGTTCCACGAGGCAGTGAGACGCGTCCCCCCCGCCCCCGAATCAACGGCGAACGAGCCGCCCGAAAGCGATGCTCGTTCGCGCATTCCGGTGAGTCCATTGGTGAGACCGGCGGCGAGAGTTTTTTTTGTATCAAACCCTCTTCCGGAATCGACGATCTCGATATTCAAGTTGCTTTTGTCCGCTGAAATATTGACGGATGCCTCATTTGTACCGGAGTGCCGGGCGATATTTGTCAGAGCTTCCTGCACGATGCGGAAGGCCGCCGTCTCGAGCTCCGGATCGAACCGACGGGCTTCCAAGCCGATGTGATGAAAAACCACATGAACTCCGGTACGCGAACTATAGTTCCGTAAATGGCGCAGCAGTGCCGCGAGAAGGCCTAGATGATCCAACGTTGCGGGACGAAGATCGAGCGAAAGTTCGCGGGTTCTTGAAATGAGATCATTGACGAGCTGCTGGGCTTCGTCAAAGCCCTTGTCCGAGCCTTCATTTGCGGAGCGGGCCAGCATCTCGAGTTTGAGTTTCAGTCCCGTCAAGATCTGTCCGATCTGGTCGTGGAGCTCCAGCGCGATACGCCTTCGTTCCACTTCCTGAACGTCCAGCAGGCTTTGCGAAAGAACTTTCATTCGAGCCGCATATTCCCGCAGGGCTGTCTCATCTTCGTGCTGACGTGTAATGTCGAACGCCGTACCGTGGATAAACCATGGATGACCGCTCGCATTCCGCACTATCTTGACCTCGCAATGAAACCGAACAGTTTGGCCCGAACGCGAGATGACGCTGTATTCCGAACTCAACGGATCGCCGGTAAGCAGCATCTGGGCGACTTCGCTGCTCCAACGGTCCTTATCGTCGGGATGAATGTGGTCGTACCAGCGGATCGGGTCGTTCAGCCACTCTTCCTGAGTAAACCCGAGCGTTTCCTCGATCTGCGGGCTCACGTACGCCTCGCCAAAGCTTTTATCGAAAAATCCGATGAAAACAATTGCTGGAATTTGCTCAACGAGGATGCGACAGACGTCGGTCAGGCTCGGGGTATCGGAAGCCATTGCGGGAAATGCATTGTCTTCAGCAGTATTCGCGCGAAAAAAAAAGTTCGCGAGCTCAGCGAGAGTATTTTGGGCCTTAAGGAGTTCAGTCGGCAATATCTGGTCCCCGTGGGAAAATGCGCGGTCACCGTCAAAAAACTTTTTTTTAGCCAACTCTTGCCGTTTCACAGTTCGGTTTTTTCGATTCGATCTTTAAGGCATCGTTATGCCGGTTCGCGATTGGGCGACGCCCGCGTGTATCGCCGATCGTGATGCTGGCCGGTGGCCGGCATAATTTCGTTCTGATTTACCACATTCTATTCTAATTTTGTTTCGAGCGGTAGAGATCACCTGCTCGCCGTTAGGCTGGGATACCCGTCGCCGCGTTTCTCAAGGCTGCCGCAGACAAAAAACAAGGAAGCGGCTGGAGAATTCTCTTCAAGAAACCGGCCGCTCCCTTTGTACTCCACGCAGGCCTTTCGACCACGGTGGAATCTTAACTTTGTTTGGTCTATATAAATCAACAATCGACGGTCGTTTCCTAAATCGAGGATCTGATAGACTCTGCGTGCTCGTTGAAGGTTCGCTAAATAAAATGTCTAAGGTCCTCTGTGGTTTTTTGGAATCGATCGGCGAATATGTCTTTGTAATAAATGAACGGAAAAAAACGGTGATCAAGTACAGTGGCAGGCAATAGGTTTACCTGAGAGGCGTCGAAGTCTGTTCATTGTCTCCATATAAAGTCGGAAAAAGGCCGCGTTTTCAATTTGAATGCGGCCCTTTTTTCGTTGTGAATCGGCGAAATCCGCGGCCGCCTTTTATCTTTGCCGTTGAATATGGCAAGTTATCGATATATGCAAAAGGTGTTAACAGCGGCTGAAATGCGAGAGGTCGATCGACTGACAACGACAAACTACGGGATTCCATCGATCATCTTGATGGAGAATGCCGCGCACGCTGCGGCGCTCGTTATTAGGGACAAACTCGGCGGTTCGCTGGCTGAAAAAACCGTATTGATCCTATGCGGACGCGGCAACAACGGCGGCGACGGTGCCGCTCTTGCCCGCATTCTGTGGACGCAAGGCGCCGATGTCGAGGTCGTTCTATTCGGACAGGTCGAAAATACTAAGGGCGACGCGCGTATAAATTTTGAGATATTGCAGAAGATCAGGGAAGCCGAAGGTTTCGAGCTCGATCAATCTGATCTGTCGATCGAAGAGATCTCCAGCCTCGAGGAATGGCTCGAATACGACAGCCTCAATTTTCACAGGGATGATCCCGACGTAATCGTCGATTCGCTTTTCGGCACGGGACTGTCGCGGCCGCTTGAAGGCGTTTTCGAACAGGCGGCGGAATTTATTTCTGCTTACTGCACGCGTTGCGGCGAAGGCGACACGCTTGTCGTTTCACTCGACGTTCCTTCAGGATTGCGTGCAGATCTAAGTGAATGCGTGGGGTCAGTAGCGAATGCCGATTTGACTATCGCTTTCACTGCCCCGAAACTTGCGAATGTGCTGCCCCCCGCCGCCCAAAGCAACGGTGAACTGATAGTCGCGAATATCGGCTCGCCGTGCAGTCTGGTCACAGGCACTCCGTCGCAGACCTTTCTCGCCCAAGCTGATGACGCAGTCGAATGGTTTTCGAAAACCGAATTCTTGGCGGCTTCATTCAAGAATAAGCGAGGACACGCGTTGATCGTTGCCGGTTCCGCGAACTACTCGGGAGCGGCGGTGTTGTGCGGCAACGCTGCCATGAGGAGCGGTGTGGGACTCGCAACCGTCGCAACTCCGCGATCATCGCTGGATGCGGTGGCGTCGCGAATTTCGCCCGAGGTTATGGTCCGCGGAATAGTCGACACCGGGAAAGGGGCGGCGTCGGAATCGGCATTCGACGAGATAGCGGATTTCTGGAAAAACGTCGATTGCGTCGCTGTTGGCAGTGGTCTATCGAACGATGACGAACCAAAAAGCCTGGTGCGGCGCCTCGTTCATGAGCGCCGAACGCCAGTGGTCATAGATGCTGACGGCCTAACGGCCCTTTCGCCTTTCGACATCGCCGGCTCCGCGGAATTGCCGCTTATACTTACACCTCACGAGGGCGAATTCATGCGGTTGTTGGGAACGACCGATAAGGGATTGATCAGGGACAGGATCGAATCCGCCCGCGGTTTCGCGGTCCGTTACTCCGTCATCCTTATTCTGAAAGGCGAGCGTGCTCTCATCGCGTCTCCTGACGGACGAGTCGTTATTAATCCAACAGGAAATTCGGGCCTTGGCAAAGCCGGAAACGGTGACACTTTGTGCGGCATCGTCGCCGGTTTTGTCGCCCAAGCCGTTCAAATGCATATCGACATTTTTGAAACGGCAGTCGCGGCGGTATATTTCGCCGGGCTTGCAGGTGATATCGCCGAACGTAAATTCGGAAAACGTGTGATGACTGCATCGGACGTCCGCGAATCGTTTGCTGACGCCTTCGACTTATTAGCATGCTGACACTTCCCGAGACGTCAGTCAGCACGTCACCTGAAGAAACCTTCGACGTCGGACGGCTTATCGGCGAGGGTCTTAGCGTGGGCGACGCCGTTCTTTTGACCGGCGGCCTCGGAGCCGGAAAGACTCTGTTGACCAGGGGAATTGTCGATGCGCTGGGTTTTGACATCGAGGAAGTTACGAGTCCCAGCTTCACGCTCGTAAACCTTTATAGAACAGATTCCTTCGACATTTATCACATCGACCTTTGGCGGATCGATAAAACGTCTGACGTCGCGTTCGCAGTCGGTCTTGACGAGATCGCCGATAACGAAAAGAACATCGTGATCATCGAATGGGCCAATCAGCTCGGCGGCTTCGATTTTCACGGGAACGTGTTTCGCGTAAGCATCGAGGGCGACGGCAATGACCCAAGAACGATCACGATCGACATCGAAAATGCGCGTGAGGCTGGCTAGTTTTTTGTGCTTCATGTTATTGCTGTTTGCTGCCGCGTGCGGCGGCGGCGAGGCATCGAATTCGTCAGCGAAATTCGCCCGCGACGAGAGCGGCGCCGAGATCGGAAAAATTAAGGACGCAGTCGCTCCCTTTTTTAAACCGATGCTTATCGAGCCGAATGACTGGCTGAAAACACACCCTGAAGACGGGCAGACATTCGACGAATACCTCACGACCAAACCGACGCTGCCGACCGCCGAACGAAAAACCATCTCAATTCAGCCGATCGGCAATTTTACGGATGAACAGAAACGAGTGCTCGGTCTTACCGCAGATTATATGCGGGCGTTTTACGGCTTGCCGGTACGCCTCGAACGCGAAAAGGCACTCAAAGCGGTTCCCGACGGCATGACACGTACACAATACCCAAACAATCGCCAGATAAAAACGGCGTACTTTCTCGACGATCTCTTGCCGAAGATGCTCCCGCCGGATGCGACGGCATTTCTCTGTTTTACAAACTCTGATCTCTTTCCGGACAAGCAATGGAATTATCTTTTTGGTCAGGCGAGTCTAGAGAAGCGCGTAGGCATTTATTCGCTTTATCGACTCGGCGAAAAAGGGAAAGGGAAGGCCGCGTTCGACAAGTTCCTCGACCGAACGCTGAAGATCGCGATGCACGAGACGGGACACATGTTTTCGATGCTCCACTGCACAAAATACGAGTGCCTGATGTCGGGTACGAACCATCTTGCCGAGACCGACCGTCGGCCACTCGACGTCTGCCCCGAATGCATGGCAAAGATCGCGTGGGCGCTCGGATACGATCCGGTGGATCGTTATAAAAATCTGGCTGCTTTTTGGGCAAGGGAGGGACGGACCGATGAACAAAAGCAGATGCTTGCGAAAGCAGCCGCGGTCGAGTCGGCAAAAAAGGCGAACGAACGAAAATAATGCTGAAAAATGCGCGAATCGTTATTACAAAGTCTCGTCGCAGACTCGACGTATTTGACGGGCAAACGCTTGTTCGATCGTTCATTGTCGTTGTCGGCTCGACGCCTTGCGGTGACAAAGAGGCCGAGGGTGATGGGAGAACGCCGGAAGGAGAGTTTTATATATGTACCAAAAATCCTGAAAGCAAATTTCACCTATCGCTCGGCATAAGCTATCCGAACATAGCGGCAGCGGAGCGCGGACTTATCACCGCATTGATAACTAGCGAGGAGTACGATCAAATTGTTTCGGCGATCAATGAAAAACGCGCACCGCTACAAAAAACGGCACTTGGTGGCGAGATATATATCCACGGCGGTGGCCTCGAAGGTGATTGGACGGAAGGCTGTATTGCGCTGGAAAATTCAGCCATCGAAGAGCTCTTCGCTGCCGTTACCGTCGGTACGGCGATCCTTATCACACCGTAATATCGATTTAACATCGCGCTTCGTTCAGATGTCGTATAATCGTTTGTTCTATGAATTCGACCGACGATGACGCGTTAAGCCATACAGACATGCAACCTCATGCCGCCGAAATTGATCCATTCGGCGGTTCACTGCTATTCAACCGGGAGCTTAGCTGGGTCGAATTCAACCGTCGCGTGTTGGACGAGGCAATGGATGATAATCTGCCCGTCCTCGAGCGCCTTAAGTTCCTTTCGATATTCGCGACAAATCTTGACGAGTTTTTCATGATCCGTGTCTCCGGCCTTAAGGAGCAGATCGAGGAAGGCGTAACAGAACTTTCGATGGACGGGCTGACCGCCGCCGAACAACTTCGGGAGGTCGGAAAACGGCTTCGGCCGATGCTGAAAAAACAGGTGACGTACCTGCAGCAAACCGTCGTTCCGGAACTCGCACAGGCCGGGATCAAGATCGAGGCTTACAGATCTCTAAACGCGAAAGATAAAAAAAAACTCGAGCATTATTTCCGCGATAATCTTTTTCCGATACTCACGCCACAGTCCGTCGATTCGAGCCACCCATTTCCGTACATATCGAATCTGAGCTTGAATTTGGGTCTGTTCATAGAACCGAATCGATCGTTCACTCAGAAGAATCTCAAACATCTCTTTCGACAGAAGCGATTTACCCGAATAAAGCTGCCGCCGACCGTGCCGCGTCTGATACCGATCAATGAGAAGAAGGGCCGCTTCACGCTGGTCGAAGAGGTGATCGCCGCCAACGCTCAACAGCTTTTCCCGCACATGAAGACGAGCGAGGGATTTCTCTTTCGCGTGACCCGCGACGCTGACCTCGAGCTGCGCGAAGACGAGGCCGGCGACCTCTTGCGAACCTTAGAACAGGAACTCCAGCGGCGGCGTTTTCGATTTCCGGTGCGGCTTGAGGTTTCCGCCGACATGCCGGACAAGATGCTTCGCCTCCTCACCGACGGCATAGGTTTGACCGATGACGACGTTTACCCATGCGACGGATTCGTCGATATTTCGGATCTGATGCAGCTCTATTCTCTGAACCGGCCCCAACTGAAGGATCGTCCGATCACTACGAACGTGCCCAATCAACTAATCGAAAAAAAGAGCGTCTTTGAAGCAATTAAGCGGCGCGACATCTTGCTGCACCATCCATACACTTCTTTTTCTGTGGTTACGGATTTCATAGCTGAAGCCGCGGAGGATCCTGAAGTGCAAGCGATAAAGATCTGCCTTTACCGCACCGGAAAAGACTCGCCGATCGTCGATTCGCTTATCCGTGCCAGTCTTCTGGGCAAACAAGTAACCGCCCTCGTCGAACTCAAGGCCCGTTTTGATGAGGAAAATAATATCGAGTGGGCAAGACGATTAGAGAACGAAGGTGTTCACGTCGTTTACGGGATCCATACGTTAAAGACGCATTCGAAAGTGCTTCTGGTCGTTCGCCGCGAACGCGATAAACTCGCTCGCTACGTACACGTTGCGACCGGTAATTACAATCCGACGACGTCGCGGCAGTACACGGACCTTGGACTGCTCACTTCGGACGAGGAGATCGGTGCCGATGCGACGCGTCTCTTCAATTTTCTTACCGGTTACTCGCAGCCCGACGAGTATCACCAACTTCTCGTTGCCCCGCTCGACCTGCGCGAAAAGCTGGTAGAGCTTATCCGTCGCGAAAAGAGGCATAAACTTGCGGGGAAAGAGGCGCGGATCATCTTGAAGATGAACAGCCTCACTGACCTCGGCTTGATCGAAGAACTTTACTCCGCTTCGCAAAGCGGGGTCGAGATCGATCTGATAATACGAGGAATTTGTGCGCTCAGGTCGGGGATCAAGGGATTGTCGCCGACAATTACCGTGAGATCGATCGTTGGCCGCTTTCTCGAGCACAGCCGAATCTTTTATTTTGCGAACGGCGGCGGCGAACACGAAAAAGTATTTATCGGGAGTGCGGATTGGATGATGCGGAACATGGACCGCCGCGTGGAGGTACTGTTGCCGATCAACGACCCAGAAATACGAAAATATATTCGTGAGACTGTTCTCGACGCCTATCTGCGGGACAATGTAAATGCGCGACTCCTTCGTCCAGACGGCTCCTATCGAAAAGTTCCCGGCGGAAATTCTAATCCGTTCGACGCACAGATGTTTTTTGTGGGCGGAGGGATCGAAAGCTAGACGGCCACCGTCCGCTCGAAGCGTGATTCGGCGACATCGCCGTTTATTTTTCCGTATTTGGCCGTCAACCGCGGATAACCGCGCGTCTCAGTTTCAAGGTCCTGAATCCCCAGAAGTTTCTCAGATTTCGAGATGTTTTCGGCCGTTCCTTCGATTTCCATGTACAAACCAAAGGGCAGTTCGTCGATCATCACTTCGACATTCTTGAAATGCCAGATCTTTCGCCTTTTCTCGTAGATCACCGACAAGCGGTAGCCGAGCCGGCCGATGATATTTTCCATTGCGTCCACATCGGCAACGACAGTTTCGTATTCGACCTTATGCTTGATGTCGTCGTCATTTTTCAGTTTTTCTTTATAGGTGAGAATAGTGTAATCGCCGATCTTTCTTAGACGAAGAACGGCTCCGCGCTCATCAAGCAAGCCGCCGCGATGCAGATAGTTCTCTTCGAAGACTTCCTTTGTAAATTTTGCACCGCCTTCGGCGAGCTTGGCCACAAGCTGGTCGTGACGCCTTTTATCGAGACGGTATTTTTTCTCTATTTCGATCGCCATCCGAGTCTAGAAAAACTGAAAAAGACTATCTGTGAAATGCTGCTGCAATATTAGAGAATTACGGAAGTTAGGGCAAACCGCGCATCAGAATGGCTGCGTAAGGCTTGACTATCGACGGTATCTCGCAGATACTTGAAAAAAAGGTCAGGTTTGCGATCCTGCCCGAAATTTTCATATCGAACAGGAGAATTTATGCCTTATCCCGAAATCATGATCCACGGAATGCGAACCGAGCTTGCGCAGCTCGGGATCGAAGAAACAAAGACGACCGAAGCGGTAAACGAGGCGGTTCAAAACACCGACGGTACTGTCATGGTTATCGTAAATTCCGTGTGCGGATGTGCCGCCGGCGGCGTGCGTCCGGGCATCGCGTTGGCCTTGCAGTCATCGGAAGCCAAGCCTGATAAGGCGATCACTGTTTTCGCCGGAGCCGACATCGATGCAACCGAAACGGCGCGCTCTCTTTTCACCGGGTACGCACCGTCATCGCCCGCTATCGGCATTCTGAAGGGCGGCAAGCTCGTCCAGATGTTCGAACGCCGCGACCTCGAAGGCCGCCCGCCGGCAATCATTGCCCAGACGCTTACTGAAGCGTTCGCAACGCACTGTAAAAAGAGCGACGCCGCGAACAATTAGGTCCATTTAACATATGGAACGAAAAGAGCCGTATAAATCTGCGGCTCTTTTCGCGCTTGTTTGCGGTGAGAAGTTTGTTGCCTCGCCGCAGCAAAAACGCGTATCCGGAAATAACGAATGCACGAAAACAGAAAGATCCTTTACTTGAGAAGATAATGTCCGGCGAAGAAAATTAGAGCGGTGTTTTTTAACCGGGAAGATCCGCAAACGACATTGTTTTTATTTGTTCCGCGTTCATCCGGGTCGCTTTTTCAACCTCGTCATCGGTCAATGCTCCGCAATCGAGAGCCCGCCTGAAAAAGTTCAAGACTCCCTGAGCTGACGCTGCGTCGTCGAACATACTACCCGAAATACTAGCCTGCATTGACTTGGCTACGAAGCCGGCAAGCCTTCGCGCTTGCTCTTCGTAGTTGTGAAGGAAAAATGAATAGACGGCCGCGTAGCGTGCGGGCAATTGGTGAGGATGCACGTCCCAGCTCTGGTAAAATCCCGACGACATTGAATGCGTGACATTCTCAAAGTGGCGCCGCCACCCGGCGTGGACCGAACGATGGTTCTCATTCTTTTGACCTTCGCTAAGATCTTCGCCGCGATTTACCGCTACCGGAAGCTGCGTGGTGACGGAATCGCTTAGTCTGATCTCAAGCGGCGCGAGGGATGCCTGCATTATTTGTCTGGCGAAGTCGCACGAAGGATGGCGAATATCCTGAAACGGCGCCGCGATCGACAGCGACGATGTGTAATCGTAGGCGCCAAAATGGACTGAGACACTGCGAGATCCTGCCGCCTCTATAAAACTTCGCAGCGGGACGCGGCCTTTGGCGTCGATGATCGCTTCGGGCGTCTCGATCATTATTTCGATCCCGATAGAGCCTTTTTCGATGCCGGCATTTTTCTCGTGAGCGGTGAGAAGCTTGCAGAGTTGTTTTATTTGTTTACGGCCGGTCACTTTCGGAAGCGTAACTACGAAATTATCCGGGAGGCGCCCCTTTGTTCTCAGGAAAAAGGTGTCGAGAAAGATCTCCAGCGTTCGAATCGCTCGCTCCCGCGTTTCTTTGGCGAACGATTTAATGCGGAAACCCGAGAACGCCGTCACACGACCAAATTGCAGCGCGTTCGCGAGCTCACTCGCCGCGGCTTTTGCATGGCCGTCTTCCTCAGCATCGCTGCGAAAACCGTATCCATCCTCGAAATCGATGCGAAAGTCCTCAACCGGCTCGCTGTTGAGTTTGGCTAGGGTCCGCTGGTGAATCGTCCACGCCAACCACGCGGCCGGCTCCCTTTCCTTCGCCCGCGCAGGCGAACTTTCGATCTTCGCAGCGAGCTGTGTCACCGCCTTCAACATTCGCGGCAGATCGCCGGAATCGGGCAGTTTCATCGCCCGCGCGAATTCGACGAAGTTTGGCGCGTAGCTTTCCAGACTTTCCAGCGCCAGTCGTCCGAGCTTTTCCGTTATTCCCGCAGTATAAAGATGTGCTCCACCGTAAAGGACGTGGACGGGCGAGCGTGCCGCGACGACGACGGGCTTCTCGCCGAGTTCTCTCACGATCAATTGCACGCCCTCGTCGCCGTCGGTGTATATTTTTTTCGTCATCGAATCAAGAATTCAAAATAGCTGATCCATTGCCTCTTCCAGATTGCGAACGCCGATCACGCGAATGCCGAGAAGTTTTTCCAAACCTTTCCTGTTCGATTCGGGAAGGATCAGTTTCTTAAAACCGAGCGTCTGTGCTTCGCGTGCCCGCGCCTGCGCCTGCATCACGCCTCGAATCTCGCCCGTAAGGCCGACTTCGCCGAAAACAGCCGTGTCCGGCGCTATCTGGAGATTCCGAAAGCTTGAAGCGATCGCCGCAACGACGCCGAGGTCAACCGCTGGTTCATCCACCTCGAGCCCACCGGCGATATTTACGAATACATCGTCGCCGGCGAGTTGAAAGCCGAGTCTTTTTTCCAGGACGGCGATGAGGAGCGATGTGCGATTGTAATCAAAGCCTTGCGCCATTCTTCGGCCTGACGCCGACTTTGTGTCGCTGACAAGGCCCTGCACCTCGACGAGTAAAGGCCGGGTTCCTTCCATGGAAACCGTGACGACGGACCCGCTTGCGCCTTCGGGACGCTCTTGAAGGAAGAGTTCCGATGGATTGCCGACGGGAACCAAACCATTTCCGGTCATCTCGAAGACGCCGATTTCGTTCGCGGCACCGAATCGATTCTTCGTCGCGCGAATGATGCGGTGGTTATGATGACGATCACCTTCGAAGTAGAGGACGGTATCGACGATGTGCTCGAGCGTTTTGGGGCCCGCGATCGAACCTTCTTTTGTCACGTGCCCCGTAAGAAATACCGGTGTGGCGGTTTGTTTCGCGAACATCATCAACTGCGAAGCTACATCGCGAACCTGCGAGACGCTGCCAGGAGCCGATTCGATCCGCTCGCTGAAAATAGTCTGGATAGAGTCCACTATAACGAACTGGGGGCGAAGTTTCTCGATCTCCGTCAATATCGCCTGGAGATTTGTTTCCGGAAGCAAGAAAAGATTGTCGGCATTCAATCCAAGCCGCTCCCCCCGCATTTTTATCTGCCGTTCCGATTCTTCGCCCGAAATATACAAGACTTTCGCACCCTGCGAACTTAGCCGCGCGGCCATCTGGATCACTATCGTCGATTTGCCAATTCCGGGAGCCCCGCCGATCAGCACGAGGGAGCCGGCAACGATCCCGCCCCCGAGCACACGGTCGAATTCTTCGATCCCGGACGATACTCGGTCGTCGTCCTGCGTTTCTATCTCGGCGAAATGCACGGGCGCGGATATCCGCAAACCGGATGAAAACGCCGCGGTTCCAGCGGGCTGAGCGGTAGGGCGAAAGCGTTCTTCGACCAGTGTATTCCACTCGCCGCAGTCCGGGCACTGGCCGAGCCACTTACGTGACTGATGGCCGCAATTTTGGCAGACATATATTGTTGCCGGCTGTTTTGCCATATGCGAATGTAAGTCTCTGACGAAATTATAGTTCTAAGATGATACATCGAATGGCGCAGCGATTGTATTCGGCGCGAACGCTCCGCTTAAAATGTGGGCTATAAATGAACATTTTTCGGGCGGCACGATTTTTGTATTTGAAAAACAGCGGCGGCATCCGGCAATCCCGGACGTTTCAAAGGAGGAAGGATATGACGGAAAACCAAAATAAAACCTCGGATTTCGACAAACCGATCGCGAAGCCGGATCAGGGTCCCGCGTCAGGCGTTCATTCAACTGGAGCCAAAGCGCAGCGGGACCCGAACACGGCCGGCGGCCGCGAAGGCACATTTTCCGAAACAGATGCGGAAAACGTTGACGAACTAGAAACCGAATGGA
>JBBSGG010000041.1:0-27344 GCA_038254305.1 Pyrinomonadales bacterium
GCGATCCTCAATACAGGCGGAAACGCCTCGCTCGGACGCACTGTCGGGGAACTTGCCGGGCCTGAGAATCTGGCGATACTCGAGCGTGTTATGGCACGAGCGATCCGCATCGGCCAAGCGTCCGAACAGACATCGCTTTTGTGGGCAAAGGACGATCGATCGGCGAGCAGCGAGATCCCGGTTGCTCTGACCGCGACTGCGCTGGCAGAAAATCGCGGCGTCGTGTTGGTGATAGAGGACCTTTCGGAACTGATCGCAGCGCAGCGGGCATCCGCGTGGCAGGAAGTCGCCCGCCGCATGGCCCACGAAATTAAAAATCCTCTGACGCCGATCCAGCTCTCGGCCGAGCGAATCGCAAAGCGATTCCGCGAGAATGGGTCGTCGAGCGACGCTCTTCATCTTACGGGAGATCAAACGTCAATGGTCGTTCGCGATGGAACACAAACTATTCTTCGGGAGGTTCAGAGCCTGAAGGCGATGGTTGACGAATTCTCAAAGTTTGCCCGGCTTCCGACCGCAAAACCCGAATCTTGCGACATAAATACGATCGCCCGGCAGGCGCTAGCGCTTTTTGATGACCGCGGCGATGACGTGCGTTTCGACCTCGAACTCGCCACCGATCTGCCGCCGATAATGGCCGATGGCGAGCAGGTTCGGCGAGTGTTCGTAAACCTCATCGAAAATTCTATCGAAGCCCTCGATCCGGAGGCGAAAGACAACGCGATCGCCGTCAGCACGCGTTACGACCTCGCCCGCGATATAATCGTTTGCGAGGTCGTCGACAACGGACAGGGAATCGAGCCAGTCGATCTGCAAAAAGTGTTTCAGCCGTATTTTTCGACTAAAGGACGGGGCTCAGGACTGGGACTCGCCATTGTGGAGAGGATCGTTATCGAACATCACGGCAAGATAAAGGTGGTTGGAAACAGTCCGCGCGGCGCGAAGTTTATACTCGAGTTTCCGGTTTTATAGGATGGGACAAATGTTCACCGACTGGTTCGAACAATACAAACTATTGTCATACCGCACGAGGGTCATTCACAGATCGGGGCGTTCTGCGTTATTGCGATGACCCTGGCGGACATGTGGCCGACCGTCCGAGCGATCGGGGCAAATTGGCAGAGTATCGGGCCCGAGATGTGGCCATTCCTCGCAAGGTCACTATGCTTTTCACTTGCTTATATTGTAATTTTCAGTATTCGCTTCTTTCTAGCTGTGGTCTTTAAAATGGAACACTTCCGATATCTTGTGATTACTTGGTGGTTTGCTCTCGTTATTCTTTTTTTGGATAATTATCCGCAATTTTCAACCCCGCTATCGGCGGGGGCGTCGTTTTCATTTTACGATCTCCTTTCTGACAAAATAAGTCTTGGGATGGGACTGGTATTCCTTATTTTCGGGACGTTCAAATTCGCTTGCATGGCCCCATCCGCACTGATACTCGCGCGTAGAAATGACATCAATTCTTATTGTCGATGATGAAAAAGGCATACGCGATACCCTGCGCGCGGTGCTCGAGGACGAAGGTTTTGCCGTCGAAACTGCGAGTACGGGTCAAGCCTGTCTCGATCTCGCTGCTGAAAGCGATTTTTCAGTGGTCCTTTTAGACATCTGGCTCGGAATAGGGATAGACGGTTTAGAGACGCTGAAACGCCTTAAGACGAACGGCAGCGATTCGGCCGTGGTGATGATCTCTGGCCACGGAAATATCGAAACTGCCGTACGAGCGACAAAGCTCGGCGCGTTCGATTTTATCGAAAAGCCGCTGAGCCTCGAACGCACAGTTGTCACGGTGAAGAACGCCGTTCGCCAGCGTCAGCTTGAAATGGCGAACGCCGAGCTTCGGCGCGAGATCGACGATGAATATGTCATGGTCGGCGAATCGGTCGCGATGCGTGCTCTTCGAAAGCAGATCGCCGTCGTCGCGCCTTCCGACGGGCGAGTGCTGATATCCGGCGAGAGCGGAACGGGAAAAGAGCTCGTCGCGCGTGCGATACATGCTAATTCAAAACGAAAGTCTGCTCCGTTCGTCGAAATAAATTCCGCGGCGATACCGGAGGAGTTAGTCGAATCCGAGCTTTTCGGTCACGCGAAAGGAGCCTTTTCCGGCGCGATGACGGCGAAGAAGGGAAAGTTTGAGGTGGCCGACGGCGCGACTCTTTTCCTCGACGAGATCGGCGATATGTCGCCGCGTGTGCAGGCAAAGATGCTTCGCGCCCTCGAAGAACAGAGGTTCGATCCGGTCGGCAGCAACACGTCTGTAAAGGTCGACGTCCGCGTGATCTCGGCCACTAACAAACGCCTTGACGACCTTATCGAAAACGGCAATTTCCGCCATGATCTATTTTACCGGCTGAACGTGATCCCGTTTCAGGTGCCGCCGCTTCGCGAACGACTGGAAGACGTGCCGCTACTGGTCGACCATTTCAACAGAAGGTTTTCCGGTGACAACGGTCGCCCGCAAAAAGAATTTACCGCTGACGCCATCGACGCGCTGCAGAGTTACATCTGGCTTGGAAACGTTCGCGAACTGAAGAACACTATCGAGCGCATTGTAATTATGGTTGCCAAGACGAAAGTCGAGGCAAACGATCTGCCGGAGCTTGGCGGCAAGGACGAACGGCCGTCGTCCAGCTTTCGCTTTCCGTCGTTCAAAGCGGCGACCGACGCATATCACCGCGAATTCATCCAGCACAAACTTGCCGAATTTGACGGAAGCGTCACAAAGGCCGCTGAAGAGATGGGCGTCGACCGCAGCCATCTTTATCGCCGGATGAAAAGCCTCGGAATTCAGGGAAAATAAAAAGAGCCGCGAATCGGACGCGGCTCTTTTTATATGATCCGGCACGCGATCATTTTTTCTCTCTTGTCGACTTTGAATTCCCGACGGAGAATCCGCGTTTGAGCATCAAGGCTTCGACCTTCGGATCACGGCCGCGGAAATTGCGATAGCCGTCCGCCGGATCGATAGTGTTTCCAACCGTGAAAATATACTTGCGCAGTCGTTCTGCTACCGCCTTATCATAGGGGCCGCCTGCTTCGGTAAATGCGCCGTAGGCATCCGCGTTGAGAACGTCCGACCACAAGTAGCTGTAATATCCGGCGGAATATCCATCGCCCGCGAAAATATGGGCGAATTGAGGCGTGCGGTGCCGCATTACGATCTCGTGCGGCATGCCGATTTCGGCAAGCGTCTTTTTCTCGAAAGCGTCCGGATCGATCTTTTGCGAGCCCGCAAGATGCAGTTTCATATCGACCAGGGCACTGGCCAGATATTCGACCGTTGCAAATCCCTGATTAAATTTAGACGCCTTTTTGATCTTGTCGACCAGTTCCTGCGGGATCGGCTTTCCGGTCTGATAATGGACTGCAAACTGTTGAAGCACCTCGGGCGTCTCGACCCAATGTTCCAGAAGCTGGGAGGGAAATTCGACGTAGTCGCGCGGGACCGCAGTACCGGAGAGAGTCGGGTATGTAACGTTTGAAGAAAGCCCGTGAAGGGCATGCCCGAATTCATGAAACAACGTTGTCGCGTCGTCCCACGAGATCAGGATCGGCTCTCCCGGTTTTCCTTTGACGAAGTTCGCGTTGTTGGAAACGATGGTCGTGATATGGCCATCGAGCCGTTCCTGGTTGCGGTACGCGTTCATCCACGCTCCGGACCGTTTTCCCGCACGGGCGTACGGATCGAAATACCAGAGGCCTACATGCTTGCCTGTTGTCTTATCCGTGACTTCCCAAACACGGACGTCGGGATGATAAACGGGCACTTCCGTTAGCTGTTTGAAGTTGAACTTAAATAGTTCGCCGGCCACCCAAAACATCCCTTCGCGAAGTTTTTCAAGCTGCAGATAAGGCTTTATCTCGTTTTGATCGAGGTCGTATTTCGCCTTTCGAACTTTCTCTGCAAAGTAGCGATAATCCCAAGGCTCGATCTTGATTCCGGCTTTTTCTAAATCCGCCAGTTTCTGCATGTCCGCGACTTCTTCATGAACTCGCGCGACCGCAGGTTTCCAGACAGCTTCCATCAGTTCCATGGCTCGTTCCGGCGTTTTGGCCATCGCATTGTCAAGCCGCCAATGAGCATGCGTAGGGAATCCGAGACGCTTTGCGCGTTCGGCTCGCAGCTGGAGGATCTCGGTGATGATAGCGTTGTTGTCGTGGGCATCGCCGTTGTCACCGCGATTGATGAATAGCTGGAACGCTTTTTGGCGTAGGTCGCGTCGCGCGGAATACGTCAGAAACGGCTCGATCGAGGAACGCGTATTCGCGATCGCGCCGACGCCGGAGACATTCCGTTCCTTTGCTTCTTCAGCGGCCGAATCGCGGATCGGTTGCGGCAATCCGGCAAGATCGGCATCCGTTTTTAACTCGAGAAACTTGTCGTTCTCGTCCGAAAGAAGATTTTGGCTGAAACGCGTATAAAGCTTCGCGAGCTGCTGATTTATCTCAGAGAGATGTGATTTCGCAGCGGGTTCGAGTCTTGCTCCGGCTCTAACGTAATTCGTGTAATAGCGCCAGACAAGCCGTTGCTGTTCGGAGGTTAGCTTTGATTTAGCCGGCGAATTGTAGACAGCTTCGATGCGTTTGAATAGGGCGGAATTCTGTGTGATCTCATCGGCGAAGCCCGCCAGTTTCGGGTCCATCTCGGTCTCTACCTCGCGAAATTCCGGCGAACTCATATTCGAACCCCAGATACCGTAGATCGTAGAAACGCGCTCGAACGCCCGGCCCGTTCGTTCGAGCGCCGCTATCGTGTTTTCAAACGTCGGCGCCGCGGGATCGTCTGCGATCTTATCGACCTCGGCGAGGTTCGCTGCCATTGCCGCTTCGAGAGCAGGTTTGAGGTCGCCGACCTTCACTTTATCGAATGGCGGCATGCCACCATAAGGGCCGCTCCATTCCATAAGCAGCGGGTTTTCGGCGGGCACGTTCGCCGCACTCACCGTTTGGGATTTAGAAAAAGTCATAAATGATGCCGGCACAAACGCCGCTGCAAGCACGAGTCCGGCAGCGTAATAGCGTTTTTTTAATTTGAACATATAAAAGGATTCCTTCGCAGGCTTTGATCTGTGCGTTATGATGCTCAGGCTATATTCGGACGATGCTTGCGATGTAATCGGATGATCGCGTCGCCGAACCCAGCGGTCGTCCGCCCTATATTGTATTGCAGGTAGGCAGTTCGCGAAACCGTACGAAGCCGTGAAGTGCAGCAAGATAATAGTTTACAATTAGTGAGCCGAATAAAGGCAAACACCCCATGGGCGCAGAAACCGACAGACTGAGCAGTTCCAACGACCGATCTAAACACTGGAAACGCTGGGGACCATATCTGAGCGAACGCGCGTGGGGAACCGTGCGCGAAGATTACAGCGCCGACGGTTCAGCGTGGGAATATTTTCCGCATGACCACGCCCGTTCGCGGACGTATCGATGGAACGAAGACGGCATCGCCGGCATTTGTGACCGGCATCAGAATATATGTTTCGCAGTAGCCCTATGGAACGGAAACGATCCGATATTGAAGGAACGCCTTTTTGGTCTGACCGGCAACGAAGGTAATCACGGTGAGGACGTCAAAGAACTCTACTACTACCTGGATTCGACTCCGACGCACTCGTACATGAAGTATTTGTACAAATATCCGCAGGCTGCGTTTCCGTACGAAGCACTGATCGAGAAGAATCGCGGACGGAGCAAACTCGAGGGCGAATTCGAGTTGATGGACACCGGCTTATTCGACGCCGACGAATACTTTGACGTTCTCGTCGAATATGCAAAAAGTGACGTCGAGGACATTCTGATCAAGATCACTGTCGCAAATCGCTCGGATCGCGAAGCCGATTTATACGTTCTGCCGACTATCTGGTTTAGAAACCGTTGGACGTGGGACGGATCACCTCCGATGTCGTCGATCGCCGCCGTCAGCGAAAATGTTATCGCCGCAGACTGCGAAATTCTAGGGAAAAGATATCTTTACTGCGACGGAGGGCCGCAGCTTCTGTTCACCGAAAACGAAACGAACAACAAGCGTCTGTTTGGTACCAACAACAATTCGCCCTATGTCAAAGACGCGTTTCATGAATTCATCATTGGCGGCAGGGAAGAGGCGGTCAACCCGGCGCGGGTCGGTACAAAAGCCTCGGCGAACTACAAAATGACGATAGGACCGAAAGGCGAGGCAACGATTCGACTTCGCCTAACGGAGAAAGAGTTCCGAAACTCGCCGTCTCGCTTAATAGCGGCGTTCGCGGATTTCGATGCCGTTTTCGCTTCGCGAATAAAGGATGCGGATGAATTCTATGCTGGCCTGATCTCGCCCGATGTTTCGGCGGACGCACGCAATGTCCAGCGGCAGGCGTTCGCCGGAATGCTATGGTCGAAACAGTATTATCACTACGCTGTGGAAACGTGGCTCGACGGCGATCCGGCGATGCCGCCACCGCCGAAAGAGCGCGAGCATGGACGCAATTCGGACTGGCGGCATCTCTATAACGCTGACGTCATTTCGATGCCCGATAAATGGGAATACCCTTGGTACGCGGCGTGGGATCTCGCCTTTCACTGCATTCCGCTGGCACTCGTCGATTCGCATTTTGCAAAGGACCAGCTTCTGCTGATGCTTCGCGAGTGGTACATGCATCCGAACGGCCAGATTCCTGCTTATGAATGGGCGTTCGGCGACGTGAATCCGCCCGTTCATGCATGGGCAGCGATGCGCGTTTACCAGATCGAGGAGAAACGAACAGGCGTCGGCGATCGGAAGTTTCTCGCTCGGATCTTTCAAAAATTGCTGCTGAATTTTACGTGGTGGGTTAATCGCAAAGATGCCGACGGACTGAATGTATTCGAAGGCGGGTTTCTCGGGCTCGACAATATCGGCGTATTCGATCGTTCGCGGCCGCTGCCGACCGGCGGCAAACTCGCACAGTCGGACGGCACGAGTTGGATGGCGATGTTTTGTCTGAACATGCTCGCGATCGCGCTCGAACTCGCCGCCGAAGACGACACCTACGAAGATCTCGCCAGCAAATTTTGGGAGCATTTCATATACATCGCCGATGCGATGAACGACATCGGCCGCGACGGGATCTCGCTTTGGGACGATGAGGACGGATTTTATTACGACGTGCTTCACTTGCAGGGCAAGGGAAACATGCCGCTGAAGGTTCGTTCGATGGTCGGACTGATCCCACTTTTTGCCGTCGCGACGATCGAACCGGCGGTTCTCGATGCCTTGCCGAATTTCAAACGGCGAATGTATTGGTTTATCGAGAATCGTTCGGACCTTACCGACAACGTTGCCTGTATGCAGACGCCGGGTACCGGCGAAAGGCGCCTTCTCGCAGTCGCATTTCGCGAGCGTCTCGTAAAAGTTTTGCGTCACATGCTCGACGAGAATGAATTTCTGTCACCGCACGGCATTCGAGCCCTTTCGCGATACCACGACGAACATCCATTTATTCTTCATGTCAACGGTGATGAGCATCGCGTCGACTACGAGCCTGCGGAATCGCGTTCCGGCCTCTTCGGCGGCAACTCGAATTGGCGTGGACCGGTTTGGTATCCGGTCAACTATCTTCTCATCGAATCGCTGCAGAAATTTCATTGGTATTACGGCGACGATCTGAAGGTCGAATTTCCAACCGGTTCCGGAAATTTAATGAACCTGTGGGACATTTCCGTTGAGCTTTCACGGCGTCTGGCCCGTATTTTCCTCTCCGATGACGACGGCCGGCGACCGTGTTTTGGCGCTCGCGAAAAATTTCAGGCGGACGCGAATTTTAGAGAGCATTTGCTATTCTTTGAGTATTTCGACGGTGACAACGGAGCGGGTCTCGGTGCGTCGCATCAAACCGGTTGGACGGGCCTCGTGGCAAAAATGCTCCAGCAAAGCGGAGACGAAACGATATAAGATATAAATGGACGGAATCATGAAAGCGATCGCAGTAAAACCCGGCGTACCGGATTCGGCGCATATCGTCGATATGCCAAAGCCTACAGTCGGCGATATAGCCCACGACCGCGGCGTGCTGGTAAAGGTGCTCCGCGTCGGCGTCGACGGTACCGACCGCGAAATAAACAACGCCGATTACGGCGCCGCACCGCCGGGAGCGGACTTCCTCGTCATCGGCCACGAAGGCTTCGGCGTCGTAGAAGAGATAGGGCCAAACGTGAAGGAGATCGCTGTCGGAGACTTCGTCGTTTCGACTGTCCGTCGGCCCGGCAAGAGCATTTACGATTTGATCGGCACGAGCGACATGACGACCGACGATGTCTATTACGAACGTGGGATAAACCTTCTCCACGGTTACCTGTCGGAATTTTATGTCGAGAATGCCGATTATGTAGTCAAGATCCCGAAAGGTTTGAAGGAAGTCGGTGTCCTGCTCGAGCCAATGTCCGTCGTGCAGAAGGGGATAGCGCAGGCCTTCGAAATACAACGCCGGCTTCGCGTTTGGAAACCGCAACGTGCCGCGGTTTTGGGTGCGGGAACGGTAGGCTTGCTCGCAACTCTCGTGCTGCGGCTTCGCGGAATCGAGGTTGTGACCTTTGGAAAAACACCGAAACCTTATCTTAACGCCGATCTTTTGGAAGCTATCGGAGCCCGGTATGTTTCGACGGACGATACCTTGGTACGGGAATTCGCGGAGCAGAACGGAAGGTTTGACCTGATACTCGAAGCGACCGGCTATTCGCCGATCATTTTCGACGCAATGCAGGCGCTCGCAAAAAACGGCGTGCTCGTTCTCGCCAGCGTCACCGGCGGCGACCGTCAGACGGACGTGCCGTCGGACAAGATAAATCTCGAGTTCGTGCTGGGCAACAAAGTGATGGTCGGCACAGTCAACGCCAACCGCGAATATTTCGAATCAGGCGTAAAAGATATGTCGACCGCCGTTCTCGAGTACGGCGACTGGCTGTCGCATCTGCTGACTACAAAGATCGACGGCCTCGATAATTTCGGCGCGATGTTCGACGCGCTCGCAAACGCGAAAGACGCGATCAAGATCTACTGCCAGGTATCGGAATAGAATCTTTTATGCCCAAGAATATTGTCGCCATTTTCACCCTGTGTCTCTCGTTGGTGTCATTCGCGGCCATCCCTGCTTTTGCTCAAACGAAGGAACCTGCAGGAGCCGCCCGCGAATTGTACCGAGCTTGGCATCTCAAGAACCGTAGATCGGCTTTGAAGGTCGCGGATAGAGATGCCGTAGGCAAATTGTTCGGCACTCGTTGGCGGGCAATGAGATTCAAAGGATGCACCCGTCGAGACGAAGGCGGCTTCGAATGCACCTATTTCGATCCGAAGATCGACCTGTCGATCGCAATGATCGTCGATGGCGGCGTGTCCGTGGGCGGCTATAACGTCGCTTCGATCAGCTTTTCCAGCGAGGAATGACTTCTCGATTTAATCCTGCGGCCTCGATGAGCGTCGGGTGAATAGTGATGAAAACGATTTTGGCGGAACCCTGATCTCCGAGACGCATGTGCTCTATGTGCGATCGAGGAGATTGCTGACGGTCAATATATGGTACACCCGGCATGATTCGAACATGCGACCCCTTGATTCGTAGTCAAGTACTCTATCCAGCTGAGCTACGGGTGCAAAAAGCGAACTTCTAGACTACAAATCAAGCGTCACGGTGTCAAGTTTGGCATTACATGCGTCAGCGTGCGAAGTAGCCTTGGCGGGCGCGTGAGATCAGGTCTGGGCGGTTCATCGTAACCTTGATCGTCCGCCATTTACCATCGCGTTTATCATTGACTGGCTGGTACTCGATCGTATAAAGCGAGCGAAGGTCAGCGGCGACCTGAGCGTAAAGCGTTGCCATCTGATCGAGGCGGTTGATCGTGTTGAGCGTGCCGCCGGTGCGGTCTGCGACGAGCTGCAGACGTGTACGCGCGGCGCGAAACATTGCGAACTGCCGCGGCGTCGGGTCGGCGAGCCGAGCCGGATCGCCGGTTGGCAGAGCGAGCGGATATATTGTCACGCCCTGCGCATCGGCACGATTGAGAATCTTGATCAAGGTCTCGCTTGTCTCAGGACTTATCGCCGTTGCAATGCGGGCATCATCGAGCCCCTGCAGCCTTCGCCGGTCTTCGTCCTGCATTCCGGTGTCGACACCGTCGGTCAACACGACGATCGCTTTTCGCCGCGAGCCTTCTTTCGAAAGTTTTTGCAGAGCCAGATCAAACGCTTTGTAAAGATTTGTTCCGCCCGATCCGTTGGCGACACTAATTGAATGTGCCGCGGTCTCGCGGTTAGTCGTAAATTCGTTAAGGACATTTACCTTGTTGTAAAATTCAATGACGGCGACGCGGTCGTCCGGCGCGAGAGCGTCGAGGAATCTCGCCGCAGACATCTGAATATTCTGACGAAAGCTGACTGTCGAGCCGCTCATATCGAGCAGCATGACGACGCTGAAAGGTACGTTCGTAAGATCGAAACGCGATATTTCCTGCTTTACGCCGTTTTCAAAGATCGTAAAATTGCCGCGGTCGAGCGTCGTGATCGGCCGGCCGCGGTCATCGACGACGCCGACATTCACACGGACGATCGACGAGTCAACGCGGACTGTGTCGTCGACCTGCGCAGGTGTCGCGACGAAACCCGCCGCGACGATCGATCCGAGCAATATAAGTTTGCGAAGTATCATAGGCCGATTCTAGCAATCAGATTCGCATTACTGAAACACGGTTGCATACAGCCGGATTTCGCATTTTCTTTAGCGGCAGCGAAGTTTTCGTTTTATAATGTTTCGGTGTATACAAGTTGCTGGCGTACCGGACGAATGCAGCGACGATACGATGCCATTTCTTTATCAGCCAAAATTTTGCTGTAACTGCGGCGAGAAGGTCGAGCGCGAATCGTGGCAGCCGTGGAACAGCCGTCGCTTTTGCGAACTCTGCGCGATCGAGCAGAAGCACCACGAACTGTTTCCGCGCGTCATGCTGGGACTCGCGGTGCTCGCAGGCCTTTTCGGGCTCTCGGCTTTTGTCAGGCGTGCAGATCCGCCGAAGGCGATCGCCGGCGCCCAGCCTGTTGCACTAAAGGTCGTCCCGCAGGCAGTCGCGAATCCGCCGGCGGCCGCTAGCAATTTGAACAATTCGACGCAAACGGCTGTTGCTATTCAGCCGGTAAATTCTCGCGTTCCGGTACAGACTCTTCCGTCGCAGGCAATTGCAAAGGAACCTGTTTATTACTGCGGCGCGGCGACTAAAAAAGGAACGCCTTGCTCGCGTCGCGTTAAAACCGCGGGCGCGCGTTGCTGGCAGCATATCGGCCAGCCGTCGATAGCAAAAGACGCGTCCCAGCCACAGAGACGTTGAATTTCGGACAATGTCAACGTCGTTTTGTAATGCTTAACGTCCGCGGAATCACGGTGAGGTGCAAACGAATTCTTGAAGTTTGTGCATTTTTAATACAAAATGATGGTTTCTCGACTGTTTACCCGAACGTTCTCGTCACCCTTAAAAAATGAAACCTCTTGCGCAGAATACGTTGATCCAGAATCGCTATCTGATCGTCCAGTTGATCGGTAAAGGCGGAATGGGCGAAGTCTATCTGGCGGTGGACCAGCGGCTGGGAAGCGCGGTCGCACTAAAGCGGACCTATTTTGCCGGCGATGAGATGCTCGCAAACGCATTCGAACGCGAAGCCCGAACGCTCGCCCGTATGCGTCATCCGGTGTTGCCCAAGGTGAGCGACCATTTCGGTGAAGGCGAAGAACAGTACCTTGTGATGGAGCATATCTCGGGCGACGACTTGTCGAAACGCCTTGAGTCGGCACGCAAACCGTTTCCGATAAGCTGGGTTCTTTTCTGGGCCGATCAGCTCCTCGATGCATTGTCGTATTTGCACTCGCACGAGCCTCCGATCATTCATCGTGATATTAAGCCGCAAAATCTGAAGCTGACCGACGAGAACAACATCATCCTGCTCGATTTCGGTCTCTCAAAAACTTCGACCGGCCAGACGAATATTTCTCAGTCCGGGAGCACCGGAAGCGTCGTTGGCTACACACCGCATTACGCTCCAATGGAGCAGATCCGCGGCATCGGGACAAGCGCCCGCAGCGATCTCTATTCCCTATCGGCGACGCTGTATCAACTGCTGACAAACGTGGTGCCGGCCGACGCGCTCAGCCGCGCGGATGCGATGCTAAATGGCTCCCCCGACCCGGTAAGACCGCTGACCGAACTAAATCCCGAAGTGTCGAAAGCGGTTTCCGACGTTATTTTAAAGGGAATGGAGGTCAGTCAGGAAAAGCGATTCGCCGACGCTCGCGAGATGCAGAAGGTCCTACGCAAAGCGTTCACCGAAATGCAGCAGGCGATGTCGGCTCAAACCCTTGCATTCAGCGGTCACGAAACGCCGATCGCGTCCACGCTTGGCGAATCACTGAGTCCCGGAAACAGACCGCGATCGGCGGCCTCCGAACTTGAAACACCGCGGGTGGGCTCGGATGCAAAGGGGCCGGATATGCCGGCGGGCTCGCCATCGGACAATGATTTCGAAGCGACTATTGCCTTCGATGCGGCCGATTCGCTTCCGACCGCTCCGCGACAAGCCGACATTCAGACCGAAGTGTTTTTGGCAGGAGGAAATCCACTGCCGCTGCCGGACGCTTACATTGCGGACGATCAGGCGCGCAAGTTTGCGACGAACGACGATTGGAGGAATGACATTCCTCATTCCGAAGACGATTTCGATGATCGCGGATCGGGCGAGACCTCCGACGAACAGCCGCTGCCCGATGCGACGATGGCGGTTATAGACTTTGATCATCCACCGTCGAATGTCATCGCACCGCAAGCCGCTCCGGCTGCTACCCCGCCGAGTCAGAAAACCGCTAAGAAATCGTCGAACAAATCCGCCATGGTCGTCGGCGGTTTGGCTGCACTTCTCGTTCTCGCCGTGCTTGCCGCGGGAGGAGCGTGGCTGGCGTATTCCAATCTTTACGAAGGTTCAGCCGCGGCCCTCGCAACACCGTCGCCGGAACCGTCGATCGCATCGGCGCCAAGCCCCGAGCCGACTTTCGAGGCTGTAACGGACATAGATTCTAATTCGAACTCGAACTCTAACGCTAATTCGTTCATTGCGGCCGGATCGTCGAACTCTTCCAATTCGAGTTCAACTTCAGCTGAACTGACCGTCGCGCCTACTCCGGCACCGATGCCCGAACCCGACGTTTCGACCAAGCCGGCACAGCAGGTCGCTCCTGTGCGTACGCCGCTGGTCCGCACACCGGCAACATCGGCGGCGCGTTCAACGCCGAAGCCGAAGCCGAAGACCCCCAGTGATCGGACCGTCATCCTTCAATAGCAAAGGGAAATTCTAATGACTCACCTGAAATTTCGAAGAATCCTGATCTTTGCCATCGCCTTGCTGTCTCTACTTTTGCCGTTAAACGCCCAGACAAAAAAGGACGTCAAGAAATCGAACCAGCTGATCGAGCAGGGCAACAAAGACTTTCGCCAAAAGAATTATACGGCTGCTATCGAGCAGTATTCACAAGCGATCGCAACGGTGCCAAAAAACGCTCCGGCTCATTTCTGGAAAGGGTACGCCCATTATTATTTGAAGCAGCCGGACCAGGCGCTTTCGGAGCTGTCGCTTGCCGCGGACCAGGGATATCCAGCGATCGAGATCTACAAGGTCCGATGGTTCCTTAATTTCGAACGGAAGGATTACGACGCCGCATTAAAAGACGTCGACGCAGCGCTGCAGATCGAGCCGAAAAACTTGACGCTTCTTCGAGCAGCGGGCGACATCAACCTGCAAAAGGGGAATTTTCGCGAAGCTCTTCGTGCCTATCAGGAGACATCTTTGGCAACGCCCAGCGACGCCGACCTTTTTTATCATATCGCCAGCGCGCAGCAGGGGCTGAATGATCCGGCCGGGCAGGCAAAGGCTGCGGAAGAAGCGATCGCGAAACGAACGCAGTTTCTGGCCGACGCTTACTTCATTCTCGGCGACGCATATCAAAAGCAGCATCGGATGTCCGACGCCGCGAATGCCTACGAAAAGGCTTTGAATTCTAGACCGGATGTTTTCGCGGCGTACCGAAGCCTTTCGAACATTTACCGTTCGGAAAATCGTTTCGACGATGCGATCGCTATTTCGAAACGAGGCTTGCGGCAGTTTCCGCTGAATGGGGAACTTTATACTGATCTGAGTTGGTACTACAGTCTCGCGGGACGTAACGAAGAAGCCATCGATGCCGCAAAAGCCGGCATTCAGATCCTGCCGAACCGTTCTGCCGCTTACACAAACCTTTGCCGCGCATACAATGAAGTGAACAAGCCGGAAATGGCTATTCGCGAATGCACGAATGCATTGAAGATAAACGCCGAGGATGGCGAGACGCACTTTTATCTCGGGCGGGCGTACGATCTTGTGGGCAAAAATCCGGAAGCCGTCCGCAATTATGAGCGTTCCGTTTCCGAATTGGTAAAATTTACCCGTGACAACCCTGACGAATCCGAAGGTTTTTATCTTTTGGGAAATGCGTACTTCGCTACCGGCAATCGGGAAAAAGCGATCGACGCATATCGTAAATGCCTCGAATTAAGCCCTAAATTTGCCAAAGCGAAATTTAATCTCGGACGGGTGCTGGTGATCCAGAAGAATAGACAGGGCGCGATGGAACAGTACTCGGGACTTAGAACACTCGACCCGGCACTGGCCGAAAAGCTTAAGGCAGAGATCGACAAACTTTGATTATTTAACCGATCATCTTCGCGAGAAGTTCCAGGGAATTTCCCATCAGAAACCGCGCCAAATTGGGCTGGTCGTGCGAGCGGTCATAGCCGACCAATTCGACATAAGCATTGCCGCCAACCGGAATTCCGCCCGCCGACGCTTTGATCCCGCATGCGCCTTCCCAATAGACGATCATCGTCGTTCCGCGTGTGTCGAGCTCCTGGTCTCTCATGACCGGCGTTATTGTTAATTCCAGTTGAAGCCGCGGAACGCGTACCTGCCAGCCGCTCGGATACATCGCTCCTGAGACCTCGCTTTTCCATTCGCCCGTCGGCGTAATCTCGAAATCGGAATTTTGCAGTCCTGTTATGTTGCCGTGCTCATCGACAAATGTTCCGCTTGAATACGGCGAGATTTCGCCGCTGCCGCTCCGCAGCTGGTAGCACATCAGCTCGCAGTCGTTATCGAGCTGGATCGAGAACCAATCCCAGCCTTTCTGTTTCTCCGTCGGCGTCCACGTGCCAAATTCACGGTCCATCCACGCCTGTCCGTTGAAATGCTCGACCTCACCGCCGCGCGAAATGTCGCCTTCCAACCGCATTCTCGTGTACGAAAAATAACGCGACGCCTGCCCTTCGTCCTTGTATGAAACGCCGCCTTCGCCGTTCATGACCACGGGTTTCGTGGGCGCCAGCGTTGCTTCGAATATCAGGTCGTCATCGATCGTTGCGCGAAGAATGTGTGAGCCGGCAGCCTCGCGTATCGACCAATCGCCCAGCCGCAGGTGATAATGTTTCTCGCTGGACGCGGCGGGGAAATCGAGAATGCCGTTCGAGCTTTTGCGGTGAGCGTAACGAAATTTCTCAAGCTCGATATCTGTCACCGCGAAGTGGGCAAAGTAGAATGGATTGCCGATGAGCCTGAGCGGGACGACCGAAAATCTGTCGAGATCGGTTCGCCGCTTAAAAAAGACGAACTCAAATCCGAAAGTGCGGCCACTGTCGGTCGTTGCGTGACCGGTGTAATACCACCACTCGGTTTGAGCATTATCGTGTGCGGCGAGATCGCGAGGCAGTACGACCGCGTCAAATTCCGTTCCGTCACGAAGCGTCTCGGCCTCGCCCGCAAACGTGTCCGTTATCCGGTCAAAAAAATCGGCCGCCGCTTCTTTTAGCTTTTCGACCGCGTTTCCCAAAAACAATGCGTCGCTCATACCAATGACATTCGCTTAAAAAGGATCTTTGGATTGAGTTTATTGAATTGAATCCCGAAGGTCGATCCGGGGCCGTCAGCGGCTGTGACGTGCGGGTGCTAGGCGGGTGCTGACGTTGACGCTCTGGATCTTGAAGACAACACGTACTGTATCCGACCGCTTGTCGAGGTCTGCAGGAACGAAAGGCGAGAGTGACGGATCGGAATCAAGAGCCTTTTGCAGCTCGGCGACCGCGTGAATATTGCGCGAAGGTTCGACGACCTCGGCAATCTGGGCCAGCCCGTTACCAAAAACGTCTGCCACCACAGTAACCTCGTCGTCCCTCATTTCGCCGCGGACCAGCGAACGTGTCAGTGCGATCAAAGCGCCCTGCGGATTGACGCTTGGCGATTCGCCCGCGACAGCACTCCTCGAAAGGGCGTAGCCCGATGGCGTGAGCGCACCATCGGCCGTAACATTGGGCAGATACACCCGCGTTTTCGGACCCGCATCCGTGATATTGGGATAGCCGGCCGGACGAGCGGCGCCCGAAAGCATAACCGAAAACAACGCAAAGCCGATAAGGAGCGTGGCAAAACCGGCAATTGCCGACGGCATCAACCATACTTCGCGCCAGCGCCGCGGTTGATCAAGTTGCGTAAATACCGGCATCGTTCCGGGAATGGCGATAGCTTCGCTCACGCGTTCGCGGATCATATTCAACAATGTATTCGGGATCTCTGGACGCGCGATCGAACGAAGATCATTCCTCACCGACTGCAGGCCGGCGAGTTTATGCCGGCACAGCGGACATGTTGGCAGGTGCATGCGTATTGCCGCGGCTTCGCCTTGGGACAGAATATCGTCCGAAAACAATGGCAGATCAAATTGGATTTCGTCACAGATCATTTTGGCACCGCTTAGAAAAACGCTTACAAAATTAGTGAATGACTGGCTGACCCCGGCTGTTTCCGATTAGAGAAACTACGCATTGTCCCGGCGTAATAAGGAAGTCGGACCCGGTAATTTGCTGGTCTAATTTCAAACACCGATCCCATACTGATCCCGAAAACTGCCGCTTCTATCGCCCACTTCGACCTATCGTTTGGCACCGATTTTTGTCTTCAAAGTAAGGACCGGGGTGAGACAGTCATTCACTAATTATCAAATATCCTTAAGTCTTTCACGCAGTTCGTTCCTGCCGCGGGCGATCCTTGATTTAACGGTTCCGAGGTTGATGCCCAGTGTTGCCGCGATCTCGTCGTACGAAAACCCCTCGATATCGCAAAGCACCACCGCCTCGCGAAAAACTGCCGGTAGTTCGGCCAGTGCGGCACGCAGGGCGTGCTCACGTTCGCCGCGGATCGCCGTTTCCTCCGGCCCCGGCAGATCGGATGCGAGTTTGTCTTGCACCTGGAGATCGCTGCCGCCGATCGTCGATTCGAGTGAGACCGTCTTATCGCTCCTTCGCCGTTTCCACCAGCGAAATCGGTTCCGCGAATGGTTAAGAGCGATGCGGAAGAGCCACGTTTTCAATTCGGCGTCGCCGCGGAAACCTTTGACCGCCTTCAGTGCGCTTAGAAAAGTCTCCTGTGTCAGATCGCCGGCTTCTTCGGCGTCTTCCGTCATGCGAAACAGCAGAGCGTAAACGTCGCCCGAGTAACGCCGTACCAGATTGTCAAAAGCCTGAGCGTCGCCCGACCGCAGCATTTCGAGAAATTCGGTCTCAACCGCACCCGTTGTCAGCCTGGCGGCCGCTGCCGCACTGGAAAGGTCGCCCTCGTCAAATACTAATGACTTGCTCACGGACATCCCTCGTGTTCACAAAATCCCTTCCAAATGCCGCCCAAAGATACGATCGCACTGTCTGCGAACGATAGATTAGACACCGCGTGCGAAAAAAGGTTCCCGGCACTGGAAAAAAAGAATATTTCAGTTGCGGAAGGTCGATCCGCGGAGTCTTTTACAGAGTGCTGAGCCATTGTCCTGGTTGCCCTGCGACGCTATTTGAGTTACATTAACTCTTTTGGAAAGCGGCCGGTGCTGCAATTATACAACGATAGTACAACGCAGAATTGCGATTTTTTTAGTAATGGCAAGAAAACGTAGGACGGTCGAGGCGGTAGACACTGCCGTAACCGATAAGAAGAACACGCCGCAATACGAGGATACCTTTCAGCGCGGAATCGGCAGAAAAATCGAACACGCAGGGCGTAAACTCGAGGGTCAGGGGAGAAATATTCTTTACGGTCTTGCCGCTCTTGCCGTGCTCGGGATAATTATCTGGATCTTCTACGCATGGAGCGGCCGGTCTAATGCCGCGGCACAGACCGAACTCGGCAAGGCGATAGTTACCTCGGAATCGCAGGTAACGGACACACCGCCGCCCGCCGGATCGACGCAAAAGATCTTCAAGACGGAAAAGGAACGCTCAGAAGCATCGATCGCGGAATTCCAAAGCGTTGCGGAGAAGTACGGCGGCAGCGTTGGCGAAAAGGCGAAATACTTTGCGGCCGTTACAAAACTGAGCCTCGACCGCCCAACTGCGATCGGCGAATTGCAGGAGCTTGCGAAATCGAACGACGAGGTCGGCAAGCTGTCTAGATTCGCGCTTGCTCACGCTCTTAATGATGACGGCAAGCCGGACGATGCCATCGCCGCCTACAAGGAACTGGCCGCTATGAGCGATCCGATCGTTGCCAAAGACACGATCAATTTCGCGCTCGCCGAGATCTACGAAAAACAAGGTAAGAAACAGGAAGCGGCCGACCTGCTTTTCGATATCGTGAAAACCGCCAGCGAAGCGAAGGACGTGGACGGAAAACCGGTACCGCTTTCGTCGACCGCGCAAAGCGCAAAAGACAAGCTGACGGCGCTCGATCCTGAAAGAGCCAAACAAATACCGCAGCAGGCGATCGATCCTTCAGCCGGTCCTTTCGGCGGATAGAACTTTCAGTATCAAAATTCGGCGCGAATCGGACCTGTCGAAAGACGCGGTCCTTTTCGTTTTGATAAAACGGTTCTATTGGCTATTTTTATATAACGGCGGCAGCCGTCATTATGAATACTGACACGGTAACCGGAAAAATGCTCAAAAGAGGCAAGATCGTTTCCGTGCGAACTGCCGGTTTCGGCTATCTCGCGACCGCATTCCTCGCGCTTTTCTTTTCGGCTTTCCTCGATCGGCTCGACTACTCTTTGATCTCAATATTGGTACTTTGCACCTCGTGGATGGTGCTTGCGTTATTCGCGGCGTCCGACCGCCTTTATGTCGACGGCCGGAAATTGCAGAGATCGGGAGCGATCCCCCGGTTTGTGAATTTGTTCACAGGTTCCGGCCGGCGACTGCGTATTGCTCATATCGAACAGGTCGAGACCGCTGCATACCAACGTTACAAGCGCGGCGGCAATGTCGTTTATTCGTATCGTACGACCATACGCGGGCGCGAACGCCGCTTCGAGATCACTTCACATTCCCGAGGCTTTCGTGAGTTCATAACGGCGCTTCTGGCCGGTGTTCCGGACGACGTACTCGACAATCGTTCGATCGAGCTGCGCGATTATCTCGCCGCACGCAGCGATGTAAGGTCGCGTGCCAAATTGTCCGAAATACCGGATAGCGACGTGCTCGAGGGTTCGCTCAAGAGGTCGCGCCAGTCTGTCCCGCAGCCGCATTCTCCGATAATGATGCTGCCGGACCCTGAAAAAGCCGAAAAGCTTCGGCGATTGGGGAACGAACTGCGGATCGCCGGTTTTCTGCTTCAGTCAGTCGAAGCTTTTCGCCGGGCAGCGCTTCTTCAGCCGAAAAACGCGTGGCTGCTGTTCGATTATGGCCGCTGCCTGCTTTCGTGCGCGGCATCCGAACGCGATGACGGTCTCGAACGACGCGCGTTTGCGATGATGCGACTTGCCGAACGGCGGGCCGGTGACGATCGCGAACTTCTAGCACGTCTCGGCGAGAGTTATTTTCACGCAGGCAATTGGGAACGGGCATCAATTGTTTTTCGAAAAGCGACCGATACGGTCGGCGCCAGTTTTCGAGCAATGCGCGGGATGGCCGAGATTGCGCTGCGTGAAGGGAAGTTTGCACACGTGATCCACAATTTTTCGATAGCGAACGATCTCACTAATTCACCGTCGCTAAAGCGGTGGACCAATTCGGAGATAGAGTATTTTACGCGTCTCAACAGCGACGAGGAATACATGGAACTTGAGATCAGCCGTCTCAACCTCATCGACACACTTTCGCGTCTGGCGGCCTCGACTATCAGGATCGCGGGCCTCGGCATCGCAGTTATCTTCGCGGGAGCACTGCTCGATGACTCGCTCGTTGCCGATGCCGGCTGGGCGATCGGACTAATCTCGCTGATCCTGTGCTCCGGCGCGGTCGTTTTTAAAGGCATTCTGGCCGCACGTATCTCTACCGAGACGATCGACGAAGAATAAAAGAGGTGGAAACGCTTGTGCGCATCCGCCTCTGATCTCACCTAACCGGCTCAGCGAATCCTATTTCGAACCCGCAGCATTCTTACTTTTCGAATTCTTCGCCGTCTTCGGTTTTGCCGGAGCCTTTCGCGCGGCAGTCGGTGCAGACGCCTGCGAGGCAGCCGTAAGCAGCGGCGCCCAGCGATACGGCAGTGGTTCGAAGCCCTCGTCCAGTTTCTTTAGGATAAATTCCGTCATCGAGCTGACGATCCATTCGTGGTTTGTCTGGCCGACCGAAGCAAGTTCCGCGTCGGGTGCCGGATTCATAAAATCGATCGCGTACGGTACGCCGTCCTTGATTGCGAATTCTACGGTATTCAGATCGTAACCTAGAGCCTTGCAGATAGTGATCACATCGCGTTCAACGCGCGCCTGCAGTTCGGGCGTCAGATAATTCTCGACGTTTACGTACTGCATTCCCGACAGATACGGTTTCGACGGGTCGTAGGGCATAATCAGTACCTTCTCCCGGCCGACGCAATAACAGCGGACGAATTGGTCGTACTCGATGCCTTCCTGAAGCGTCATGCACAACGTGCCTGACTGGTTGTATTCGTTCCAAAGCTCATCGAGCGAGTAGATCTTCGACACGTTTTTCCAGCCGCCGCCGTCGTGCGGTTTTAGAAACGCGGGAAAACCCACGTAATTGACGATGCTTTCCCAGTCGATCGGGAATTCCAGATTGCGGAGCGATTCGCTCGTGATGTCCTTCACGTAATCGTGCTGCGGCAAAAGGACGGTCTTCGGGATCGCGACGCCGATCTTCGCCGCGAGGCTGAAATTGAAAAACTTGTCATCCGCCGACCACCAAAACGGATCGTTGATGATATACGTTCCTTGGAGAGCGAACTGCTTAAGCAAAGCTCGGTAATACGGCACTTCATGCGATATGCGGTCGATGATCAGATCGTACTTTTTCGGCTCGTCGAGGCGGATGCCCCCGACGGTTATCATTTCCGCGACGACCGTTCCGCCGCCGTTCTCCTTGATGCTCTTAATCATGGACTCCGGGAAAGTCTGTTCCCGGCCCACTAATATTCCTACTCGTTTCATAAAAGGGTGTTTCCTAATAAATATGATGAAAAAAACGGTGCAACTTAAACCGATGATTTTAAATCAATAGATATCCGTCCGCAAGCCCAATAAACTAATTGCAAAACATCGTTTAATCGTAGTATTCTGTTTCGGTGCCGATCCAGTCGACACGCTGCCCGAAAAACCTCGATCTCAAAACGCGTCCCGTTCCCACAACACTCTCGATTTAATGAATACAGCACAAATTGCTTCTCAGACAGGTTCTGAGCAGGGAACTTCCGCCCCCAACCTGCCAACATCTCCGAACGTCCAGGCTTTTCAAAATGTGCTTCGGCGTATGCTTGCAGAGGGCGACAAGGTCAGCGATCTGATCTTTTCGCCGGGCAGACCGCCCCAAGTCGAATTGACCGGTGATCTACATCCAGTCGAAATACCGGGCCTTGAAAAGCTGAGTGCTCCGCAGATCAGTGCGATGGTTCTTGTGATGCTCCAAGGGAACGAACAAGGGCATGAAACGCTCGATAAGAAAGGCTCGACCGATATTTCGTACAGCGTTCCGGGACTTTGTCGCTTTCGCGTCAATATTTTCATGCAGCGGGGAACGCACGCCATCGTAATGCGTGTTATTCCGACCACGCCGCCGAACTGGGAAGACCTTGACCTACCGCCCGGCGTGATGGGCGCCGCGGAATTAAAGAACGGGCTCGTTCTCGTTACCGGACCGACAGGTTCGGGTAAATCGACCACGCTAGCGGCGATCATCGACCTGATCAATGCGACAAAGAAATATCATGTCGTGACGATCGAGGATCCGATCGAGTTCATCCACGATCACAAGCTCGGTACGATCCATCAGCGAGAGCTTCACTCCGACACGCCTGATTTTGCAAGTGCCCTTCGTGCTGCGCTGCGCCAGGCGCCGAAAGTCATACTCGTCGGCGAAATGCGTGACCGCGAAACGATTGAGGTCGCAATGGAAGCCGCCGAAACGGGCCACCTTGTGCTTTCGACGCTGCACACGATCGACGCGGCTAAGACAATCGACCGTATAATCGGCGTTTTCCCGAAGATCGAGGAGGCGGCTATCCGTACGCGGCTGTCGCAGTCGTTTCGCCGGATTGTCTCGCAACGTCTGATGCCGAAGATCGGCGGCGGGCGCCTTGCTGCTATCGAAGTACTGGTTTCGAATTCGCGAACGCGCGAGTACATTGAAAAAGGCGAAAAGGATGGCCGTTCCATCGTCGACGCGATGAATGACGGTGAAATGGAAGGCATGCAAACGTTCGATGGGGAACTCGAGAAACTGATCCGCAGCGGCCGGATCACAAAAGAGATCGGCCTTGCGTATTCGTCGAACGCCAACAATCTCGCTCTTTCGATCAGCGATCTCAACGAGCCCGGAGCAGCACGTTCCACCGAACCGGAGTATCAGCCGCAGACAGCCGCTCCGCCGGCGGCAGCAATGCCCGAGATCGAAGGTTTCGAACCTTAAACTTTTACGGATTTGAGCCGGGAAGGAGTTCGTAATTGCCGGCTTCGCGGTTGTAGGTATCGAGAGCGCCGACAGAATCTGCGGTCGCATCGAGCATCTGCTTTGTCATCGCAATCGAATCCGAAAGCTGTTCGAAATCGAGCAGCGAGAATTTCTCCGGTGTCGACATCGTGACGATCTCGTCGTTCAGATAGCTAAAGAAATTTTCTATCGACTGAAGCTGGCCCTCGACGAGCTTAACGCTGCGTTCGATCTCGTCGAACGATGCGATCCGCCGTTTTAGGATCTCGACGTTCGTCTGCTGGACGCGTTTCGTTTTCTCGTCGGTTCCGGCGTTCTCGGCGGCGCGAAAGGCTTGCGAAAGTTGGTTGTGAACGGCCTGGCGGTTGATCGATTTCAGATGCTGTTTGCGGCGGCGATAGACGTCGAGCAGGTCAACGAAGTCTTCCCAACGCTGATCGAGCGTCCGCAGATTGCTCGGCAAGGACGCAGCACCCGTAAATTTCTTGTAGTTGTCCTGTATCTTTTCCTTTAGCCATCGAAGATATTCGACAGCCTCTCGTTCGCGCGGAGTGAATGACTTGATGAGCTTTTCGCGAGCGCTCTTATTCGCCAGCATCAGGCGTTCACGTTCGCGGGTTTGGACCAGCTGGCGGTACGACGGTAGATTAGGAACGATGACGACGTAGAACGCTTCGAGAATAAGGGCAAGCAGCAGCGGCCAAACCGACATCGAATAAGCGGCCGCGACGGCGAAACCCGCGAGGCCCCAAAAATTGAATGGTTCCTTTACCGCTTCCTTCGCATAGCTGGTATTGAATCTTTGGATGTCCCGCTGGTACTGCGCCAGATCTGCCATAGAAAAGAATAGATGCGGAGTTTGCACGCTGCGTTCGACGTTAAAATGCACGCCGGAATCGCGGATGCTCGCGAAAGATGCGGCGAAAACTATTAGCGATCATCAGGAACCGGCCGCCGCGTCGGTATTGCCGGATCCGCAAATCTTCAATTTGAACGTTTGTCGTTTGTCCCATTCACGATCACCTGATCGAGAACGTCGTTGTCATTCGCCTGCGAACCCGACGAGATCTGTCGGCTCCCGCCGTCGGGTGAGCCGGAACCGAGAAGGCCCATCTGCTGTTTGTACTCAAGAAGCTTGTCCTGAAGCTGTATATCCATCGCTTCTCGTTCGATGTCCTGCATCTGCGAGTCAACCGAGCTTGTACCTAACTGCAGCTTGGCTTCGGCGGCGGCAACACGGCGGTCGATCTTTTCGCGCATCTCGTTAAACGTCGATGCGTCGTCGCCGATGTTGAAGGTCTCCATCGTCTGTGCAAGCTGCTCCTGCAATTTGGCTTGTTTCGCCGCGCTGATGAGCTGCATCGCCTCGGCGGTGCGCTTCTTCATATTCAGGACGTAGTTATCGCGCGCTTTTAACGCCTGTTTTGATGATAGCGACGCCTGTTCAAGCTGCGGGCCTGTGCGTGCGAGTTCCATCTGCGAAGCCTGGAGTTGACCGATATAAGCGGTGGCGATGTCATCCCGCCCCATCTTTACCGATGCTTTGATCTTGGAGTCGAGATCGACAACCTCTTTTTCAAGGTTTTCAACCTTCTTGATCATCAACCGCTCGGTGGCCATCACCTGCGCGACCGAATTATTCAGCTCGGGCACGCGGTCACGCATGTCTCGGATAGTCTGCTGAAGCACCAATTCCGGGTTCTCGATCTTATCAAGCGCAGCGCCCGTACTCGCCCTGAACACTCTCATTATCCTTGCCCACAATCCCATGTTTCTACTAAGCTCCTGATGTATTCGGTCTGGAAATACTCCGTCAATCCCCTACGACGGAACCCTTATAGAAGTTGCACTTTCTCAATCAGTATAACAGTAAATGTAAATTTTGGAATAACAAGCGCAAGTCCGCCAAGCGTTGATAAAATCAGTCTTTCCGCCGCCAGCGGATCGCTGCGATCAAAAACCGCTGTAAGCTACTCTTGACAACTCGGACTGTTACCGTTTCGACAAAACGCTACGCATTTGCGCAGCCCACCCGAACGGTGCCATTGACTAGGGACGTGACGAATCTGGATTTCGTCGCAAAGCCGCTGCCTTAACTCGCCGTTCGCGATGAGTTAGACGGCAATAAACAAAAGGCCTTCGCTCTAAACAGCGAAGGCCTTTTCGCGCTCCGTGCAAGTTGAGCGTCGAAAACTCGTTCTGTATTCGACCGACGTTTCGGCGTTTGAGTGCATCAATTAGAGCGGATAAGATCGAAAACATTCGTGGATACCAATGCCACAGCGGATTCACGATCATCATTTTTACAACATGCGAAAATTTACGGCCTCGATACTTCTGCTGGCGATATATGCCGGTTTACTTGCACCTCTGGCTTCTTCATTGCGTGCACAAAGCATTTTGAAAACGCGTACCGACAAGATAAAAGATCTACCCGGCGGCCTTGCCTTCAGTCTCAGCGAGGGCACGGCGGGAGCCGAATCGCGCGTCAAACCGGCGCCCGCGGCGACCAACCCGCTTTCGCCCGACGCAGCGGCGGATCTTCTAAAGCGTCTGCCGGCCATCAAAACAGCTCCTGACGATGCTGCCGAATTCGCAAAGCGTCTCGGCGCGCTTCCGGCGCCGAAAACGGGCCGCATACTTCCCGTAAAATTTCCGTCGGACGAGGGCCGCGGCACGCCTCTCGTGATAGCTCCGTTCACGCCGGCCGAAGGCGTGCTTACGCTTAGGCGCGATGGCATCGTCAAAACCGAGCGTTTTACGATGAAGGATTCGTCGGTGACCTTGAAAATTCCGATCGAGGAAAAACATCTGCCGAATATTTACGCGCAGGTCGATCTGGTAGGAACTGTGCCGCCGACCGATGACAAGGGCATTGTCGATCCAAAGCTGTCCTCGCGGCCCGCTTTCGCGAGCGGCAGCCTCGATCTTGCCGTTTCGACCGAATCGAGAAAATTAACTGTAGTAAGCGAACCGCGCGATCCGACGCTCCCGCCGGGCGGCGAAACCAAGCTTGATGTTTCCGTAAAGGACAGTCGCGGCGAGCCGGTATCGGATACCGAGGTAGCCGTTGTTGTCGTCGACGAAAGCGTGCTCGCTCTTTCGCGTTACCGCATCGACGATCCGCTTGAATTCTTTTACTCGCTTCGCGGACCGGGCGTGCAGGACTATCACTTGCGAAAGAACGTCCTGCTCGGCAACCCCGGCGACATCAAGGCACCGCCGCCAGCGCCCCCTGCGTCGGTAGGAGCATCGGTCGAGGTATCGAGCGATTCAGTTTCGCAGAGGCAGGTAGGTGGTTTGCCTATTAATGGTAGGAGCTTTTCGTCACTGCTGAAGATCGCTCCGAACGTTCGTCCGGAACCGCTGGCAGCTGGTTTCCAGGTCGACGGAGCAAGCGGCGCCGAGAATGAGTTTCGCGTCGACGGAACAAAGCTATCGCCGGACGGTACTCCTATCCAGCAGCGGATCAACTTCGACGCGCTTGCTGTCTTCGCTCCATCGGTGAGGACCGATTCGAATGGCAAAGCGACCGTCGATATAAGGCTGCCGGACAATCTCACGCGTTACCGCATCACCGCGGTCGCGGTCGATCCAGGCAAGCGTTTCGGCATTACCGAATCCGCGATCACGGCAAAACAGCCGCTCATGGTCCGACCGAGCACACCCCGATTCCTGAATTTCGGCGACAAGGCCGATCTTCCGGTGGTCGTTCAGAATCAGACCGACAGAGACATGACCGTCGATGTCGCTATTCGAGCGACAAACGCGCTCCTGTCCGAACCGGGAGCAGTTACGGGCGGATTGCTTGCGTTGGGCAAACGCGTCGTCGTAAAAGCCAACGACCGTGCCGAGCTTCGATTTCCGGTTTCCACGGTCAAAGCCGGAACCGCGCGTTTTCAGATTGCGGTTGCGTCGGGCAAGTTCGCCGACGCCGCGGACATTTCGCTGCCGGTATGGACGCCGGCGACGACTGAAGCTTTCGCGACATACGGAACGACGGATCAAAACGGTGCGATTATTCAGCCGGTGCAAACGCCCGGCGACGTCTATCCGCAGTTTGGCGGCCTTGAGGTTACGACCTCGTCGACTCAACTTCAGGAACTGACGGATTCGTTTATCTATCTTTATCGTTATCCGTTCGAATGTTCGGCGCAGGTCGCATCGCGGATGATCTCTATCGCGGCTCTTCGCGATGTGCTTACGGCCTTCAAGGCTAAGGAAATGCCGAGCGACGCCGAGATCAAAGCGAGCTTTGTACGAGACATGACGATCCTGCAGTCGCGACAGCGGGATGACGGCAGCTTCGGCCTCTGGCAGCGAGACCGCGAACGATACGAATATCCGTTCCTGACTGTTCACGTTGCACATGCGCTCGCGCTCGCCAAAGCGAAAGGCTACGGCGTGCC
>JBBSGG010000042.1:0-23888 GCA_038254305.1 Pyrinomonadales bacterium
AAAACTTAGCAGTGACGACAAGGCCAAGCTGAATCAGCAGATAGCGGACCTAAGGCAGAAGGCCCAAACACAGACGGCGAACTAAAGCGTCCCACCAAGAAAAAAACAGGGTGTGCGAGAGATCGCACACCCTTTCGTTTGTCCGAATTACTCACCTAACGATAGGGTTAGCAGCATCGTCGAAGAAGTTGATCCTTAGCCGCGTCGTTCCGCAAACTCCACCCCAACACTCTCCAAATCCACCCGGTTCAGCAACCGCGACCTTCTGCGGATAAATGCTACGCTTTATAGAGACAAGTGCCCCGTCTTTTAACTGGAGATCGTCGCCGACCGACGCAATTACGGCGCAAAAAAAGGCCTGTCCAATAAAGGACAGGCCGTAAAGTTCTTCAAATTCCTAAGAATTTAGAACAAGAAGCGAGCACCAAAACGCACATTACGTTCGGCCTGGAAGTTGTTGGCCAGTTTGTAAGTATTGCGAGTCTGATTGGCGACCGAAGTCAACGGATTCGCAATATAGTTCTTAACATACTGGCTGATACCACCATTGAAGATTCTCAGGAACGTTGCGGACTCGCTTGTGCAAGCCGTGCAGCCGTTGCCGTTCAATCTCAACGATGCAGCAGTGATATTAGCAGTGCTGATCGTGGTATCCACTCCCAACACATTCTTTTGATCGAACAGGTTGCGGATGTCAACAAACGGCTCCAAGGTGAAACGATTGTCGCGACCGAACTTGTAGCGATGGTTGATCGACAGATCTGTTTCGGTGAACTTTCCTGTACGACCAAGGTCGCCGCGTTTGTTCAGTATCGTCGTACCAAGATTGTACAAGTTGTAGATCGTCGTCAACGGTGTTCCAGACTGTGCTGTTGTGAAAGCCGAAACCGTTGTTCGGTTCGTGCCGTTACCTCTCCAGTTGAAGCTGTAACCACCGTATGCCTTGAAGACATGCGGCCGATCGGTAGCTAGCCGTCCGTTGTCCGGTCGGCCATCAGCAGTGAAGCCAAGGGGCGGAAGGTCAAAGAAACGGTTAACATTCGGGCTGGAACGTCCTGCTTCATCCGAGCTGGCCAAACCCGAGTAGTTACCGATAAGGCGACTAAAGGTATAGCTGGCGTTGAAGAAGTAGTTCGTTGCACGCTTGTCGACACGAACTTCGAATGCGTCGTATTTACGCTGAGCTTTCGCACAAGGATAATTCTGCTGGCGTGAAAGTTCGCAGTGCAGTCCGAAGCCGGGGTTGCCGATGACATAAGCTTCACTGCCCTGCGGAGTGTTGATGCCGATGTCCTCGATCGCCCGATCGACGTTCTTATGCGTAAAGCGCGCCGCGAGCAGGAAGTTGTTTCCAAGCTGATGCTCGAGACCAACCGTGTACTCGCTCTGACGAGCAGCTTTCAGTTTAGGATCAACCGCGCCGCTATCGAAAACGTTGCCGCCGATCAGATTCGTGGGGATACGGAAGTCGAACTGGCAGACAGAATAACCGTTGCCGATCGGAGCGTTAGTTCCGGTGTCGGCTCCGGGGCAGACGCCACCAGCGACGTCAGGGGTCGTGCCAAGGATGGCACTCCGAGTGTAGTTCGAATACAGCGCTCCGCGGCTCGGCAGGATTTCGAAGTAGTCTCGACGGTAGAAGTCTCCACCGAAGGAACCACGGGGCAATTCATACTTGAAGCGGTCATAGAACCAACCGTAGCTGGCGAATACCTTCGTTTTTCCGTTACCGAAAACGTCGAATGCAGCACCAAGACGCGGGCTGATCTTGTCGCCCCAATTGAATTTGATCGCCTGCGTTCCCGACGTACCGAAGTTCGGTACCGTTTCCTTCTCAATTCGAACGCCGAGGTTCAACGTGAGACGATTGTGTATCTGCCACGAGTCCTGAGCAAACAACGCGTTATTATCGCTGCTAGCCTTTCCGATCGTACCGAATCTCTGCAGATAACCAGATCCCAGATATCCGGGGGTCGGATCCTGTCCCGTCAACGCCGAGATCGGCACCTGGTAGAAAAGGACGGCAACGCCGGTATCCGCATATCCCTGTTTGGTCGTATTGAACAGCTTGTTCAACTGGTAACCAAACTTGAAATTGTGGCGGCCTCCAAGGTTGATGCCGACCAGCGAAACGTCCGCGTCGAGCGTTCGACGGGTCGAGACGTCATAATCCGTCTGATAGTTGCTAGCAAAGTTCGTAAAGCCAGCGCTGCAGCCCGATCCTGCAACGCCGCTGGGGGTACCAGACGTCGAGCAGAGGTAACGGACCGAACGCGGAATACCATATGAACCGAGTTTCTCGTTAAGAAAGTTGCGGCCCGCGCGGACGTTAACTATCAAATAGTTGAGCGGATTCCAGGTGACCTGTCCGTTCACGCTGTTTGAATTCTGGCGTCCGCCTTGTCTTCCAAGAAAGTCCGAACCTTTGAGCGTTCCAGTCGATCCGCCAAAAGCGGCAGATTGCGGAACCCCGGTCAAACCTTCGGTATTTCCCGGTAAGGAACCTTCGACCTCAACGGGGTTCCAGAGGAATGTACCGAAAAGACGAAGTCGCGAAGTCGGCTGGGCGTCAAGACGGATAAGTCCCTGTTCCTGAGTCGTTTTCGCAGTGTAGTCGATAGTGTCGTTTACAAAGCGTCCGCTCGGGTTGTTTAAGCTATTCCCCGGGATACTGTTCCCGAAGTAATTGATTCTTTGGGTATATTCGCTGACGCTAGGGGCATAAGTCGCCGAGAACCAAAGCTTTCCTTTGATGATCGGGCCGCTGAAGCTGCCGATCGGATTGTAGCTAGTTCCACCGACTTTGTCCGGCTGAAAGTAGTAGAAATTGCCCGGCGTATTTGTCGCCGTCGTTGCCGACGAAAAACGCGTGAGCACTTTGCGCGGATCGCCATTGAGCTTTTGCGGCGAAAAATTGATACCGAAAACGCCACGCCATTTGTCGTTACCGCCGCCGGTGATGACCTGGATGATACCGCCGGTAGCTCCGCCGTTTTCTGCTTCATATCCCGTCGATTTGATCTGAACTTCCTGAACGAGTGCAAAGTTGATGTTGTTTGCTGTGTTCAACTGGCCGGTGCGGAAGTTTGTGACTTCCTGCCCGTCGATGTTGAAAACGTTCTCGGCGCCCGATGCACCGTCGATCTGGAAACCGGCTGCAAGCGGTTCCGGGCGAACGTTCGGAGCGATCTTCAGTAGTGACGCGAAGCCGTTTCCTTTCGGAAGGTCTTCGATCACACGCTTGGTGATGCTGGTATCGATCTTGGTGTCGCCAAGGTCGATGGTCGAATCCGCACTGCTTTCAACGTTGACAACTGTTCCGACACCACCGACCTTAAGCTGCGTGTTGACCACGGCTGCTTTATCGATCGTAACTGTGACGTCGGTCTTGGTCGTGCTGAAGCCGGTCTGTGTGGTCGAAACCAGATAGGTCCCGGGCGGCACTTGCGGAAATTGGTAGTAACCATCACCGTTCGTGGTCGTCGTCTGGTTGTATCCGGACGTCGTACCCGTCGAAGTAGCCGTCACGGTAGCGCCTCTAACGACGGCTCCGTTCGCGTCGGTGATAATACCTTCAATATTTCCTGACGTCTTCTGGCCAAATGCCATTGCCGCAAAGCAAAGCACGAGCGAGAGAACGCCGGTGATAAACTTGAAGTTTCTATTCATTGTAATCTCCTGGAATAAAATCTCAACATGTATGGTCGATGCGAAGGGTCGTGGACAATCTAAAATAAACCGCCCAAATCGCACCTACATGCTAGGGTTACTAGCAAATACGAAGCCACTCACCCGGATATTCGTGATTTTGAGTTAAGCGGTGTGTTGTGAGAGGTTTGCGGGTAACCGAGAAATGTCGAAACGGGCAGAAAAACGGGAGCACCTTCCAATTTATCGTAATTTATTCATGAATTTGGATTTTTATATAAAGGAGACTCAGAAATTGAGGAGATGGCCGAGCTTTTCTTTCTTGGTTTTAAGATAGTGAGCGGCCGGAGATTCGACGTCGATCTCGATCGGGATCCGTTCTACGATCTGCAGCCCGGCTTTTTCAAGAGCCTCGAGTTTACGCGGATTGTTTGAGATGACGCGCACCTTGCACAGGCCTAGATCGAACAGAATCTCGGCACATTGCTCGTATACGCGGCCGTCTACTACGAAACCGAGTTTTTCGTTGGCTTCGACGGTGTCGGCACCTTCGTCCTGAAGAGCGTAAGCCCTTATCTTGTTGAGAATACCGATGCCGCGGCCTTCCTGCTGCTGATAGACGATCGCCCCGCGTCCGGCTTCTTCGATCATCTCCATCGCGCGGTGGAGCTGTGGGCCGCAGTCACATTTTATCGAGCCGAAAACGTCGCCGGTCAGGCACTGCGAATGGATGCGGACAAGGGTCGGCGTATCGCGGTCCATCTCGCCTTTCATCAATACGACAAATTCCTCATCGCTTACCAGCGATCGATAGCCGATGATCGTAAAATCGCCGGTTTCCGTCGGCAGGCGCGCCGAAGCAACGCGTTCGACGGTTACCATAGAGCTAACCGGTCCGCAATCCTTATCAACTGTGACGGTATCTTGGTTGTGATCTTCCAAACCTTCTGATCCTCGATAAGCTGAATTATACATTGTTCTGTGAAGTTAGATGTAATAATCCAGTTCGGAGGATACGTCGGCGTGGATTCACGAAAAAAAGACCGTCCAGGGTGCTTTTTGGCAGCCCAGCGGTCAATCCCGGGGGAATCGCGGGCAATTTCTATTCTTTTTCGTCGTCAGTGTCTTCGCCGGATATTCTTTCGGCGTCGACACTATCGTCCTTTTCTCCGTGAGCGAAAACCGCGGCTTCGCCCGTGCCGAATATGCGACCAAGCAAGCTGCTGAGTACTTCGGAGACCTTGGCCGGGGCCTTAGACGCAGGCTCGATGGTCACGGCTTCCTTCTCGGCGAACGCGGCGTCCAGGCGGACGAGCTCCGATGTTACATGGCGGCAGAACGAGCAATCTACTAAATGACTGATAACCGGTGCTGTTTCGCGATCGGTAAGCGAACCATCGACAAACGCGGACAGCGAGTCTTCCTCAAGGTGCTCGAAACCCAAGGCGTCCGCGCTCTTAGCCTGCGATGCCAGAAACCTGTCAAGCAGGCCTTGGATCCTTAACTCTCGCGGATCTTTTTTATCGGTATTAACCATTTCCATACCTGCCTCCGGAAAATGGACGGATGACGGAGCAGGTTTTTGCCTTAAAATGCTTGCGATCGCTGCTGCGGCATCTAGATCTCAGCCGCACTGTTACCTTCGGCTGCCAAATTTTCGAACAGGCTGCGATCGGTCAGATCGCTGGTCGCCATTTCCATGCAGATGTCGATCTCCTCGTCGGAGAGAGCGTGCGACGTTCTAAGTTCTTCGCTAAAGCGTTTAAGCACAAGAGAATAGCTCTTCTCCAGCCAGCGCATGATCGTCGATTCATGGATCCGGCCGGCCGGTTCGCGCGATGACGCACGTCGTTGAAACCAACCTCGAAGCGGCGAGCCTTCGGTCTCTACGAGGCGGGCGATCTCGCGCAATTTAAGGTTTTCGACGTGATAGTAGAGCAAGAGCAGTTTCTCGTGGTTGTCGAGCGAGCCGAAGGCCTTCCCGATCGCCGAGAGGGTCGCCGAGCGATAACGGTCCTCGGAAAGCCGCGCGATCATCTCTTTTTCACCGCCCGGTGCCGGCACCGCAAAACTTGCATGCGCCGGGCCGTCGCCGACGTTTTCGGTCATTTCGTCGAGCGAGACCTCATCATGGCTGGCCCGGTGAAGGTCGACCAGCGAATGCCAGATAACGGTCCGAAGCCAGCCGCGCATGCTGCCCCGTCCGCTGTAAGTCGAAAACTTGGAAACGCGTTCGCCATCCACGACGCGCGTTCCATATAGTTCGCCGTAGACGGAATCGATCACTTCCTGCGCGTCGATGTCCGTCTTTGCCAAATGTCGGGCGACACGCTCCATATACGAGCGGTGCTGCTGATCGAATTCCCACCACGCCCGCTCGTTTCCCGCGGCACAGGCGGTCGCGAGAAACAGGTCGCCGGCATGCAGCTGCTCAAGGAAATCGCTAAGCTGCACTCGTGTTCCGGCGGCCGCGCCGGTTGCGAGAAACTTCGTCGCGATCTTGTTGAGTGTGCCTTTGAAAATGGCGGCTTCGACACCGTAATTGGGCGCGGCGGCCGTGCAGCGCTCGAATATCGCATCGATCGCGTCCGCGGAACAGTCCACCAATTCAGGAGAGATTTTTAAATCGGCCGGCATTTGCTGTACGACATTATATAGAAAGGACGATCGTAATTCTACTTTCCGAAAGTGCCGTGCTCATGCGCCGGTTTCAAGACCGAGATCGGCATTTACTGAAGATCCGGGGCCGACGGGATTTCCGCCGTCGGCGTACTGCAATTGATAAAGGCGCCAGTACAATCCCCGAGCGACAAGCAATTCGTTATGCGTACCGCTTTCCCTAAGCACGCCGTGGTGAAAGACGATGATGCGGTCGCATCGCTGTATTGTCGATAGTCTGTGGGCGACGACGAGAGCCGTACGTTTTGCCATCACGCGCTCGACGGCCTGCTGGATAAGCTGTTCCGTCTCGGTATCGATCGAACTCGTCGCTTCGTCGAGAATAAGGATCTTCGGATCGAATGCGAGCGCACGTGCGAACGATATTAACTGTTTTTGACCGACGGAAAGCCCCGCGCCGCGTTCGCGGACCTTAAATGAATACCCGCCCTCGAGATCGCGGATAAATTCGTCCGCATGGACTTCCTTGGCGGACCACTCGATGCGGTCGGCCGGGATCTGCTTGTTGCCAAGTCGGATATTATTTTCGACCGATCCGCTGAAGAGAAATACGTCCTGCAGCACAACTGCGAAATTTGAACGCAGATCTTCGAGCTTCCAATTGCGAACGTCCACGCCATCCAGCAAAATGCGGCCTTTCTGCACGTCGTAAAAGCGCATTAGCAGATTGGTGACGGTCGTTTTCCCGGAACCCGTGTGCCCGACAATAGCAATATTCTCGCCAACCTCGACGGTGAACGACACGTCCTTCAAAACCCAGTCTTCACCCTTGTAAGCGAACCAGACGTTTTGAAATTCGATCCGCCCTTCGGCGGGCCCTGCTCTTTTTGGCTGTTCGGGACTCTTTATATCGATCTCAAGGTCGAGCAGAATGAAAATGCGGTGCGACGCAACGATCGCCGCCTGCAGCACATTGAACTTATCGGAAAGATCGCGGATCGGCTGAAACAAATACTGCGTGTACTGAATGATCGACGCCAGAACACCGATCGTTAGTCCAGCTCCTGCCGCCGTCACCGTACCCAGGTTTCCGTATCCGAAAAAAAAGATGATGGCGGCAATGCCGACAGCGCCGATGAAATCGACGAGCGGATAGAATATCGAGTAGTAATAGATCGTCTCAATGTTTGCACTGCGATAATCGTCGTTGATCTCGTGAAAGCGGTGCTTAGCTTTGTCCTCCGCGTTCATCAATTGGACGGTCTGCGCGCCCGAGATGTATTCCTGCAAAAACGCGTTCAACTTTGCATTGCGTGTGCGAACACGGTCAAAGCCATTACGAGCGTGCTTGCGAAACCAGTTCGTACAAGCGAACAAGACCGGCACAGTCGTAAGCGCGACGATCGTCAGCTTCCAGTCGATATAGAACATCCACGCGATAAACGCGAAGATCGCGACGAGGTCGCCGAGGACATCGATAACGCCCGACGTGAACATCTCGTTCAGCGCATCAACATCGGACGTCAAACGCGTGACTATGCGTCCCACCGGATAGCGATCGTAATAAGCGATCTCCTGTCGCTGAAGTTTCGTAAATATTTCGGTCCGAAGGTCGAACATTACCTTTTGACCGACATTATTCAGGAGTATTTCCTGAATATACGAAAACAGAAATCGGAACAAAAAGACGCCGAAAAAAGCAAAAGCGAACAGCCATATGCCGTCGATCCGCTTCGGAACGATAAAATCGTCGACAGCCATTTTCGTAAAGAAAGGCTGAGTTGAAAGGAGTATATTTGTGAGAAGCGTCAGCGTGAGCGCGGCGATGACCAGGAGCCAATAGGGCCCGAGATAGCCGATCAGCCGGCGAATGACCCGCAAGTCATATGTCTTACCGATGGCGTCTTCTTCGTGGTATTTCTTTACTTCGTCTGACACTTTAGATATTAGATTTTAGATTCTTGATTTTGTATTGGCAAAGCCCAAATGCCGAAGCCCGCACGGAATGTAATATTTGCTAATATTCCGCTGAGATCCCAAGATCGATCATTCCCCATGAACAAGTTCATCGACGAGCGAAAGGATAACTGGCAGCGGCTCGAAGACCTGCTCGGACTGCTTCGCGGGTCGGGCCTGCGCGGTTTGGACAAAATGGAGGTGCGCGAATTCGGCGAACTTTATAGACGTGCTGCCGCGGATCTCGCGATCGCCCGTGCCGAAACGCGCGATCCGAAGCTTATCAATTACCTTAATAGCCTGGTGATACGCGCTCACGGCAAGATCTATCATGCCGAAGGCGAAGGCACGGGCCTTATCATCAAGTTCTTTACACGCGACCTGCCGCGGACGTTTCAGGCAAACATCCGTTACATGCAGATCGCATTTATTATCTTCGCCTTTTTCGCTATCTTCGGCTTCGTCGCGACCTGGCTTGATACTGACTTTACGCATTTCGTGATGCTTTCCGGCGTCACCGACCAGATCAATGCGAACGACCAGTGGTGGCTCGGCATCAATAAAGCTAACCAGATAAATTCAAGCGGCATCCTGACCAACAATATTATAGTTACAGTGCGCGCCTTTGCGATGGGCGCGTTCTTCGGCATCGGGGCATTCTATGATCTCGCGTCGGAAGGGGCACGGTTCGGCAGCGTTTTCGCTGCGTGCTACAAGCTCAATCCGCCGTTTGGAAACGCGCTCGCCAGTTTTGTCGTCGGGCACGGCGTGATCGAACTTTCGACCGTTTTCTTTTGCTCCGGCGCGGGAATGATGATCGGCTATGCGATGATCGCGCCCGGCGATCTCACGCGTGCTCAGGCTCTGAAGAAAAAAGGGATCGAGGCGGCGCGAATCGTGATAGGCGGCGCCTGCTTTCTGGTTGTCGCCGGAATCATCGAAGGCTTTCTCTCTCCTTCGTCCCTGCCTACTTCGGTCAAGATCGCGACCGGTATTCTCACCGGCATCGCGCTCTATTCGTATCTGCTGCTTGTCGGGCGCACCGACAATCCGGAACCTGCCGCCACTTAGAGATCGCTTTTTAATCCGCTTTCTGGCACCCGATGTCAAGCAGTTTTTCTCGAAACCAAAACGAATTCTTTATACAACTTCGCCGCGGGTGACGCGTTCGTTGCGGTGGACTTTGTCGAGATAGGTCTTCGCCGCCTCCGATTGGAAAAGCTCTCGTTCTTCTTCGTGATCGGTTACGGGTTCGAGAGCGAGGTCCATGTACTCGAACCGCCGCGGGTCGTTTTTTACACGCCGGTAGATCAGTCTCAGCCGCGAATAAAGTCTGATCCACCGAATCTGTTTCCAGAGCGTTTCAAAAACGTATTTCGTATAGAAGATCAGCGCGCTTTCCGTTGGCATTCCGCTGCGGCGATTTTTCCGCGCCTTTCGGCGGAGGAAACCGCCCTCGAGCGGATGAATGCCTTCGATATCGATGCACCCTTTGAACCAGACGATAAAGAACATCGTCTTTCCCGGACTCGTCCCGGTGGCTATCGAGCGACGAAGTACCCTCTCCACGTGTTCATCGGTATAGTACGTTTCCCAAGCCTCGCGATAGGATTGTTCCCATTCGCTTTGCGACATTTTCGGATGGCCTGTGACGGCGTGGTTGAGGTCGTATTTGTTGAGGTCCGCGTCCATCGCAATGCCGGCTTCGTAAAGTTTTTTGTGGTCCTCGGAACCGGGCAGCGGCGTCAAGTAAAAGAACTCGAGCAGATCGACGGGCAACTCGCGTTTTATGAGTTCGATGTCGTGGATGATCGATTCACGAGTGTCGCCCGGAAAGCCAAGAATGTAGCCGCAGTACGTCACGATCCCCGCCTTTTTCCAGGCGAGCAGCATCTGGCGATAATCGGTGATCTTGTTCTGTCGTTTTTTAGCGCCGAGCAGGGCGTCGGGATTGATATTTTCCAATCCGATAAAGACGCGTTTTATGCCCGCACGCTTACACTTTTCGATAAAGTTCTCGATTTTGTGGCAGAGTGTATCGACCTGGATTATGAAGCTGATCTTGAGCTTTTCATCTTCACGAAGACGAATAAGGCGGTCGAGGATTATTTCCCAATCCTTGTTACGTGCAAAATTGTCGTCGGTGATAAAGAATGAATGCAGGCCTTGATCGACATTTGCGCGAACGATGTGTTCAATGTCTTCGGGCGAACGGCGACGCGATTTGCGGCCCTGGACATTTATTATCGTGCAGAACGAACACGCAAACGGGCAGCCGCGTCCGGCGTCAAAGCTCGTCGTGGCGCCGGCGGTTAGATGGACGCGTTCGGCCGGCAGCAACGGCGTTGCGACGCCCTCGATATTAGGCAGGTCATCCATGAAGTTGTACACCGGCAGGAGCTCGCCATAATATGCATCCTTCAAAACGTGCCCGAGCCGCCCTTCGGCCTCGCCCGCGAAAGCGGTTACGCCCAGATCGATCGCTTCCTGCACGCCAGGGTCGCGGTCTTTGAGCATCGACATCGTTCCCGAGACGTGAAAGCCGCCGATCGCCACCTGAATATTCCGGGCCCGCAGCGGCCGCGCGATATCAAGAGCGCGCGGGAACTGGTTAGACTGCACACCAACGAGCATCACGACCCCGGCATCGGCGGCTTCGATCAATTTCGCGATTCGGTCGATATTAATGACCGTGTTGGTCTCATCAAACGCGTGTATCTCAAACTCGACATCTTCGCCGAGGATCTTCGCCTCCGCGCACTCTTTCGCCAACCCAAAAAGACAAGCCAGCGAATTTGCCGGGATCGCCGACCGGTACCATTGAATTACATATCCGTCCTCGTCGTAGTGCGAAGGCTTGATCAGGACAAGGCAGAATCGTCGTTTTGTAGAAATCATAGCAGCGTATGAACCTTTTTCAGCACTTCTTCGGTGATCGTTGCCGGGAGTTTTTCGATCAATTCTGCGTCTCTGGCCTTCCAATCCAGGTTCTTTATCTGATCCGAAAGAACAGCGCCTTTTATTTTATGTCCCGGCGGTATCAAAACCTCGAATGGGTAGCCTTTGATCTGATTCGTGATCGGACAAAAGATCGCCAGCCCGACTTTCCCGTTATACGATCTCGGCGAGAGGACCATCGCCGGCCGACGTCCTGACTGTTCATGGCCCGTCTGGGGATTGAAATTCAACCAGACGGCATCGCCGCGTTCCGGAACGTATGCCATCACCAAATCTCGTTTCCGACGGCGTAACCGGTGTCGGTTTCGCGGTGCAAATTGCTTTTCTTTATGTTCGCAAGCAGGCCATCTAGAGTGAATTCTTCCTTGACAACAGGCGAGACGACGATCCTTCCATTTTCCAAAGACACATCAACCGTGCTGCCTTGCTCCACATTGCTTTCGATCGCAAACGACTTAGGTATGCGCAACGCCAGACTGTTTCCCCATTTTTGAATTTGAAGTTTCATATGTATATACAAAGAAGATACCATCTCTTCGAAGGTAGAATCAAATCGTCGAGTCATTGAACCGGCATCGATTCGCGTTCTGCCAGCCTGCCTCGAGTGCGATGCGAACCACGAAGAGCGTCTAACAAATGACGACTCGTACATTTCGCTTAGTGGCAGGCAAGAGTGCCCGATCCCAGTTTACAGCAGCCCTCTTTCCTTCACTCTCAAATAACTCTCGAGCAATTTTGGCCCGAGCGTCTGCGTGGTCACGTCCAGGGCGAGCCCGCCCAGGGTTTCGACCAGCCGAAGAGCCTGCTCGCGTTGGTGGATGATCTCTTCGGCGGCCGATTGCAGGAAGACATCCTTGATCTCGGCGGGTGGTTTGCTGACAGCGGCGTTCAGGTCGCGGTCACCGATCGTCACGACCAGCGGCAAGTGGCGAGGGCGCAGCAACCGGAGGGAATTGATCAGCTCCCTGGAGCTTTCCTTATCGATCAGATCGGTCAGGATAACGACGAACGCGCGTTTTTTTGAGTTCGATGCAATGAATTGAAACGCGCGTGCGTACGACGGTTCGATGAGCTCGGGTTCGATGTCGTGAAGGGCTTCGAGCACCGCGTCTATGTGTTCGACGCCGCGCCGCGGAGGCAGATATCGCTTCACGCGTCGACCGAAAACGAGAAGGCCGCAGTTATCGCCCGCTCGAGCGCACGCGGACATGAGGGCAAGCGAGGCGTGGATCGCCGTGTCGAATTTCGTCTCGTCGCCGATGCGTCCGGTCATAAGGCGGCCGCCGTCAATGGCGATCATCACTGTCTGATCGCGTTCGATCTGGTACTGTCTCGTCGTAAGGCGTGCACGGCGTGCCGTGGCCGTCCATGAAATATGACGCAGTTCGTCGCCGCGAACATAATCGCGCATCGACTCGAATTCGCGGCCTTCGCCTCGCCTGACCGCTCTGCGCTGTATCGCCAGAAAGGAGCGGGCGCCTAGAGCTTTGAGTTCGATCTCGCGCGCCCGACGCATGTTCGGATAAACCTTTACTGATCGCTCATCGCCGAGGGAGCCCTGTGACCAAACGAGCCCGAATTGCGACAAAACGCGCACGGCTGTCGTGCCGAATCGATAACTGCCGCGACGGGGCGGCGTGAGGCGATAGGAAAACTCCCCGGCCGTTTGAGGATCGAGGGCCATTTCGGATTCGCGCTCGTCGTCGAGCCGCATCTCCGGCGGAAATTCATCCTTTATTTTGAGCCGGAGCGGAACGCGTGCGCCATTACGAACACTTAATCTAACGGACGTTTGGCCACCGATCGAAAATCGTCCGTCAAACTTCCGGCTTATTATTATTTCGTTCAGGATGTTGCGTGTGAAAAAATGGTCGGCAATTGCCGCGATCACCAGCAATGCATCGAAGATGAAAACCCCTGTCTGCAGAAAGGGAAAACTCCACGACAACGACAGCGGCACGAGTCCCGCGGTGAGCAGTAAATAAAACCTGGCTGAAAAAACAAAACGCATTATGCTCTATCAGATCGAGTAACTCTTGACGCATGCTGTGAGTTACGCGCTTGACGCAGGGATGGCCCGAAGGCCTCCGTAAAGACCTCTGAACCGTCTCGCCAAAATCTCCAAGTGCAAGCAAAAAAGTATAACATCGTTCAATTCGGCTGGATCGAATACTGTTCCTGAACGGCTTTGAAGATTTTAACCTTGGGAAAAGCAACGCAAATGCTGCTTTATGGTTCAAACGGATAGCTTTTTTGCGCGCCCTGGGGCGGGAGTTTGTTTTGCGGAAAATTCTTGCGATTTTTGTAGCATTATTTATTGGCGTCGTGGCGGCGGCGGCCCAGGCTCCGGAAAGACCCGGAATCGCGGAGCTCCGCGTTTCGCAGGACGACGGCAGCGGAAACGCAGCCGACAGTTTTTTGCCAAGCGCCGCACCGATACGCTGTACGGTACAGCTCGATTCAGCAGGTCCCGCGACGGTAAAAATGAATCTTGTCGCGGTGAATGTCGCGGGGGTGAAACGTGAAACGCGGGTCGTCTCTACCAGTTTTACAACAAGCGAAACGCAGAGTCGCGTAAATTTCAGCGGCAGTCCGGCAGGGAAATGGGTCGCGGGAAAATACCGCGTCGATATTTATATCGGGTCGGTCCTAGCCGCGAGCCGAGATTTCACCGTTCAGAAATTTCCGCCGCCTAAGCAGTCGACGGAAGGCATTATCCAGCCGAAGCAGGACACTAAACCAAAATCGCCGCAGCGTCCCGGCGGAACGTAAAGATTAAAATGCCCCGGCCGTAAAACCGAGGCATTTTCTTTTTGGTCTTCGCTTCTCTTACCAGCGGTTCTCGCGACCGCCGCCGCCGCCGTAACCACCGCCACTGCGATTCTCGCGGGGCTTGGCTTCGTTGACCTTGAGTTCGCGTCCTTCAAATTCCTTGCCGTTCAGTTCTTCGATAGCGCGTTCGCCTTCTTCCTTTGAAGACATTTCTACAAAACCGAAACCGCGTGAGCGGCCCGTTTCCCGATCTTCCACGACGGTCGCGGTTTCCACAGTTCCGATCGAAGCAAACAGTTGTTGCAATTCCTCGTTTCCGGTATTGAAAGAAAGATTTCCTACGTAAAGTTTCATTGACATTGAAAAGATTTTCCTCGCTCCTTTAAGGAACATTAAAAGAAGCGTCGAAGGCGAATACGTTATCGGGGATACGGTCTGTCCCCGAAGATTCGATCTGTCGTCGTCCGAGATTCGGAGCCGCTTCTGTGCCTAATTAACAAGCCTGTCCCTCGAATTACCAACGCCGTCTAATAATCTTTTATTAGCCGGGCGCACCACCGTTGATGCGCGAGAGAAGGATTAACAAAATATATGATGCACGTGCGGACATTCGCTTGCAAGCGACGACTAGCCGTTAGAAAAATATTTGAGAAGCCGATATAAATGAGTATCTAGGCGTTGTCGATCAGCGCATTTATCTTATCGAGGCTCTCGCGCGCGGCTTTCTCTCCGAGCTCGATCAACTCGTCGCGGCGGCCCATTTCGTCCGGCCGAATATGTCCTATCTGCGGCTCGATGACGATGCTTGCGCGATAATGCTGATTTCTTGCGGCCGTGCGGAGCATCAACATTGCCGATTGGAAAAGCATGCCGAGCAAGGTAGACGGCGTGCCCCAATTCGGGGAGACGCACGAAAGCAGATCGACCGCGATGATAATATCCGCACCGAGGTTCTTGACGGCCCGCGTGGGCATCGGCGAAACCACGCCGCCGTCGACGAACCACCGCCCGTCTTCGCCCGCGACCGGCACGAATACTCCGGGGATCGCGCAGCTTGCCCGGACGGCTGTGGCAAGATCGCCTCGGTCGCGAAGTACTACTTCTTCGCCTTTCGCAAGGTCACACACAACCGCGGCAAACGGTATTTTTAGATCTTCGAACGTCGCGACCGGGAAATTCGCTTCGATGAATTTCCCCATCGAGGCGTTCGAGAGCAGCCCGCGTGGCGAGTACGAAAACCCGGACATCGAATACCAGTTTATCTTTTCGCTAAGCCTGATAAGCTCGTCGGCCGAAAGCCCCGAGGCGAATCCGGCGCCAACCAGCGAGCCCGCCGAGGTCCCGGCAATGCAGCCGATCGGTATCTGATTATCGGCGAGAGCTTTCAAAACCCCCGCATGGGCAAATCCGCGTGCTCCGCCCCCGGATAGAGCAAGGCCGATCTTTTTTTCGGGCATCTTGGTAGCATAGAGCGAGAGCGTGGACAGGTTCAACTCGAACGAGGGCGATAAGCATCAGGCAGTTTTGATTAAAAATGGACGTTATGAAAAACTTGACTCCGCGATCATGACCACCCAAGAGACTCTCTCATACCTCAGAAATCAAACAACAGCCGACATTGCTGCAGGTCATCACACGTGTCCCGTATGTTCACGCGAAGCCAAGGACGAATTCGTGCCGCTGCTCGTGCTCAATGAAAGCCTGCGGCGGCTGATCAGCGCCAATGCTCCGGACACGCAGGAGTTTCAGGCTGTCTGCGCTCGATGCGTGCGGCTTTTCGAACGCGCGCAGGATCACATCGTTAAAGATGCGGCGATGCAGAAGGACGGATCACACGTTTTGTCGACGCCGCTGCGTCTCGATGCGGATGAGCGTTTTACCGGCAAGGGCGTTACGATCGCGTTTCTCGACTCGGGGTTTTACCCGCATGTTGATCTGACAACGCCCGTCAACCGCATCGTCGCATACCGAAATATGACCGAATCGGACGGCGAGCTCGGTTCGCTCTTCCAGCCGGACGTTGCAAGCTGGCACGGCATGATGACGTCGGTCGTCGCTGCCGGCAACGGAACGCTTTCGAACGGATTTTATCGCGGTATAGCATCCGAGTCCGACGTGGTTCTTGTAAAACTCGCGAGGACCGGACGCATTAGCGAAGACGACATTCGACGCGGCCTCGAATGGGTTATCGCGAACCGCGATAAATATGATATTCGCGTCGTCAATATTTCGGCCGGCGGCGACTATGAACACAGCTATCTAGGCGATTCGCTTTCCGCGGCAGTGGAAGAATGCTCGTCGCTCGGCATCACTATCGTCTGCGCCGTGGGCAACGCTGGACATCTGCCAAATCATCCGGTTTTTCCGCCGGCGAGTGCTCCGTCTTGCATTGCGGTCGGTGGCCTCGACGACAATAATTCCATAAATCGCGCAAAACGCGGAATGTATCGCTCGTCGTACGGCCCGACGCTCGACGGCCTGCAGAAACCGGAGGTTATAGCCCCGTCGATCTGGGTGCCCGCGCCGATACTGCCGAATACACCGACAGCGCAGCAGGCGCGATTCCTAACGGAACTCGACGACGCAGGCGATGGCGAACTACACGCGATGATCGAAGCAAATCCTGGAATCGACGCAGAACTCGATGCCGCTCTCGACCGACCGGTGCACAATCTGCGGCAGATAATCACACTCAAACTCGGGCGCGAAAATCTGATCACGAAACATTACAAATACGTCGACGGCACATCATTTTCCGCGCCGATCGTTTCATCGGTCGCGGCGCAAATGCTCGAAGCGAACCCTCAACTCACTCCGCAGAATATCAAACGCATCCTGATCTCCACGGCAGAACGTCTGCCGCACTACGAAGTAGATCGTCAGGGCTGGGGCGTGATCGACCCGCGTCGCGCAGTCGAAATGGCCCTTTCTTTTCGCTAGCGGGCGGGCGGCGTTGGGACGGTTCGCGGCGTCGGAAGCTCTCCAGGGCGAATTATGGTGGGTTGCGGAAGAGGCACGGGCGTGCGTACCGGCGTGCGCGACGGCACCGGTGTCGGTGAAGCCTCATTCGGCGACGGCGACGGCACCGGCGAGGGTGTAGCGGTGGGGCTCGGTTTCGGCGTCGGGGTCGGGGTTTTGACGTTCGTGTTCGTGTTTGTCGCGATGTTCGCGTTGGTCCGGTTTGCGACGTTCAAATTCGAGTTTGTATTGAAGTTATAGTTAGAATCTATGCCGCTATTTACGTTCAGATTTGTGTTCAGATTCGGCATGCTCGTGTTGATGTTGAAGTTCGAATTCGTTGGGGGATCGTTCCGCAGCATTGAAACGGCGAGGGCCGCGAGTGCGAGTACCACAATGGTACCGAGAACGGTCAGAAATACGACCTTAGCGGTATTTGGCTTCGGCGGCGGATTGTATCTCGGAGCTGCCTGATTGCGAAGGTCCCGGGGCGGATCGGCAATTGTCGGTACAACTATTCGCTGGGCTTGCGGTGGATCGGAAATAAAGATCTCTTCATCGGGCTCGGGCGGCGGCGGAACATTCACTGGATTTCGCCGTATCACCGTGACTTCGCCCGGATCGTCCTCCACCTCGGACGGGAGCGATTCGCTGGGCATCTCGATGAAATTTGGTCCGGCTTCTTCGACAAGCGGCGTACCGTCCTTCATGCAAAATCTCAGAATTTCCTCATCGTACCGCGTCTGGCAGGTCGGGCAATATTTCATATCGCGAATAGCTGATGTTTGGGCCTCGGATCAGAGTTCTGCCGTGGATTTTAACATGAATCCCGACTTGCGGCATTTCGCTTGAAGGTTCTGAAAGACTGAACGCTAAAAGTGCCGCTGGTTAGGCGGCACTCATTGCAATAAGAATGGGCCGCCTTCACGGCCGGCCCAATCATTTACGGAAAGCGCCTGCTGCTTTTGCCTACGGCGCATACGGAGCCGTCGTCGGTACGTCGCCACTCTGTCCCCATTCAAAGACAGAAAGTGTCGAATCCGAGCTTCGCAGAACGTACCAGAAATTCTGCTGAGGGTCTGCGTTCGGACGGAATACAGCGAGATCGGTCTTCTTGTCACCGTCGTAATCTGCCGGCTGCGGATTGTCGCCCGCAGTTCCGAAGTGCTGTCCTGTAAATGCCCCGGTGCCGACGGTGTTACCGACCGTGGTCGCCGAGCTCTTTAGGTAATACCAGTCTCCGGTGCTCGGGCGAAAGACCGCAATATCGGTTCGCGCATCGCCGTCGAAATCGCCGCTTACGATCTTGTCTGTGGTCAGCCCCCAAGTAATTCCGCCGTTATCGCATATCGGAGCGGTCGTTCCGCACCCGTAAACGAATCCGTTCTGGAAATTGCTCTGCAGTATGTACCATCTGTACATCCCGCCAATTGGCCGTACGACCGCAAGGTCGGTTGTCAGATCGCCGTCAAAATCGCCCGAGATCGGCGTGTCGCCCAACGCTCCCCACTGATTGACCTGCAGGGTGTTATTCGAGCTGCGGAGCGTGTACCAAGTACCGTTGGACGGTCGCCACACGGTGATGTCGGTCTTGCCGTCCTTGTCGAAATCGCCGGGTACCGGCACGTCGCCCGCTACACCCCATTTGACGGATGTAAAATTGGTGCCGGGTGAAGTGTGGTTATTTCCGTAATACCAGAAATTGGTGCTCGGGCGATAAACCGACACGTCCGTCTGGCCGTCGCCGGTGTAATCGCCGGGCGTCAATACGTCGTTCGCGAGGCCGAAATTTTCAATCGAGAATCCGCCGGCCGAATTAAGAATGTACCAATCGGAGGTCGCGGGGCGGAATATCGTCGGATCGGCCTTGCCGTCGTTGGTCCGGTCAAATCCGGGCTCGCGGCAGTTGGTCCGGTAGGAAAGGTTGTACGAGTAAGCCGCGCAGCCCGCATTCGCCACGACTTCGTGAACGACAAGCGTGAAGTTGGCTCCGGCCGCGACCCGGAACTGAAGAGATGCTTTGCCGGTGGTGCTGAAACCCGGCTTCCCGATCACGTTCAAACCTGCGTTCGTCGGATCGAACGTGGAATACGCATTTATCTGAGTCGAATTAGTGCCGCAGCCCGTAAAGTCGTAGTCGACCGAGACGCAGACTTCCTGGCCCGTCGGATTGGTGAAGTTGTAAGCATCGTAATGGTACGTGCCCGCAATTGCGGCCGCGGTCGGTGCACCGCCCGTGCAGCTCGAGGCTATGCCGTCGCGGTTAACGCGAAAACTTTGCGTCGGGTCGCTCGGCGTGATCGAGGCGTTCAGCACGCCCTGCGCCCCGCCGAACTGGCAGACGTACTGTGCAAAGACCGACTGGTCCGCGCCGAAAAGGACGCAGAAAGTTATTACGAGGACTGAGATCCTCACGAGATTTGATCTGGAAATGAACATTCGAACCCTCCTAAGGTTAAAAGCAAGAATTGCGTTCCGTTTAGGCGGACATCAGGGACGATGCGAGCCTGGGAGATACGGAGTTAGCAATAATTAATAACGAGTTGATACACGATACGCCGTTTAGTCCGTTTTCACAATCAATTTGTCGTTTCTGCGAATCTTTTAGCTCAAGAGGGAGTTATTTACGGATCAGTTCAAATACTCGGGCGCGGAACCGGGGTCGCTCGACGGTGCGGGAGCAAATACAGGTTCTTCGAGGCTCCAGATCTCGAAAAGGGCGGGCGGGCACTCGGTGATGAACCGGGACGGTTTTTGCAGGACGGTCTGACGGTTATAGTCCGTCGTTAAGAGCGGATAAGTGAGGTAGAGTTCGTCCTTGCCACGGGTGAGGGCGACGTACCAGAGTCGGCGTTCCTCTTCTTCGCTGTCGATCTCTTTGAGCGAACGCGGACTGGGGAATTTGCCCTCGGCGGCCCAGATGATGAACACAGCCTTCCATTCCAGACCTTTCGCTTGATGCACGCTCGTCAGCGTCAGCAGCTCGTCCTCTTCGCCTCCGGAAATAATGTCCTCGCCGACAAGAGCCTGCGGCTCCTTGAATCGTTCCGTCGAAAGAAGCGCAAGCTCAGAGAGAAAATCCTCTGTCGTCGTGTAGCGGTTTGCAAACTGCGACAATCCGCGAATGTCCTCGGCCCGCGCCTCGGCGTTCTCGTAATTTTCGAGGAGGTATTGTTCGTAGCCGCTCTGAAGAATTAGTCCTATCTGCTTGGCTGGGTTATCGCGATTTTCGTCAGAGACGAGCATTTCTAGCAGCGCGACAAAGTTGAGCCACGCCTTGCCGGAACGCAGGCGACCCGCCTGCAATGCGTTCGAAGAACGTAAAAGCGTAACGGCAGATCGAATGTCGGAACGAATATCATTTACGGACGAAATAACCACCGATATCGACTCGTCGCCGGCGTTTTCGAACGCTTCGCGTTCGTTGCGGGCGGGTCGCCCGCGTTCCGGCAATATCAATTCGAATATCCGGTGCGCAGTGGCATTTCCGACGCCGGGGATCATCTTCAGAATTCGTTTCCAAGCGAGCTCGTCGCTCGGATTCACGATGATCCGCAGATACGAGATCACGTCCTTGATGTGTGCCTGTTCGAAAAAGCGCACGCCCGACTGCACGCGATATGGAATGTTTCGACGCGACAGCTCGAGCTGCAGCTCGATAGAATGATAATGCGAGCGATAGATCACACAGATGTCTTCGAGGTTGCTGCCTTCATCCCGCAGTTCCAGTATCCTCGACGCTACGAAAACAGATTGTTGGTCGATGTCTGCGCATGGTACGAGCGCCGGTTTGAAATCGCGTGAGCGTTTCACGGCCGTCAGCATTTTCGGAAACTGTTTGCGGTTGTTCGCGATCGACACGTTCGCAAGCCCTAAGATCTCCGGCGTCGAACGATAATTGGTTTCGAGTTTGAAAACCTGCGCTTCGGGATATCGTCTCGGAAATTCGTAGATGTTCGCGAAATGAGCGCCGCGCCACGCGAAGATGCTTTGAGCGTCGTCGCCGACCACCATGACGTTACGGTGTTTCACGGCAAGCAGGTCGATAAGCTCGGCCTGCAGCAGATTCGTGTCCTGATATTCGTCGACGAGAATGTGCTGAAACTGCTCGGCATAGAGATCCGCGATATCGGATTTTTCGACGAGGAGTTTTTTCAAATTCAAAAGCAGATCGTCATAATCCATCACGTTTCGCTCGCGTTTACGCGCTTGGAAAATGTGATCTACGCGCTTTATCTGCTGCGTCAGCATTTCGAAATAAGGATATTTCGCAATGATAATTTCTTCGAGCGGCGTGTCGGTATTGTTGGCGTACGAGATGATGTCCTGGACCACCTCGGGCTTTGGAAAACGTTTCGCCTTTGTGTCGATCGCGGCATCGTCGATCGCGACGGCGACGAGATCGCGTGAGTCCTCGCTGTCGAGTATCGAATAACCCGGATCGAATCCGATGCTGACGGCATGTCGCCGCAGCAAAAGATTCGCGATGCGGTGAAACGTGCCGCCCCAAATGCGGTGAACGTTCTGGCTGCCGGTCAAACCTTCGACACGGCGAAGCATCTCGCGGGCGGCGCGGTTGGTAAATGTCGCAAGCAGGATCCGCTGCGGCGACACGCCTTGCTCTAACAAATACGCGACCCGATACGTGATCGTGCGCGTCTTTCCCGTGCCTGCTCCGGCGACGACGAGCGTCGCTTTGGGCGGCGCGGTCACGACGGCAAACTGCTCTTCGTTGAGCTCGCTATTGTATCGCGTTAGCCGTTTAGGCAGTGACGACTGGTCGCGTTTTATGACGTATTTCATGTCAGAACCGGGAGCGGTAGCGACCGGATTCCCGGCCCTTTACCACGAGCAAAAGTGAGCTAGTGATCGAAATCCGGCAATTCATCTCCCTGTCCGTATAATACATAATCTATCGCCCGAGCCACACTCTGTTCGTTCCAGAGATATCGACGGCTGCCCTTTTCACCCCAGGGAGTAGCGTCCGAGAGCCAGCAGCCACTTTCGCGCATCTGCCGCGTCGCGTTCGCCTTGAAAGCATTCAAGATTCGATAAGGATTCCCTGGTTGATCAACTCGGTTGCCTCGCGAGCGATCTTCGCGATCTTTTCGACGTCGTTCGATTTGATCTCGACCCGCTGACTGAGCGAATAGCCGGTGATCTCGGAAGTTTCCGTTCCGTCGGAGCCGTGTTTTTTGAGCGTCGTCGTTGAGATCGACGACACCGTCATCTGAGCCTCGTCGATGCCTTTCCCGATAAGGTATTGCTTGATCCGCGGCACGCTGTCGGACAATTGCTTATACGCTCCCGACAGTTGCGGAGCTTCCGCAGTGACGCCGGCCGTCCAGTTCACCAGGTCGGATTTGATCCTCTTTTTCGCTGAACCCGTAACCGTGATCGCTTCGTCGCCTTTTTTCGTTTTCGAATAGAACCAACCGAAGATGATCGAAGACATTACAAGCCCGATCGCCAGTGCCGCACCTGCATTCAGCCAATAATTTCTCTCGCGGTTCATTCTCTCAGCCTCCCGGGTATTCGCCTGAAATTCTAGACAAGCATACGCCGATTCGTGAAAAAGAAAAGAGAAATATTTGAGTGCAAAGATCCTAGTGTTTTCGGGCGTCAGAAGCCGATCGAGCAGCTTCGATCCACAAGCCGATGAGGTGTTTGCGGCTCGACATTTTTGCTTCGACATCCCGGATCGAACGGACGAGATTTTCGAGATTGAACAGAAAGTCGGGCTCGCGAAAAAGCTCACGGAGCTCCGGCAAAAGGTCGGCGATCTTTGCGTAGACAATGACGTGTTCGGTATTCGCCTTAAGGAACATATCTTTGTCGATGCCGCCGGTCAAAACAAGAGCGGCTGCCGTGTCCCAGTAGGACGCGACCATCCGGAAATTTGCGCTTGCGCGTTCGCCGCTGCGGTAAAGCATCACGATATCCATCGCCGTTTCGGGTGCGAATTCGGAAAAATACCATTGCCGCGCTTTCCGCATTTTCTTATCGCGGCGCAGTTCATATAGTTTTAAGATCGCCAGTGCGTCGTTCGGTTTTGAGGCTTCCATAGGGTTACTGAAGAATAGGACATCGCTGTCGTCCAAATGCTATAATAAATCCAACTTGCAGACATTATTTTATCTTAAAGGAAGTGAAAAACGATGAAATTTCCCGGCGGTTTTGACATGAACGCAATGATGCAGCAGGCCCAGCAGATGCAGGAAAAGATGGGCAAGGAGATGAAGGAAACTGTCGTCGACGCAACGGCCGGCGGCGGTGCCGTCTCCGTAAAAATGCGCGGCGATTTCGAAGTACTCGCAATTACTATCTCGCCCGATACGGTCAAGGACGGCGACGTCGAAATGATCCAGGACCTTACCGTCGCTGCCCTCAACGAAGCACACCGAAAGGTCGAAGAACTGCTCAAAGGAAAACTCGGCGGAATGCTGCCGCCCGGACTTATGTAGTTCGGCACGCCCGCCTCCAGCCGGCATTCGATTCACAAATGCTTGATTATTCAGAACCCGTCGCCCGTCTCATCGACGAATTCAAACGCCTGCCGGGCATCGGGCACAAGTCCGCGCAGCGGCTCGCCTTCTACGTGCTGCGGCGGCCGCGTGCCGAGGTCGATAATTTCATCGAATCGCTTCGCGAGGTAAAGGAAAAGATCGTGTTTTGCAGCGTGTGCAATAACATGACGGACGTCGATCCGTGCAACTACTGCACAAACCCGAAACGCGACCGTTCGATCATCTGCATTGTCGAGGAACCATACAATCTGCTGGCGGTCGAAAAGACTCGGTCCTATCGCGGACTTTATCACATTCTTCACGGATCGTTGTCGCCGATCCGCGGCGTTGGCCCGGACGAGCTGATGCTCCCGAATCTGCTTCCGCGTCTGCTGCCGGAAAATAACGAAGGTGTCGAAGTAAAAGAGATCATCGTTGCGACAAACCCGACGACGGAAGGCGAAGCGACTG
>JBBSGG010000043.1:0-23488 GCA_038254305.1 Pyrinomonadales bacterium
ATGCTAAAACTCTACGAAGCCATCGACGACAACGAAGACGTCCAAAAGGTCTACGCAAATTTTGATATAGACGAAAGCGAGATGGAGTAGATTCCGTACTTTAAAGTACGAGTATTTGAAATCTCATGAACCGGCGTCTGACCTAAATTTTGCTTTCGCAAAAACGAGAACCTCGTGCCGTCGTGTTTTTTACGGTTTAGTATATGGAGGGACTATGGGACTCGGAGACAGAGTGGATGACTGGCAGGCGTGTTGCGTTATGCAGGCTGGCGCAGCTGCATCGGTGGCCGCGGGACTATTTATTATCGATTTTTACAGTTCGACGGCCTCGGTTTCTGGCCGTTTCACGTTCAAGGGTGTAGGCGCCGGTGTCGGCGGGAACGCATCCGGGACCGCACTGCCTGCGAACATCGGACCGTTCGGGCCCTGGTCGTCTCTGGATTGTGACAAGAGTTTTTCCATCTGGGACCTGAACGGTGGCTGGGGACGCATATCAACACTCGGCGTCGGCGTCGGAGTTCAATTCGGGGTTGCGTACATCACGGCCGCACCCAGGTGGAGCTGGTCGCACGCATATTTTCATTCACAGAACATCGGCGGGTTTGGAACGGGATTAGGCGCCGGCGGGATGGCGCTGATCGGCAGCTGGTCCTTCAAGCATGTCACCAACAACGAGCCCAGCGGCGGTGACGACAGCTACGCCGCGTAACGAGCCCGGGCGGCAGATCTATGGTGCGGCGGCGGCGCGCGGGCGTTTTCGGATAAAACGCGAACCGGTTTCAGCCCTTTTTGGTTTTCGATTCAACCGCCCAATTCACTGTTCCGTTCTCCCTGAGCCAGTAGGGAAGGCGGGCGAGGCCGGGGCATTGGGCTTCGAATGAGATCGACCCGGGGTGGATGTCGGTCCCGTCGGCGAGATGTTCCAGGTACGACTTTCCGCACCGGCATCAAGCTATCTGTGCAATTCTGCTAAAAACTCAGAGGGGAAACGCGTCGCTCCAGATGCCGATTTTTATCAGCCAGCGAACCGATCTGCGGAGCGGACTTTTGCGCGGGCCGCTTCGATTTCGCGGTTTCGCGGCGACGCATTCGTCACGAGCGAATTTAGTAATTCCTGAGCCGCGGCGGCAACCCGCTCGACGGCAAGCTCGAACGCGGCTTCGTTCGTCTTCGACGGTTTTGAAAAACCGGACAATTTCCTAACGAACTGGATCGACGACGCGGTAACCTCATCCATGGTTGCCGGCGGATCGAAATTAAAAAGCGTTTTGATATTTCGGCACATAGTTTACGAGTTTAAAACAAAAAAGCGAGGCCTATTTTACCTCGCTTTTCTAGATGAGTGGAAAGATCTAAACAGCGGCTTCAGTTTTCGTACCGCATTCTGGGCAAAATTTTGCGCCGGGATTAAGGTCATGCTGGCAGTTGGCGCATTTGGCTTTTTCCTGTGTCGCCCCGCACTCGGAGCAGAATTTAGCGCCTTCGCGAAGCTCGGCCCCGCACTTAACGCACGGCACTTTCGCGACTTCCATTTTGCCGCCGCAGTCCGAGCAGAATTTTACGCCCGCAGCGTTTTGCTTGCCGCAGGTCGGGCACGCGACCGTCGCAGCCTGTCCGCCGCTGCTCGGCCCGCCGGGTTGATTCGTTCCGCCGAATGCGTTGGCCATTTGGCCGCCGACGGCGAATCCCGCGCCCAAGCCGGCGCCGAGCCCGGCACCGCCGCCTTCGTTCTGGGCCGCGTCGCGAAGCGCGTCCGCCGCCTGAAACTGCATATATTTTTGCGCGTCGCCGAGTGCTCCCATCGATGAGCGCTTGTCCATCGCAGCTTCCACTTCCGGGGGCAAGCTGACATTCTCGACGTAAAATTTCGTGACCTCGAGGCCGTACGTCTTAAAATCCTCGTTGATCTTTGCGCGGATAGCGTCGCCGATCTCCTTGTACTGAGCTGCGAGATCGAGAGCCGGAATTTTCAATTCACCGAGTGCATCGGAAAATTCGGTGACGATCGCGCGTTTGAGCTGCACGTCGATATCTTCCGTCTGGAAATGCGCATTGGTGCCGGCGATCTGTTTGATAAACTCGCCCGGGTCCGCCACTCGCATGCTGTACGCGCCGAATGCCCGCAGGCGGACGATGCCGAAATCGGCGTCGCGAAGCATGACCGGGTTGGACGTGCCCCACTTCATGTCCGTGAACTGCTTTGTATTGACAAAGTAGACTTCAGATTTCATCGGCGAATTGAAACCGAATTTCCAAGCGCCGAGCTTTGAAAGAATGGGCGTGTTGCCGCCATCGATCGTGTAGCGGCCGGGTTCAAAAACGTCCGCAACCTGGCCCTCAAAAACAAACACAGCCGCCTGCGACTCGCGAACGATCAACTGCGCCCCGTTCTTTATCTCCTGCCCGGCGACCGGAAAACGATAAACCAGCGTGTCCTTTGATTCGTCCAGCCATTCGATGACCTCGATAAACTGGTTAAATGCCGCCTCTTTTACTTTGTCGATAAGACTCATTTACTTAAATCTCCTTACTCCAACATAACGATAATATATGCCACAATGTTTCGATTATCAAAGTTTTAACCGGCCTTACGATCCGGCCTCTGCCTAATAGGCTCGCCTTGATGTTTTGTAAACCTAGCGACGTATGATGCCCTCATTACCGCTAGTTCTCGAGCGTGCGTGCCACATCCAGTAAAGAACCGTCGCTGTGACGCCGCCGGCCAAATCTATAAGCACGTCGCGTGTCGAACTCGTGCGTGAGGGTTCGAAACTCTGATTGAATTCATCGAGCGACGCGACGATCAGAACGGCAACCGCGGCAACTGCAAACCACCTATTTCGCAAAAATGCGTGTGATGAAGAATAAAACACGCGCGAAGCGAGAAAGCCGAGCGCTGCGTATTCGGTCAGATGCGCGGCTTTTCTTACATAGCCGTGATAGATCTGGAGCGTCACGTCGGTGATATCGGGGTAGAAAAATCGTAGGACCGGTTCGACAAAATACGATGTGTGAGACATCGAGGCCTCTCCGCTCGAGAGAAAGAAGATCACGCTGATCCAAATGATAAGCGGCGCGTAACGGACTATCCGCTTGCGCCGCTCGTGTAAAGCTTCGGCAACTATCATTTCTGAATACGTCTTCGCTGGGTGTCTACGCCGCAGCCGCCGCGCCGGAAACGACCTCAATAATCTCTTTCGTGATCGCTGCCTGTCGGATGCGGTTCATGTTGAGCGTGAGCGTGTCGATGAGCTCGCCGGCGTTCTTCGACGCGGAATCCATCGCCGTCATACGCGAGCCCTGTTCGGACGCGACCGACTCGATCATGCCGCGATAGATCTGCGTCTCGACCTGTTTCGGCAGCAATCGTTCGAAGATCTCAGATGGCGGCTGCTCGTAGATATATTCCGCCTGAGCGTTCGATTCTGTCGTTTCACCACTGGCCGAACGGGGAATCGGCAAAAGCTGCTCGATGACAGGTTTTTGCGACAAGACGGTTTTGAACTCGGTGAATGCGATAAACACCTTGTCGATGGTCGTGTCTTCGGTGAAGGTCTTGACCAGCTTGCGCGCGATCTCGATGGCATCAGCAAGCACGACCTGCCCGCTGCCGGTAAGGCCGATGTATTCATCGATAAAAACCATTTCCCGGCGTTTGAAGAAATCGCGGCCCTTGCGGCCGACGGCGATCATCTCCGACGACTTGGTCCCGTGTTCTTTTAAAAACGCCTGCGTGACCTTGATAATATTGGCGTTGAACGCCCCAGCCAAGCCCTTGTCCGCGCTGATCAGAACGATGAGATACTTGTCATCGCCGCGGGCGTCGAGCAGCGGATGTGAAAATTCGTCCGCAACCTTTGCACTCAGGCCGCCGAGGACGTCCGACATTTTGTTCGCGAACGGGCGCGAAGCGATCACGCGGTCCTGCGCCCGCTTAAGTTTCGCCGCCGCCACCATTTTCATCGCCTTGGTGATCTGCTGCGTGTTCTTGACCGACTTGATCCGCCGGCGCATATCTAGAAGACTTGCCATATTAGTGAATAGTGAATGATGAACGGTGACTGGTGAATCGAGAGAAACCGATACACCATTCACCAGTTCACCGAACAAATTACGCTTTTGCAGCGGCTGCGGTCGTCCAGCGTGTCGCTTTGAAATCTTCGACCGCTTCCTTCATTGATGCCTTCAGATCATCGTCGATAGATTTCTTTTCGCGCATCGTGTTGAGGACCGCCGGGTGCGCGCTTTCGATGAACTTCGTTAGTTCTTCTTCGAACCGCTTCAGGTCTTCGACAGCAACGTCGTCGGCCATTCCGTTGGTCACAGTCCAGATGATCAGCACCTGTTCGACGACATCCATCGGCTTGTACTGGGGCTGCTTTAGGATCTCGGTAAGGCGCTTACCGCGTTCGAGCTGCGACTGCGTCGATTTGTCGAGGTCGGAGCCGAACTGGGCGAATGCCGCAAGTTCGCGATATTGCGCGAGGTCGATACGCAATGTACCCGCGACCTGCTTCATCGCCTTTATCTGTGCCGAACCGCCGACGCGCGAAACTGAGTTGCCGACGTTGATAGCCGGGCGAACGCCTGAGTTAAATAGATCGGATTCGAGAAAGATCTGGCCGTCGGTGATGGAGATCACGTTGGTCGGAATGTAGGCCGAGATATCGCCGGCCTGAGTTTCGATGATCGGCAAGCTCGTGAGCGAGCCGCCGCCGCGAGCGTCCGACATCTTAGCCGCACGTTCGAGCAGTCGTGAATGAAGATAAAAAACGTCGCCCGGATATGCCTCGCGGCCCGGAGGACGGCGGAGCAGCAGCGAGATCTCGCGGTACGCGGCAGCCTGCTTCGACAGATCGTCGTAGATCGTCAAAGCGTGGCGGCCGTTATCGCGGAAATATTCACCGATCGCGCATCCCGAATAAGGTGCCAGAAACTGCATGGCCGCAGGGTCCGACGCGGTCGCCGACACGACTATTGTATAGTCCATCGCGCCGTAATCTTCGAGTTTCTTAACGACTTGCGCGACCGTCGATGCTTTTTGCCCGATGGCGACATAAACGCAGATCACGTCCTTGCCCTTCTGGTTGATGATCGTGTCGATCGCCACCGCCGTCTTACCGGTCTGACGGTCGCCGATTATCAGCTCGCGCTGTCCACGGCCAATCGGCACCATGGCGTCAATGGCTTTGAGGCCCGTCTGCAGCGGCTCTTTGACCGGCTGACGATCGATGATGCCGGGTGCGATACGTTCAATGGGAAAGAAAATATCGGTAACGATTTCGCCTTTGCCGTCGATCGGGTTTCCGAGGGCATCAACGACGCGGCCGATCAACGCATCGCCGACCGGGACGCTCATGATGCGCTTTGTGCGTTTTACTTCGTCGCCTTCTTTGATCGTCTGGAAATCTCCGAAAAGAACAGTACCTACCTTGTCTTCTTCAAGATTCAGCGCGAGGCCTCGAACGTTGTTAGGAAATTCCAGCAGCTCGCCTGCCATTACCTTTTCCAGGCCGTGTATCTCGGCAATACCGTCACCGACCTTGATCACGGTTCCGACTTCGTCGACCGTCATGCTCGAATCGAAATTCTCGATCTGTGCACGAATAATTTCGTTAATTTCGTTGGCTTTTATTGCTTCCATGTTCTTTTTCGGTTAATGGTGAGATCGTAAATCGGACGTGGATCGGAATGTTTTTCCGATCTCCGGTCTGCGCTCTATCCGTTTATTAATTCTTCTCTTAAATTGTTTAGCTGCGTCTTTACGGAGCTGTCGTAGACGGTTGACCCGATCCGCGTTACGACGCCGCCGATAATTTCCTGGTCAATTGAAAAATCGATTTTCGCCCGGCGGCCGGTAAGTTTTTCGATATTGGTTCGCAGGTCGGCCTTTTCCGTTTCGGAAAGATCTCGTGCTGAGATGATGTGTGCAGCGACCACGCCGCTGCGCTCTTCGAGCACGGAATCAAACTTCGCGTTTATCTCCTGCAGATCCGTGAGCCTGCCGTTTTGCAAAAGCACACGTAGGAAATTAGCACTCGTTTTCGACGGATTTGTCTTCGCGAGCAGGCTATTTAGAATGTTTTCTTTGTTTTGGTGGGCAACCGAGGGATTACTGAAAGCGCTTTGCAGCTCGGGGCTACCCGCAATTATCTGTTCCCACGTCTTCAATTCCTGACGTACGGAATCGACTTCGCCGGTTTTTCCAACGACGTCCGCCAGCGCGGTACCGTATCGGCGTGCGACGGTTTCAACACTCATCTAGTTAAGGCCTCCGATCGCGTCGATACTGGCTTTGATCAGGCGGCCGTCACTTTCAGGCGTGATCTTCGATCGCAGCTTCTGCTCCGCGAGCCGAATACTCTCTTCGGCGGAAAGCCGACGTAGCTCGGCACGCGTTAGCTGAGCGAGCCTGGCGATCTCGCTCGCCGATTGCTGAAGCATTTTGCTTACGTCCGCTTCCGCTTCCGCGGCGATTCGGCTCTTTTCCGCGGCGGCTTCGTCTCGGGCACGCTGCAGTATCGCAGCTTTTTCCTGCTCAAGTGCGACGAGCTTTGCCTCGGCCGAGGTAAGCTGAGCTAGGGCGGCCTGTTTCTCTGCTTCCGCCCGGATCAGATCGGCGCGAATGGCTTCGCGTTTCGCCTTGAACGCATCGCTTAGAGGACGTTTGGCGATATAAACGAGGAGGAGGACGAAAATCGTAAGATTGACGAATTTCCACGCTTCAAAACCCGGTATATTTAGATACTCGTCGTAAAACGCGGCCATCCCGGACTTGCTGTGTTCGGACGTCTCGACCAGCAGGATCACGAAACTATAAATAAAAGCCAACATAAACAAATACAAAACAAATACAAAAATTCGATACCGAATCAGACCTTGAGGATAGTTGCGCTGATACGTTCGGCCATTACTTCGGCTTCTTTCGAGATCGCCGTCCGAGCCTCGTCGGCCTGCTTTTGCAGTTCCTGACGCTGAGTATCGAAGACGTCTGCGGTTGCGGCTTTGGCGCCTGCGATAGCAGAAGAGCGAGCTTTGATCGCTCCCGCCCGTTCGGTTTCGATCAACTCGTAACCCGCGGTTCTCGCGGCGAGCATCTCCGCCGAGTAAATGCTTTGTTTCTGGGACGCGGCATTCAGGATCTCATCCGCTTCGACGTTGCGACCGCCCTTAAACTTCTCACGCGAAGCGATCACGGCGTTGATCGGGCGAAAAAAGGTACGGTTGAGCACCCAGATCATCAACAGGATCAAGGCAATATGAACAAAAAGAGTGCCGTCCGGAAAGAGCTGAATTGTTTCGGCAAAGGCCAGCAAAACCATAACTTTAATAAAACGATTTTCTGAAAAGTAAGGAGCAAAAGTCACTCTAGGCTCAAAACATATAACATTATCACGCGCGATTTGGAGGGTCAAGCAAGTGACTAGGCGGTGGCGTCTACAGGTGCCGCGTTTTCGCACCCTTCGCCGTGTGATAAAGTTTTGACTACCCGACGACTATGCCCGTCTCAGACCGAAAAATCGCTCCGCGAGCGCCGCGAAACCGGACTCTAAGCCTCACTGACGACGATGTCGAACGGCTGAGAGGTCTCTTGATTCGCGACGAGAATGCACTTTCCAGCGGCACCGTGATATGTGGTGACGCCTTTCAAGTGTTGCCACGGCTCGAAACTGCATCGTTCGACCTGCTGTTCGCTGATCCTCCGTACAACCTTACGAAGGCGTTTGGGACGCAGAAATTCAAACAAACCACTGCCGACGCGTATGAGCAATGGCTCGATTCGTGGCTGATGCTGTGTCTACCGCTTTTGAAGCCAACCGCAAGCGTTTACATTTGCGGCGACTGGCGCTCAGGTTCAGGGATCCAACGCGTCGGCGAGAAGTACTTTCAACTTCGAAACCGCATCACCTGGGAACGGGAAAAGGGCCGCGGGGCGAAGGCGAATTGGAAAAACTCTTCGGAGGACATCTGGTACTTTACGATCTCAGACAAATTCACATTCAACCTCGACGCCGTAAAGATAAGGCGCAAGGTGCTCGCGCCTTACACCCATAACGGCGAACCGAAAGATTGGGAAAAGAACGGCGATGGGAACTTTCGCACGACGCATCCGTCGAATCTCTGGACAGACATCACCGTCCCGTTCTGGTCGATGCCGGAGAACACCGACCACCCGACGCAGAAACCCGAAAAACTGCTTGCAAAGGTCATTCTCGCGAGCACGAATGAAGGCGATCGGATTCTCGACCCGTTCGCCGGCAGCGGAACGACCGCCGTGATCGCCAAAAAACTGGGCCGGGACTTCACCGCAATTGAGGCGAACGAAAACTACTGCCTCCTTGCGATGAAACGCCTCGAGATCGCCGAAACTGACAAAGGGATTCAAGGTTTTGCCGACGGAACATTTTGGGAACGAAATGCAAAGCGACCGCCGAGGAATTGAATAATTTCCGCCCGGACGCGTTACGTCTTAAAGCTTTTGAAAACGATAGCCCGAACCGCGAATGGTCTCGATGGACGACGACTTTGCGCCAAGTTTCTTGCGCAAAGATTTTACCGTCGCATCCACAACGTTGCTGCCCGAATGTTTATAGCCCCAGACGTTTTCTATCAGAGAGGCTCGGGTGACGGCCTTGCCCTCATTCTGGTAAAGGAAATGGAAGATATCGAATTCCATCTTGGAAAGCTTTACGCGCCCGTCATCGAGAACGAGTTCGTGCGCGTCGATGTCCAGAAGCGCGTCTATCTCAACGCCCAATTCGGCGGCGGCAAGCCCGGCGAGCCACCCGTCAACCGAAGCGGATCCAAAATCCAACATAGCTGTGCTGTAAACCACCTCATCAAATTTTATCTCCAAATCTTGCAGCGGCCGGAATCCGAGCAGTAACGCGGCAGAGGCGTATGCGGACAGATCCGTGACAGCTAAATAGACGCGACGCAGACGGGGCCGCATCTCCATATACGACCTTTTAATATCTAACCAGCACGCGGCCTGAACCGACGACGGCGCCTCACCGTGTTCGCGGCTAAGCCAACGACGCAGAAACAAGGCGCTTTGACCGGCGGGCATCGGCTGTTTACGAACGTGCTCCCACCACCGCCGTGTTGCAGGATCATTTCGCAGGGCGGCCGGATCGATCAAAGCAGGGTCGAACATCAAATAGAATCCTGATACAAGCCCGTCCGGTCCTCGCACGACCCGAAACGATTCAGGCGTATGCCGACGCCACAAGCTGATCGATTCGCATGACGACGGAGGATCGTGTTCGCGGCATATCGCGTCGATCGCGGCGAAATCATCGGCGCGGGCGGGCTCGACCACATATTCGGCCGAGGCGGAAGGGAAAAACGCCTCGCGCACCACCGGATTCTCGATAAGGAAAAGCAGATCGGCCGTATACCTCCAAAGGTCCGAGATCCCGACGTTCTCTGCTTCCGCCTTCAATTGACGCCACGCCGAGCGCCTGTAATCTTGATAGCCCGCGGGGTCGGCGGCCCGGAGAGTAGATCCCACCGCCTGCCGAACCAGATCGTTCATCCGGAGTCCATCACGCTCTGGCTCGATGAAAGGCAAACCCTGAAGACGCTCGAACGCGTCCCGCGGTGAGGCGTCAGGCAGCATCGCCTGTAAAAGCGATAGCGTCGTGCGCCGGACTACCGACGCGGCCTCGACGGCCTGCCTCGTCAGGGGATCGCGGATGTCGGTCAGATACAGCTTCGTAAGATCTTCGACGATACGATGGAAATCCGAACCCGAAACGGTTTGGTGAAAATCTTTGTCGGCAGCTTCCAGCGCCAGCCTGAGTGCAAGGGGATGCCCACGGGCGAATTTGCTCATAGGTGCTGCTTTGTTCTCAGCTATGCCGCCGCTTGCCAGGAGCTCTAGCGACTCAGCCTGACTAAGCGGCCCCAACTCCATTATGTGCGTGCTAAAGGCGGGACTAGCGGCGATGTGCCAGCTCAAAACCGGGCGGCCGTTTCCCGAGAGCAGCAATTGAACGTTTTCAGGCAGCCTGGGGATGAAGACCTGACGCAGCCAGGTATCCATGAGACAGTAAACTTCAAAATTGTCGAGCAAAACGACGACCTGCGGTCCGAGGGACCCCAACCATTTGGCTGCACTCTGGGGTGAGGAGATGCTTTCCCCACGCAGAATGCTGATCTCGTTCAGGAAACCGCGTTCGGTAGGTTCCATGGCTCGGCAATCCAAAGACACGACCTTAGCCCCGATGGCCCGGGCCCGCTGGGCGAACGTCACGAGCAAGGTAGATTTTCCGATACCGGCAAGACCGTGTAAATAGGTGACGCGGACACCGCGGGCAAAAGCGTTGAGGAGCTCTGATAATTCGGCAGACCTGCCTACAACGCATTCGTAAGCCGGCCTGCCAGATGTGTCCTTTATTGCGACAGCCATTTAAGCCACTCTCGACCTTCTGCCTTTGAGACGGGCGTCCCCGCCAAAAGGCTTATGTCGAAAGAGGAAGATGGCGGGAGCGATCAACGAACGGCCATTCGCGATAGAACGCGTTCTCAGCCGTTCGAGCCGGCCGCCAAAGCCTTTACTGCGTCTGTCGTGAGCATGTTCCCACCGATCGCCCAGTCGCCGCTCTTGACCTCCTCGACAATAACCCAAGTAACCTGACGCATGTTCTCACCCTCAACGCTCACCACTGCGTCAGTGACCTTTTTAACAATCTCCTGTTTTTGAGAATCCGAGAACACGCCTTCGATGATTTTAACATTAATTAATGGCATTTTTATATCTCCTTTATCGTTTTCGTTTTGACTTTCCACCCTATATTATCGTTGGGTGCACGTGCGTTCACTTACTTGAACGCATGAGTAATATAACCCCGTTCGATCGGCGGAGTATGATGAGAAGATGAAAAATTTATGAAAAGAATTTCGCCGATCCTAAACTCCGAAGCGGGCAATTCTGCATCGAACATCAAGCGCAAATGAAGATCGCAACTTGGAACGTCAATTCTATCAACGCCCGTCTCGATCACTTGCTTGGCTGGCTGGAGACGACGCAGACCGATGTTGTGTGTCTGCAGGAAACAAAGTGTATTGACGACAATTTTCCATATCAGCAGATCTTTGACCTCGGCTATCACACGGCGTTTTATGGACAAAAATCATACAATGGCGTCGCGATACTCTCGAAATACGAACCGGAAGATGTGCAGAAAAATTTTCCCGATGACGATGATGAGTCGCCCAAGCGTCTGATCGCTGCGACCATCAACGGCATCCGCGTCGTCAACACCTACATACCGAACGGCACCGAGCTGTGGACCGATAAGTTCAAGTTCAAACTCGACTGGCTGCAGCGGCTGCGAAAGTATTTCGACGAGACCTGCGATCGGCATGGAGATGTCCTGCTGTGCGGTGATTTCAACGTTGCACCGCAGGAAACGGACGTTTGGAATGTGCCCGCGTGGACCGATCATCTCCATTTTTCCAAGCCGGAGCGCGCGGCAATGCATCACGTCAAACAGTGGGGCTTTGTCGATGTATTTCGAAAGCTTAACGGCGATGTGAAGGAATTTTCGTGGTGGGATTATCGCGAAGGCGCGTGGCAAAAAAATCACGGGCTTCGGATAGATCATATCTGGACGTCCGCGCCGCTCGCGGAAAAATGCACCGGCTGCTGGATAGACCGAACACCGCGTGCGCTCGAGCGTCCGTCGGACCATACGCCCGTCGTCGCGGAATTTTCGGTCTGACCTTAACTTGTGAAGATCGCCACATGGAATATCAACTCGATTAATTCGCGTATCGAGCACGTCGTCGATTGGTGCACTGCGAATCAGCCTGATGTCGTATGCCTGCAGGAAACCAAATGCGTCGATTCGCGTTTTCCCGCGCGACGGCTGAAAGCATTAGGGTTCGAGCATATTGCCGTCCATGGCGAAAAAGCGTACAACGGCGTGGCGATCCTTTCAAAGCATCCGCTCGACGACGTGCAGAAGAATTTTCCGGGCGACCCGACGGATGCGCCGACGCGATTGATCGGAGCTACGATAAACAGGATCCGCGTAGTGAACGTCTACGTGCCGCACGGCACACTGCTTGGCTCCGAGAAATTCCAGTTCAAGCTCGATTGGCTTCGGCGGCTTAGAGAGTATTTCGACGATGGTTTCGACGTCGAGGACGACGTTCTACTGTGCGGCGATCTGAATGTCGCACCGCATGAGTTCGACGTATGGAAAGTGTCGGCATGGAAGGATAAGATGCATTTCACGAAACCCGAACGCGATGCGATCCTGAACCTAAAACGCTGGGGATTTGTCGATGTTTTTCGGCAAATAAACGCAGACGTAAAAGAATTTTCGTGGTGGGATTATTTCTATAATTCTTTTGAGAAGGACCGCGGACTGCGGATCGACCACATTTGGACGTCGCCGCCGCTGGCCGAACGATGCGTCGGCTGCTGGATCGACAAAGAACCGCGTGCACGGGACCATCCATCCGATCACGCACCCGTCGTTGCGGAATTTGCCTCGTGATCTTCACCGGGTAGAGGTAATTTCAGTCGACCTGACAAATCTCTATGAGACCCATTAAAGGAAAAAGCTCGGCCGGAATACGAGCGGCTTAACGTCCAATCGGACCCGTACTCTCGATGGCGCGATTCGGCGTGAAGGGGCCGCTTTCGATGATGCCGCAATTTGCCGAGGCCTTTTCGTGAAAGATGGGGACGAAAATGATGGATAAACGGCAGTGCAGGGTTTGGTGACCTTCCGGTGATCGATCGGAAACGCCCGCTCGTCGGTTCACCCGAGGAGTGGGCGTTTTATTTGGTCTTGTGCTTATTTACTACGCATTTCTTTTATCCGCTTCCACAACTGCGGCAGCATCCGAGATGTCTGGATCATTGATCCGGTAGCGAAATGCTTCGCGAATCCACGAAATGTTTTCACGGCTTCGGACGAATACGGCATCCACCACGCGTTCGGCAGGACGGCGAATCGGTTTATGTGAATGTGCTGGGGCTGGACGAGTTCCATCAGGCCTTCGAGGCCGTGCGTTCGGCCGCGGCCCGAATTTTTGAAGCCGCCCCACGGCGTCTGGCCGATTGCGTGAGTGTAGAGAACTTCATTAACGCAGACGCTGCCGGCTTCGATCTTTTCCGCGATACGCTGGCCTTTGGCTAGATCGCGGGTCCAGACGCTGGCAGTCAGGCCGAATTCGGAATCATTGGCTAACCTTACGGCTTCCTCTTCGGTTTTGAAGGTCGCGATCGGCAACGTCGGGCCGAACGTTTCTTCCTGCATCGCACGCATCGCATTGGTTGCGCCCGAGATGACCGTCGGCTCGAAAAACAAGCCGTGGAGTTTTTCGTTTCGCTTCCCGCCGATCTCTATTTTTGCTCCTGCTTCGCGGAAATCGCTGACGTGGTCGGCTACGATCTTCAACTGCCTCTCGGACGACATCGCACCGACGGACGTACTTTCAATATAGCCGTTGCCTTGCTCGAGCTCTTTCACCTTGTCGACAACGATCTCGGTGAAACGTTTCGCAATGCTTTCCTGAACGTAGAGCCGCTCGACCGACGAACAAGATTGGCCAGCGTTGCAGAATGCTCCCCAAACTGCTGCGCTCGATGCCAGGCCAAGATTCGCATCCTCGAAGACGATCATCGGATCCTTGCCGCCGAGTTCAAGAACCACGGAAGTCAGATTTTTCGCGGCGGCCGCGGCGATCGCTTTGCCCGTCGCCACGCTTCCCGTAAACATTATCTTGTCGGGAGCTGCCGCGACTAATGAGGCCCCTGTTCCGCCGTTTCCGGTCACGATCTGCAGAACGCCTTCCGGCAGCCCGGACTTTTCGAATATCTCGCCGATCTTCAAACCGGTTATTGGCGTCAGCTCCGAAGGCTTGATCACGACACTGTTTCCGGCCATCAGTGCCATCGAGGCTTCGCCAAGCGGTATCGAGAACGGATAATTCCACGCCGGAATGATCGCTACAACGCCAAGCGGGTGATAAACGATCTTCGAAAAACGCCCTAGCGCCTGGTAGAGGCCGATATTCACGCGTCGCGGCCGCAGCAGCTTTTCCGTCCGCCGGGCGAAGTACTGCATCAGGTCGAGAACGGGCCCGATCTCCATAGCGATCGCCTCGCCGAATGGTTTGCCGGTCTCCGCCGAGATCAAATGCGCGAGTTCATCGATCTGCGACAAGATCAACTCGCGAGCCTTCATAACGATTCGCCGACGCTCGGCGAAGCCGGTGTTTTTCCAGATGTGGAAAGCTTCCCGCGACCATTCGACGGCAGCATACACCTCTTCTTGGGACGCAACTGCAACGCGTCCGACCTCGCCACCGGTAGCCGGATTTACCGATATTATCTGTTCGCGCCCGGCATCGCTCATTATCCCCGCACTCATGCCGCGATGATACTCCGTCGATCACTGCAAAGACAACGATAGCCCGGCGCCGTTCGATACGCTGCTTGACCAAATAATCTCTTGACATGACGATTTTATTCGATTAGTCTGTAATCGACGAGGTAAACAGAATGATTGACGGTATCGATGGACAAATTCTGACTATTCTTCAGCAAGACGCTAGAGCGTCAAATGCCGAGATCGCGAGACAAGTCGGCCTAGCGCCGTCTGCTGTCCTGGAGCGCGTCCGCAAGCTCGAGGAACGGGGCGTGATCCGCGGCTATTCGGTCGACATCGATCCACCGGCGATCGACTTCGGTCTTACCGCGATAGTCGCTGTCCGCACGAGCGAATGCGGCGACGGCGTCGGCGACCAACTCGCGGCCGTTCCGGAAATTTTAGAAGTGCACGAAGTTGCCGGCGAAGATTGCTTTTACATAAAGATCCGAACGCGCGATACCGAATCGCTGGGCCGGCTGCTTCGCGAGCGTATAAAAGCGATCCCGCGTGTGCTGAATACCAATACAACGGTCGTTCTTAAAACCTTCAAAGAATCTGTTGAGTTGCCGATCGCGATCAAGGAAGACACCCGCTCGCGGGCAAAGGGTAAGTGAATATTACGGAGACTTAGGCATGCAGATGCAAGCAGGAAAGCGAAAGAACCTCGTAGTTTTGGTATTGGCGTTTGCCGCAGTTTACATAATTTGGGGCTCGACATATCTCGCGATCAAATACGCCATCGAGACGATGCCGACATTTCTGATGGCGGGAGTTCGATTCATCATAGCCGGATCCATGCTCTACACGTGGGCGCGGCTTTCGCCGTCGTACGAAAGACCCAAACGCGAACATTGGCGTACGAGCGTCATTGTCGGTGCGCTTCTACTCGGCGTCGGCAATGGTGGAGTAGTGCTTGCCGAGCATTATATTTCGTCCGGTCTTGCGGCTCTGCTCGTAGCGACCGTTCCCTTTTGGATCGTCCTTCTCGGATGGATGTTTATGGGAAAGGGACGTCCGAATTGGAAAGTGACGACCGGGTTGCTTCTCGGCTTTGTCGGTGTCTATTTGTTGATTGCCGGCCGCAATTCGGAAGCCGGCGGTAACAATCAGTTTTGGGGTGTGATCATTATTCTCGTCTCGACGCTCGGATGGGCGATCGGTTCGCTATACGGTTCTAAAGCACCCACCGCGCCCTCGACCGTTCTCGCGGCAGGAATGCAAATGCTTTCGGGCGGTATCATTCTCCTCTTGATCGGAACGATCAGCGGTGAGTGGTCCGGATTTGATTTGCGTACAGTCTCCGCGAATTCGTGGTGTGCGTTTATTTACTTGATCACGTTGGGTGCCTTCGTCGCGTACACGGCTTATAGCTGGCTGCTAAAGAATGCTTCGCCTTCATCATTATCGACCTACGCTTACGTAAATCCGGCGATCGCGGTTGTACTGGGTTGGGCCGTTGCGGGTGAAACACTGACGGGACGAATGCTCATAGGTGCCGCGATCATAGTCGGTTCGGTAGCACTGATCAGCCTGCAGAAGAGATCCAAAGCGCCGGTGATTGAAGAGTCTGGCGAAGACGAGCTTACAACAGTCGCATCGCAGGGTCGTCCGCGATATTCGACATAAAAGGAAAGATGCCGGCCTATGCCAGCATCTTCTCTATCACAGCGTAACTTGCGTCGATCGCTTCGGAGAGTTTTTCGGGCTGGCTTCCGCCGCCTTCGGCCATGGCAGGCTTGCCGCCGCCGCGGCCCCCGACGATCGGGGCGATCTCTTTGATAACATTTCCTGCCTTCACCCTATCCGTGAGATCGGCAGAAACGCGGACGATAATGCTGACCTTCTCGTCTTCGCGCCGGCCGAGGACGACAACGCCGGATTTGAGACGCGCGAGCAGCGTATCGGAAAGCTGACGCTGGCCATTGGCGTCGAGACCGTCGACGATCTTACCTAGAACCTTTACGCCTTTTATTTCGCGAGATTCGTCACCCTCCTCGGCCGTGGAACCGTTGTCGATCGCACCGCTCGCGATCTTCAGCTTAAGATCTTCCATTTCCCTACGCGTGCGTTTCAAATCTTCCTGCAGCCGTTCGATGGCGTTCGGAAGATTGTCCCGTTGCGTCTTTAATGCTCGGAGCGAGCGGTCGATAAGCTTTTCGTCCTCGCGGAAACGCTCGAATGCGTCAAAGCCGGTGACGGCACGAATACGCCGTACACCGGACGCGATCGCTTCGTCCGCAGTGATCTTGAAACTGCCGATATCGCCCGTCGCTTTGACGTGCGTGCCGCCGCATAATTCCTTCGAGAATATTCCGTCGCCGACACTGAGCACGCGGACGTCAGCCCCGTATTTTTCGCCGAACAGCGCCATTGCACCGCCGTGCATGGCTTCCTCGATCGCCATGACATTGGTCGTGACCGGATGGTTTTCGAGAATGTAGCGGTTGACGAGATCTTCGACCTCGGTGATCTCCATTTCACTCAACGGCTGATAGTGCGTAAAGTCGAAGCGGAGATAATTCGGTGCGACCACCGAGCCAGCCTGCTTGACGTGCGTTCCCAAGACCTCTCGAAGAGCAGCGTGCAGTAAATGGGTGCCGGTATGATTTCGACGAGTTGCGTTCCGCGTAGCGGTGTCAACAATCGCTTGAACCATATCGCCGAGGCTAAGAGTTCCCGCGCGCACTTTCACTTTGTGAATAATCAAACCTTGAACCGGTGAGTAGGTGTCCGTAACGAGGGCGTTCCGGTCAATACCATTAAAGACTCCAATATCGCCGACCTGTCCGCCCGACTCTGCATAAAAAGGCGTGTGGTCGAGCACGACGCTTCCCTGCGATCCGAAGTCAAGTGAGTCAAGTTCAGCTTCGCCATCGAGAATCGCCACGATCTTCGCGTCCGGTAGCTCTGTTGTGTCGTAACCGCGGAATTGGTTAGGACCGACTTTTTCTAAAATCTTAGCGTAGGCCGGCGATACTTGTGATTTTCGCTCGGTGTGGCCGATACCGCTTTGTTTTTGCAGGTCCTGAAGGGCAGTCTCAAATTGCTGATTAAAATCGTCCTCCTCGAATAAAAGGCCTTTTTCTTCGAGGTAAACGCGAATAAGGTCACGCGGTGTACCGAATGTGTCATAGAGCTTCGCCAAACCCGTAAACAACTCGTCACGCGGCGTTTCGCTGCTTACTGAGAGCTGGTCGAGTCGGGCAAGTCCGACCGTCAACGTGTTGCTGAAACGCTCTTCTTCGAGTCGGACCATCTTGCCGATAAATTCACGCTGGACTTCCAGTTCAGGATACGCCTCGTGCATCCTGTCGATAACAAAATCGCAGACCTTGTAAAAGAACAGCTCGTTCAAATTAAGATGTTCACGGCCGTGATAGATCGCTCGGCGCATTATTTTGCGGAGGACGTAATTGCGGCCTTCGTTGCCCGGCAGAATGCCGTCGGCGATGGCAAACGCAGTCGAACGTGCGTGGTCTGCGATGACGCGGCAGGCGAACTGTTGAGACTCCGAAAGCTGTTGGTAAACGCTCATAACGAAAATACCTATTATAAATCCTCACAGGTAGAAATACGACCGGTAGGAAGTGTGCCTCCTCAATATCTGGAGTGTTACGACGCTACACTTTGGCTGCTGCTCGGGTTTCTGCCTGTAATAGGCTAAAATTTCGGGCATGAATAGAGGCGTGATCGTTATATTGATGATGTTTCTCGTGGTGGCTGCAGAAGCGTTCGGGCAGGATAGGGCGGAGAACAAGGCGCTTGCCGTTTTCGCAAAGCAGTTTGACGACGAGGCAAAGGCGGCCGGCATCGTCGGCGGCAGCTTTGTTTTTTTGAAAGATAACAAGATCATCGCCGGTGAATTTTACGGTTCGGCAAATTTAGCGAAGAACCAACCGGTCGACGAGAACACTATCTACCACTGGGCGTCGAACACAAAACCCTTCACCGGAATCGCGATCATGCAGCTTCGCGACCGCGGGCTTTTGAAGCTGGACGACCCGGTTACAAAGTATCTGCCGGAATTGAGAGCCGTGCACAACGCGTACGGATCGATGGACGACATCACGATTCGCCATCTGATGACGCACTCTTCCGGGTTCCGCAACCCGACCTGGCCGTGGGATCAAGGAAAGGACTGGGAGCCTTTCGAACCGACCGAGTACTCGCAACTCGTCGCGATGTTCCCGTTCACCGAGATCTTGTTCAAGCCCGGCAGTAAGTTCAGCTACTCGAACCCGGCAATCATTTTTCTGGGAAGGATAATTGAGAAACTTAGCGGCGACGACTACGAAGTTTACGTCGACAAGAATATTTTGAAGCCGCTCGAGATGTACCGTTCGTATTTCGACGCCACGCCGTACCATCTGCTCAAGTATCGATCGCACAGCTACTACCTCGACAAGGGCAAAAGAACAGAGGGGCGCTTCGATGCGGATACCGGAATTACCGTTTCGAACAGCGGGCTGAATTCGCCGGTGACTGATATGACAAAGTACCTAAACTTCCTCGTGGGCGATAAGAAAAAGCAGGAAGTTTACGATGGTGTGTTAAAGCGCTCGTCGCTGGAGGAAATGTGGCAGCCGCAGCTAAAAACGGACGCTGACGCAAACGGCAATCGCGGTTTTACCACCGACATCGGGCTGATATTTTTTCTCGACACGACGCTCGGCGCGACACATCTCGGGCACGGCGGCGACCAGAACGGCTTTATCAGCTATATCGATTTCGATCCGAAAAAGCGCGTCGCATCGATTCTCGTTTTCAATACGACGGTCGTCCTGCCGGAAAATGCCCCTCCGGCACAGGACGTGGTAAGCAGGCTGCGTCGCGGTGTGCGGGAATTATTCTAGAACGTGAAATATCAGCTTTCGGCCGATTCCACGATCTCACGCTCTGAGAGCGATTCGGCCTCGTAATAAACGCGCGTGATCTCAGGATATTTTTCCATTACGGCCCGCTCTATGCGGCGTATCGCTTTGCGCAACTCGACCGCCGTGATGCCGTCGGCGAAATCCAGCTCGAGCGTTAGAACCACATCGGCCGGACCCATATGTATCGTCAGGATCTTGAGCGCCTTTTCGACGTCGGGCTGCGCCTCGGCGATCTCTCGTATGCCGCGGATCGTCTCGGGGTCGACAGGTTCACCGATCAGCAGGCTTTTCGACTCATAGCCTAAAAACAGCGCCGCGCCGCAAAGCAATATACCGATCGCGACCGACGCCGCCCCGTCAAAATAGACGTAGCCGAATTCGTGTCCGAAAAAAACCCCGACAAAGGCGACGATCAAACCGATTAGCGCCGTCGAATCTTCGAGGACAACGGTGAAGTTGGTCGGGTCCTTGCTTACATGGATCGCTTCGAACACGGGCTTGCCCTCACGGGTTTTTGAGAAAGCGTGCCAGCCGAAGATCCAGGTGATACTCTCGAAAACGAATGAAGCTCCCAAAACGGCATAATTCCATACGGCACTTTCGATCTCGATGGGATGCATCAAATGCAGGACTCCCTGATAAATAGAAACGCCGCCGCCGACGCCGAAAATGCTGACGGCGACGATAAGCGACCAAAAATAAAGCTCGCGGCCGTGGCCGAACGGATGGTCTTGGTCCGCGGGCTTACGGCTCTTATAGAGCCCGAAAAGCATAAGTGCGCCGTTTCCCGTATCGACCACCGAATGTATCCCTTCGGAGAGCATCGCCGAGCTGCCCGTGAAGGCCGCGGCGACGAATTTCGTCACGGCGATGAGCAGATTTCCGGCGATCGCTGCATATATCGCGGTCTTCGATTCGTTCTCGCCCGGCGGATTAACTTTGGCCATACGTTCCAAAAAATCGCCCGGCGCAATGCGTCGAGCGGAAAAAGGTTTTTGCGACGAATGCTAGTTCACGCCTTTGGCCGGATCCCAGCTTCCCTGCAGTTTTCGCAAAAGTAGAATTTGCCCGCCGTGGTAGGCATTGTGCGCGTTGACGTTCGCGATCAGTTCGGCCCAGGTTGCGGTATTTGTCGCTGAGACCTGTTCCGAGAATTTCAAATCATCTGCGGCATCGATGAGTTCGCGAAGTCCGGTCATTACACCGTCGAATTTCGCCACCTCTGCCTGCCATGCCCGAACAGTCGTATCGCCGATGCGAAAAGTTTCGTCGTTGTCCGTAATGTCGTATTTGTAATCGACACCTTTGAACCTTTGCAGATAGGCGTTGTTGTAAAAGGTGAGGTGCGTCATAGATTCCCAAATGGAATTGTTCGTGCCTTCGGGCTTCCACGCGGCCTGCTCGGCCGTTACGCCGTCGAGCGTGCGGCGAACCGCAACGAACCACCCGTTCGTGTCATAACAATTGTTGAATTGCGCGATCAGCAGTTCCTTGTTTTTCATCGTCGTTTCTCTCGTCTTTTCGTGCGACGGCAGCAATTAATTTATTTATTGACAAAAATTAGCGGTTTTTCCATAATCGTCCGCAACCTGGCGGGCTGGTGCGCGAGGGAGATCGAATATGGTAAAAAAGCTCGTTCATTTCGCGGCGATCTTTGTTGCCGGCATCATCGCCGGCGGCCAGTATGTCGTTTCCTTCGACTACGAGACAACCGGCATGAGCGCATCATTTTATACGGAAAAGATGCAGTACGCGATCCATCACATCGGCACGCCGCTTTTCGGGATGCTGATAACGGCGCCGCGGCCATTTTATACAGAGACGACCGACGAACGCTTTACGTTTTGGCAGGCGCAGCGATCTGCCTTTTCGCAGGTGGATTGATAACCAAGTTCGGAAACATCCCGCTGTTGGATGCGATCGACACGTGGTCGGTAAGCTCGCCGCCCGCGAACTGGCTGGAGATCGCCGGGCGATGGTATCTATTTCATTCGGTAAGAATTGCGCTCGATGTTGTTGGCTTTTTTCTCGCCATTTTGTCGAGCTTTACCCGTCGCACCGATTCGAACTGACCGCATTTACCAGCCTCTGTGTATCTCCCATTTGTCGACGATCTCGCCGTTTTCTAAAACGTGATAATGCGAGTGCTGGGCGGCGGTCAGGCACGAGTGATTCGCCAGAATGCGCAGCCGGTCACCTACCTTTAAGCTGTCAAATATTGAGCTGTCGCCCGCCTCGATCTCGCCGTGCTCCTGGGACAGGGACGTGACACGCATTCCCATTTCGTTTCCCTCGATATCGAGCACGTGACCGTACCCGCATGCCGGATCGAGCCCGGCCGGGCCACGGTCCTTCGACAACGCGATTGCGCCGGCGTCGACAACCAGTTTGCGTCGCGCAATATCTTTGTGGATGACAGCCGTCAGAACGGTCAACGCCGTATCGCTAAAGGCACAGCTCCCAAGCGTGGTCTGGTACGCATCAAAGAAAATGTAATTACCGGGACGGATCTCGTCGATCCCTTCAAGGTGATCGATGCAGCTCATGGTCGGCGTCGAGCCGATGCTGACGGTAGGCACCTCGATGCCTTGCCCGCGCAACCGCGTCGCAAGCTCTACCATTGAATTCCGTTCGTGTCGGGCGACCTCTAGCATCTCCTCCTTGGAATGAACGTTATACGAATGTCCGGCGTGCGTCAGGATGCCGGCAAAATTCAAGTTCCGTGCGTCCGCAAGCCGACGTGGGATCTCGACCGCATCTGCTGTGTGCGGCTCGACCCCGACGCGGTGTGTCCCGCAGTCGATCTTCACAAAAACGTCGAACTCGACGCCCGCCGCGCCCGCCGCATCATCAAGCAATCCCGAAGTCCCGGCGTCGTCCGTCAGCAGATTCAGCTTTACGCCGCTCTGCAATATCTCTATCGCATCGGCAAACTTGCCTCGCTCGATCGGGACGGCGTAAGTGATGTCGAAAAATCCGTGCTTCGAGAAGGCCCGAATCTCCGCCAGCGTCGAGGCCGTCACCGCGCTGTAATGTCCCGCCGTCTGTATCTGCGCGACCTCGATGCACTTATGCGTCTTAATATGCGGACGCAAACGAACCCCGTTTCGCATCGCCAACTCGCCCATTCGCTCCGCATTACGGCGCACGCGGACCACGTCAAGGATCAAAGAAGGGGTTGAAAGGTCGAACATTTCTCTAAGAATAGCACGTCGTGAAAGCACGATCCGACCGCGAAACAACGTCTTGACGTTGTAACGTTGATGTCAAGATATCTATTATGGCAGCACAGCAAAAGCGTTCCACAATTTATCTAGAGCCCGATCTCCATCGAGCCGTAAAGCTCAAATCAGCCCACACGAACCGTTCGATCTCGGACATCGTGAACGAATCGTTGCGGGCGGCTTTGAGGGAAGACGAAGAAGATCTGTCGGCCTTTGACGAACGCGCTGCGGAACGGGTGATGTCGTACGAAGCGCTGCTTGCCAAGCTTAAAGCCGAAGGCAAAATATAGGGTTGTCTTCAAACGGTCCGTTTACAAAGATCTGCGGCCTATTTCCAAAACCGACCTCAAACGCATCCTCGCCCGGATCGATGAACTAGCCGACGATCCGCGTGGACACGGCTGCGAAAAACTCTCCGGCCAGGAGCGATATAGAGTTAGGGAGGGAGTTTACCGGATCGTTTACGAGATCGTCGATGACCGGCTCTTCGTAACGGTCGCTAGGATCGGCCACCGCAGACAGGGGTATGAACGTTGACGTGGAGGTTTCTTCCTTGTATCGAGTCGGAGAGCTAGACAAGCTTTCTCGCTTTCTGGATCACATTCTCAACTGTAAAACCGTAATCCCTGAATACATCTTCCGCAGGTGCCGACGCGCCGAATTTATCGACGGTGAGCGTGTCGCCGGCGTCTCCGACGTATTTTGCCCAGCCGAGGGATACGCCGGCCTCGATGGCGAGGCGGGCGGTCACGTTTTTCGGTAGCACGGATTCTTTATAACGAGCGGGCTGCTCGTCGAAGAATTCCCAGCAGGGCATCGAGACGACGCGCGTCGGCGTGCCGGATTTGTTCAGGTTTTCGCGGGCTTCCATGGCAAGGCCGACTTCGGAACCGGTGGCGATGATGATGAGCTTAGGATCGGTTTTACGACCGTCTTTGCCTTCGGCTTCGGCGAGAACGTACGCGCCTTTGTGCAGGCCTTTGGCATCGGCGAA